>NZ_JBDJLJ010000004.1:0-249889 GCF_039673305.1 Achromobacter spanius
GGGCTGGACCAGGCTCAGGCGCACAGGCTCGCCGCGGCCGCTGCGCGCGTGCCGGTCCAGGGCCGCGCCGGCGGCCTGCGCGGCGTACAGCGCGGTGGCGATGTCGGCCATCAGCAGGCCGATCCGCCGGGGTTCGCCGGCGGGTGTCTGGTTGGCGTACATCAGGCCGCTGTCGGCCTGCATCACCGAATCCGAGGCCGGCGCGTGCGCGCTGGGGCCGTCTTCGCCATACCCGCTGATGGACACGTACACCAGGCCGGGGCGGCGGTCGGCCAGCGCTTCATATCCCACGCCCAGCCGCTCGGCGACGCCGGGCCGGAAATTCTGGATGACGAGGTCGGCGCGTTGCGCCAGGTCCGCCAGCAAGGCCTTGCCGCGCGGCTGGCGCGCATCCAGGCACACGCCGCGCTTGCCCACGTTGTAGGCGATGGATAGTGCGCTGTGGCCGTCGCGCACCACGCCGACGTGGCGGCCCCAGTCTCCGTCCGGCGGCTCCACTTTCACGACGTCCGCGCCCTGCTGCCACAGCAGCTGCGCGCAGTACGGGCCCGCGATTCCCTGGCTGATGTCCAGCACGCGCAGGCCTGCATAGGGGCCGGTGGTCGGGTCGATCGGGGAAGTGGGCATGGGCGGCTGGGAAGCTTGGGAGATGGGGTCGATGCTAGACTCGGCCGGAGCATTGGACAATCCACCTGTTTGTGCCTTGAATGGTGAACCATGATTGACAATATGCCGGACCTGAACCTGGTCAGACTGTTCGTGGCCATGGTGGAGTCGCGCAATCTCAGCGCCGCCGCGCAGCGCTGCGGCATGACGCGGTCGAACATGTCGCATCGGCTCAAGCGGCTGGAGCTGGACCTGGGCGCGCAGCTCTTCCGGCGCACGACCCGCCACGTCGAACTGACCCAGGCCGGCCAGCTGCTCTACCAGCACGGCATCCGGCTGCTCGACGAAATGCGTTCGGCGCAGGCCGCCATCGACAGCCTGGACGGCGCCGTGCGGGGCGACGTGCGCATCCGGCTGCCCACGGGGCTGGGCCATCTGTATCTGGCGCCCGTGCTGCTCGACTTTGCGCGCGCCTATCCGGACATTGCGCTGCGCGTGCATATCAACGACGGCATCGGCGACCTGATTTCCGCCGAGGTCGACCTGGCGCTGAAGATCACTTCGCAGCCGCCCGAAGACCACGTCGCGCGCCGCCTGTGCGGCATCCAGTGGTGCCTGTGCGCATCGCCCGCCTTCCTGGCGGACAACGGGCAGGTAGAGGGCATCGAGCAGCTGGGACGCTGCGGCCTCATCGCGCCGCAATCGCTGGGCCGCCGCTTCGACCTGCGCCTGAAGCAGGCACAGGGCGATCCGCTGATCCTGCGCGTGGCGCCCAGGCTGCAGTCGGGCGATTACCCGTTCCTGCGCGACGCCGTCCTGGCGGGGCTGGGCGTGGCCTTGCTGCCCAGGTATGCCGTATGGAGCCAGCTGCGCGACCAGGAACTGCTTGAGGTGCTGCCGGCGTTCGAGCCCGAAGGCGTGGGCGACGCGATCTATCTCTTGACCGCGCCCAACCGCTTTCCTTCCATGGCCACGCGCGTGCTGGCGGATTTCATCCGCGAGCACATCGAACGCCACGCGGGGGATTGGGGCAGGATCCCCGCCGGCGCGGCGTGAGACTGATCCCGCGGTGTCACGCCGCGCGCCGGCTTGCGGCGTCGATCGCGGCGCGCAGGTCGTCGGGATGCACCATCAGCGCGCGGACCTGGCGCAGCAGCGGATACTGGTTGAGCACCGCGCCCCACCTGGGCGATGCCACGAGTTCAAGCCAGATAGGCTCAAGCGCCAGCGCCTGCGCATCCTGTCCATCCGCAAGCCGGCTGGCGAATTCCAGGCTGGCCGGGGCCGACAACAGCTGCATCCGGCTGGCCGCGCCGAGCAGGCGGGGCACGGTTTCCGCGGGAGCATCGCAGAAGTAGAGGACCGTGGCGGCCAGGGCGGCTTCGTCGGTCTTCAGCGCGGATAGCGAAGCGCCGTGCAGCAGCATCGTTCCCTGCCGGCTGCCGAACGCATAAGCCGTGTCCTCATCGGCCTTCGCAAGCAGGCGCAAGCCGCGCACGAGGCGCGGCAGGTCCGTGGTGGCGGCATCGACGGAGGCCTTGGCTTCCACGAGAAGGCGTACCTCCCAGGCCGCTCCGGCACGGGCCGCCCCGGCATGGGCCGCCCCGGCATCCCCCGCTTGCCGCAGCAGTGCGACGTCCCACTCGGTCTTGGCGCGTTCCGGGTCGCCCGGCATCGACGATGGCACGCGCAGCGAGGTCGCCACGCGATAAGGCTCGCCTTCGTCCTTGGCCAGCACGCGGGCCAGCGTGTCGAGCGTCGTTGCAGCCATGGCTTCGACGGCGTCGCCGCGGCGGCGCGATGTCGCGCCTTGCTCGGCGGCCTGGGCGCTGCCCGGACGCGGACCCTGTCTGTCCCACAGCGCCTGATACCGCTGCACCAGCGGGTCCGAGGCCAGTTCGTCCAGCCGCTTCAGGCGCGCCAATGCGGGATCGTTTTGTAGTCGCACAAGGCCCTGCCGTATCGGCGTATCGACGACCGCATCAGGCATGGCAAGGAGGCGGGCCGCCTGATCCGCCAATACGGTCCAGGATGCCGACGAAGCCGCTGCATGCAGCTGCGCCAGCGCATCAGGGATGGGGCCGGGCGAAAGGCTGCGCCGCTTGCCGGGATGGGCAAGCGCATCGACGGCGGTGCGGACTGCGCGGCGGTCGCGGCCGGCATGCGCGCAGAGCGACGCGTGCTCGCGCACCCGCGGCGCGCGGTGCCGCAGCACCATGGCCTGGAAGACCGCATCGCCGTTCGGTTCGCGCAGGGCGGTGCGGATCAGGCACGCAAGCGCGCCGATGAAGAGGCGGCGGGGCGCGGCTGCGGGCGCCTCGCCGCGCGCGAGGCTGGCGCGTGCCTGCTCGATGGCGATTGCCAGCGCGGTCGATGGATCGGATTCCTGCATCCCGGGCGTCGGGTCAGGCAGGTCCTGCAAGCGATAGCGGCGCGCGACGATGCGCAGCGTGTGGTCCAGCAGGGATGGCGTCAAGGACTGGGGCATGAAGGATCCGGTGCAGGGCCGCCGCCTGCCGGGTGCGGCTACCAGGGGACGAGCGACAGGGCGACAGAGACGACGACAACCAGGACAACAAGAGTCAGGATGTGCTTGGTGCGCATATTTTCTCCTTTAAGCCAGCTTTCGACACTACCGGCTAATGACGCCATCGTCTGCAACGGAATCTTGAATTCCACATCGGATGGTTTCGCGATGCCTGGCGCGAGCGGCGGCGGCGCGCCTTCGGGGTATAACGAAAGCACGGCGGCCGCGAGGGACACTCGCGCCGCGCCCCGACGGGAGCGTGCCATGCGCGACATCGTGCAATTGCGTCCGGAAGGCCTGTATTGCCCGGCCGGCGATTTCTACATCGATCCCTGGCGTCCGGTGGACACGGCCGTGCTGACCCACGGCCACGGCGACCACGCGCGGGTGGGAATGGGCTGCTACCACACCAGCGCCGAGGGCCTGCCCATCCTGCAGTGGCGACTGGGTGAGCAGGACTACCGCGTCCACGGCTATGGCGAGGCCTTCACGCTGGGCCGCGCCCGCGTGTCGCTGCATCCGGCGGGGCATGTGCTGGGGTCAGCTCAGGTCCGCATCGAGGCCGACGGGCAGGTGTGGGTCGTGTCGGGCGACTACAAGCGCCAGCCCGACCCCACCTGCAGCCCGTTCGAAGTCGTCGCCTGCGACACCTTCATCACGGAGGCCACCTTCGGGCTGCCGATCTACCGGTGGCCAAGCGCGGCCGACGTCGCGCGCGACATCGTGCAATGGCGCGACCATTGCGCCGGACGCGGCGAGGCCGCCATTCTCTACTGCTATGCGTTGGGCAAGGCGCAACGGGTCCTGGCTGAACTGAAGCCCTTCATCGACCGTCCGGTCTGCCTGCATGGCGCCATCGCGGCAGGGGTCGACGTCTACCGGCGCGCGGGCATCGACATGGCCGACACGCGGCTGGTCATCGATGCGGACGGTGCGCCGCCGGCGCCGGGTACGGGATTTGCTGGGGAGCTGATCCTGGCGCCGCCGTCGGCGGCGGGCAGCGCGTGGCTGCGGCGGTTTCGCAAGGCGCAGCACGGCTTCGCGTCGGGCTGGATGCGGCTGCGCGGCAACCGCCGCCGGCGCAACATGGACCGCGGCTTTGTCGTGTCCGACCATGCGGACTGGCCGGACCTGCTGCGCACGATCCGCGAGACCGGCGCGCGGCGCGTGATCGCCACGCACGGCGATACCGACGCGCTGGTGCGCACGCTGAACGAGTCCGGCGTTGCGGCAGAGACGCTCGCCACGCAGTACGGAGAAGACGACTAGGGCCTGTGCGAGGCTCTTCAGGATCAACAGGCCCCGGGACCCCTACATGAAGCGATTCGCGGCGTTGTATCAGGAACTGGACCGCAGCACCGCCACCTTGGACAAGCGTGCCGCGCTGGTGGCCTACTTCCGCGATGCGCCGCCGCGCGACGCCGTGTGGGCGCTGTATCTGCTGGCTGGCGGCAAGGTCACGAGCGCGCGCAGGAAGATCGCGGGGGTGGCGGAACTGCGGGCCTGGGCGGCCGCCGCATCGGACACCGCGCCATGGCTGGTGGACGCCAGCTACGATCAGGTCGGCGACCTGGCCGAGACGCTGGCGCTGCTGATTCCCGACCCGGTCCACGCGGCGCCCGAGCGTGGGCTGGCGGACTGGATCGAAGAGGTCCTGGCGCCGGTGGCCAACCGCGACGAAGCCGAACGCCGCGACGTCGTCGTGTCGGCCTGGCTGGGCCTGCCGTTCGAGGAACGCCTGGTCTTCAACAAGCTGCTGACCGGCGCGCTGCGGGTCGGCGTGTCGCAGCGCATGGTGCAGCAGGCCCTGGCTGAAATGTCGGGCGTGCCGATCGCGCGGATCGCGCAGCGCATGCTGGGCGCATGGGCGCCCAATCCGGCTTTCCTGCGCGACCTGCTGAGCGCCGAGGAACTGCCGGGCGACCGCCAGCAGCCCTATCCCTTCTTCCTGGCGTCGCCGCTGGACGGTGAGCCCGCGCTGCTGGGACCCATCGGCGACTGGCTGCTCGAATGGAAGTGGGACGGCATTCGCGCGCAACTGATACGGCGCCGCGGGGAAGTTGCGCTGTGGTCGCGAGGCGAGGAGCGCCTGGACGGCCGGTTTCCCGAAGTCGAGGCTGCGGCGGCCGCGCTGGACGCCGACTGCGTGCTGGACGGCGAATTGCTCGCCTGGCGGGACGACGACGTCGAGCCCATGCCGTTCGCCGCGCTGCAGACCCGCATCCAGCGCCTGAAGCCCGGGCCCAAGTGGCTGGCCGACGCGCCGGTGCGGATGCTGGCGTACGACCTGCTGGAACTGGACGGAGCGGACTTGCGGGACTTGCCGCAGGCACGGCGCCGCGAACAACTGGAAGCGCTGCTGCGGCGGCATCCCGATCCGCGCCTGCGGCTGTCGCCGGTGATCGCGCCGCACAGCTGGGACGAGGCGCACACGCTGCGCGCCGAATCGCGCGAGCGCGGCGTCGAAGGCTTCATGCTCAAGCGCCGGACCGCCGGCTACCAGAGCGGCCGGCGGCGCGGCGATTGGTGGAAGTGGAAGATCGATCCCCTGACCATCGACGCGGTGCTGCTGTATGCGCAGTCCGGCCACGGCCGCCGCAGCACGCTCTACACCGACTACACCTTCGGCCTGTGGCAGGGCGACGCGCTGGTGCCCATCGCCAAGGCCTATTCGGGCCTGGACGACAAGGAAATCCTGGAACTGGACCGCTGGCTGCGCGCACATACGCGCGAGCGCTTCGGCCCGGTGCGGTCTGTCGAGCCGGTGCAGGTGTTCGAGCTGGGCTTTGAAGGCGTCAACCTGTCCAGGCGGCACAAGTCCGGCGTGGCGGTGCGCTTTCCGCGCATCCTGCGCTGGCGGCGCGACAAGCCCGCCGACCAGGCCGATCAGCTCGACACGCTGAAGGCGCTGGCGCGATGAGCGCGGCGCCTCGCGGCCGCGACGCGCCGCTGGCCGCCTGGTTCGCCGCGCGCGGATGGAAGCCCGCGCCGTTCCAGCGCGAGACCTGGCGGCGCTATCTGGACGGCGAATCCGGCCTGCTGCACACGCCGACCGGCAGCGGCAAGACCCTGGCGGCCTTTGGCGGCCCGCTGCTGGAAGCGCTGGCGGGCAACGCGCCGGCGCGTGCGGCGGCGGGGGAGGGGCCGCGCGTCCTGTGGGTCACGCCGCTGCGCGCGCTGGCCGCCGACACGGCGCGCGCGCTGGCCCAGGTTGCCGGCGAGCTGCAACTGGCGTGGACGGTGGCCTTGCGCACCGGCGACGCCAGCGCGCGCGACAAGCGGCTGGCCCGGCAGGGCAAGGCGGACGTGCTGGTGATCACGCCCGAGTCGCTGGCGCTGCTGCTGTCCTACGCCGATGCCTCCACGCGCTTTCGCGCCCTGCGCTGCATCGTGGTGGACGAATGGCACGAGCTCCTCGGCAACAAGCGCGGCGTCCTGCTGCAGCTATGCCTGGCGCGCCTGCGGCGCCTGTCGCCGGCAACGCGGACCTGGGGCCTGTCCGCCACGCTGGGCAATCTGGAAGAGGCGCGCGCCGTGCTGCTGCCGCATGCGCCCGACAGCCCGCTGGTTGCCGGCGCGCGGCCGCGCAGGATCCAGATATCGACCCTGCTGCCGGAGCGCAGCCGCGCATTGCCGTGGGCCGGCCACCTGGGGCTGTCCCAACTGGAGCGGGTCTTCAGGCGGCTCTTCGATGTGCGCGCCACGCTGTTGTTCACGAACACCCGCGCGCAGGCCGAACTGTGGCATCGCGCGCTGGAATCGATCTGGCCCGAGGATCCCGCCACGCTGGCGCTGCATCACGGCTCGCTGGACCCCAAACTGAGGGCTGCGGTGGAACAGGGCCTGCGCGAAGGGACGGTGCGCTGCGTGGTGGCCACATCCAGCCTGGACCTGGGCGTTGATTTCCCCGCGGTGGACCAGGTGCTGCAGATCGGCAGCCCCAAGGGCGTGGCCCGCCTGCTGCAACGCGCCGGCCGGGCCAGACACCGGCCGGGGGAATCCGGCAACGTCGTCTGCGTGCCGGCGCAGGCCCTGGAACTGATCGAATACGCCGCGGCGCGCCAGGCGATCGCGCGCGGCGAGATCGAATCGCGGGTGCCGCCGGTCGGCAGCCTGGACGTGCTGGCCCAGCATGCGGTGACGCTTGCGCTGGGCGGGGGATTCGAGGCCGCCGCGCTGTACGACGAGATCCGCGGTACGCATGCCTATGCCGGGCTGGACGCCGCCAGCTGGCAGGCGGTGCTGGATTTCATCGTGCAGGGCGGCCGCGCCCTGGCCAAATATCCCGACTTCCAGCGCGTCGTGCGCGACGACGACGGCTGCTACCGCGTGCACGACCGGCGCATCGCGTTCCGTCATCGCCTGTCCATCGGGACCATTACCGCGGATGGCGCCGTGGCCGTCAGGTATTTGCGCGGGGGAAGTCTGGGGTCGGTCGAAGAGGGGTTTCTCGCGCGCCTGCGGCGGGGCGATCGATTCCAGTTCGCGGGCCGCACGCTGGAGCTGGTGCGGCTCGAGGGCATGATCGCCTACGTACGGCGCGCCAAGGGCGGGGACGGCCCGGTCGCGACCTGGCAGGGCGGCCGCATGCCCTTGTCCACGCAGCTCGCCGGCGAAGTGGAAAGCCTTTATGCCCATCCCGGCGCGCATCCGGAAATGCGCGCCGTGGAGCCGCTGTTGCGGATCCAGCGGGAGGCCAGCGCGTTGCCGGACCGCGGGCGGCTGGTGGCCGAACGGATCGGTACGCGGCGCGGCATGCATCTCTTCCTGTTTCCCTTTGCCGGCCGCGCCGTCCACGAAGGCATCGCTGCCATCGTCGCGCTGCGCTGGGGGCGGCGGCGCGCCAACACGTTTTCATACACCGTCAACGATTACGGCCTGATGCTCACGCTGGCCGAACCCGCCGATCTGGACGAGGCGCTGCTGCGCGAACTGATGAGTCCCGAGCGCATGGCCGACGATCTGCGCGACGGCGTCAACCTGGGCGAAATGGCGCGCCGCCAGTTCCGCGAGATCGCGCGGGTCGCCGGCCTGCTGACGCCTTCGCTGCCCGGGCAGGCGGCGCGTTCGCTGCGGCAGGTCCAGGCGTCCAGCGGCCTGCTCTACGACGTGCTGCGCCGCTACGATCCGGATCATCTGCTGCTGGCGCAGGCCGAGCGCGAGGTCTTCGAACTGCAGCTCGAAGCGCCGCGCCTGATGGCCGCGCTGCGGAACTGCCAGGATCGCGCACTGGCCTTGTGCGAGCCCCGCGCGCTGACGCCGTTGTCGTTTCCTCTGTGGACCGAAAGCCTGCGCGGTCAGCTCAGCACCGAAACCTGGCAGGCGCGCGTCCGCCGCGCCGCCGCCCAGCTGGAGAAACGCTATGCCCGGATCGCCTGAGTCCGAGGGGCTTGCGCTGTCGCTGGCCGGCGAGCACGTGGTCCTGCTTGGGGCGCGCGCGCTGCATTGGCCGGCGCGCGCCAGGCTGGTCATCGCGGACCTGCATCTGGGCAAGAGCCACGTCTTCCGGCGGCACGGCATCGCGGTGCCGCGCGGGGCCACGGGCGATGACCTGGCGCGGTTGACGGACCTGGTCGCGGCGACGGGCGCGCGGGAATTGTGGATCGTGGGCGACGTGCTGCACGGGCCAGCCTCGCGGGCCGCATGGCGCGATGCCTGGATCGCGTGGCGCCAGGAACATGCCGGCGTGGACGTGGCCGTGCTGGCCGGCAATCACGATCGGGCCCTGGATGGCGCGGCATTGGGCGTACGCCAATTGGGCGAGGCGTGCGACGACGGCCCGTTCGTGTTCCGACATCTGCCGCATCCGGACACAAGGGGGCGCCATGTGATCGCCGGCCACGTGCATCCCAAGACCCGCGCGCCGGGCGTGCCGCGAAGCTGGCCGGCTTTCTGGCTGCGGCCGGACATGACGGTGCTGCCGGCGTTCTCCGATTTCACGGGCGGTTACGCCGTGGACGCGGGCCAGGGCGACGCGCTGGTGGCGTGCGTCGACGGGTCCGCATTGCCGCTGGGCTGGACGCCGCCGCCCCATCCGCACTGAGGGAACAGGCACGGCGTTTGCTGGAAGCGGTGCATTCCCGCCGCGCGGATTCCCGCCATGACCGATACTCCCGGCTCTATACCCCTTGATGCATGTTCCTCGCTGCGGATTCGCGCGGTGCTGGCCGACGCGCATCCGCCGCTGGACCCCGCCGCATGGCTGCGCGCCCTGGTCGCCAAGGAATGCGACCGGCTTCCGTTGCCGGGTTCGGGCGCCACGCTGGACCGGTGGCGGGCGCTGGCTTGCGTGGGCGAGGCGGACCTGAGCCTTGCCAAGCTTTATGAAGGCCATACCGATGCGCTGGCGATCCTGGCCGAACTGGGGGTGCCCGAACCTGTCGATGGCGGCCTGTGGGGCGTCTGGTGCGCCGAGCCGCCCGATCATCGCGTGGAGCTCGTCGCGCTGCCGGACGGCGCCACGGCGCTGCGCGGCGCAAAGGCCTGGTGCTCGGGCGCCGCATCGCTGACGCATGCGTTGGTGAGCGGGTGGAATGCGGCCGGCGAACCTTGCCTGGCGGTTGTGGCGCTGCGTCAGGCGGGCGTGCGGGTAACGAACCAGGGATGGCGCGCGGTGGGCATGCAAGCGTCGGCCAGCGTCGACGTGGTTTTTGAGGATGTCCCTTGCACGCCCGTTGGAAACCCCGGCGCCTATGTGCATCGCCCCGGCTTCCTGCACGGCGGCGCGGGCGTGGCGGCCTGCTGGTATGGGGCCATGGTCAGCATCGCGCGCCACCTGCGCGACGCCTTGCCGGCCGATGCGGCCGATCCGCACCGGCTGGCGCACCTGGGCGCTGTCGATGTCGCGGTGGCGCAGGCGGGCGCGGTGCTGCGGGAAGCTGCCGCGCGGATCGATGCGCAGCCGCGCGATGACTGCGCGCTGGCGTGCGCCCGCGCCCGCCTGGCAGTCGAATCGGCCGCGTCGCAGGTGATGGAACGCGCGGGGCGCGCGCTGGGAGCGGGGCCGTTGTGCCGCGACGCGGGATTTGCCCGGATGATGGCGGACCTGCCGGTCTTCATCCGGCAGAGCCACGCGGAGCGCGACCAGGCCGCGCACGGCAGCGTCGTGCGCAACCAGGAGGGCGCGCCATGGGATCTATAGCCGCGGACCACTTCGAACGGCTGTATCGCGCCCATCCCGATCCGTGGCGCGTGGCCAGCGACTGGTACGAGCGCCGCAAGCGCGGCCTGTTGCTGGCCAGTCTCGGGCGCGAGCGTTACCGCCATGCCTTCGAGCCGGGTTGCGGCGAGGGGCAATTGACGCGTTGCCTGGCGCGGCGCTGCGACCGCGTGTGTGCGGTGGACGTTTCCAAGGTGGCGGTCGAGCGTTGCCGCGACCGCCTGGCCGCCGAAGGCATGAGCCACGTGGACCTCTTTGCCCTGGACCTGTCCGCCGAATGGCTCCCCATGCCGCCTGCCGGCTTCGACCTGATCGTGGTTTCCGAACTGGCGTACTACCTGGACGCCGCCGCGCTGGCGCGATTCCTGCGCGAGGCGGACGCCTCGCTCGTCCCGGGCGGGGAAATCGTGGCTTGCCACTGGCTTCCCGACTTCGATGACCGCATGCAGTCCACCGACGCCGTGCACGACGCAATCGGATCGATGGGCGAGCTGGTCCCGATCGTCCGCCACCACGAAACGCAGTTCCGCCTGGACGTGTGGCGCCGGCGCTCACCGGGAAGCAAGCCATGATCGGCGTATGCATCCCCGCGCACAATGAAGAACGTCACATCGAGGCCTGCCTGAGCGCCGCGACGCGCGCCGCGCGGCATCCGCGGCTGGCGCGGGAAGACGTGCGCATCGTCGTGGTGCTGGACCATTGCCGCGACCGCACCGCTGAGATTTCGGCCGCCTGGCCCGTGCATTGCCTGGCCATCCAGGCCCGCAACGTGGGCATTGCGCGCGCGCTGGGCGCCCGTCATCTGCTGGACGCCGGCGCGCGGTGGCTCGCGTTCACCGATGCCGACAGCCGCGTGTCCGCGAGCTGGCTGGCCGATCAGCTTTCGCTGGACGCGGAAGTCGTCTGCGGCACCGTGTCGGTGTCGGATTGGAGTGAGCATGGCGTCCACGCGCGGCGCGCGCGCAGCGCATTCGCCCGGCACTACCAGGACCGCGACGGCCACCGCCATGTGCACGGCGCCAACCTGGGCGTGGCGGCCAGCGTCTACCAGCGGATCGGCGGCTTCGCCGCGCTCTCGTGCAGCGAGGACCAGGCGCTGGTCGACAGGCTGGAGCAGGGCGGCGCCCGCATCGCCTGGACGTGCCTGCCGCGCGTCACCACCAGCGCCCGGCCATACTCGCGCGTTGAAGGCGGGTTCGCAAGCGCCCTGCGAGCGGGGGCAGGCGCGGCCGGCTAGGCGCGGCCGGCTAGGTGCGGCCGGCCAGATTGCATTCATTGCAGACGCAGGAAGAAACGTGCCGGTTCTTCAGCAAGCCGCGTTCCATCCCGGCGCGGCCTATCTTTCCGGCGGTTTGTGCGCCACCGCAACCGCCACCGCGCCGCAGGGCAGCCGGTATTTCCCGCCGCCCAGCCACGTCACGAGTTCGCCCGTGGGCAGGGTGCATACGTATTTCGGAACAGAGCCTGCGTCCTGGTTGCGTTTTGCGATCAAACGCCTTTCTACGCGGCATGTTGAACGATCGGGGAGTTTCACGATTACATCGGACAGCCTGGATCCCGAAGCCATGTTGATCTCCTGAATGTCGTGTGTCGTTGTGCCGGATGCGGCCCTTCCGGGTTCGTGGCCCGTTTGTGACCGCATGGCCTCCATTCTTAGCATTCGGACCGCTTTTGGCCTATCCGCCTTTCAGCGAGTTGACGCTTGCCCGGATGCATTGGATTGGCGTGCGGCACAGCACTTGCTGCCGCATCGGCGTGGGTCGGAAGGACGACACAGATCGGTCTGCTCCGTACCCGCGCAACATGTGAAACCTGCAACGGGAGAGACGACATGAATAGAGATCCGAGGAATCCATCGCGATACAGCGGCGACCGGGAACCCTGGCGCGACCCGGCGCCATCCTTCGGTTACCAGGGCGAAGGAACCCGCCAGGGCGCAGGCGGTGCGCGCAACAGCCGAGAACCGGTGCGCAGCCGCAGCGCCGATCCCGGCCAGAGCAGCTATGGCGGCTTTTCGAACGAAGACCCCTCGTTCCAGCGCCAGCAGGTCTATGGCTCCCGGGAACGCGCATACGATGGCCCGACCTCGTTCGGCGACGACGAAGGCGGCTATTACGGCGACCGCCCGTCCGGACGCGAAGAACCGATGTCGTTCGAAACCGCGGAGCGCGGCGGCTACGGCCGCGGCATGACGGCGTGGCGCGACCGCGGTTCGCGCCGGACCGATCCCAAAGGCTACATCCGCTCGGACGAGCGGGTTCGCGAGAACGTGTGCGAGTCGCTGGCGCACAGCGGCCTGGATGTCAGCGATGTATCCGTGGCCGTCGTGGACGGCAAGGTCGTGCTCGAAGGCACGGTGCCGGACCGCCGCACCAAGCATGACGTCGAGGACTGCACGGTGGAGTGCGCCGGCGTGAAGGACGTCGAGAACCGGATCCGCGTCGGCGCCGCCGCGCCGGCCGGCCAATCGAATACGGGGACGCCGCAAAGCCCGACGGAATGACGGGTGTGCAGCGAAGCCATAAAAGACAAGGAGCAGGACCATGACCAAGACGAAGGAAGACGCTGGCAAGGAAACGCCGAACCGCAGTGCCGACGACACACCGCGCACGTCGCAGGCGAGCCACGGCGATACCCAGAATCGCAGCAAAAAAGAGGGCCACGTATCGCAGATCGGCACGGGCCAGGATCAGCAGAGCCAGCGCAATCGCGGCCAGGGGGCGCGCAGCAAACCCTGAGCCGTCCCCCCATCCCCCGAACCAGTATGCATGCATGGATATGCAGGCACTGTGGGACCTTCTGCAATGGCCCGCCATGGCGGCGTCGCTGGCCGCCGCCTGGCTGGTGGCGTCCCGGGTGGCGGCCCGGCGCAGCGCCGGATTCTGGGTGTTCCTGCTGAGCAATGCCCTGTGGGTGGCATGGGGTTGGCATGATGGCGCCTACGCGCTTATTGCGCTGCAACTGGGCCTGGCCGTGCTGAACGTGCGCGGCGTCCTGAAAAATGAGTCGTAGGTCTTCCTGCGCCTTGACCCGAAGCCTATACTTTTTGTTCATGCACGCGCCGGCGCACGACAAGGGCGTATGCCGCTACTCCCCGCGCGGTGTTTGCCGGACACAACAGGTGCTCAGGGTCATGGCCCCTATCCCGGGAGGCTGCTTCCATGTCGCGCCAAAACCCAAAGGCGGCTTGCTTTAGACGCTGTTTGTGTATGCATCACCTCCAAGGAGATGTGTGATGAACAAACTGTCCAGCAGCTCCCTCGACGACCTCAAGGCCTCGGCAAGAGGCCAGGTCCTGGCGCCCGGCGATGCCGGCTACGACGACGCCCGGAAAATCTGGAATGCCATGGTCGACCGCCGGCCCGCCGTCATCGTGCGGTGCGCGGGCGCGGCCGACGTGCGCCGCGCGGTGGATTTCGCGCGGGAGAACAAACTGATGCTGTCGGTGCGCGGGGGCGGCCACAATATCGCCGGCACCGCCGTCTGCGACGGCGGGTTGATGATCGACCTGTCGCCGATGAAGTCGGTGCGGATCGATCCCGCGCGCGCCAGGGCCTATGTCGAGCCCGGCGCCACCCTGGCCGACTTCGACCACGAAGCCCAGGCGTTCGGCCTGGCGGTGCCCCTGGGCATCAACTCCACCACCGGCGTGGCCGGCCTGACCCTGGGCGGCGGCTTCGGCTGGCTGACCCGCCGTTTCGGCATGACCATCGACAACCTGCTGTCGGCCGACATCGTCACCGCCGACGGCAAGATGGTGCATGCCAGCGAAGACGACAACCCGGACCTGTTCTGGGCGATCCGCGGCGGCGGCGGGAATTTCGGCGTGGTCACGATGTTCGAGTTCAAGCTGCATCCCGTGGGGCCGCAGGTGTATGGCGGGCTGGTCGTGCTGCCGCTGGAACAGGGCAGGGACGCGCTGGCGAAGTATCGCGAGGCCCTCAAGACCATGCCCCAGGAATTGACGGTGTGGGCGGTGCTGAGGCTGGCGCCGCCGCTGCCGTTCCTGCCGGAGTCGGTGCACGGCAAACCCATCATCGCGTTTGCCGCCTGCTACACGGGCGACCTGGCCAAGGGGCCGCAAGCCGTTGAGGTGGTGCGGGGGCTGGGCAAGCCGTATGGCGAACACCTGGGACCGATGCCGTACGCGGCCTGGCAGCAGGCCTTCGATCCCCTGCTGACGCCGGGCGCGCGCAACTACTGGAAATCGCACAACATCGGCGAGCTCGAAGACGGCCTCATCGATGCCGTCGTCGCGTCGGTGCAGGGCGTGCCGTCGCCGCAGTGCGAGATCTTCTTCGGCCATATCGGCGGCGTGGCGATGGGCGTCCCGCCGACGGCGACGGCGTATCCGCACCGGTCGGCGCAGTTCGCCATGAACGTGCATGGACGCTGGGACGACCCCAAGGACGACGACCGCTGCATCGCCTGGGCGCGGGATATCTTCCGCGCCACCGAGCCGTTTTCGCAGGGCGGCGTGTACGTCAATTTCCTGACGCAGGACGAGACGGCGCGCGTGGGCGCGGCCTATGGGGACAACTTCGACCGGCTGGTCCAGGCCAAGACCCGCTACGATCCGCAGAACCTGTTCCGGCACAACCAGAACATCAAGCCCGCGGCCCCTTGACGGCAGGCCCGGCGCATCAGCCGGGCCGTCGCGCTTTCGAGAGCGAACGGCCCTGCTGCTTGCGCCGCCAGATCAGGACGCCCGTCACCGATAGCATGACGACGACCAGTCCCAGCGCGCTGGCGAAGATCCGGTAGGGCAGGCCGAACACATGGGCCATGTGCAGCGCGCCCAGCCAGTTGCTGAAGGTGTCGCCCCACGCGCCCCGCGTCGGTAGATAGACGCCGCGCCGTTCGCCGGTATTGGCGTCGATCAGGATGGCGGTGTTGCCCACGTGCCGGCGCAGGTCGGCGTCGCTGTGCGCCAGGTAGGCGTACAGGCCGCGGCGCCGGTCCAGCATCAGCGATTCCTCGCCGTCCACCGTGAAGCCCCGTTCTCTTGCCAGGTCATCCATGGCGCGGCGCGCGGCCGCCAGCGCCGCCTGCCCTTCCAGCGCGGGCGCGGACACCGGCGCGGGCAGCACGGGCGCGCCGCGCCAGGAGGTGTCGAAGGGCATGATGGTCGACATCACGGGCATGTACACCTGGTTGCGCAGGTTGAACATGACGCTGGACCAGGCATACACCAGCAGCAGGGCCCATAGCCACAGACTGAAGGCGCGATGCAGGTCGAGCGTGCGGCGGGACGCGGATGCCTGCGGCTTGATCAGCCAGGCGGGCCGCCACGTGCGCCAGAAACCCTTGCGCCGCGCGCCCGGCGCGGGCAAGGTCAGGTAGAAGCCCACGACGCAGTCCAGCGTCCAGATCAATGCAATGACGCCATACAGCAGCCGGCCCCATACGCCGGGCAGCGTCAGGTCCAGATGCAGGCGGTAGATGAAGGGCAGCAGATTCTCGCGGGCCAGCGACTGCGCGTTTTCATCGCGCCAGCCCAGCACCTTGCCGCTGTAGGGATCGGCGAAGGCGTGCGTCGCAGGCAGCGGCAGCGGACGGCCGGTGGCCGGGTCCGGCCTGGGCGCCAGCCGGAACACGACGGCGCGGCCGGCTTCGCGCCGCAGCGGCACCTGGTCGACGCTTGCCCAGGGAAGCTGCCGGCGCACGGCGTCGCGCAGCGCGAAGGGGTCCAGCATCTCGCGCCCCTGGGCGGGCGCAAGAAAGAGCCGCGGATTCAGCCACGTGTCCAGCTCTTCCTTGAACGCCAGGATGCTGCCGGTCAGGCCGGCCACGCACAGGAAGAGGGCGGTGGCCAGGCCCGCCCACCGGTGCACGCGGACCCAGAACGGGCGCGCCGCGAGGCTCATCGCCGGCTCAGTACTTCGCGCGCAGGGTCAGCAGGAAGGCCTGCGGCTCGCCGAAGATGTTCTGCGAACGCGGCGAGCTGATGGTCGCGTAGTACTTGCGGTCGAACAGGTTGGTGATGTTGAGCGCGACGTCCAGGTTGCGGTTGATCTCGTAGCCGAACTTCAGGTCCACCGTCGCGTAGCCGCCCTGTTCGAGCCGCGCGCCGTTGTACTGGGGGAACGCCACGTAGGTGCCGCTTTGCACGTTGACGCCGCCGCCGATGGTGTAGCGGTTCCAGTCGCCGGGCAGGCGGTAGTCGGTCCAGAGGCGCAGCAGGTGGCGGGGCGCCACGGCGGTCACGTTCGAATCGTACGAGGCGCTCTGGTCCACGCGCGCCTGCAGCCAGGTGTAGCCGGCATAGACGTTCCAGCCCGGCCGGATCTCGCCGTTGACCTGCAGCTCGAACCCGCGGTTGCGCGTCTTGCCGTTGGCCGTGTAGACGGTGGTGGAGTCCGGCGCCAGCGTGGCGCGGTTCTGGTCGCGGATCTCGAAGACCGCGAACGACGCATTGAGCGCGCCGTCCAGGTATTCGCCCTTGATGCCGGCCTCGACCTGCTTGCCTTCCAGCGGCTTGAGCATGTTGCCGTCGGCCGTGGTGTAGCCGTTCTGCGGCGTGAAGATCTCGGAGTAGCTGGTGTAGACCGAGTAGGTCTCGTTCAGGTCGTAGATCAGGCCGACGTTGGGCGTGAATTTGCCGTTGAACCGGGCGTCCTGCGATTTTTCGCCGGCCAGCGTGCGCTGGGTGGAGGTCAGGTCCCACCAGCTGAAGCGGCCGCCGGCCACCAGCGTCAGCGGTTCGGCCAGTTGCAGGCGCAGGTTGGAATAGATGCCCCATTGCTTGGTGCGCGCATGGTTGCCATTGTTGAAGGCGTAGTCCAGGCGGTCAAAGTCCGAGCGCGGCCGCGTGATGTCGATCAGCGGCGCCCAGTTGGGCGTGGGGTAGTTCCACTCGTTGTCGAAGCGCGAGTCGGTGTAGTTGGTGCCCAGCGTCAGGTTGTGCTTGCGGTCGAACAGCTGGAACGGGCCATCGGCGTAGGCGTCGTAGGAGGATTGCGTCTGGCGGGTGGGGCCCTTGGCCGACAGCAGCTGGATCAGGTCGTTCGACGTGTTGGCCGGCCCCCAGCCGTAGGCCTGCTCGCGGTCGAGCTTGTTTTCGGCATAGCGGCCGGACAGCTTGGCCGTCCACCCGTTGCCCATCCGGTGCTCCACGTCGGCGAATGCCTCGTTGGACGTGAACTGGTCGCGGTTCCAGTCCGCGCCCAGGAAGGTCGAACGCTTGATGTCGGCCAGCGAGAAGCTGGGCTGGCCGCCGGGGCCGACGGTCATGTAGGCCGGGATCGACCACATCGACGCGTGGATGTCGCGTTTCTGGCTGCTGCCGCCCACGGTCAGCGTGGTGCTGGGCGTGAAGTCATAGGCCAGCGCGCCGTACAGCACGGAATGCTGTTCGTTGGTCTTGTCGTAGAAGAAGCGGCGGTCCTGGTACACCCCGACCAGCCGCCCGCGCAGCGAACCGTCTTCGTTCAGGCCGCCCGTCAGGTCCACCTGCGAGCGGTAGTTGTCCCACGAGCCCGCGGACACGCTGCCCTCGAATCCGAATTCCTTTTCCGGCCGCTTGTGCACCAGATTGATGGCGCCGCCCAGGCCGCCCGCGCCGTTGTAGAGGCCCGCCGGGCCCTTGAGCACCTCGACCCGGTCATAGACGGCCAGGTCGCTGGACGACAGCATGCGCCAGTCGTATTGCGTGGGGATGCCGTCGATCTGGTACGACGTCATGTCGAAGCCGCGCGAATGGAAGATCGAGCGGCTGTTGTCGCGCCGTTCGACCGTGACGCCGGCCGTGTTGCGCATGGCGTCGTCCAGCGTCTGCATCGCCTGCTGGCGCATACGCTCCTGCGTCACGATGCTGATCGACTGCGGGATCTGCCGCTGCGTCAGCGGCGTCTTCGAGCCGACGGTGGTCGGCGGGTTGTAGCGCTCGGCCGCCGATTCCCCGGTCACGGTGACGGGAGACAGCGTGCTGACGGGCGCCGCGGCGGGGCGGATGACGAAGTGGCGCTCGCCGGTCTGTTCGGCGACCAGGCCGCTGCCGGCCAGCAGGGCGGCGAATCCGTCCGCGACCGAATAGCCGCCGCGCAGCGCCGGCGCCTGCCTGCCGGCCGTCAGGGCCGGGTCGAATGACAGCGTCACCCGGGCGGCCCCGGCGTATTGGTTGAGCGCGGATTCCAGCGGCGCGGCGGCCTGTTCGACCGTCACGCGGGTGGGCTGGGCGTAGGCGGCGGGCGCGAGCGCCAGGGCCGCGCACAGCGGCAGGAGACGGAACAGGCGAGGCGTCGGAAGACGGGTGGGGCTGGGCATGGCGGATGCGGTCCTGGTTCAAACTGGGGTTGTCATTCCCTATGTCGAACGAGGCCGCCAAAACCCGTAAGGCCGGCGACAAAAATTTTGTAACTGCATTCAGGCGGGCAGCACGCGCGTCCAGAGTCCCGTGTAGCGCTGGATCCGCATCGGCAGCGCGCGGCTCAGCGTGTCTAGCGCGCCCGGCACGTCGTCCAGCAGGAACACGCCCGACACGCGCAGGTCCGCCACCGCCGGATCGCAGCTGATCCAGCCGCGCTGATAGCGGGACAGCTCGGCCAGGAAGTCCGCCAGCCGCATGCCGCGCACGGTCAGCACGCCGTTGGCCCAGCCGTCGGCGTCGAAGGCCGCGGCCGGTTCGCGGCGCGCATCGTGATCGCTGACCCGGTAGCGCGCGCCGGGGTCGGCGAGGATCTCGCGGCCATGCAGCGGCGCAATGCGCAGGTCGCCGCGCAGCAGTTCCAGCAGCGTCGCGTCGCCCAGCTGGCGCAGCACGAAGCGCGCCCGGGTGCCGGTGAAGCAGGCCTGGCGCGTGCGCACTTCCCAGGCCGCGTCCGGACCGGTGTCCATGCGCAGTTCGCCGGCAAGCAGGGTCAGGCGACGGCCGCCGGGATCGGCGCGGACGGCGGAGTCGGTGTTCAGCCACAGTTCGGCGCCGGCGGCCAGCGCATAGCGGCGCTGCTCGCCCACGCCGCTGCGGTAGTCGGCGGTCATGCGTTCCCAGGTCCCGTCGCGCCAGGCCAGCGTGGCGCCGGCCCCCGCCACGCCCAGGGCCAGCATCGCCAGCGCCTGGCGGCGGCCCCGGTTGGGGGCGGTGCGCAAGGCCGACGCCGCCGCGGCGGACGCCGCCGTGGATCCCGACACGGCGCGCATGTCGGACTCGATGGCCTGCAGTTGTCGCCAGACGCGTTCGTGTTCGGCGTCGGCCTCGCGCCAGCGCCGGCAGGCGTCGTGTTCGGACGCGTCGGCGTGGCCGGAATTCAGGCGCACCGCAAAGGAAATGGCGCGCTCCAGCACGGCCGCGCGGTCAGCCATAGCGCAGCTCGTAGCAGTGGCGGATGGCGGCGGCCATGTATTTTTCGACCGAGCTCAGGGACACGCGCAGCGCGGCGGCAATGTCGGGATAGGTCATGCCGTCCAGCCGCGACATCAGGAACGCCGCCTTCGCCTTGGCGTTCAGGCCGTCCAGCATGTGGTCGATGCGCACGAGGGCCTCCAGCAGCAAGGCGCGCGTCTCGGGCGACGGGGCATGCTGCTCGGGCAGCAGGGCAAGCTCGTCGAGGTAGGCGCGCTCGAGCTTGCGCCGGCGGATATGGTCCACGGCCAGGCCGTGCGCCAGCGTGGTCAGGTAGGCCCGCGGCTCCTGCAGGCCGCCGGCGCGCTCGGGCGCGGCCAGCAGGCGGTGGAAGGTGTCCTGCGCGATATCGGCCGCATCGAAGCCGCATCCCAGCTTTTTCCGCAGCCAGTTCACCAGCCAGCGGTGATGATCCACGTAGAGTGCGCGCACATGGTGGTGATCCGGCGCCAGGCTGCGAGTCATGGAAGTGCGATGGAAGAGGGCCGACGGAAATCCCGAGCGTGTCGAGATTGAGAATGGTTCTTATTGTATCAGCGGAATCGCGCCCGCAGTAGGCCGGCGCGCGGGACCGCGGCGGCGCCGCGCAAAATCCCACCATCGCCCATAACTATTGCGACGTCGCCGCAGAATCGGGCGGGCCTGGCCGCTCCTACACTTTCCCGCAGGCTGGCGTTCGACCAGCAATCGACCGGAAATCCGCAAGGAAGGGGAAGTTGCCATGATCCACCGTTACGTGCGCCGCGCCTGCGCGGCATTGTTCTGCGCCGCCGCCGCGATGTCCGGCGCCCACGCCGCAGCCGAACTCAAGGGGCCGATCCGGATCGTCGTCGGCTACCCGCCGGGCGGCGCCGCCGACGCCGTGGCCCGCGTCTATGCGGACAAGCTGCGCGAGGCCCTGCAGCTCTCCGTGGTCGTGGAAAACCGCCCGGGCGCGGGCGGGCAGATCGCGGCGCAGACGTTCCTGTCGGCCCCGAAAGACGGAACCATGCTGCTCGTCGCCAACAGCCACATGATGTCCACGCTGCCGCTGACGATCCCCTCCGTGAAGTACGACCCGGTCAAGGATTTCGCGCCGATCGGCAAGATGGCCGGGTTCGAGCACGTGCTGGCCGTGGGGCAGGGCGTCGCCGCCAGCACGCTGGATGAATACATCGGCATGACCCTGAAGAACGCGAACGCCGGCATGTTCGGCATTCCCGCGCCGGGCAGCGCGCCGCAGTTCATCGGCTACACCCTGGCGCAGAAGAACAAGGCGCCGCTGGTGCCCGTGCCTTACAAGGGCGGCGGCCCGCTGGTCGCCGACCTGCTGGGCGGGCACGTGACCGCGGGCATCGACGCGCTGGGCGGCATGGTGGAACACCATCGCGCGGGCCGGCTGAAAATCCTTGCCATCACGGGCCCGCGCCGCATGGACGCGTTGCCCGACGTGCCCACCTTCACCGAACTGGGCTACCCGTCGCTGGACACGTCGGGCTGGGTCGGCCTGTTCGCGCCGCGCGGCACCGACAGCGCCATCATCGACCGGGTGAACCAGGCGCTGACGGCCATTTCGTCCCGGCCCGAGATCCAGGCCGCGCTGCTGCCCATCGGTTTCGTGCCGGCCAGCAGCACGCCGGCCGGCCTGCAGGATGCGGTCGAGCAGGACCTGGCCATCTGGGGGCCCGTCATCAAGGCTTCGGGCTACCAGGCGCAATAGGAAACGGCCGCCATGTTCGACACCCTGGAAACCCAGCACTATTTCGCGCCGGACTACGATGCGGCGCGCCAGAAATTCCTGGCCGCGTGCCGCCTGTGCGATCTGCCGGTCGAGTCCTGGCGGCATCCGCTGGACGGCCCCGGCGGCGCGCCGCTGCACACGGACGTGGCCCGCATCGGCCCGCGGTCCGCGAAACACGTGCTGGTGCTGACGTCCGGCGTGCATGGTCCCGAACTGATGGCCGGTTCCGGCTGCCAGGTAGGCTGGCTGCTGCGCACCGGCGGCATGGGGCTGCCGGCGGACACGGCGGTGGTGCTGGTCCACGCGATCAATCCCTGGGGCGCGGCGCATTTGCGGCGCTACACCGACGGCAATGTGGACCTGTGCCGCAACTACGTGGATTTCAGCCTTGAGCAGGGTTGCGCGCAGGGCTACGAGGCCCTGCATGCCGCCGTCGTCGCCGATCCGCGGGATGCCGGCGCGGTGGAGGCCGCGGATGCCGTGCTGGCGCGATTCCAGCGGGAACACGGCACGCCCGCGCTGTACGCCGCGCTGATGGCCGGGCAGTATCTCTACCCCGACGGCATGGGCTTTGGCGGGTCCGGTCCGGACTGGTCGCGCACGACAATGGAGCGCATCCTGCGCGAGCACGCGGGCGCGGCGCAGCGCGTCAACCTGGTGGACTACCACACCGGCCTGGGTGCGTATTCGTACGGCTGCGTGGTGGCGCTGCAGAGCGGCGCGGCGCTGGACCGCGTGCGCCGCGTGTTCGGCGAGTGGGTGCTGGCGCCCCTGTCCACCACAAGGGTCGAGGACAGGGTGCCGGTCACCGGCCACACCACGCCGGGCTACGAACAGATCCTGTCCCAGGCGCGCGTGATGGCGCTGGTGCTGGAATACGGCACGTACGCGCAGGAGCAGATGCTGGAACTGCTGCTGGCCGATCATCGGCAGACCTTCGGCGGCGCGCGGGCCGGCCACGCGGGCAGCGACGCGCGCCAGGGGCTGCTGCGGTTCTTCTATCCCGATGACCCGCGGTGGAAGCGGGCCGTGTTCGAGCGTTCGCAGCAGGTCATCGCGCAGGCGATGTCGGACCTGATGCAGGACTGAGGCGGGCCGGCCGGGGCGGGCCCGCCGTTGGCGGCGGGCCGTTCAGGCAAGCGCCTTTTCGCCTCGGGCGAGCAACGTGCCGAACGTGGCGCTGTCGATATTGGCGCCGCAGATGATGATGCCGACCCGCTTGCCCTGCAACCGTTCACGCAGTGGCCCCAGCACCGCCGCCAGGGCCGTGGCGGCCGCCGGCTCCACGGCGAGCTTGCCGTCCCGGAACTGCACGGCCAGGGCGCGGCAGATGTCGTCGTCGCTCACGGTGACCAGGTCGTCCAGGTATTGGCGGCACAGGCCATAGGCCACGGGCAGGGTCATCGGCGGCGCCAGGCTGTCGGCGATGGTGACGGGCGGCGGGTTCATGCGCACGGGCTCGCCCTTGGCGAAGCTCAGGCTCATGACGTTCGCGCCTTCGGGCTCCACGCCATAGACCTGGCAGCGCGGCATCACGGTCTTGATGGCGGCGGAAACGCCGCTGGCCAGGCCGCCGCCGCCGATCGCCACGACGACGGCGTCCAGGTCGGGCGCCTGCGCGGCCAGTTCCAGGCCGAGCGTGGCGGTGCCCAATGACGTGTGCTCGCCTTCGAACGGGTGGATCATGGCGCGGCCTTCGTCGGCCATGATGCGCTCCATTTCGGCGAACGCGGCGGCGCCGTCGGCGGCCAGGACGATTTCCGCCCCGTAGCTGCGCGCGACCGCCAGGCGGCGGGGATTGGCGCTGGCCTGCACCACCACCTTGGCGCTGACGCCGACCGCCTTGGCGGCGAAGGCCGCAGCGATGGCATGGTTGCCCGCGCTGACGGCCGTGATGCCCCGGGCGCGCTGTTCCGGCGTTAATTGCATCGCCACGTTGAGCGCGCCGCGCGCCTTGAACGTGCCGGTCTTCTGAAAGAGTTCCAGCTTCATCAGCACCTGGGTCGACGGGTCCAGCAGGCGATGCAGGTCGGGTCCGCCCAGCGGCGCGACGGGCGTCTGGTGGATGTGGGGGGCCAGGGCGGCGGCGACGCCGCGCATGGCATCCAGGGTCAGGGTGTGGGTCATGGCGTTATCTCGGGGCAATGGAAGGTAAAGGTTGCGCAACGGCGCGGGCGGCGGCTCAGGCGCGCAGGGCGACGGCTTCGATCTCCACCAGCGCGCCCGGCACCATCAGGTCGGCGCGCACCGTGGAGCGGCTGGGCGGCGTGCGTCCGGCCAGCGCGTCGGCGTACGCGGCATTGAATGCCGGGAAATCATCGCTGCGCGCCAGCCATACAGTGGTCTTGACCACGTGGTCCAGCGACAGGCCCACCGGCGCCAGCGCGGCCTCGATGTTGCGCAGGCACTGGCGGGTCTGTTCGGCGACGCCGCCGGCCACCAGCGTGTAGCCGCTGGCGAAGGCCATCTGCCCGGACACGTAGACCAGGTCGCCGGCGACGCGCGCCGGTGAGAAATGCGGCGCCTGGGCGGGGAAGGCTTGCGGGTCGGAGGCAGGTAGCGTCGGCGTCATGGGCGGCTGGCGGCGCCCGCCAGCCTGGCGCGCACCGCTTGAAGTCAGAGGGAACTTCGATGATGCGCAGGCAGGCGGCGCGGCGCTTTTGCGCGGGCATTGCATTGCTTATGCGCGATGCGACGGGAATGCCGCCTCAGCGACCCGGGCGCATCGCGCTGGGCAGCACGCCGAAATGGCGCTTGAAGGCCGTCGTGAAGTTGCCGGGGTGCTGGTATCCCATTTCGAAGGCCACCTGGGTGACCGGCAGTCCCTCGTTGACCAGCAGGTCGCGCGCGCGTTCCATGCGCGCGTTCTCCATGTAGCCGCTGATCGTCGTGCCGTGCGCCGCCTTGAAGATGCGCATCAGCTTGGCCTGGTGCGTGCCGACCTCGCGGGCAAGCCGGCCCAGGCTGGGCGGTTCGCCGAGCATCGCGTCGAGCATGTCGCGCGCCTGCATGGCCATGCGCCGGTCGCGGGGGCGCAGGTCCGAAGGGGCGCCGGCCGGCGCATCGGCGCGGATCTGGTGGAAAAACCGCCCCAGGATCTCCAGCGCGCGCGCCTCGATCAGCATGATCTGCGACGAGCCGCGGAAAAAGTCGTCAAGGATCGCGCTGCCCGCCTGGCGCATTTCCCATTGCAGGGGCAGGTCGAAGCTGTAGAAGCAGTCCTCCTGGCCATTCAGGAAGCGGGCGATCGGGGCGGGCAGCGACCTGTCCAGGCCGAATTCTTCGTTCAGGAAGTCCGCCGTGCAGGCCACGGTGACGGACTGTTCCGCGATGCCGGCGTCGAAGCGTTCGATCTTGGGTTCGCCGCGCGGGTGGATCAGCGCGGAGCAGGTGGCGATGCCCACGGACTGGCCGCACTGCGTGCCGATGCCCACGCGGCTGGCGCCCGCCAGCCGCGTATGGATCTTGATGACGCCGCCGCCCGTGATCGTTTCGGTGGATGGGTCCGCATGCCGCATGTTCGACGCGCTGACGGACATGCCCGAGCCCACATGCAGGTAGGCGCGTTCGCCGCTCACGCCGGCCAGCGGCGAGTGCGCGCGCATGACGCGGCGCTTGCCGAAAACGCGGTCCTGGACGATGTCGTAGCCGGTGGGCGGGGCGCCGGCGACGCCTGGCTGCGTGTCGGCGCGGGCAATGGCATGCATGCGTATGTCTCCTGGTTGAGGGACGTTAGCACAAGGCGTGCGCGCCCGGAACGGCCGGCAGGCCGCCGCGGTCAGTCGCTTGCGGCCTGGCTTTGCAGCTGGTGTTCGATCTTCGCCTTCAATGCCAGCAGGTCCGAGGCATGCCGCCGTTCCACCGCGGATACGGCCTCATCCGTAATCAGGCTGAGGTTCAGCGCCAACGCCTGGCAGCCCTGGCCCTGCAACGGCGCGGACATCGCGACCACGCCGGGCTGCCAGGACGCCAGGCAATATCCCTGCGCCGACACCTTGGCGACCGCCTGGTCGATGTCGGCGCGGATGGGCTTCCAGGAGCCGCTGCGGTAGCCGCGCCTGATCCGGTCCAGGAGCGCCTCGCGCGCGCTGGCGTCCAGGGTCGCCAGATAGGCGCGGCCCAGCGACGTCAGTTCGATCGGGACGCGCTGGCCGGCCACGATGGTCCGCAGCGAGGCCTTGCGGTTGTAGCGGATCGATTCCAGGTAGACCATTTCGGCGCGGTCGGCGCTGGCCAGGCCCACGTTCATCCGCAGCTTGTTGGACGTGTCGCGCATGAGCGGGGTGGCCGCCCGAAGCACCGGGGACGCAGCGCGCATGGCGTGCCCCAGGCTGAGCACCGGCGCGGCCAGCCGGTAGGCGCGCGCGGCCCGGTCGTGGTCGAGGAAGCCGCTGGTGACCAGCGTCTGGGTCAGGCGGCTGACGGTGGCGGCGGACAGGCCGGTGCGCTCAGCCAGTTCGCCGTTGCCCAGCAGGTCGGTGCCGGGCCTGAACGCGCGAAGAATCTCCAGGCCGCGCTCCAGCGAGCGGTTCTGGCTGACGCCGGAAAAGCGCCGGCTCGCGCCGGACGCGGCATCGGACTGCGGTGTAGCGTGCATGCAATTCCACTCTATGGAAATGGGGCGATGTCTTCGCCCACTTTAACGCCTACCGTGTAGCCATTGCCAGCTACCCGGAATCCTCGGCGGGAACGGCTGGCTCCACCAGGACATGGAGCGCGGATATGGCCGAATACGAATACATCAAACTGCAGTCCCACGAGGGCGTGGCGACCCTGACCCTGAACCGTCCCGACAAGCGCAACGCGATCAGCGACGCCATGCGCAGCGAACTGATCCACGCGCTCGAAAGCGTGGCGCAGGACCGGGCAATCAAGGCGCTGGTGCTGACCGGCGAGGGCAAGGGCTTCTGCGCGGGCGGGGACATCGCCGGCATGCAGCGCCGGATGGACGCGCCGGCGGGCGAAGTAGGGTTCAACGGCTGGTCCCGGCAGCAGCGAGTGCACCACGCGGTCAGCCTGCTGCACCGGATGCCCAAGCCCACGATTGCCGCGGTGAACGGCGCGGCAACCGGCCTGGGCGCGGATACGGCGCTCAGTTGCGACTTCATCGTGGCCTCCGAGAGCGCAACGTTCACGTGGAGCTACATCTCGCGGGGCCTGATTCCGGACGGCGGCGGCATGTACTTCCTGCCTCGCCGGGTTGGCCTGGCGCGCGCAAAGGAGCTGATCTATTCCGGGCGCAAGGTGCCGGCCCAGGAAGCGCTGCAGCTTGGCATCGCCGACCGGCTTGCGCCCGCCGGCGCCGAGGTGGCGGCGGCCCAGGCCTGGGCGGCGGAGCTGGGCAAAGGGTCCGCCACCGCGCTTGCGCTGGGCAAGTCCATCCTGGACCAGACCTTCGAACTGACCGCGGACCAGGTCTTTGCCATGGGCAGCCAGGCGCAGGGCATCTGCTACACCAGCGCCGAGCATCGCGATTCCGTCGCGGCGTTCCTGGCCAAGATGGCCGAGGCCCGGGGAGACGGAAAATGAACGGCCTGGAGAAACTGCTGCGGCCGCGCAGCGTGGCGGTGGTGGGCGCGTCGGCCGACCCCGCCAAGACGTCGGGCCGGCCCGTGGCCTACCTGCGCAAGCACGGGTTCCAGGGCCGCATCTACCCCGTCAATCCCAAGGCGTCCGACATCGACGGGCTGCGCTGCTACCCCGACGTGCGCTCGCTGCCCGAGGCGCCGGACGTCGCCATCGTGGTGCTGGGGGCCGAGCGGACGCAGCAGGCGATCCGCGACCTTGCGGACATCGGCGCGGGCGCGGCCATCGTGCTGGCCAGCGGCTATTCGGAGACCGGCGAGGATGGCGCGCGGCGTCAGCAGGCGCTGCGCGAGGCGGCCGGCGGCATGCGCATCCTGGGACCGAACACGATCGGGCTGGTCAACCTGACCGACCGCATCCCGCTGTCCGCGAGCGGCGCCCTGGAAATCGACGAGTTGCACAGCGGCGCGGTCGGGCTGGTTTCCCAGAGCGGCGGAATCCTGGGCGCGCTGCTGTCGCGGGCCGCTGCCCGCGGCATCGGTTTGTCCAAGCTGATTTCGACCAGCAACGAGGCCGACCTGGAACTGGCCGACTTCGTGGACGCGCTGGCGGAAGACCCCGCCACCCGGGTCATCGCGTTGTACGTCGAAAGCATCCGGGACCCGCGCAAGTTCCGCGCCGCCGCGCGCAAGGCATGTGACGCCGGCAAGCCCGTGGTGGCGTTCAAGATCGGGCGGTCGGAGTCCGGCGCCCAGGCCGCGGCGTCGCACACCGGCGCGCTGGCGGGCGCCGACGGCATGTACGACGCGCTGTTCGAGGATGCGGGCGTCATCCGCGCGCAAGCGTTTTCCGATCTGCTGGACATCCCCGCCGCACTGGCGGGCCAGCGCACGCTGCGCGGCCGCCGCATTGCGATACTGACGTCGACGGGCGGCGCGGGCACGCTGGTGGCCGATTGCCTGGGCGTGGCGGGCTTCGACATGCCGCCGCCGGACGCCGCGACGGGCGCCGCCCTGCGTGCCCTGCAGCCGGGCGTCCACGCCGCCCTGGATCGCAATCCCATCGATGTGACGCTCGCGGGCCTGCAGCCCGAATTGCTGCGGGGGGCGATACGCATCGTGCTCGAGAGCGGCAACTACGACGCGCTGGTGGTGATCGTGGGGTCCTCCGGCGTCGCGCAGCCCGAGCTGATGGCGGGGGCGCTCAAGGACACGCTCGCGGCGAGCGACCTGCCGGTGATGGCCTACATCAGCCCGCACGCGCCTCAGGCCGCGGAAGTGCTGGGCCGCTACGGCATTCCGGCGTTCCACACGCCCGAGGGCGTCAGCGCCGCAATGGCCGCGATGTGGGACGTGCACGCGCGCAGCGGGCCGCAGCGGCCCGCGCGCCGGCCGGCGCCTGTCGCGCCGGTGGCGTGTCCGGAAAGCGGCTCGCTGGACGAGGCGCAGGCCAAGGCGCTGTTTGCGCGATTCGGCATTCCCGGCGTCAGGGAGACCGTCGTGCAGTCCGACGCACAGGCCGTGCAGGCCGCCGCGTCGCTGGGGCCGCGCGTGGTGCTCAAGCTCTTGTCCGGCGAGATCACCCACAAGAGCGACGTGGGCGGCGTGGCGGTGAACGTCGCGGCCGCGGACGTGCCTGAACGCCTGCAAAGGATGGCCGAAGACGTCCGGCGCCATACCGGACGCCGGCCCGGCGCGTTCCTGGTCCAGGAAATGGTGTCCGGCGCGGCGGAAGTGATCGTCGGGCTGCACCGCGATCCGCTGGGCGACGCGATCCTGCTTGGCATGGGCGGCGTCGTCGCCGAGCTGGTTCGGGACACGGTGCTGCTGATGCTGCCCGACGACGGGTCGGGCCTGACGCCGGATCAGGTGGCGTCGGCCTTGCGGCGGCTGAAGACGTGGCCCCTGCTGGACGGATACCGGGGCCGCGAGCGGGCCGATGTGCCGGCACTGGTGGAGGCGGTCGTCGCGTTTTCCCGGATGGCCGCTGCGCTGCGGGACCGGCTCGTCGAAGCCGAAATCAATCCGCTGTTCGTCAGGCCATTGGGGCAGGGCGTTTGCGCGGCCGACGGCGTGGCGGTGCTGCGGGATCTTTCGAAGTAGTTCAGGCAGGTGGATAAACAGGAGACAGACATGAGACAAAAAAACTTGCTCGCGCGCAGCGCGACGGCGGTTGCCGCGGCGGCGCTGGCATTAGGCGTGCTGGCCGCGCCGCAGGCCCGGGCCGCCTTTCCGGACAGGCCGCTGCGCATCGTCGTGCCCTTCACGCCGGGCGGCGGCACCGACCTGATTGCGCGCCAGCTCGCCAAGGGCCTGACGCAAGAGCTGGGGCAGACGGTCGTCGTGGAGAACCGGCCGGGCGGCAGCACCATCATCGGAACGGAGAACGTGGCCAAGAGCCCGCCGGATGGCTACACCCTGTTGATGTCGACGTTCGCGCACGCGGTGAATCCGGCCATCCACAAGAAGCTGCCTTACGACACCGACCAGGCGTTCGCGCCGGTGGCGATGATAGGCAAGTCTCCCAACGTGCTGGTCGTGTCGTCCAATTCGCGATTCAAGAGCGTGCAGGACATACTGGCCTATGCGCGCGCCAACCCGGGAAAACTGACGTTCGGGTCCTACGGCAACGGCACCTCCGCCCATCTGGCGGGAGAGCTGTTCAAGAGCCTGGGCAAGGTCGATATCCTGCATGTGCCCTACAAGGGTTCCGGCCCGGGCATCAATGACCTGATCGGCGGCCAGATCGACATGATCTTCTCGACGTCGGCCAGCGTCAGCGGTCACGTCAAGAGCGGCCAGTTGCGCGCCCTGGCCGTGACCACGAAGGAACGCTCGCCCGCCTACCCGGGCGTTCCGACGGTGGCGGAGTCGGGCGAGGCGGGGTACTTCGTCGACAGCTGGTACGGACTGTTCGTGCCGCAGGGCACGCCCGCGGCAGTCATCGACCAGTTGAATGCCGCGATCAAGAAGGCGTCCGTCGATCCGGATTTCCGTTCGGCGCTCGAACTGGAGGGGCTGGCCGCCAATGTGGGCACGCCCGCCGCGCTGGGCGACTACGTGAAGCAGGAAGAAGCGCGCTGGCGCAAGATCGTCCAGGAGGCCGGCATTACGGACAATCCATGAGCCTCACTCCAGCTTGATGTCCGCCTTGCGCGCCACGTCGCGCCACCGCTGCAGGTCCTCCTTCAGCTCCGCGCTGAATTGCGCGGGCGTATCCAGCACGGGCTCGACGCCGCGCGTGACCAGCGCCTGGCGCGCGTCGGGCGCGTCCATGCCGCGCTTCAGCGCTTCATACAAACGATTGGCCAGCGCCGCGTCCAGCTTGGGCGGGGCCAGCACGCCGAACCAGGTGGTGGTCTGGAAGCCCGGCACGCCGGCCTCCTGCACCGTGGGAATGTCGCGGGCGGTGTCCGAGCGCGTCGGGCCCGTGACCGCCAGCGCATGGAGCTGGCCGCTCTGGATCAGGGGCAGGGACGAAGGCAGCGTGTCGAAGTAGGCGTCGACGCGCCCGCCGATCAGGTCCGTGATGACCTGGCTGCTGCCCTTGTACGGGATGTGCTGGAAATTGGACACGCCTGACGACTGCACGAACAGTTCGGCCGCCATGTGCGTGATGTTGCCGGTGCCGGCGGACCCATAGGGCACGGGCGTGCGGCTGGCCTTGGCGTACTTCAGGAAGTCGCCCAGCGTCCGGGCCGGCAGCTTGGGATTCACCACCAGCACCAGCGGCGTGTAGCCCACCTGCGTGATCGGCGTGAAGTCGCGCAGCGGGTCGTAGGGCAGCCTGGGCGACAGGGCGGGGCTGATGGACTGCGACGCGGTGACGCCCAGCAGCAGGGTGTAGCCGTCGGCGGCGGCGCGGGCGACCTCGGCCGCGGCGATGGTGCCGTTGGCGCCGGCCTTGTTGTCCACGACCACGCTGGCCTTCAGCGCCTCGCCCAGGCGCTGCGCGACCTGGCGGGCCACGAAGTCGGCGCCGCCGCCCGGCGGGAAGCCGACGACCAGGCGGATCGGCCGGTCGGGATAGTCCGCGGCGAACGCGCCGGTCGTGGCGGCGGCGAACAGCAAGCCGGCGATGGCGGCCTTGAACAGGCCCGGCACAATGTTGAGCTTCAGCATTTGCAGTCTCCTCGTTTCTTGTGGGGCGGTCTGTCGCGCCCGTTATCGTTCCGGCATGCGCGCGTTATACGCGGTTTATGCCTGCTTGCGCACCGGCGCCCAGGCGAAATCGCCCGGCCGGTCGGCGGATACGGCGCCGCTGCGGATCAGCGCGTCGCATTCGGCGGGCGTGAGCCCGGCGGCCTGCAGCACGTCCCGCGTGTGTTCGCCCAGGTCCGGCGGCGGCAGTGTCGCCACGCCGTCGTCGGCCGCGTTCAGCCGCGGAAATTCGGGCACGTCGAACGCCAGGTCCCGGTAGCGGACGCTGCGCAGCTTGCCGGGCTGGTGCGCCTGCTCCGCCTCCAGCACCCGTTCCAGCGGCAGCACTTCCGTGCTGCCGACGCCGGCCATCCTGAGCCGCGCGGTGGCGTCGTCGAACGTGCGGGCGCCGACGGCCGCCTTGACGATGTCCTCGACGCGCTCGCGCGCCTTCTTCCGGTCTTTCAGCGCCGCCAGTGACGCATCGCAGGCCTCGGGCAGTTCCATCGCCTGGCAGAACTTCAGCCAGTGGGCGTCGGTCAGCATCAGCAGATACATCCAGCGTTCGTCGGAGGTCAGGTAGGCGCCATAACCCGGCATGCTGAACTCGCCGTGCGGCTCGCGCTCGGGCCGTCCCAGCAGCTGCGTCTTGAGCTGCACGCCCACCAGGTCGCGCGACGCCACGTGCAGGCCGGTTTCGTACAGGCCGATTTCCACATGCCCGCCATCCTTGGCGGCGTCGGGCTGCAGCATCCGCGCAAGGATGCCGATCACGGCATAGGCGCCCGCGAACTGGTCGTGATAGGACGGCCCCAGCCGGCTGGGACGGCCGTTGATGCGGTTGGCTTCCATGACGCCCGTGGACGCTTCGGCCACGGGGTTGGAGGCCAGGTCGTCCGCCTGCGGCCCGTCGGCATAGCCCCGGATATGGCAGTAGATCAGCCGGGGGTTGATCGCCTGGCACTCGGCCTTGGTCAGCCGCAACTTGCGCGCGGCCTTGGGCGCAAGGTTGTGGACGAACGCGTCGGCCGTTTCCAGCATCTTCAGGAATGCGGCGTGGCCCTCGGGGTGGGCGAGGTCGATGCAGGCGCTCTTCTTGCCATGGCTGTAGGCGATGAACGTGCCGCTGGGGCCGCCCCGGACGAGGCTGCGCGTGGGGTCCCCGCGTGGGGGCTCCACCTTGATCACCTCGGCGCCCAGCTGCGCAAGGATATGGGAGGCGAAGGGCGCCGCCAGCATGGTGCCCAGTTCGATGACGCGGCGGCCCGCGAGGGGTGCGGAAGGCATGGTGTCTCCTGGCGTTGGTCTTGAAAGAATGCATTCTATATGTTCATGGTTTGACCAATTGGACGTTTTTTCCTAGGGAAAGCCCGTATTTTTTGCGGACGGCAAATATATAGAATGCATTCTTAGTCGCTCAGCAGACGGCGGCAATCGAAGAACAACCAGGAGACATAACGTGCACAGAAGGACATTCCTTTCCGGCTGTGCCGCGGCAGCCTCGATTTCGCTTCCGGGCTGGGCGCGCGCGCAATCCGTTTCTCCCGGCATCGATACGGCCAGCAAGACGGTCACGGTCGGTGCATTCACGCCCATCACGGGCCCGGTGCCGTTCTATGCGATTCTTTCCCGCGCTGCCGACGCCTGCTTCAAATGGGTCAACGAGACCGACGCGCTGAACGGCTGGAAGATCAAGTCGGTCACGTATGACGACGGCTACGAGCCCGCCCGCAGCGTGGCCGTGACGCGCCGCCTGGTGGAAGAGAACAAGATCTTTGCGCTGGCGGCCCCGGTGGGCACGGCGCAGTCGGTGGCCGTCATTCCCTACGCCAAGGAAGTGGGCCTGCCGATGATCGGGCCGATCGGCGGGGCGACCGCGCTGTTCGCCGAACGCCTGGTGTTTCCGCTGCTGCCGGACTACGGCTGGTCGGCGGCGTCCAACCTGGAATACGCCTTCACCGGCCTGAACGCCGGGCGCGTCGCGCTGCTGTGGGAAAACGACGAACTGGGCCGCTCCGCCAAGCGCGGCTTCGACATGCTCATGGCCGCCAACAACAAGCAGCCCGCCGAGTCGATTCCCTTCGAAGTCCGCAGCACCGACTTCACGCCGCACGTGCGCCGGATCGCCAACGCCAAGGCGGACGTCGTGATCCTGTTCGGCTCGAACGCCAACCTGGCCGCCGCGCTCAAGACCGCCGACCGGCTGGGCTACCAGGGCAAGTGGATGGCCCCGTTCTTCACCGCCGATCCCACCACCTACAAGCTGGCCGGACCGCTGCTGGACGGCGCCTACTTTTCCTCGTGGCTGCTGCCGGTGGACGCGGACGACGCCAACGTCAAGGCGTATCGCGAAACCGTGGCCAAGCTGTACCCCAATGACCCGATCGGCGTGTTCGGGCTGAACGGATGGAGCAACGCGGCGCTGTTCGCCAAGGGCTTCCAGATGCTGCTGGCCAGCGGCAAGCCGCTCACCCGCGCGAATCTGGTCGACGTCATGGAGACCATGACGAACCAGACGGTGGGCGGTGCGCGCGAGGTCACGTTCAAGCCGGGCGACCACCGCGGCGCCAGGCAGGAAGGAATCATCCAGGCGGTCGCGGGCGGCAGCTTCAAGCTGGTGCGCGACTTCAAGCCGTATCCGGCCGACGTTTTCGACGCGAAGCTGGCCTAGGGCCGGCTCACACTAAAACCAGAGGAGTGCCCGCGTGAGCAATGCATACGATGAATGGGTCGGCCGTGAAGAGGCGCATACGCAGCGCATCGACGCGGCGGTGGTCCGGGCCATGGCGGCGACGCTGGACCTGGAGCGCGCGCCCGGCGCGGGCGACCCGCTGCCGCCCGGCTGGCAGTGGCTGTTCTTCAATCCGGCCGCGCGCCGCAGCGGGCTGGGCCAGGACGGCCATCCCCGCCGCGGCGGTTTCCTGCCGCCCATCGAGCTGCCGCGGCGCATGTGGGCGGGCAGCCGCATCCGCTACCTGGCCGATGTGCCGGTCCAGTCGGAGGCCACGCGGCGCAGCCGCATCGTGAAAGTGGAAAACAAGGTCGGCAAGCGCGGCTCGCTGTGGTTCGTGACGGTGGAGCACACCACGCAGTGCGACGGCGCAGACTGCATCGTCGAGGAACAGGACATCGTCTACCGCGAGGCCCCGCCTGCCGGCGCACCCGCGGCTGCGCCGGAACCCTACGACGGGCAGGCCCGCTGGAGCCAGGAAGTGCGGCCGGATACGACCCTGCTGTTCCGCTATTCGGCGCTGACGTTCAACGGCCACCGCATCCATTACGACCAGGCCTACGCCCGCGACGAAGAGGGCTATCCCGACCTGGTCGTGCATGGCCCGCTCACCGCCACCCTGCTGCAGCAGCTTGCGCTGGAGCACGGCGAGGGCCGGGGGCTGGCCAGTTTCGAGTTCCGCGGCGTCAGCCCCTTGTTCGTTTCGCGCGCCTTCCGCATCGAAGGCCACGCCAGGGAAGACGGATCGCTGGCGCTGTGGGCGCGCGGCCCGGACGGCGAGCTGGCGATGTCCGCCACGGCGGTGTTGCGCTGACGACGCCGCCCAACCAAAAAACACGATCAGGAGACAAGTAAAGATGGCACAGCATTTGAGCGGCCCCGCAAGTCTTGAAGGCCAGGTTGCATTGATCACGGGCGGCGCCGGCGCCATGGGGCAGGCGATCGCCAAGGCGTTCCGGCAGGCCGGCGCGCGCGTCATCGCCACGGACCGCGTGGAAGCGCAGGACCTCGGGGGCGGCATCGATTACCGCCGCTATGACGTGACCTCCCGCGCCGAGACCGACCGGGTCATCGACGGGGTCCTGGCCGAGTACGGCAAGGTGGACATCCTGGTGCTGTGCGCGGGCATCATCGCCCGCACGCCGCTGGGCGACAGCACGGACGACGAATGGGACGCGGTGATGTCGGTCAACGTGCGTGGCGTGGTGAACCCGGCGCGCAAGCTTTTTCCGCTGATGTGCAAGCAGGGCTTCGGCAAGATCCTGGCCGCGGGATCCATCGCGGCCAAGAACGGCGGCGTGGCGTCGGGTCCGGCCTACGTTGCCTCCAAGGCCGCCGTGCACGGGATGATGCGCTGGATCGCCAAGGCCGGCGCGCCCCACGGCGTGTACGCCAACACCCTGGCCCCCGGCCCCGTTGAAACCGCCATGTGGGCCAGCGTCACCAGCGGCGGCGCGCCCTCGGCCAACGGCACCGTGCCGCTGGGCCGCTACGGCAATGCCGACGATATCGCGCAGGCCGCGCTGTTCCTGTGCTCGCCGGCCTCGAACTGGATCACGGGCACGTCGCTGGACATCAGCGGCGGCATGTGGATGGACTAGGGCCTGTTAACACTAAAGGGAGCCACCGCATGACAGCAGATACCGTACCCGTGATCGGCTTTATCGGCCTGGGCGTGATGGGCGGCCCGATGTGCCGCAACATGGCCGTCAAGCACGCCGGCGAGGTCATCGCCTTCGACATGAACGCGGACGCCCACGCCTTGCTGGAGGGCACCGGCGCGCGCCGCGCCGCGTCCGTGGCCGAGGTGGCGCAGCGCGCCGACGTCGTGTTCCTGTCCCTGCCGGGCGGGCCGCAGGTCGAGCAGGTCTGCCTGGGCCAGGACGGACTGGCTGGCGGCGCGCGCCGGCCCGCCGTCATCGTGGACCTGAGCACGACCACCGTGGCGTCGGCCCGCGCCACGGCGCAGCAGCTTGCCGAGCGCGGCATCGCGTTCGCGGACGCCCCGGTGGCCCGCACCCGCGAAGCCGCGCAGCGCGGAGAACTGAGCATCATGGTGGGCGCGGACCCGGCGCTGTATGCGCGCATCGAACCCCTGCTGCGCTACATCGGATCGGACGTCACCCGTTGCGGCGAGGTCGGCTGCGGCCAGGTGGTCAAGCTCATCAACAATGCGCTGGTCTTCGAGAACACCGTGGCGCTGGCCGAGATGATGGTGCTGGGCGAGCGCGCCGGCGTGCAGCCGGCGGTGCTGCTGGACGCCGTGTCCAAGGGGTCCGGCGACAGCTTCGTGCTGCGCAACCACGGCCGCAAGGCCATGCTGCCGCGCGATTTTCCGGAAAAATCCTTCCCGCCGGAATATGCGCTGAAAGACCTGGGCTATGTGCTGGAACTGGCCTCGCAGACGGGCCTGGACGCGCACGTCGTGGAGCTGGCGCAGCGCTACTACGCCGCCACCGCCAGCGGCGGCTGGTCGGGGCGCTACTTCCCGTCCGTGATCGAAATCATCGACCGCGGCGACGGGCCGGCCGCGGCGCCCGGGCAGAAGGGGCCGGTCCATGGATGACCTCATCGGCCTCATCTGGGCGGGCGTCGTCAGCGGCTGCCTGTACGCCATGGGCGCGATCGGCATCGTGCTGATCTACAAGAGCTCGAATGTCGTCAACTTCGCGCACGGCAACCTGGCGGGCCTGGCGGCATTCCTGGTGTTCGGCTTCACGGCCGGGATCTTCGCCAACATGGCCTGGGGCGCGGCCGTGCTGCTGACGCTGGCGATCATGGTGGCGGTGATGGCGGTCAGCTATTTCCTGATTGCGCCGCTGGTGTTCAAGTCGGACCTGACCAGCACCATCGCGACGCTGGGCGTCGGCCTGATCGCGCAGGGCGCGACGCAGCTCCTGTTCGGTTCCAACGTGGTCTCCCTGGACCTGCCCTTGCCGGCGTGGCGCGACCAGTTCGGCCCCATCCGCATCACGTCCTATGACCTGGCCGTGCTGGGCGCGACCGCGCTGGCGATCGGGCTGCTGTACCTGCTGATCGAGCGCACGCGCATCGGCATCGCGTTCCGCGCCGTGTCGGCCAATCCCTACGCCAGCCGCGTGTGCGGGCTGAACCTGCGGCGCGTGCATCTGTTTTCCTGGATCACGGCGGGCGTCCTCGGCCTGGTCGCGTCGCTGCTGATCGTGCCCACCACCTTCCTGTCGTCCACCAGCGTGGCCGCATTCATGCTGCAGGCGTTCGCCGCGGCCGTCGTGGGCGGCTTCAACAGCCTGCCGGGGGCCGTGGTGGGCGGCATCCTGATCGGCGTCATCATGAACCTGCTGTCGTTCTACGTTTCCGCCGAGTTCAACAACACCTACCTGCTGCTCACCATCCTGCTGGTGCTCAACGTCTTCCCGAAGGGCGTGCTGGCTATCCGTGGAGGCGCCCGTGTCTAGCGTGATCATGTCAACCGGCCGCCTGGCGGCGGATTCGAAGGCGGCAGGCCAGGCCGCGCCGCCGCGGCGCTGGACCGCCGGGGCGGGCGTGGCGGGCGTGCTGGCGCTGGCGCTTTTGCCGCTGGTCGCCGGCGGCTACTGGACCTATACGCTGGGGCTGTGCTTTGCCAACGCCATCGCCATCATGTCGGTCAGCTTCCTGGTGCGCTACGGCGGCGAGGTCTCCATCGGCCACGGCGTGTTCGTCGCCGCGGGCGCCTATACGGTCGCCCTGATGGAAAAGTACCTGGGCGTGTCGCTGCTGGCCAGCCTGCCGGCCGCGGCGCTGGCCGGGGCCTTCCTGGGCCTGGCCTTTGCCTTTCCGTCGCGCTACCTGTCGGGCATTTACCTGGCCGTCGCCACGATGGCGCTGGCCCTGGCCCTGCCCGAAGTGCTGCTGCATTATTCGTCGGTCTCGGGCGGCTACGAAGGCCTGTACGTGAAGCTGGACGCGCTGCCCGGGCTGGCCAAGGAAACCCAGCGCTACTACCTGCCGCTGGCCGGCCTGGTCGCGGTGGCGCTGCTGCTGCGCCACTTCCGCCATTCGCGCCAGGCGATGGCGCTGCTGCTGATCCGCACGTCCCCGCATGCGGCCGAGTCCTTCGGCGTGCGCCGCAGCTGGGCGCGGCTGTCCTGCATGGCCCTGAGCGGCGCCATCGCCGCCATCGCCGGCGCCATGCTGTCGTTCAGTTCGTCCACGGTGTCGCCCAACAGCTTCACGCTGTGGACCTCCATCTTCCTGCTGGTCGGTTCGGTGGTCAGCCTGTATTCGATGTCGATCCTGGGCAGCCTGCTGGGCGGCCTGTTCCTCACGCTGATGCCGCTGCTGCTGGCTGGCGCGGGCGACTGGGTGCCGATCCTGTACGGGTCCGCGCTGCTGGTCGTGGTGCTGGGCTTCAACGCGCTGCCGGCCAAGGTGCGCGCCCGGCTGCACGGAGGCAATCCATGAACGCGCAAGCCATCCTGGAACCGCATCCGCTGGTCGTGCAGGATCTGTCGCTGTCTTTCGGCGGCATCCAGGTCCTGCAGCACATCGCGCTGCACCTGAAGGCCGGCGAGATCACCGGGCTGATCGGTCCGAACGGCGCGGGCAAGACCAGCTTCTTCAACTGCCTGACGGGCCTTTATTCCCCGCAGCAGGGCAGCATCCGGCTGGGCGACCTGCGCCTGGAGGGCGTCCCGCCCACGCGCCGGGCCGCGCTGGGGTTCTCGCGCAGCTTCCAGCATGTGGCCCTGTGCCCTGAGCTGACCGTTGCCGAGAACGTGATGGTCGGCCTGGACCGTCAATCCTCGGCGGGATGGCTGGATGCCTTCCTGCCGCTGCCGCGCGGCCGGGCCGAACGCAGCCGCAATCGCGAACGCGCGCTGGCGGCGCTGGAGCGGCTTGGGGTGCTGGCGGTGGCGGATGAATATCCGGCGCAGCTTCCCCCGGGCGTGCTGCGGCTGGCGGAGATTGCCCGCGCCATCGCCGGCAATCCGCGCGTGCTGCTGCTGGACGAGCCCGCCGCCGGCCTGAATTCGGTCGAAACCGGCGACCTGTCCGCCGCCCTGACGCGGCTGCGCGCACCGGGGCTGGTGCTGGTGGTCGTGGAACACGACATGGATCTGATCATGGAGGTGTGCGACACCATCCACGTGCTGAACGTCGGCCGGCTGCTGGCGTCGGGCGCGCCGGAACAGATCCGCGGCAATCCCGATGTGGTGCGGGTCTACCTGGGAGACGACGATGAGTGAAGCCGCGGCGAGCCTGCTGCAGGTCGAGGGGCTGACGGTGCGCTATGGCGCCGGCCCGGTGGTGCACGGCATCGGCCTGTCGGTGGACGCCGCGTCGGTCGCCGCGCTGCTGGGCGCCAACGGCGCGGGCAAGTCGAGCACGCTGCGCGCCATTGCCGGACTGGAACCCGCCCAGGGCCGCATCCTGCTGGACGGCCAGGACATCTCGGGCCTGTCGGCGGCGGCGCGGTTCCGGCGGGGCATCGTCTACGTGCCGGAGGGCCGCGCCATCGTCACGGACCTGACGGTGGGCGAGAACCTGGTCCTGGGCTCGTACTTCGTCGACGCGCGCACGCGCGCCCGGCGCGAACAGATGGTGATGGAATTCTTTCCGGAGATCGCGGGGCGGCGCAACGCGCCGGCGGGCCTGCTCAGCGGCGGCGAACAGCAGATGCTGGCGATCGGCCGGGGCCTGATGTCCGGTCCGCGCCTGCTGCTGCTGGACGAGCCGTCGCTGGGCCTGGCGCCGCTGCTGGTGGCGCGCGTGTACGAACGGCTGGGGGCGATCCAGCGCGAACAGAAGCTGGCCGCGCTGCTGGTCGAGCAGAGCTTTCACGTCGCGGCGAAGCTGGCGGCGCGGGCCTGGGTGCTGCGGCACGGCCATATCGTCGGCGAACTCGATGCAGAGGCGCTGCGCAGCCGGGAAGGGCGGCAGCGCGCCATCGACGCCTACCTGGGGGCGCGCGGGCAGGCCCAGCGCCACGAATCCGCGGCCTCTCACGCATAGCAAAGGAACAGGGATGGAACATCTGAAGCTGCAAGGCGAGGTCCTGGCCACGGGACTCGAATTCCCCGAAGGCCCCGTCGCGATGCCGGACGGCAGCGTGCTGGTGGTGGAGATCGCCGCGGGGCGCCTTACGCGGGTGCTGCCCGATGGCGAGCTGCGCCAGGTCGCGGACCTGGGCGGCGGCCCGAACGGCGCGGCGCTGGGCCCCGACGGGCACGTCTACGTGTGCAACAACGGCGGCTTCAGCTGGCGCACCGATGACGGCTTCACCCGGCCGACCGGCCCGGCGGCCGGCTATGCGGGCGGCAGCATCCAGCGGGTGGACCTGGCGACCGGCGCCGTGCAGACCCTTTACACCCAGTGCGACGGCGTGCCCCTGCACGGCCCCAACGACATCGTCTTCGATGCGCACGGGGGCTTCTGGTTCACCGACTTCGGCAAGACCTTCGAAGACCGCATCCTGCGCGGCGCCGTGTACTACGCCCGCACCGACGGCAGCTTCATCCGCCGCGCCGCGCACCCAGTGCTGACGCCGAACGGCGTGGGCCTGTCGCCGGACGGCAGCGTGCTGTACGTGACCGAGACCGAGACCAGCCGGCTGTGGTCGTACCCGGTCCTGGACGCGGGCGGCGAACCCGGGCAACTGGGCTCGGAGCCCTGGCCGTCGCCCAACGGCGGGCGGCTGGTGCATGGGCTGCCGGGCTTTCAGCGCTTCGATTCCCTGGCGCTCGAAGAGGGCGGCAACATCTGCGTGGCGACGCTGGTGCGCGGCGGCATCAGCGTGTTCTCGCCGGGCGGCGAGCTGCTGGAATTCCACGAGGCGCCCGAGGGCTACTGCACCAACATCTGCTTCGGCGGCGCGGACCGCCGCAGCGCCTACATCACCCTGTCGGGCCGCGGCCAGCTGTACGCCGCGCGCTGGCCTCGCGCCGGCCTGGCGCTCAACGGCTGACCGTCATGATCCATCACGCAAAGGAATCCCCGATGAAGGCTGTTATCGCTACCGGCCGGCGCGCGGCCCTGGCCGCCATGCTGGGCGCGGCCGCGCTTTGCGTCCTGCCCGGGCCCGCCGCCGCGCAGGGCTGGCCCGACAAGCCCATCCGCATCATCGTGCCGTACGCGGCGGGACAGGGCGCGGACGTGCTGGCGCGGCTGGTGTTCCAGGAACTGGGCAAGCGCCTGAACCAGCCCATCGTCATCGAGAACCGCGCCGGCGCCGGCGGCAACATCGGCTCCGCCGCGGCGGCGCGCGCACCCGCCGACGGCTACACCTTCCTGTTCGGCACCAACGCCACGAATGCGGCCAACGAGTTCCTGTATTCCAACCCGGGCTATGACGCCGCCGCCGACTTCGCGGGCGTGGCCATGATCGGGCTGCTGCCGATGGTGATCTGCACGTCGGACGCGGACCTGCCCGCCAACGGCGTGCCGGCGCTGATCGAGCGCGCCCGCGCCAAGCCCAACGCCCTGAACGTGGGCCTGCCCAGCACCACCGCGCAGGTCGTGTTCGCGGAATTCGTGAAGTCCGCGCAGGCGCCGCTGTTCGCGGTCAAGTACAAGGCGTCCGGGCAATCGCTGACGGACACGATGGGCGGACAGATTCCGCTGGCGATCGACACGGTCACCGCCGCCAGGCCGCACCTGGCCAGCGGCAAGCTGCGCGCGGTGGCCATCACGTCGCTCAAGGCCAGCGACATGCTGCCGGGCGTCAAGTCCGTGTCGGAGCAGGGCGTGCAGGGCTTCGACGTGGTGGCCTGGGACGCGCTGTTCGCCCCGCGCGGCACGCCGCCCAGGATCGTCCAGGAATTCGGCGAGCACATCCGGCAGGTGCTGGAGCAGCCGGAGATGCGCCGCAAGATGCTGGACATCGGCGTCGAACCCCTGGTGATGCCGCCCGCGCAACTGGATGCCTTCGTCAAGGACGAGCGCCAGAAGTGGGGCGACATCATCAAGGCGGCAGGCATCCGCATCGAATAGGCAATCAGGCAGGTGCGCTCCAACGCGCGCTTTTTTTTCGGTTCTTAAAGAATGCATTCTGCATTCATGTTGAAAGTCGAGGAGCATCAAAGTGAGCAACGTCATGAGTCTTCCCCAAGCCGATGTCGGTAACGCGCCCGCCGAGGGCCGCATCACGGACGAGGCCGTCGCGGCCGCCCGCGCAATGATCGGCCTGCATCTGCGGCCCGAGGGACCGTATCTGCAGGACGCCACCGCGGACACCCTGCGCAACTGGTGCAACGGCATCGGCGACCTGAACCCGCTGTACCGCGATCCGGGCTACGCCGCGGGCACGCGTTACGGCACGCTGCTCGGCCATCCCATGTTCCCCATGGCGTTCGGCTGGCTGGGCCGCACCCGCTGGGGCCTGCCGGGCGTCCACGGCTTCTACGCCGGCAACGACTGGGAGCTGTTCCGCCACGTGCGCCCCGGCGACCGCATCACCGCGATCGAGCGCGTGGTGGGCGTCGAAGAAAAGGAAAGCAAGTTTTCGGGCCGGCTGGTGCTGCAGTACGTGGAAGCCAGCTACTACAACCAGCGCGGCGAACTGGTCGCGCGCGCCCTGGGCACTTGCACCCGCCACGAGCGCAAGGCCGCGCGCGACACCGGCAAGTACAAGGAAATCGTCCAGCACGAATACAGCGATCAGGAACGCGACCGCATCGACGAGATGGTGCTGGACGAGCCCAAGAACATCCGCGGCGCCAACGTGCGCTACTGGGAGGAAGTGCAGGAAGGCGAGGAGCTGCCGACGATCGCGCGCGGTCCGCTGTCGCTGATGGACACGATGGGCTTCCTGGTGGGCTGCGGCCGCGGCCACACCCACGGCGTGGTGCTGCAGGCAGCCGTCAAGCATCCGGGCCACTTCTTCCGCAACCCGGAAGCGGGCGGCGGCGTGGAATACACCGGCATCGGCCATCACCGCGAATCGGTGGCCAAGGAAGTCGGCGTGCCCGGCACCTATGACTACGGTCCGCAGCGCTCGTCGTGGATGTGCTCGCTGGTCACCAACTGGATGGGCGACGCCGGCGTGATCAAGCGCGTGCGCACGGAAATGCGCCGCTTCAACATCATGGGCGACACGACGTTCTGCAAGGGCAAGGTGGTGCGCAAGTACGTCAAGGACAACACCGGCCTGGTGGACATCGAACTGGCGGCCGAGAACCAGCGCGGCGAACTCACCACGCCGGGGATCGCCACGGTGGCGCTGCCGTCGCGCGACGTGCGGCTGCCGGCCTTCCTGGACGGTTCGGGCGTCGACCTTGAACTGCCCGTGACCCGCTGATCCGGCCCGCGGCCGCAACCTTTCGAGACAGCCCTATGCAGTCCAACGAAACGCCACAACCCGGCTCGCTGCCGTTGTCCGGATGCCGCGTGCTGGAGCGGTCGAACACGGTGGCGGCCGCCTATGCCGGACGGATGCTTGCCGCCCTGGGCGCGCAGGTCGTGATGCTGGAACCGCCCGGCGGTTCGCGGCTGCGGCAGGCGCCGCCCATGACCGACGACGGCGACAGCGCGCTGTTTGCGTACCTGGCCGTCGGCAAGCGCAGCCTGGCGGCGGACCTGTCGTCGCCGTCCGGCCAGGCACTGCTTGCCCGCGAACTGGCGGCGGCCGACATCCTGATCGACGACACGCCGGTGCGCGAACGCGAGGCGCTGGGCCTGGCGCCGCAGGACATCGGCCGGCGTTTTCCGGACCTGGTCCACGTCAGCGTCCTGCCGTTCGGCGCCGCAGGCCCGAAATCCGACTGGGATGGCGAAGAGGTCAACCTGCTGCATGCCGGCGGGGAAGGCTTCCTGCTTCCCAACGGCCTGTCGCATGAGCTGTTCCCGGACAGGCCGCCCCTGAAGATCTACGGCCACTTCGGTGGCTACCAGGGCGGGGCGATGGCCGCCTTCTGCGCGCTGTCGGCGTGGTGGGCCGTGCCCGCGGGCGGTGGGCAGTACGTCGACGTCTCGGTGCAGGACGCCGTGCTGTCGGTGGGCGCCTTCGCCTTGCAGCGGCTCGGCGACGGGTCGCTGGAGCATCGCACCAGCCGGCGCTTCCGGTACGGCGGCGTGTTCGAGGCCCAGGATGGCTTCATCGAACTGCTCACGCTGGAAGACCGGCAGTGGGCTTCGCTGGTGCAATTGCTGGGCCGCCCCGCCTGGACGGCCGATCCCGGGCTGCGCGACCCGCTGGAGCGCAGCCGCCGCGGCGACGAGATCAATGGCCACATCCGCGAATGGATGGCGCGGCATCCGGTCGAGGACATCGTGCGCCGCGCGCAGGAACTGGGCGTGCCGGCGGCCAAGTACCGGCTGCCGGCCGAAGTGGTGAACGGCGAACAGGAGCGCGCGCGCGGCCTGTTCGCGCCGGCCGAGCTGGCCAGCGGCCAGGAGGCCGGCATCCTGGTCGCGCCGTTTCAATTCCGTTGCACGCCCTTGCCCAGGAAGGGACGCGTCCCGGCCCTGGACGAGATGGCGCAGGAGGCATCCGCATGACGAAGTCAGACAACACCCGCGCGGCCCCATCCCGCGCGCTCCGGGCGCCGCTTGCCGGCGTGCGCATCGCCGACTTCACGATCCACGCGGCCGGCCCGTTCTGCACGCACCTGCTGTCGCAGCTTGGCGCCGAGTGCATCAAGATCGAAAGCCTGACGCGGCCGGACGCCTTCCGCAAGCCGCATGCCGTCTATGGCCGCATGTCCGCGGCCACGTTCGACCAGGTGTCGGCCAACAAGCTGTCGGTGCGCCTGAACCTGAAGCAGCCCGAGGCGGTGGCGCTGGCCAGGCGGATCGTCGCCCTGTCGGACGTCGCGGCCGAAAGCTTCCGCCCCGGCGTCATGAAGCGTTTGGGGCTGAGCTTCGACGACCTGCGCGAGGTCAAGCCGGACCTGGTGCTGCTGTCCCTGTCGTCCTGCGGCCAGAGCGGGCCGGATTCGCACTTTGCCGGCTATGCGCCGCTGTTCGGCGCGTGGGGCGGCCTGGGCGGGATGAGCGGCTACAGCGACGGCCCGCCCGTCGAGATGCGCCATGTCATGGACCACGCCGCGGGCGCGCACGCCGCGCTCGCCACCATGGCCGCGCTGCACCAGCGGCGGCGCACGGGCCAGGCGCAGCACGTGGACCTGGCCGCGCGCGAGGTGGCTTCCGCCATGATCGGCGACGCCCTGGTCCTGGCCAGCCTGGGCATCGTCCCCGAGCGCCCCGGCAACGCCGACCCGGCGATGTCGCCGCACGGCGTCTATCCCACCGCGCAGCCCGACCGCTGGCTGACCCTGGCGGTCCGGACCGACGCGCAGTGGCAGGCGCTGGCGCGCGTGCTGGGCCAGGACGTCGCCGACGACCGGTACGCGGGGGCCGCGGCGCGGCTCGCGCATCGGGCGGACGTGGACCGCCTGGTCACGCAATGGCTGGCGTCCTGCGACGCCGAATCCACCGCGGAACGACTGCAGCAGGCCGGCGTGTGCGCGCATGTGTCGTGGACCATGCAGGACATTGCGTCGGATCCGCATTTGCGGGCGCGCGGCGCCCTGACCACCGTCGAGGCGCCGGGCATTCCGGCCCGCCTGGCGGTGGGCGCGCCGGCCCGGTTCAGCGGGTCGGACCAGATCGGAATCCGGCGCTTGACGCCCGCGCTGGGCCAGGATGAGGATTATGTCTTCGGCGAGCTGCTGGGCCTGGACTCGGCCCAGCGCGCGGACCTGGAAGCGCGCGAGGTGATCCTGTAGATGCGCAGGCAGCGCGCCGGCCGGCAAGCCCCCATTCCCGACATCGCCCAGATGTCTCTCCAACCCCAAAAAAATCAAGGAATGTTCCGATGAAAGACGCCATCTACCTGGTCCTGGACATGGAAAACGACCTGGTCCACGCTGACGGACCCAACGGCCGCGCCGCCTACGGTGAGCAGGTGCGCAGCCGCGGCATCCTGGCAAACACGCGGCGCGCCGTGGACAAGGCGCGCGCCGCCGGCCTGCACATCGGCTTCGTGCGGGTGGGCTTTTCGCCCGACTACCGCGAATGCCCGCCCAATTCGCCCATTTTCTCGGGCGCGCGCAAGAACGGCATCTTCAAGCTGGGCGAATGGGGCACCGAAGTGCACCCCGACCTGGGGCAGCAGCCCGGCGATTTCGACATCGTCAAGCACCGCGTCAGCCCTTTCTACAGCACCAGCCTGGAGGCCATTCTGCGCGCCCATGGCATCAAGCGGATCTACTGCTCCGGCATTTCCACCAACGCCGTGGTGCAGGCCACCGTGCGCGAAGGCCACGACCGCGACTACGAGATGGTGGTGCTGGAAGACTGCTGCTGCGGGCTGACCACGGAAGAACACGATAACGCGATCAAGGGCCTGCAGCGCTTCTGCCGGATTACCAACGCATCCGACGTCGTCTTCGAGTGAGCCGCCCGTGAACCGACCTGCCCGCAGCCTGCTGTTCGTTCCGGGAGACCGCCCCGAACGCTACGACCGCGCCCTTGCCAGCGGCGCGCACGAGGTCATCGTCGACCTGGAGGACGCCGTCGCGCCCGACGCCAAGGAACAGGCCCGCGCCCACGCGCTGGACTGGCTGGTCGCGGGCCGCCGCGCCTACGTGCGCATCAACCCCGCCGACACCCCCTGGCACGAGGAAGACCTGGCGGCGCTGCGCAAAGCCCCCGCGGCGGGCGTCATGCTTCCCAAGTCGGACACCGCCTCGCTCGCCCGGATCTTGCGCGCCTTGCCGGGGCGGCGGGTGATCGCGCTGCTGGAAACCGTGAACGGCTACATGGACCTGCAGGCGCTTGCCCGGCAGCCGGGCCTGGAGCGCATTGCCTTCGGCAGCGTGGACTTCGCCATGGACAGCGGCATCGCGGACGAGGGCGACGCGATGACTTCCGTACGAACGGGCATCGTGCTGGCGTCCCGCCACGCGGGCCTGGCTGCGCCCGTCGACGGCGTCAGCCTGGAGTTCACCGACCCTGTCCGGATGCGCGCCGACGCCGTCCGCTCCCGGCAGCTCGGGTTCGGCGGCAAGCTGTGCATCCATCCGCGGCAGGTCGAGCCCGTCAACGCCGCCTGGCTGCCGACCGACGCCGAGCGCGACTGGGCGCGGCGGGTGCTGGCCGCCTTCGAGGCCAGCGGAGGCGGAGCCACCGCCGTGGACGGGAAAATGATCGACAAGCCGGTTGTCGAACAGGCGCGGCGCATCGCCGCGGAATCCCCGGATGCGGCCATGGCTTAGCGGTTAGAATCAGGCCCACAGGGGCTTCGCGGCCTGCAAGCAGGTTTTTCCGGTTCGTCCGGGCCACTCAGGCTTACTAGATGGAATACCGAACAAAAGAGGAACAGGTTGCCGACTATCTGCGCGAGCGCATCATCTCGGGCGTCTTTCCCCGTGGCTCGCGCCTGAAGCAGGCCGAAATCGCCGAACAGCTGCGCCTGAGCATCACCCCCGTGCGCGAGGCCCTGAAGCTGCTCGAAGCCGAAGGCTACATCAGCGGGGATTCGTACCGGGGCGCGCGGGTCGTGCCGTTCGACGCGGGCGCGTCGGCCGAAATCCTGCAGCTGCGCCTGCTGCTCGAGTCGCAGCTCGTTCGCGCCGCGATCGAACGCATCACCACGCAAGACATCACTGAACTGCGCGTCCTGGCCGACGACTTCGCCAAATCCTTTGAAAGCGGCGACCGCGCCACCGCGCGCGGCATCAACTACCGCTTCCATCGCCAGCTCTACGACATCGCTCAACTGCCCCAGACCCTGCATTTCGTGCAGATCCTGTGGGCGCGCTATCCGTTCGACCTGATCAACTCGGCCTCGGGCCGCGGCGAAGACGCCGTGCGCGAACACGAAGAGATCCTGCAGGCCTTCGCCTCCGGCGACGCCTCCGCGGCCATGCTGGCCATGCGCAAGCACATCGAGTCCGGCTGGACGGTGCTGAAGTCGCTGAGCGAGTCGCAGGCGGAGTAGGGACGCCTGCCAGCGGACGCTTGCGGTAGGCGGTCAGCGGGCGCTATTCGCCGATGACGGACGACTTGCCGCGCACATTCACCGGCGATCCAGGCTCCGCCGAGAATTCCACTTCGATCCGGCAGGGCTGTCCCATGTCCACGCCCTGCATGATGACGATTTCACCGTGCGTCAGGCGGCCCACATCGCGGAGCATCCCGGCGAACGCCGCCGCGGCCGCGCCGGTCGCGGGATCTTCCAGGACGCCGCCGATGGCGAAGGCGTTGCGTGCGTGGAACAGGGTTTCGCTCTCGCAGAACACGAATGCGACCGTTCCGATGCGATGGGCCTGCATGAAACGCCGCCCCTGGTCCAGGTCGTAGTTCATGCGCGCCAGTGCCGCGCGTGTCCGGAGCGGGATGATCAGGTGGTTGAGTCCCGCGTTGGCCACGCACGGCGCAAGAGTAGGATCAAGGTCGTCTGTCGGGTAGCCGAAGAGTTCAAGGGCTTCAGCCAACAGCTCGGGGCTGGCGACTGCGCTGCACGTCGGCGGCGAACGAAGCACGCTTACCCACCCGCCATCCTGGTTCTCGGCCGAGACGTCGATCTGGTCGTTCGCCAGGGACAGCGGATACCGGGCCGGGCCGAACGTCTGCCCCAGCACCGCGCCCAGCGCGATGGTGGCGTGGCCGCAAAAGGCGACTTCCGCTTCAGGCGAGTAATACCGGGTGCGCCATGATCCATCGCCGTTGGGACAAGAGAAGACGGTCTCCGAATAGCCGACCTGGGCCGCCACCCGTTGCATTTCTTCGGGCGAGGGGAGCTGATCCGCAAGAACGACGCCGGCCGGGTTTCCGCCCTGACCCGCGTTGGTGAATGCCGCGATCCGGTGAATGTGCATGAGGAGTTCTCTCTTGTCCTGATGTAGAGGGTGAGTGTAGGGAGGTAGGATAAGGCACTGCGTTGATTCGCCGCACGGCCTGCATTTACCACCCGGTCAAAACCGCTCCAGCAACGGATGCGCAAACGGCGACGCCCGCAGCGTCGACTTTGCGCTCTGCAGCAGCTCTTGCACCAGCTCGTCCTTGCCCCGCGCCGACGACAGCACCATCCCGACCTCGCGGTAAATCGTGTCGTCGCCCAACCCGATGGCGCGCAATTTATTCTGGTGCTGGGACAGATCCTTGACCGGAATCAGCGAGGCCCCGATGCCGCAGGCGACCATTTCAAGAATGGCATCCACGTCCTGGGACTCGACCTGGCATCGGGGGCTGATCCTGTGATTCTGCAGAAAGCGGTCGACCATGCGGCCGCCAAATGACGCGCTGTCATAGCGGATGAAGGGCAAGGACGTCAGCACTTCGCGCCAGTCATCGCTTGTCGCTTCCGCCGGGCACAGCACCGTGAAGGGCTCCCGGAGCAGGGGCACGAATGTCAGCTCTGCGGGCAGCGCAAAAAAGGGCTTCACGACCATGGCCGCGTCGAGCTGGCCCTGGTCGACGGCGGTCAGCAGCGGCAGCGAGCCGCCCAGTTCCAGGTGGGTGCTCAGGTCGGGATGCCGCTGGATCAGTCCCTTGATCATCGCGGGCAAGTAGCGGCGCTGCATGCTCTGTATGGCGCCCAGGCGCAGGTGGCCGCGCAGCTTGGGCCGCTGCGTCACCTCGCGCAGTTCGTCGCACAGATGCAGGATGTGCTCCGCGCGCGACACGATGTCCACGCCCGCCGCATTCAGGCGCACGTGGCGACCGGCCCGGTCAAGCAGCTCCACCTTCAATGACTCTTCCAGGCGCTGGATCTGCGCGCTGGCAGCCGCCTGCGTCAGGCCGATATGTCGGGCGGCGGCGGTGATGGTGCCGTGCTGCGCAACGGCAATGAGGGTGCGGAGTTCCTTGATCATCGCTTACAAATAAAATTTGTGGATATCATAAAAAAATACAGTTTTTCAATCCATAAATCTATAAATATTATGACCCTCAAGTGCTTGATCGTGCTTCACGGCCAGGCGCTTCCACAGTCACCAGCCTCGATACAGGGGCGGGACCGTGGGCATGCCATCTGCATGTAGCGATTCATAAAACAAGGGGTTGAAAATGTTTCGTAAGCAGCGATACGAGGGGCGCGCTCGCGCCTATCGAACGCCGGCGAGGCTATTGCCGGCGCTATTTACCGCCACCCTGGCGTTTGCGGCCCATGGCCAGGCGGTTGAAGAACCTTATCCCACCCGTCCCATCACCATTGTGGTGCCGTTCCCCGCCGCCGGCGGCACCGATCTGACCGCGCGCTTGTTTGCCCAGGCGCTGGAGCGGCAGGGTGGCCAGCCCGTCACGGTGTTGAACCGCCCGGGGGCGGGCGGCGAGGTGGGCATGGCGCAGTTGGCGCGCGCCCAGGCCGATGGCTACACACTGGGCCTGTTGAACACGCCGAATCTGCTCAGCATCCCGATCGAGCGCAAGGCGCAATTCGCGCTGTCTTCGTTTGAACCCGTGGCGAGCCTGGTCGACGACCCGGCCACGCTCAGCGTCCATGCGACTTCGACGATCCGCTCGATTGCAGACCTGGTGCGCGAGGCGCGGGCCAAGCCCGAGTCGGTGAAGTACGGCACCGCCGGCGTAGGCTCGGCCGGCCACCTTTCGGTGCTATTGCTGGAAAAGAGCGCCGGCATCCGCCTGCTGCATGTGCCCTACAAGGGCACTTCCGACGTGCGCACGGCGCTGCTGGGCGGGCAGGTCGATGTGGCGGCCGTCAATCTGGGCGAGGCCCTTGCGTTTGCCGAGGGCAGCCCGTGGCGCACGCTGGGCGTGATGAGCCAGGCGCGATCCAGCTTCGCGCCGGATCTGCCGACCTTCGCCGAAAGCGGCTATTCGCTGACGTCGGGCTCCTTGCGCGGTATCGGGGCGCCTGCCGGCCTACCGCCCGCGCGCGGCGAACAGATGCGCAAACTGGTGCTGGCCGCGGCCGGGGACCCGAAGTTCAAGATGGCCGCGAAACAGGCCAATCAGGAACTCAAGGTGCTCGCGGACGCGAGCTATGCCGAGACGCTGCTGGCCCAGCAGGACCAGCTCAAGCAACTCTGGGCCGCCTCGCCCTGGAACCAGTAAGGAGCCTCCCATGAGAACCGCCATCGCATGCCTGCTGGCTTCTGCCTGCACCAGCGCTTTCGCCGCCTGGCCTGAGCAACCCATCAACCTGGTGGTGCCGTTCCCGGCTGGCGCCGGCACCGACCTCACTGCGCGCACCATCGCGGCGTGCATGCAGACCAAGATCGAAGGCGCACGCTTCGTCGTGCTGAACAAGCCCGGCGCCTCGGGCGACATCGCCCTGAATTTCCTGGCGCATGCCGAGCCCAACGGCTACACCATCGGCATAGTCAACACGCCCGGCATCGTCAGCCTGCCGATCGAGCGCAAGCGCAACTACACGCTGGAGAGCTTTGATTTCATCGCGAACCTGGTGGAAGACCCCGGCACGATCAGCGTGCATGCGGACAGCCCGATCCACAGCGTCGACGACCTGGTCGCCGCCGCCAAAAAGAGTCCCGGCAGCATTACGGTGGGCACCCAGGGCGTGGGCTCGGCAGGTCATATCTCGGCGTTGCTGATCGAGCAGGCGGCGGGCATCAAGATGACGCCGGTGCCGTTCCAGGGCGCCTCGCCCGCCAGCGTGGCGCTGCTGGGCAAGGTGATCGACAGCAGCATGGCCAACATGGGCGAGGCCGTGACCTTCGCGCGGGGAAATCCGTGGCGCATCGTGGGCGTGATGAGCGACAGCCGCTCGCCCGATGCGCCGGACGTCCCCACCTTCAAGGAGGCGGGCTACGAGGTGTACTCGGGCTCGATGCGCGGGCTGGCCGCGCCGCGCGGATTGCCGGCGCCGGTGATGAAGGTGCTTGCCGACGCGGTCGAACAATGCAACCAGGACGCTTCCTATATCGAGCGCGCCAAGAGCAGCTTTCAACCGTTGCGGTATCTCAAGCATGACGAATACGTCGGCCGGCTGAAGGCGCTGGACACGCAGCTGCGCAAGCTGTGGCAGACGAATCCGTGGCTGCTGTGAGCCGCGATCCATTGAACCAAGGAGTCAGACCCGATGAGAACAGACCAGCACACCTATGACGACATCCGCGCCTACTTGCGCGAGCGCGATGCCGTCCTGATCCCGGTGGGCGCGGTGGAGCAATACGGCGCCCACCTGGCAACCGGCACCGAGCTGCGCATTTGCGAGGGCATCGCCACCGAGGCCGGCGAACGTGCCGGCCTGGCGGTCACGCCTATCGTGCCGGTGAACTACTCGGCGATGTTCCTGGACTATCCCGGCACGCTGTCGGTAGGCATGGGGACGCTGGAAGCCTATCTGCGCGAAATGTGCGACGCGCTGGCCGGCCAGGGGTTTCGCCATTTCTTCTTTATCAACATCCACGCCGGCTCGCTCGGCCCGATAGAAAGCGTTTGCCGCCACCTGCGCCGCAACTACGGCGCGGTGGGCGGGCTGATCGACGTGTTCTCCATCATGCGGGACGTATCGGCAGGAAAGCTGTTGACCAAGAGCGCGCCCAGCGGCCATGCCTCGGAAATGGTGACGTCGGTGGCGCTGGCCAAGTATCCGGAGCTGGTATTCATGGACCGCGCAAAGGCCGCGGGCCCGCTGCGGGCGTTCACCGAAGGCGTGAACACGGTGTCCAGCGGCAAGGTCACCTTCGGCAAATCCAGCTTTGCGGTATTCAGCGACATCAGCGACTACGCGCCGATCGGCACGCAGGGCGACCCCAGCCAGGCCAGCGCCGAGGCGGGACACGCGATCTGGAACGACGCCGTGGCCTATCTCAGCGAGGCCGCATTGAAGTTCAGCGCCATGGCGTTCAAACCCGAGGGAGTACAGGCATGAGAGTGAATCCGATCAAAACCCTATGGCAGCAGAAGAAGCCGGTGTTCGGCACCTGGGCCACGATGGTCCGTCACCCCCGTTTCATGAAGCTGCTGGCCGTGTCGGGGCTGGATTTCGTGTTGATCGAGATGGAGCACAGCGATTTTTCCATCAGCGAAGTCGCCACGATGTGCCTGGTGGCGCGCGAGGCGGGCCTGGTGCCCATCGTGCGGCCGGCCGGCTCCGATTCGCACGACTACACGCGGCCGCTGGACGCGGGCGCCATGGGCCTGCTGCTGCCCAATATCGAAACGCCGGAGCAGCTCGAGCAGATCCTGGGGTACACGAAGTATGGTCCGCGTGGCCAGCGCATCCTGAACATGCGCGGCCCGCACACCGATTACGTCAAGCTTTCCTCGCCGTTGGAACAGACGGCTGTGATGAACGACAACACGCTGACCGTGGCCATGACCGAAACCCAGGTCGGCCTGAACAACCTGGAGCGCATCTGCGCCGTGGCCGGGCTGGACGCCGTGATGATCGGCCCCGACGACCTGACCCAGGACCTTGGCATTCCCGGCGAGATGCAGCATCCGCGCTACCTTGAAGCGGTCGAGCACGTCATCGCCACGTGCACCCGGCAGGGGATCCCATGGGGATTCAGCTGCCAGGACCTGGCCGCCGGCGAGAAATGGATCGGGCGCGGCATTGGCTGGATGCCGTTCAGCAATGACGTCAACAGTCTGTTCAACACATTCAGCCAGGCCGCCTCGGGGCTCAAGCGCCTGGCCAACCGGCAGGAGGCCGCATGATGAAAGTCGACACCCTCATGAAGACGACGGCGCGTTATCGCCCCTATGGCTGGCGCGCCAAGATCGGCCTGATCGTGCCGTCGACCAACACGATCAACGAGCCCGAGTTTTATCGCATGGCGCCGCAAGGGGTCACGATCCACTCCGGCCGGGCCATCAACGCCGGCCCGGCCACCCAGGAAAACTACGACAAGATGGCGCGCGGCGTGATGGAAGCGGCCGACCTGATCAAGACCGCGGAGGTCGATGTGGTGGCCTATGGCTGCACGTCGGGTTCCATCGTGTGCTCGCTGGATGAATTGTGCGACGGCATGAGCGAGCGTGTCGGCGCGCCTGCGGTCGCCACGGCCGGCGCGGTGGTGGCCGCCCTGCGCGCGCTCGGCGCAAAGAAGGTGGCGGTGGGCACGCCCTATATCGATTTCGTGAATGTGCGCGAGCGCGAGTTCCTGGAGCAATATGGCTTCGACGTGGTGTCCATCGAGGGACTGGACCTCGGCCACACCCAGGAAGAGCGGCGCGACATCGGCCGCGTGCCGCCGCAGGCCGCGTATCAGCTGGCGCGCGACGTCGATCGCCCGGACGCCGATGCCATCTTCCTGTCCTGCACCAATCTGGCCACCATCGACATGATCCAGCGGCTTGAGGATGAACTGGGCAAGCCGGTGGTCACCAGCAACCAGGCCACCTTCTGGGCGTGCCTGCGCCTGCTCAAGCTCAACGACAGCGTGCCCGGCTATGGCCGGCTCCTGAGCGAGCAATTGGCCCCCATCACGCGCGCCGACTACGCGCTGAGGTAATAACACCATGCCGATAAGCCCGGACCCCGACCTGGACCTTGCCCGACGCCTGCTGGATACCCTGCGCGATGGAACGGCCGATGGCCGTGGCGTGACGCGCGACGCCTACGGGGCGGGCGAGCAGTACGCCCACGACCTCGTGCGCGCCGAGGCGCTGCGGCTTGGCCTGGAGGCGCGCGTCGACGGCAGCGGAAATCTGTACGTGACGCTGCCGGGCAAGGACCGCACCCTTCCTGTACGCATGACGGGCTCCCATCTGGACTCGGTGCCGGTGGGCGGCAACTTCGATGGCGCCGCGGGTGTCATCGCGGGGCTGGCGGTGCTGGCCGGGTGGAAGGCGCAGGGCTACACCCCGGCGGCGGACGTGACGGTCATGGGCATCCGGGCGGAAGAAAGCACCTGGTTCCCCTATTCGTATCTGGGCAGCAAGGCCGCCTTCGGCCTCGTCGAGCCCGATGTCCTGGATCTGTGCCGGGCCGATACCGGCCGCCGCCTGCGCGACCACGTTCGCGATATTGGCCTGGATCCCGATGGCTACGGCGTGGCCGCGCTCGATCCGGCGCGGATCGGCCGATTCGTCGAACTGCACATCGAACAGGGACCGACGCTGGTCGAGGCGGACTTGCCCGTGGGCATCGTGACCGGCATCCGCGGCAGCTTTCGCTATCGGAACATGCGGTGGATCGGCCGGTATGCCCATTCTGGCGCCGTCGGCCGCAAGAGCCGCAGCGACGCGGTGCGGGCGGCTGCCAGATGGATGACGGCGATCGATGACGCCTGGGAGACGCTTGAAGCCCAGGGTGCCGATCTGGTCGTGACCGTGGGCCAGGTGGCCACCAACGTGCGTGAACATGCATTCAGCAAGGTGGCGGGCGAGCTGGATTGCTGCATCGATGTGCGCAGCCAGAGCGTCGACGTGCTGCGCGACTATGACCGTATCATTCGCGACTGCGCCGCCGCGGCGGCGCTGCTGACCGCCACGCAGGTGCAGTTCGGTCCGCAAACGGGGTCCAGGCCCGCGATGATGGACGCTGAGCTGGTGGCGCAGTTGTGCGGCTTCTCGGACGAACGCGGAGTACCGGCCATGAAGATGGCCAGCGGCGCGGGCCACGACGCCGCGATTTTCGCGCAGCAGGGGGTGCGTTCGGCGATGATTTTCGTGCGTAACGAACATGGGTCGCACAACCCGGATGAAGCCATGAGGCTTGACGACTTTGGGCTGGGAGCGCGTCTCCTGGCAGATATCCTGGCGGCGCAATAGCCAGATCATCATTCCATGAGGAGTGCAGTATGAAGTGTTTGATTGTTCAGCCGATCCACCAGCAGGGGATCGAACTGCTGCAGCGGGCCGGCATCGCGTGCGTGACGCCGGCGTCCGCCTCGATGGCGGATGTGGCGAAGGCCATCGGCGATTGCGATGCTGTCATTACGCGCAACGCGGGACTGGACGGGGCGGCCATTGCGGCAGGCGCCCGCCTGCGCATCATCGGCAGCCACGGCGCCGGCACGAATATGGTGGACGTGGCGGCGGCGACCGCCGCCGGGATTCCTGTCGTCAATACCCCCGGCGCCAACGCGCGCTCGGTGGCCGAACTGGTGATCTCGATGGCCCTGGCGCTGCTCAAGCGCACGATCGCGCTGGACGCGGCGGTCAGGGCGGGCAACTGGAACGCCCGCTACGAACCCGGCCTGCGCGAACTGGCTGGCGCGACATTGGGTGTGGTTGGGTTCGGGCAGATCGGTCGTTCTGTCGCCGAGATCGCGCACAAGGGCTTCGGCATGCAGGTGCGCGTCTATTCCCCGTCGGTGCCGGCGGCAGAGATCGAGCAGGCCGGATTCAAGGCCGACCAGGATCTGGCCGACCTCCTGCGCAATGCCGACATCGTGTCGCTGCATCGCCCGGGCAATCCCGGGGCCGGTCCCTTGATCGACGCGGCCGCGCTGGACCGGATGAAGCCGGGCTCCTTGCTGATCAATACCGCTCGCGGCGGGCTGGTCGATGAGCGCGCCCTGGCAGAAGCGCTGAAAGCGGGCCGCCTGGGCGGAGCGGGCATCGACGTGTTCTCGACGGAGCCGCCGCCCGCGGACCATCCCCTTATCGGCTTGCCCAATGTGGTCCTGGCTCCGCACGCCGGCGGCAGCACGGAAGAGGCGTTGATCCGCACCGCGGTGGCGGTCGCGGAACAGGTGATCGATGCGTTGCGGGGAGAGCGGCCAGCGCATGTGGTGAACCCGGCCGTCTACGCCCATGCCATGACTTGATGAGCCTTCGGGACCCCGCGAAGGCAGGCAGGCGTGGGAGGGCAGCAAGGCGGCCTTTATAGACGAGTCGGCGTCTTGGTTGCTGCGTGGAAATGAGAATTGTTGTTATTATTCGCGTCTTCCCGATACCTGCCCGTCCCGAATGTCTGCATCGCTCAAGCGCAAGCAAGGCTGGCTCGCCCATTACCGCGAGTTGCTTGGCGCATGGCGCAACAAGAATTCGCCGGATGGCGAAGACGCCATTCAGGACGTGGCGGTGAAGCTGCTTGAACGTGGCATCGTGGATATCGAGGAACCGCGCTCCTATCTGGCGCGCGGCATATCCAACGGTGTCATCGACCAGCACCGGCGTCGGGCGATCATCCCGTTGCGTGCGCTCGATGAGCTTGCCGAGCGTGAGCACCCCACGGTGGCGGACGGACAGTCCGCTTACTACGCCAGTGAACTGTTGACGGCCCTGATGGCGGCGTTGCAGGAGTTGCCGCCCGCCTGTCAGCGCGTCTATCTGCAGCACCGGCTGGAAGGCTGGACCCATGCCGAGATCGCGGCGGATATGGGCATTTCGCGCAGTATGGTCGAAAAGCACATGATCCGGGCGCTGCAGCATATTGGCGAAAGGCTGAAGCATCATGCGCCGTCCGATTAAGATGGGTTCCCGATGAGCCTTCAAGACGATACCTCCGCCGAAGAACTGCGCGCCCGCGCGGCGCAGTGGTTTGCGCGTGTCCGGTCCGGGGAGGCCACGCATGCCGAGATCGACGCCTGTGCCGCGTGGCGCCGCTCGGATCCCCTGCACGATGAGGCGTACCGCAAGATCGAGCATCTGTGGCGGGCGACGCAACAGCTGCCGCAGCAAGAGCTGCGCGCGATGCTGGCCGCAAGCCGGGCCGCCACGGGGGGCGCGCCGACGCCGCGCCGACGGGCATTCGCGTGGGGGGCAGTCGCGTGCGCGCTGGTGGCCGGCGCGGCAGTGTCGGTGCCATTGCTGAGCGGCGAGGCGCCATCCTATCGCGCCGCCTTCGACACCCAGGCAGGTGAGCGGCGCGAGGTGACGCTGCCGGATGGATCGGTGATCAGCCTGAACGTGAATACGCGCCTGGAGGTGGCCTTTTTCGAAGGGCGACGCGATATCACGCTGACGACGGGTCAGGCCTTTTTCGCGGTTCAGCACGATGCCGAACGCAAGTTCGTCGTGCATGCGCCGGCGGTGACCGTAACCGTGACCGGCACGCGTTTCGATGTGCGCTCCGACGATTCCCGGGTGGCGGTGGAGTCCGGTTCGGTGCAGGTCCGCGCAGGCGCCTGGTGGAACCGGACCGAGCGGCAGCTCATCGCCGGGCAGGCGGTCGAGCGCGACGGGGCAGGGGACCTGACTGCCGCGACACCGGCTCAGATCGAAAACCTGTTGGCGTGGCGGCAAGGGAAAATCGTGTTCCGCAACGCGCCGCTGTCGCAGGTGGTGGCCGAGATGAACCGCTACCTCAAGCATCCGGCCAAGCTCGATGCCCCCAAGCTGCGCGACTATCGCGTCGCCGGCGTTTTCAATATCGATGACCCCCAGGCCATTCTGGCCACGCTGCCCGCCGTGGCGCCCGTGCAGGTGCGCGAACAAGCCGATGGCAGCGCCGTGATCCTGCCGCGCTGACAGGGGCATTCTCCCGTTGGGCCGACCGGTCGCGCCCGTCAGGCCGTGGCCATCGCTCCCTGTCGCTTCGCGCCGCTGTTACAAAATAGTTTTCATTTGCATTGAGGTGTTCGCCTCGCCCGCTCGTTTGTTCCTACGAGGGGGCATGCGTTGCCATGCGGCGCCTGCTCCGGGAGAGACCTTGGCCAAGGGTTGTGGCGCATAGACGCCGGCTTGATTGATTTGGAACGGAACACAGTGAATACCGAAGTTGCACGCCAGACGAGCGCGTTACGCACCCCCTTTGTGCTTGGCCTCCTTTCTCTGTCATTGACCCTGGCGCTGGGCGGCGCGCCAGCGGGGGCGCAAGCCCAGACGCCCGCCGCGCACATCAGCATTGCGGCCCAGCCGCTGGAACAATCGCTGCTGCAACTGGGGCGGCAGACCTCGATCCAGATCTTCTACGCCCAGGATCTGGTCGCCGGCATACAGGCGCCGGCCGTGTCTGGCGCGCTGGCGCCCGAAGAGGCGCTGCGCCGTCTGCTGGCCGGCAGTGGCCTGGCGTACGACCAGCGAGGCAACACGTTCACCCTGTCGCGCCCATTGGCCAGCCAGGCCACGCAGCTGGAGCCCGTGACGGTGGAAGGGCGCAACATGCTCACCACCGAAGGAACGGGTTCGTACACGGTGCGCGCGACAACGGCGGCCACCGGCCTGGCCCTGTCGCCGCGCGAAACGCCGCAGTCGGTGAGCGTGGTGACGCGCCAGCAGATCGAAGACATGAACCTGACCTCGCTCGGGGAAACCTTGAAGACCGTCACGGGCCTGGTGACGACCTCGTCAGACATCGATCGCACCGATATCCATTCGCGTGGCTTCTATGTCGACACCTATTCCTACGATGGCGTGCCGATCGCGACCCAGAACGATTTCTTCGGCACGTCGAACTTCGATCCCATTCTTTACGATCGCGTCGAAGTCGTGCGCGGCGCGACCGGCCTGATGACCGGCACCGGCAATCCGGGGGCGTCGGTCAACGTCGTGCGCAAGCGCGCCACCAGCAAGGAGTTCACGGGCGCGGCCAGCCTGGGCATCGGCTCCTGGGACAACCGGCGTGCGACCATGGACCTGTCCACGCCGGTCAATGCGGATGGCACGGTGCGGGCCCGCGTGGCGGGCATGATGGAAGAGCGCGACTCGTACCTGGATCGCTACCACACGCGCAACCAGGCCTTCCTGGCCACGGTCGAGGCCGATGTGACGGCCAGCACCACCGTGCGCGTCGGCATCGAGCATCAGGCCAAGCGGCCGACGGACGTAACCTGGGGCGGCCTGCCGATGCTGTACAGCGATGGCTCGTCGGCAAGCTGGCGGCGGGGTTTCAGTATCGGCGCCGACTGGACGCGCTGGAGCACCACCAACAACACGATCTACGCCTCGCTGGAGCACCGGTTCGACAATGGCTGGAACGTCACCGCCAATGTCAGCCGGCTCGACAGCGAATACGATTCGAAACTGCTGTATCTGATGGGGCAGCCGGATCGGGACACCGGCTTGGGCCTGAACGTGTGGCTGAACCGCTCGCACCAGGAGTTCGACCAGAACAGCGCATCGATCCAGGCGGGCGGGCCCTTCGAGCTGTTTGGACGCCAGCATGAGGCCGTATTCGGCCTTGTCGGCAGCAGGTCCAGGCTGCGCTACGGCAACTATCCGGCGCTCAACACCAGTCCCGTTGGCAACATCTACCAGTGGGACGGCTCCTACCCGGATCCGGGCTGGGGCGAATTCAATACGCTGGGCAATAACAAGACGCATCAGACCGCGGTCTATGGCGCGCTGCGCTTCGCGGTCACGGACGCGCTCAAGCTGATCATTGGCGGCCGGCAGAACCGATGGGTGCGGGACAGCGTGGACGATACGATGCGCAGCACGGAGTTCACGCCCTATGCCGGCGTGGTCTACGACTTCAACGACACCTACAGCGGCTACGTCAGCTATACCGACATTTTCCAGCCGCAGGCCTATCGCGACGCCAGCGGGCGGTATCTGGACCCCGTCCAGGGGAAAAGCTACGAGACGGGGCTGAAGGCCGACTATCTGGAAGGCAAGCTCACGACTTCGCTCTCGGTGTTCCGCATCGAAGAGGACAACGTGGCCGAGCGCGACGGCTCGCGCTTCGTGGATGGCACGTCGGAGTTTGCCTATCGCGGCGCCAAGGGGCTGACCAGCGAAGGCTTCGAGCTGCAGGCGTCGGGCGAACTGAATCCAGGCTGGCAGATATCGGCGGGCTTCTCCCGCGCGCTGGTGCGCGATGCGGACGGCAAACGCTTCAATACCTACCGCCCTCAGAATCTTGCGCACCTTTTCACGACCTACCTGGTGCCGGGAACCTCGGGCAAGCTGACGGTGGGGGGTGGCGTGCAATGGCGCAGCGGCGTCTATGTCGATCAGACCACGTCGTCCGGGGTGAAGGCCCGCCGTGAACAGGGCTCGGTGATGCTGACCAGCGTGATGGCGAACTACCGGTTCACGCCCAATCTGTCGGCGCAGTTGAACATCAGCAATTTTTTTGACAAGAAGTACTTCGATCTCACCGGAGACGGGCAGGGGTTCTATGGGTCGCCACAGAAGGCCATGTTGACTGTGAAGTACGCGTTCTGAACGGAGTGATGGAAACTGTGCCGGCCCTGACTATCGGGCCGGCAGCGCTTTGTGCTTCAGCGCCGGAAGGGTAACCCTGCGCCCGTTCGCCTGTTGAGAAAGATGAGTTGTTGGATGGGATGGGAAGCCGCCGATTGGGTAGGGAATCGGCGGTCAGGCCAAAACGACGGCGTTTCAGTCGGACAGCGTTTCAGTCGGCGCCCCACGTAATCTTTTCCTGTTGCCCGAATCGTGTTTCAGCGCCAACACCCCATGGCCGAACTTTTCCCGGTATGCGGCCGGACTGGTGAGCACGATACGCCGGAAGTGCCTGCGCATGGACTCCTCCGATCCAAACCCCGCCAGCTCGGCGATGCGGCCGATCGGCAGCGGCGTCTTGGCTTCGAGCATTTCACGGGCCGCCGCCACGCGTTCGCGGACAAGCCATTCATACGGCGCCATGCCGGTGGCGTCGTGAAACTGCCGTTGCAGCGTGCGCGGACTCATGGCAGCGCGTTCTGCAAGCGAGCGTAATGTATGCGGCGAAGCGGAATGGCGGCGCATCCAGTCCATCAACTTGGCCAGGCGCCCGCTTTCATCGTGCGGCATGGGGCGCGGCACGAACTGCGCCTGCCCGCCCTCGCGATGCGGCGCCACCACGAGCCTTTGCGCAACCCGATTTGCCACCGGCCCACCGTAATCGCGTCGCACCAGGTGGAGCAACATGTCCAGACCGGCCGCGGAGCCCGCCGACGTGATGATCTGTCCTTCATCGACATACAGCGCATCTGGCTTAACGCGTACTTGGGGGTAGCGCTGCTGCAGCTTCGCGGCGTATCGCCAGTGGGTTGTCACGGTTTTTCCGTCGAGGACTCCCGCCGCCGCCAGCACGAACACCCCGGAACAAATTGAGCAAAGCCGCGCGCCCCGCTGGTACGCCATGCGGAGCTTCTTCAGCAATGGCGCTGGCGGCAATTCGTCCGCATCGCGCCAACCGGGCACCACGATCGTATCCGCCCGATCGAGCAGCTTGAGCGTGTAGGGCGCAGCGACCGTGATGCCGCCTGCGGCGCGTAGCGGGCCGGGCTCGCTTGCGCAAACTGCGAAACGATACCAATCGACTTCGAGCTCCGGACGCTCGAGCGCGAAAAGCTCGGTCACGCAGCCGAATTCGAAAGTGCAGAGCCGGTCATAAGCCAGCGCGACGACGAGATGATTGCCCATGGCGTGATGTTACCGGTAAATGTCATTTACGCCACTTATCCGGATCACGGCTCGACGTCAGAATGAGGCTTCTGGATCGCTCTTCCTGGCGAATCTCTTCCTTAGGTCATTTACCCGGAGTTCCATCATGTCGACTGCCAACGCCGTCACCGCCATCCCCGCCGCCGATAGCGCAGTTGCGCTTTCCCACTTTCGCGCGGCGCTGCAATTCGAGACCGATTGTTCGGATGTCGCCGGCGCGCTCGCCCGTGGCAATCCCGGTTTTGTGCTGCTGGACGTACGCAGTCCCGCGCTGTTCGCGCAGGGCCATGTGCCTGGCGCCATAAATCTGCCGCACGGAAAGATCGTCGAATCGAAACTGGCGAACTATCCGATGGATGCGCTTTTCGTCACGTACTGCGCAGGTCCGCACTGCAACGGTGCTACACGCGGCGCCTTACGGCTGGCTCAATTAGGGCGGCCGGTGAAGGTAATGAGCGGCGGGATCACGGGGTGGCTCGACGAAAGTTTGCCCCTTGCGACAAGCGATAGCGGGCATGCCAATGAAGGATTCGAATTCAAAATCCCTTGAATACCTGCCCTCGTGGCGAAGAACGTCTGCATTGATCCGGAACTCTGCGTGGGCAGCAAAGGGCGTTGGACGGTTTTGGGAGCGAAAGCAGCCTCAGGGCGATCCCTCGCAGCAGCGCAGACCGCAGTAGCGCTGGCTAATCCCTGATCAGGGTGACCAGGCCGAGCGGCGCGCCTGGACGCTGCACGGATGCCAACGCGGGATAATCGCATGGATGCGGGACTGGCGGACACACGTCATCGCCAATCGCCAGCGCTTCCGAGGGCCACCGCGCGGTGTTGCGCAGAGCATGCGTGAGCCAGACGCCTGTTAGCCCGGCTTCGGGGCATTGAGCCGGTAGGCTTCGGCTCTTGCCAAGGTCCATAGTTCATCACGATCGGCTGGCCATAAATGAACCCCGGCCGGGCGCTTGCGGCGGGCACCGCAAATCCGCTCCTGCTTGCGCCGTCATCATCAGGGCCATTCCTGCGCATAGATCCGCTTCCACTCCTTCTCCATGTCCACCACCGTCCATCCCTTGGCGCGCGCCTCGTCCAGGGCCTTGTCCAGACGGCCTACGCTTGAATCCCTGTCGTATGCCCATTCGCGTCTGGCGTCGGTGTGGTGAACGATGCCGCCGAAGCGCTTGCCGGGGCCGGCCGTGGTCCACTGCAGCATTTGCAGGTCGCCATCGGAATTCCCGAATGCCATGATCGGGCGCTTGCCGATGTGACGCTGGATGGCTACCGGTTTGCCGGGGCCATCATCGTTGAAGTCCAGCTTGGGAAGGCGCATGAGCTGATATGTGCCGCCGTTGACTTCGAACTGGCTGCCGAACGCGGTGCCAATGACCTGCTCCGGCGGAATGCCATAGGCCTTTTGCGTCCACGCGCGCATGAACTCCGTTTCGCCGCCCGACACGATGTAGGTCCTGAAGCCGTTGGCGCGCAGGTAATCCAGCAATTCCCGCATCGGCAGATACGTCATGCGGTTGTAGGGCAGCTTGGTGCGCGGATGGCGTGCGGTTTCCAGCCAGCGGTCAACGCGCTGCGTGTACTGGTCCACCGGCATGCCGGTGTTGGTCGCGAACACGATCTCCATGAGGCCGCGTTCGCCGGACTTTGCGACGGCGGCTTGATCACCCTGCAGCACCGCCATGAAGGGCTGGCGGGTGTACCAGTCGGGATGCGACGGCGCCAGCGCGTGCACTTGGTCCATGGAAAACATCACCTGGAAGTAGATCGGCTTCTCGCTCCACAGCGTGCCGTCGTTGTCGAAAACGGCAATGCGATCCTCGGCCGGCACAAAGTCCGGGCTGGCGGGGTCAGTAACGGTTTTCACGAACGCGACGATGGCGGTGCGGGAAGGTCCGTCGGCCCAGGACGCAAGCTCAGGATGCTTCTGGTGGTCGGGCCCGGCACATCCAGCCAGCAGGAACACGACGCACAGCCAGGCCCACGCGAACCAGCGCCGCACTGCTTGGCTTTCAACTGAAGGCTGCATGACGCTCTCCTTGTGCGCCCAGGCGCGCGGGTTCCACTGGACAGCCGGCCTATCCAGCGCCATGACGCAGCGGGCCTTCAGCGGCTGGCAACGATGCCCTGCATAGCGTTCGCCGCCTTCCATTGCTGCGGCGTCATGACCGTCCGAAAACCGATATGCGACATGGGGTTGAGCGGATCCGTGCCGCGCCGCGCGCTGGCGCGGTAGCTGATGCAGTAGGTATCGCTGCACAGAAAGGACCCGCCCCGCGTCACGCGCTTGGGCGCCGACACGGGCGTGCCGCCGTCGTCGGGGTCAAAGCTGTTGGCCGGGCCCGCGGGATCCCGCGGCGTCTGGCGATACTGCGCCTGAATCTTGAAGGCGTCCGCGCGGTACCAGTCGGCCGTCCACTGCCAGACGTTTCCGGCCATGTCGTACAAACCATATCCGTTTGGGGTAAAACTGCCCACCGGCGTGGTGCCGACCTGCACCTTTTCGTCCTTGACAACCGGAAACGGCTGCGGCTGCCGGGTGTCCCAGATGTTCGCCATGGGTTTGCCCTGCGGCAGCAATTCGTTGCCCCAGCTATAGGTGGCCTGCTCCAGCCCGCCGCGTGCGGCGAACTCCCACTCAGCCTCGGTCGGCAGCCGTTTGCCGGCCCATTTGGCGTACGCCTGGGCGTCTTCGTACGACACCTGGACGACGGGATGATCGTCCTTGCCGTCGATATTGCTTCCCGACCCCGCCGGATGCCGCCAGTCGGCGCCGGGCACGAAGCGCCACCAGCGCGAATAGTCGCGCAGCGAGACCTCGGTTTGCGTGCCGACGAACACCATGGCTCCCGCCTGCAGCGCGCTGTCGTCGGGACGCGGCGTGCCGGGCGGAAGCTGTGCGCGCAAGTCTTCCCAGCGCGGTTTCCGCTCGGCCGTCGTGACGTAGCCGGTCGCCTCGACAAAGCGTCGGAATTGCGCGTTCGTAACGTCGTGCACGTCCATCCAGAATCCGCTGACGCGCACCTTGTGCGCCGGCCGCTCGTTGGGCTGCGACATCTGGTGGTCGTTGCCCATGAGAAATTCGTTGCCGGGTATCCAGGCCATTCCCAGTGGCCCTTCCTTGCCGTCCCCGAGCTTGATGGTGGGCGCGCGTTCGGGCGCCGTCGATATCGCGACGTAGGCGCCGACGGCACCCGACACAGCCAGCATCGCCGCCACCGCCAGTCCCATCTTGGTCTGCATTTTCACGGATATCTCCGTCGCGGCATTGGAACTGCAAGGGAGCACCTCGCAAAGTGCCGCACCGCGAGGGGTCGGAAAATATAAACACGGATGCGGCAGCCGGGCAAAGCGCAATTGCGCTAGTGCAACTGCACGGGGTGTGCGTGCCCGTGCTCCCCGCAACCATCAACGAGGTTGGCCATTCTGCACATCTTGATCGGCCGCGCAGTGCGGATGCTCTGGTCTTCGCGAACCAGCCGCGCGAAGAAGTTCTTAAGCGTTGGAAATTTCCATTGACATGATCGGAGGGACGATGAACATTACTTCCGATCAAGTCCTCGGGCGCGACGTCCTTTCGGGCTTGATTTTCCCCCAGTACGCAGGCCAATGTGAACCGCACGGTTTGCAGGTTCGTGCGGTTGATTTAACTCTCACACAGCGGAGTTGAAGATGGCGACCAAACGAACTCTCACATGCGGTGCCGCGGTTCTTTTCCTGGCTGGCGCGGCAATCTGCGCACCGGCTGCGGCGCAGGACCAGCGCAAACCCAACATCATCCTGCTCGTGTCCGACGACACCGGCCTGGGTGACCTCGGCCCATATGGCGGAGGCATCGGGCGCGGCATGCCCACGCCCAACATCGACCGCCTGTCGAGCGAAGGCATGACCTTCTTTTCGTTCTACGCGCAGCCGAGCTGCACCCCTGGCCGCGCCGCAATGCAGACCGGCCGCATTCCCAACCGCAGCGGCATGACCACCGTGGCTTTCCAAGGCCAGGGCGGCGGCTTGCCCGCTGCGGAATGGACGCTCGGCTCGGTGCTGAAGACGGCCGGCTACAAGACGTTCTTCACGGGAAAATGGCACCTGGGCGAAGCGGACTATGCCCTGCCCAATGCCCAAGGCTACGACGAAATGAAGTACGCCGGTCTGTATCACTTGAATGCCTACACCTACGCAGATCCGACGTGGTTCCCGGACATGCCCGCCGACGTGCGGGAAATGTTCCAGCGGGTCACGAAGGGCGCGTTGTCAGGCAATGCGGGGGAAAAGCCGCGCGAGGAGTTCAAGATCAACGGCCAATATGTCGATACGCCGGTCGTGAACGGCCGTGAAGGCGTCGTCGGCATTCCGTTCTTCGATCGTTACGTCGAAAAGGCCTCGCTCGACTACCTGGACCGCAACGCGAAGTCCGAGCAGCCGTTCTTCATGAGCATCAATTTCATGAAGGTGCACCAGCCCAACATGCCGGATCCGGACTACATCCACAAGTCCATGTCCAAGAGCAAGTATGCGGATTCGGTCGTGGAACTGGACGCACGCATCGGACGCATCATGGACAAGATTCGTGAGCTCGGCCTGGACAAGAACACGCTGGTGTTCTACACAACGGACAATGGCGCCTGGCAGGACGTCTACCCCGACGCGGGCTACACGCCTCTGCGCGGCACCAAGGGCACCGTGCGCGAAGGCGGCAACAGGGTGCCGGCCATCGCGTGGATGCCGGGCAAGATCGCGGCCGGCTCCAAAGACCACAGTCTGGTTGGCGGCCTGGACCTGATGGCGACATTTGCGGCGCTGGCGGGGGTGAAGCTGCCCGTGAATGATCGCGAGAACAAGCCCATCATCTTCGACAGCTACGACATGTCGCCGGTTCTCTTCGGCACCGGGAAGTGCGATCGCAAATCCTGGTTCTATTTCACCGAGAACGAATTGTCGCCCGGAGCCGTGCGCGTCGCGAACTACAAGGCTGTGTTCAATCTGCGCGGTGACGATGGCGCGGTGACCGGCGGGCTGGCGGTCGACACGAACCTGGGCTGGAAGGGACCGGAGTCCTATGTCGCGACCGTGCCGCAGGTATTCGACCTGTGGGCCGATCCGCAGGAGCGCTACGACATCTTCATGAGCAATGTCACGGAGCGGACCTGGACGATGGTCATGATCAACGATGCCGTCGCCCCGCTGATGAAGACCTACATCGATTACCCGCCCCGCAAGATGCAGAGCGAAGGCTATGACGGACCGCTGACGTTGTCTCAATACGAGCGCTTCCAGTACATCCGGGAAAGCCTGGCCAAGGACGGCTTCAAGCTTTCATTGCCGTCCGGCAACTGATATCGGCATTCCTGGGCACTGCGCGGGCAGAGAGGCCTGGCCTCTCTGCCGGATTACAACCTGACGGAGAATCGACATGAAGCTACCCAATTTGACTTTGATGCTGTGCGCGATGCTGGTGGTCTCGGGTTGCGTAACAAAGAACACCTACGACAAAGAAGCGCAGCTGGCGGCCGAGTACGAGGCCCTGAACCAGAAGCTCTCGACGGAGTTGAGTGCCGATCAGGTGCAGATTTCGCGTATGCAGAATGAGCTGAAAGTCACGATGGTGAACGAGATTCTGTTCCCGGAAGGCGGGTGGCGCCTCAGTTCAAAGGGCGAGCAGACGCTGGCCAAGATAGCGCCCACGCTTTCGAACCTGTCCGGCCAACAGGTGGTCGTCCAAGGGTTCACCGATAACGAACCCATCGGTCCGGAACTGAGGTCGCGATTTCCCTCAAACCTCGAGCTATCGTCGGCCCGTGCCGACAACGTGGCTCGCTTTTTGATTTCCAAGGGCGTTCCGTCCAACTCGATCTCGGCGCAGGGTTTTGGCGAAGCGCGGCCCGTGTCCAGCAATGCGACACCTGAAGGAAGGGCCAAGAATCGACGCGTGGAAATCGTCATCGTTGCGGCTGGCCGGCCGTGACGCAGGGGGAAAACTCTTCGAAAAAGCCGGAACGTCTAACCGCATGGTTTCAGCCAGGTTCAAGCGGTTAAACGTTCCTCTTGGGATTGCCAACGAATCGCGCAACATGTTGTATCCCGCAGACGGCACGGCTCGCGACATGTTGTTGCGGGGAAAAGGCTGCCGTGCGAGTTAAGCACGCCTACGACGCATTTCGCCTTTGCTCGACCTGCAGGCCCTCCATTTGAAAGAGAGAAGAGGGTGTGATGCGTGCACAAAGTCCGGTGGTGCCCGTGAATGCCAAAAGGCGAACGTCAACGAAAAAGGCGAACCTTATTCCTGCTGCTCAAGGATTTCCCTAATCAAATTCCTCTTGCGGAAAATCAATGCTCTATAGGACACTTTGTGTCATAGCGCCGCGACGGCGCACACAAGGGGAATGGCATGAAGGTCTTGGGCATGGTGGCCGCGCTGGCGATGGCGGCGGGAATGGCGGGCGGCGCGCAGGCGGCGTTTCCGGAGCGGCCGATCCGGCTGGTGGTGCCGTTTGGCGCCGGCGGCATCACGGATATCGTGGCGCGGCAGGTGGGCAAGGGCATGGGAGACGTACTGGGTCAGGGCATCGTGATCGAGAACCGGCCGGGCGCGGGCGGGGTGATCGCGGCGCAGGTGGCGGCCACCGCGCCCGCCGACGGCTATACGATCTTCATGGGGACGGTGGGCACACAGGTGGTGAACCCGCTGATCTACGGCAAGCTCAGCTATGACGCGGACAAGTTCGCGCCGGTGGGCATGGTGTCCGGATCGCCGTATCTGCTGGCCGTGCGGGCCGGTGTGCCCGCCGCGTCATTCGGCGAGTTCGTGAAGTACGCCAAGGCCAACCCCGCGAAACTGAATTTCGGGTCGGCGGGCAACGCCAGTTCGCCGCACCTGGGGCTGGAGCTGCTGAAGCTGACGGCGGGCGTGGACATCGTGCACGTGCCGTTCAAGAGCGGCAGCGAGGCGGTCAATGCGGCCATCGGCGAACAGGTCGACGTGGTGATGGACGCCAGTCCGGTCATCATGCCGCACGTGGCGTCCGGCAAGTTGCGGGCGCTGGCTGTGGCGTCGGACAAGCGGCTGCCGTCCGCGCCCGCGGTGCCGGCCAGTGCCGAGGCGGGCGACGCCGCCTTGCAGATCAGCTCCTGGAACGCGTTCTTCGCGCCGGCGGGCACGCCGCCCGACGTGGTCGCGGCGTTGAATTCGGCCCTGCAGAAGACGCTGGCCTCGCCCGACCTGAAGGAGCGGCTCGCGGCGCAGGGTACGCAGCTATATGCGGGCACGCCCGACGAATACCAGCGTTTCATCGGCGGCGAAAAGGCCAAGTGGGCCGAGATCGTGAAGCGCGCCAATATCCGGATGGACTAGAGTTTGCATACTGAAGAGGAGCCTTGCATGAACAATCAGGCGCCACACCCGCTTGCGGGCAAGCCGCTGGAACTGGCCGACACCTTGCGGTCGGGCAACGCGTGGAAGATCCGGCTGGCCTGCGGGCTGATGGGCCTGCCGGTCAGGCGGCGCACGTTCGACATCGTCCAGGGCGACCTGGAAACCGATGCGTTCGCGCGCATCAATCCGTGGCGGCAGGTGCCGGCGCTGCTGACGCCGGAAGGGCAGTGGCTGGCGGAATCGCAGGCCATCCTCTGGTACCTGGGCATGGGCACGCCCTGGCTGCCCGAAGACCGGCTGGCGCAGGCCCAGGTATCGAGCTGGCTGAGCTTTGAGCAGACGCAGCACATGCATGCGTACGCACAGCCGCGCCTCCTGATCCATCTGCGCCAGACCGCGGGCATGAACGATCCGGAGATGGTCGCGTGGCGTGCCGTCGGCATGAAGGCGGCGGCGCTGATGAATGCGCATCTGGCCGGACGCAATTACCTGGTGGGAGCCGCGCCGACCATTGCGGACATCGCGCTGTTCCCTTACACGAGCATGGCGGAGCAGGGCGGCTACGATCTGTCCGGCTTTGCCCATATCACTGCCTGGCTGGCGCGCATCCGCGCCTTGCCGGGATTTACGCCCTTGATGGAAACGGCATGACGGAGACATGATGGCCGATACGATGCACTTGGGAAAAGACGAACTGATCGCGCGGGCGCAGGCCGAGATGCAGCGCCAGTTCGACACCCCGGAATGGAGCCTGCGCGAACGCCTGGCGCTGACCTGCCGGATCCTGTTCGACGGCGGGCACGATTCCGGGCTGGCGGGCCAGATCACCGCGCGTGCGCCGGAACCGGACCGCTATTTCACGCAGCGCCTGGGCCTGGGCTTCGATGAGATCACGGCCGGCAACCTGTTGCTGGTGGACGAAGACCTGCGCGTGCAGGAGGGCGGCGGCATGCCCAATCCGGCGAACCGCTTCCACTCGTGGATCTACCGCGCCCGTCCGGACGTGAACTGCATCATCCACACGCACCCGCTGCATGTGGCGTCGTTGTCGATGCTGGAGGTCCCGCTGGAGGTCTCGCACATGGACAATTGCCCGCTTTATGACGACGTGGCCTTCCTGAAGGACTGGCCGGGCGTGCCGGTGGGCAACGAGGAAGGCGAGATCATCTCCAAGGCGCTGGGCGACAAGCGCGCCATCCTGTTGTCGCACCACGGCATGCTGATCGCGGCGGGGTCGGTGGAAGAGGCCTGCGTGCTGGCGCTGCAGTTCGAGCGCGCCGCACGCATGCAACTGCTGGCGATGTCGGCGGGTAAGATTCAGCCGATTCCACCCGCGCTGGGCCGCGAGGCGCACGACTGGATCCTGACGCCCAAACGATCGCAGGTGGGCTTTTCGTACTACGCGCGCCGCGCGTTGCGCATGCATCCCGACGTGCTCGGCTAGGGCGACGCGGCGTTTCGTACTGCCACGCGGCCGTTCGCGCTGCGGCTTGGCGCTTAGATCTGCGATTCTTGCAGACTGGCGCCCGCCGCAGCTGCGACCTTGTCGCCGTGGACGCTGCGTTTTCCGATGCCGAAGCGCTGGGCCGCGATGCCCATGGCCACGATCACCGCCGCAAGCGCCGATGTGTAGGCCACTTCAGTACGGTAAGTGCCTTCGACGATCATGGTGGCCAGGGCCGCGATGATGCACACGATCACGGCATAGGTCAGCCACGGGAAAAGCCACATCTTGAACTTGATTTCCACGCCCTCGGCCTGCAGGCGGTAGCGCATGCGCAATTGCGAGCAGGCGATGGCCAGGTAGACGAAGAGGGCGATGGTGCCGGTGGCTTGCATGAGCACGTCATAGAGATCCATGGTCGAGGTGGCGGTCATCCAGATCGCTGCAAATGCGAACACGCTGGAAACCAGCACGCCTACGTAGGGAGCGCCGGTGCGCCGGCCGGTCGTCTGCATGATGCGATGCGCATCGCCGCGCCGCGATAGCGAGTACAGCATTCTGGACGCGGTATAGAGGGCGGAATTGAAGCAGCTGCAGACCGACGTCAGCACCACGAAGTTGACGATGACCTGGGCGTAAGGAATGCCCAGCACGCTCAGGGCGGCGTTGTAGCTGCCGTGCGTGGGCTGTGTCAGCATCGGGTCGTTATAGGGAACCAGGCAGACCACGATGAAGATCGAACCGATGTAGAACAGGCAGATGCGCCAGACGACCGACTTGATGGTCTTGATGATCTCGTGGGCGGGATTGGCGGATTCGGCCGCCGCGACCGTCACGATTTCCGCGCCGATGAACGCGAACATCACGCCCAGCAGGGCGACGACCACGGACTTGACGCCATTGGGCATGAAGCCCTGGGCGGTCAGTTGCGACATGCCCTTGACGTGGCCCCACGGCCAGAGATGCATGATCGCCAGGCTGCCGACGACCAGGAAAACGACGATGGCGCAGACCTTGACCAGGGCGAACCAGAACTCGAATTCGCCGTAGTTGCGCACGTTCATGAGATTGACGGCGATCAGCGACAGCGTGACGATCAGGGCATAGCCCCAATCAGGCGCGAACGGGAACCAACTGTGCAGGATCTGCCCGGCCACGTAGGCTTCCCAGCCCATGAGCAGCGTCCAGAAGTACCAGTACAGCCAGCCGATGGTAAAGCCTGCCCAGCGGCCGATGGCGCGATCGGCATAGGTCGAGAACGAGCCCGTGTCGGGCTGGGCGACGGCCATCTCGCCCAGCATGCGCATCACCAGGATGACGAGCAGGCCGCCGCCGATGTAGGCCAGGATCACGGCCGGCCCGGCCAGCGAAATCTGTTTTCCCGACCCGACGAAGAGCGCGGCGCCGATGACCCCGGCGATGGACATCATGGTCAGATGGCGGGATTTCAAGCCGCCCTTCAGGTTGGTGTGCGGGGTGTTCGCCAACTGTCTTCTCCGTTCTGCCGGGTCGTGCGGCTGTGGGACTTCATCGCGATTGCGGCGCTTTGCGCCGCGTCCGGGATCGATGCTTCCCAACGCGTCGCCGTGGGCACCGATTCAGCGGTTTCGGGGTCGATCCCGGACCTGCTAATGGTCGTCGAAAAACGCACTGTGAGACTGGTGAATGGGTCTGATTTGAAGTCGCGCCGGCGCGGGTTGGCATCGCGCTGGCCCGATGCAGACGCGCCACCGCCATTCATCATCGATAGCGTCCATTCCTTACTCGACCGGCACCCGCAAGGTGCCGGGCAGCGTCGCGCCGGGGAGGGGCGCTCGACGGCGGCGGCGGATTCGGGCATTCTTACCGGTTGTATTTGCGCCTTTCCCGCCCATGATCGACCTGCCGCATCGCCTACGCACCCTGCGCCGCCAGCAAACCTTGTCCCTGGAACAGCTGGCGCAGCGCACCGGATTGACCAAGAGCTACCTCTCCAAGCTGGAGCGGGGCCTGAGCGAGCCCTCGATTTCCACGGTGCTGCGCCTGGCCGAAGCCTACGGCGTGGGCGTGTCGCAGTTGGTGGGCGCGGACGACGCCGCGCAGGACGAAGTGGTCAGCGTGGTCCGCGTGGCCGACCGCGAAGCTCTGCAGCGCCGCGGCCTGGGCAGCGAATATCACTACGAATCGCTGGCCGGACGGCGCAAGGTCAAGGCCATGGAGCCCTTCGTGGTGCACCCGCCGCGCGAATTTCCCGACGCCACGGCGGTGTTTCCGCACCCGGGCGAGGAATTCCTGCTGGTGCTCAAAGGCGCCATCGAGGTCCACGTGGGCGAGCGCCAGTTCCGCCTGGAAACCGGCGATTCCGTCTATTTCGATTCCGAACTTCCGCACCGCATGCGCACCGTCAGCCGGGCCATGGCCGAGGTGCTGGTGGTGGCGGCGCACTGACCGCAAGCCGCCGCATCCCTATTTCTACAGGATCAACAATGAAAAACGACCAGTCGCGGCTAGTCCGCATCGATGCCGGCCCGATGAAGAACCCGGTGCCCGGCAAACCCCGCCGTCCGCTCTCGGGCGACGCGGCGTTCCGTACCGTGACTGCCTTCGAAGGCAATGCGGGCAAGGCCGAGGCCGGCGTGTGGGAAAGCACCGCCGGCTCCTTCCAGTCCAACACCACCGGCTATATCGAATTCGGCTACATCGTCGAAGGCGCCGCGCGCCTGGTGGATCCGGACGGCACGGTGCATGAACTGACGGTGGGCGAGGCGTTCGTCATGCCGGAAGGCTATACGGGCCGCTGGGAAGTGGACCAGTTCGTCAAGAAGATCTATTTCATTACCCGGATGGCTTGATCCGCCGGGCGACGCCCGGGGCCGGCACGAGCCGCCGCCGGCGCGGACTAGAATAATGTGCGGATCCGGCGGACCGCCGGACCGCCGGATTGCTGCGGCGCGCAGACGCCACGCCGCCGCAAGCCGCGTCCGCGCCAAGCGCAAACCCAGGAGCTACCCGTATGACCGCCATTCCCGCTGCCCCCGTCCCGGGCGCAGCGCTGCCCGCCCGCACCGCGCAGGTGGACATCGTCTCCATCCAGTCCCAGGTCGTCTACGGCTATGTCGGCAACAACGCCGCCATGCCGGTGTTCCGCAAGGCGGGCTTGCGGGCGATCGCGGTGCCCACGGTCATCCTCAGCAATACGCCGCACTATCCCACCCTGCATGGCGGGGCCGTGCCGCTGGACTGGTTCGAGGGGCTGCTGCAGGGCCTGAACGAGCGGGGCGTGAGCCGGGTGGCCCGCGCCGTCGTGTGCGGCTATCTAGGCCAGCCCGGGCAGGCGGGCCTCCTGGCCCGCTGGCTGTCGGCGCTGCGGGCGTCCCGTCCCGACGTGCGCGTGCACATCGACCCGGTCATGGGCGACCGCAACGACGGGCTGTACGTGAATGAAGGGCTGGTCGAGCAGTACCGGGACCTGCTGGTGCCGCTGGCCGACGGCATGACCCCCAACCATTTCGAACTGGAGTTGCTGGCCGGGCGGCCGCTGTCGTCGCTGGACGAGGTGGTGGCCGCTGCGCGCGAACTCATCGCGCGCGGACCGCAATGGATCGTCGTGACCAGCGCCGCGCCGATGGCGGCGGAACCGGGCACGCTGCAGCTGGCGGTCGTGACGCGCGACGAGGCCACGGTGGTGACCCATCCCGAGATCGCGATCCCGCCGTCCGTGCATGGCACGGGCGATGTCTTCATGGCCGGCGTGGCTTCCCGGCTGCTGGCGGGCCAGGCGCTGGTCGAGGCCGTGCGCGAAGCCGCGGCGCAGGTCACGGTGGCGCTGGAGCGCACCCGGGAACTGGCCTGGGAAGAGCTGGCCGTCGACGGCTAGGGCAAAAAGGAGGCGGGCGGTCGCCCGCCCCGCGCCTCAGTACGTCTTGTACGGCAGGAACTTGCCGCTCATCACGATCTGCACCCGGTCGCCCTTGGGATCGGCCTCGCGCGACAGGTCCATCTTGAAGTCGATGGCGCTCATGATGCCGTCGCCGAACTCTTCATTGATCAGTGCCTTGAAAGTCGTGCCGTAGACGTTGATCAGCTCATAGAAGCGGTAGATCAGCGGGTCCGTCGGGACGGTCGTGGGCAGCGAGCCCTTGTAGGGCACGACCTGCAGCTGCACGACGGCGTCGGCCGGCAGGTCCAGCACGCGGGCGGCGGCCAGGGCCTGTTCCTCGGTCATGGTCATCTGGCCCAGCAGCGCGGCGGTGGTCCATTCCTTGCTCTGGCCCACGGCCTCGGCGATGGCGCCCCAGGACAGCTTTTTCTCAAGCTTGCGGGTGACGACGAGTTCGGTGACTTCTGCGCGGGACATCATGATGGTTCACTCCTTGTGGGATGCCTTGTCGACCAGGAAGTCGACGAGATGGTTGCGGATTTCGTAATAGCGGGGTTCGTGGTGCAGGCTGGCGCGGGTCCGGTCGCGCGGCAGGTCCACGGCGACGGACTCGGCGATGCGGGCGTAGGGGCCCGCGCTCATGAGCAGGATGCGGTCCGACAGCAGGATGGCCTCGTCCACGTCGTGCGTGATCATGAATACGGTCTGGCGGGTTTCCTGGACGATGGCGCGCAGCTCGTCCTGGATGGCGCCGCGGGTTAGCGCGTCCAGCGCGCCGAAGGGTTCGTCCAGCAGCAGCATCTTGGGCTGGATCGCAAAGGCGCGGGCGATGCCCACGCGCTGCTTCATGCCGCCCGACAGTTCGCACGGTTTCTTGCCGGCGGCCTTGCCCAGCCCAACCATGTCCAGGTAGCGCTGGCTGTGCGCGCGCACCTCGTCGCGGCTGTAGGCGGGCCAGCGCGAGCGCACGCCGAACTCCACGTTCTGCAGCGCGGTCAGCCAGGGCAGCAGCGCGTGCGCCTGGAACACGACGCCGCGCTCCAGCGACGGACCGGCGATCTGGCGGCCGTCCATGATAACGATGCCTTCATTGCTTTCGTCGATGCCGGCCAGCACGTTCAGGATGGTGGTCTTGCCGCAGCCGGAGTGGCCGATGACGCACACGAACTGGCCTTTGTCGATCTCGAAGTCGATGTTCTCGAATACGGGAGGCTGGGGCTTGCCGTCGCGTCCCGGGTAGCGCTTGCCCAGCCCTTGCACCTGCAGGAAAGATTGGCTCATGGCGTTACTCCCGATAGCTCACCAGCCGGGCGGCGCGCGCCAGCAGGTTGTCCAGCAGCATGCCGATCAGGCCGATGAAGAAAATGGCGCAGATGATGTTGGCGATGGACAGGTTGTTCCATTCGTTCCAGACGAAGTAGCCGATGCCGGTGCCGCCGATCAGCATTTCGGCGGCCACGATGACCAGCCAGGCGATGCCCACCGAGATGCGCATGCCGGTCATGATGGTGGGCGCGGCGGCCGGCAGGATCACCTGCAGCGCGGTGCGCAGGCGCGGCACTTCCAGCGTGCGGGCCACGTTCAGCCAGTCCTGCCGCACGGCGCCCACGCCGAAGGCGGTGTTCACCAGCATGGGCCACAGCGAGCAGATGAAGATCACGAAGATGGCGGAGGTGTCCGCGTCCTTGATGGTGTAGAGCGCCAGCGGCATCCACGCCAGCGGCGAGATGGGCTTGAGGATCTGGATGAAGGGATCGAACGCCCGGTACACCGTCTTGGACATGCCGATCAGGAAGCCCAGCGGAATGGCCACCAGCGCGGCCAGGCCGAAGCCCGTCAGCACCCGCGCCACGGAGTAGGCGAGCTGGATGCCGATGCCCTTGTCGTTGGGGCCGCGGTCGTAGAAGGGATCCTTGATGTGCTGCCACAGCTGCGCGCCAACCTCGGCGGGGCCGGGGAAGGGTGTCTTCGAGCCGCTGGCGGCGGCGTTGCCGACCAGCGCCGCGTAGGCCGGATCCACCGCGGTCCCGCCCGTGTCGGGGCGGGTGGCGGCGTGCCACAGCAGCAGGAAAACCAGGAACAGCGCGACGGACAGGAAGGTGGCCCGCCAGTGTTGCACGGACCGCATCAAGTTCTCCGGATCTTGAAGCCGGCGAGGTAGGCCTCGGGCTGGCTGGGATCGAAGGGCTTGCCCATGATGCTGAACGTCTTGCCGGTTTCGGCGGGCGGGGTCAGGCCGGCCTCGCGCATCAGGCGCACGGCGTCGGTCGCCAGGAACACTTCGCTGGCGATCTTCTGGTAGTCGACGTCGCCCTTGACCTGGCCCCAGCGCTTCATCTGCGTCAGGATCCACACGGCGAACGACTGCCAGGGCATGGGATCGAAGTCGATGCGGTTCGGATCGGTCAGCACCTTGCCCAGGCCGTCGGCATAGGTGCCGGTCAGCACCTGTTCCACGACGGTGACGGGCTGGTTCAGGTAGTTGGGCGCGGCGATGGCGGTGGCGATTTCCTTGCGGTTCGCGGGGTTGCGGGCGTAGGCCGTGGCTTCGATGATGGCCTTGAGCAGCGCCTGGTAGGTGTTGGGCATGCTGGTGACGAATTCCTTGCTGGCGGAGAAGGCGCAGCAGGGGTGGCCGTCCCAGATGGCCTTGGACAGGGTGTGGATGAAGCCCACGCCGTCATAGACCGCGCGCTGGTTCACGGGGTCGGGCGCCAGGAAGCCGTCGATGTTGTCGGCGCGCAGGTTGGCCACCATTTCGGGCGGCGGGACGGAGCGGATCTGCACGTCGGTGTCGGGATCCAGGCCGTGCTCGGCCAGGTAGTAGCGCAACAGGTAGTTGTGCATGGAGTAGTCGAAGGGCACGGCGAACTTGAAGCCCTTCCAGTCCTTGGGATCGCGCCGGTCCTTGTGCTTCATGGACAGCGTGATGGCCTGGCCGTTGATGTTTTCGACGGCGGGCATGGTCCAGGGCACGGCGCGGCTGGCGCCCACGCCCATCGAGATGGCCAGCGGCATCGGCGACAGCATGTGCGCGGCGTCGTATTCGCCCGACATGGCCTTGTCGCGGATGAGCGCCCAGCCGGCGGTCTTGACCACTTCGACGTCCAGCCCCTGCTTGCCGTAGAAGCCCATGGGGTGCGCCATGATGATGGGGGTGGCGCAGGTGATGGGGATGAAGCCGACCTTGAGCTTCTGCTTTTCCAGCGGGCCGGTGGACTGCGCGAAGGCTTCCTTGGCGGCGGCCAGCGGGAAGATCGACGCGATGGCGGCCATGGCCGTTCCGCTGCCGACGGCGCGCAGGAAGCGGCGGCGCAGCGCGTCCTGGGGGAACAGGGCGCGCATGACGGCCTGTTCGACGGCGCCGTCGTCGGCGCGGCCGTGCGCCAGGGCTTGCGCGGCGCGCTCATGTTCGGCTTGGGAGGCGTGGCGGCCGCAGCCGCAGGCAAGGCGGGTGTTGGCGTCGAACGGATTGCTGAAGAGGGACATGCTGGCTCCTTCGGGCGGGAATGGAGCCATCATGGGGCCGCGGGCAGGCGGCCGGTATCGCCGGTTCAACGATACGCGTGTAGTGGGCCTACTACGTGGTGCGCGCCTTGCGCCGCGATAGTGCGCGCAAGCTCAGATGGCACCCAACTGGTGCGTGTTGGCGTAGGCGACCAGTTCCACCAGGGTGCGGACGTTGAGCTTTTCGAAGATGCGGCTGCGGTAGGTGGAGATGGTGTTGACCGACAGCGCGAGCTGTTCGCCGATGGCGGAGACGGAGCGGCCGGCGACCAGCAGCTGCAGCACCTGGAATTCGCGGTTGGACAGCAGTTCGTGGGGCGGACGGGAGCTGTCCTGGCGGACGGTGTGGGCGAGCAGTTCGGCCACGGTGGGGGTGACGTACATCTTGCCGGCGGCGGCGTTGCCCAGGGCGGCCAGCAGTTCTTCGGGCTCGCAGCCTTTGTTGAGGTAGGCATGGGCGCCGGCGCGCAGCGCGCGCACGGCGAACTGGGATTCGGGGTAGACGGACAGCATGACGACGCCCAGCGCGGGGTAGTCGGCGCGCACGCTTTTGAGGACGTCCAGGCCGTCGCGTTCGCCCAGGGCGACGTCCAGGACGATGGCGTCGTAGTGCGCCTGGCGCAGGGCGCGCAGGGCGGAGGGGCCGTCGGCGGCTTCGTGCACCAGGGCAACCCTGGGGTCTTCTTCCAGGATGCGGGCCAGGCCGCGGCGGATGATGAGATGGTCGTCGACGATGAGCAGGTTCAAGGCCATGGCGGCGTTTCCTTATGCGGCCAGCGGGTTCAGGCGCAGGCGGGCGCGCATGCCGGCGCCGGGGGCGCTGTCCAGCGCAAGGTCGCCGCCGATGGCGCGCGCCCGCTCGCGCATGCCGAGGATGCCGAAGGTGTGGCGGTCTTCGGGCAGCTGCATGCCGACGCCGTCGTCTTCGACGGTGAGCACCAGGCCGTCGGCGCCCCAGGCGGCGCTGACGCTGACGCTGCGGGCGCGGGCGTGGCGCTGCACGTTGGTGAGCAGTTCCTGGACGATCCGGTAGATGGCGATTTCGGCGTTGCGGTCGAGCCGCAGGCTTTCGGTGTCGGGCGGGCAGAGGTAGCGGCACTGCAGGCCGCTGCGGGTTTGCAGGTCCTGCAGCAGGGCTTCGAGCGCGGCCCACAGGCCCAGGTGGTCCAGGACGACGGGCCGCAGGTCGTTGAGGATGCGCCGGGTGGCGCCCATGGCGGTCTGGGTGACGTCGAGCATGCGGTCGAGGTGGGCCTGGAGGGCGGGCGTGGCGCCGAGCTGGCGGCGCAGCCAGTTCAGGTCGAGCTGCAGGGCGGTGAATGAGGCGCCGAGGTCGTCGTGAATGTTGCGGGCGATGTGGGCGCGCTCTTCTTCGCGCAGGGTGCTCAGGTGCGAGGACAGCCGGCGCAGGGATTCGTGGGCGGCGCTGAGTTCGGCGGTGCGTTCGCCGACGCGGCGTTCCAGCAGGGCCTGGGTGCTCTGGAGTTCTCGTTCGATGCGCTTGCGGGCGGTGATGTCCGAGAAGGTGACGACGGCGCCGACGACTTCCTGTTCGTTGCGGATGGGGTAGGAGGCGTATTGGGCGTCGAAGCAGGAGCCGTCGCGCCGCCAGAGCACTTCGTCGTCGGCGCGTTCGCCGCGGCCGTCGCGGAAGGCTTTGAAGATGCGGCAGTCATGCACGGGCATGAGGCTGCGGTCGGCGTGGGAGTGGTGGATGAGGTAGTGCATGTTGCGGCCGACGAGCTCGTCGGGCGTGTAGCCGAGCATTTCGGCGCCTGCGCTGTTGATGAAGATGCAGCGGCCGCGCAGGTCGATGCCGTAGATGCCTTCGCCAGCGGATTCCAGCAGCATTTCCAGCTGGCGGCGCCAGGCGGCGTGGTGCGATAGGTGCTTCAGGTCGGCAAACATGACGGGCCCGGTGTGTGCTTTTGCCGGGCGTTGCGGGCCCGGATCCCCTTGCGCGGGTTTTGGTTGCGCTTTTGGGCGGGAGTGTACGGGATGGGGGAGGGGTTGCGGTCGGGATTGAGGGAAATCCCTTTGCGGTTGCCTTGTTGCTGCGGTGTTGGTTCTTGCGACCCGTGTCTTTGGTTCTTAAGACGCCCGGCGCGGCGGCGCATGAGGTCGGCCGGCCTCTGGGGAGAGCGGCTTGCTTGGCGTCCTTTTGCGGGTCGGTTGAAGACCGGAAGGTCTTGCGGGGCTGCCAGATGTCGGCCGCGCGGGCGGCCTTATCCGGCGTTCGAGTGTCTTCAAGCCAAGGTGGCTGACAACGTCGCCTTGGCAAGGTTTCAGCAAATCGCCGGCGGTGTAGGCCGGCGATTTCCATTCGAACTTTGCGTGCCGCGTTGGCCGCTTACGGGATCAGCGACAGGCCCACGCGGAACTGGCTTTCGTTGCGCTGGTTGTAGCCCAGCAGCGTTTCGCCGTAGCCGTTGAAGTACTGCAGGTGCAGGTAGCCGTTCCAGTTCAGGAACGTGCGGCGCAGGGGCCAGGCGAAGTCGAGCTGGGTCGTGCGGCGCTTCTGGTCGCCCTGGCGGTACATGGCGGTGACCACGGCACCGTTGTCCTGGGCCCAGCGCAGTTGCCAGTCGACGTGGCCGGCGTAGGCGGAATAGTCGCTGTTTTCCTTGGCCACGGCGAAGTAGGCCTTGACCTTGGGCGCGAAGGTCAGGGTGCTGCCGCTGTCGAAACGGTAGTGGAAGCGCGGTTCGATGTAGCCGTCGTTGAGCGAACGGGAATCTTCGCCGTCCTTGCCGTTGGAGGCGTGTTCGACGCCGGTGTTCATGCCGAAGCGCCAGTTCTGGTTTTCGGATTTCCAGATGTCGTCGGACAGCCAGAAGACGCTGGGGTTGAAGGTGGTGTCGATGAAGGGCTTGGAGTCGCTTTCCAGGTCCCACAGCGAGGTCTGGGTGTAGCCCAGGTAGAAGTCGTCGTGCCAGCTGTCCTCGCTGCCGCGGGGGCTGATCAGGCGGTATTTGGCGCTGATCTGGAAGCGCGCGGTGGTCAGGCCGCGGGTGCCGACGCTGAAGTAGACGGGCTTGTAGGCCGAGAAGGCGCTGCGGAACTGGTCGAAGGCGGCCTGTTCCACGGTTTGCTCGACGGACGCGGCGGGAGCGGGGCCGGCTTCGGGCGATGCGCCGGCGGCGGCGACGGCGGCGGGCGGGACGGGCTGGCCGGTGCGCGCGTCGACGACGGGCGTCTGGGCGGGCGTGGTGGCCAGGGTGCCGCTGTCGCGGCCAGTGGCGTCCAGGGCCATCATCGAGGGCTGGCCTTCGATGGTGACGGCTTGCAGGCCGCGCGCGGTGCTGGGCACTTCGGCGGTCCAGGACATGCGCGCGAAGTTGTTGGCGGGCACGCTGTAGTTGTCGCGCCCGCTCTTGAGCTTGGCGAGGCTGCGCACGATCTGCCCGTCCTGGCTGCGCCATTGCAGCACCAGTTCAGGCGGCGGCTGCCAGGTGACGCGTCCGCTGTCTTCGTTGAAATACACGGCCTCCAGGGTGACGGTCTCGCCGGGAGCCGCCGAGGGGCGGTCCAGCCGGTAGGACACGCCCGCCGCTGCGGAGCCGGCCGCGCCGGCGGCCAGCGTGGCGGCGAGGAGACGGAAGGTGAGGGTGTGGGGCAAGCGGCGACTGGATGTCATTGGGGACGTGTATGGTTTTTGTGATCAGGAAATGTAGCATCGTCCCCCGCAACAGGTTGTAAGCCAGGCTTATCGTATGTAGTGGGTGTAAATCGCGCGGGCCGCGGGGGCAGGCGGCCGCAGCAGGCCGCGGCGACGGGGGCGCAATGAAGAAGGCCCCGCGCATCGCCGGGATGCGGGGGGCCTTGGTCGCCAGGGGCGAGGCGGATTTACTCGCCGAACTTGATGCCCTGGGCCAGCGGCAGGTTGCGCGAGTAGTTGATGGTGTTGGTGGCGCGGCGCATGTAGTTGCGCCAGGCGTCGGAGCCCGACTCGCGGCCGCCGCCGGTTTCTTTCTCGCCGCCGAAGGCGCCGCCGATCTCCGCGCCGGAGGTGCCGATGTTGACGTTGGCGATGCCGCAGTCAGAGCCGGCGGCCGACAGGAAGGTCTCGGCTTCGCGCAGGTCGTTGGTGAAGATGGCGGACGACAGGCCTTGCGGCACCCCGTTCTGCATGGCCAGCGCGTCGCCGAATTCCTTGTAGCGCATCACGTACAGGATGGGCGCGAAGGTTTCGTGGCAGACGACGTCGGTCTGGCCGGGCATTTCGGCGATGGCCGGGCGCACGTACCAGGCGTCGGGGTACTGGTCGGCGAGCACGCGCTCGCCGCCAGTGACCTTGCCGCCCTGTTCGCGGGCGGCCTTGAGCGCGGCCTGCATGGCGTCGAAGGATGCGCGGTCGATCAGCGGACCGACGAGGTTGCCGCTGTCCAGCGGGTTGCCGATGGGGGCGCTGGCGTAGGCCTTGTGCAGGCGCTGGACCAGTTCGTCGGCGACGCTTTCATGGACGATGAGGCGGCGCGTGGTGGTGCAGCGCTGGCCGGCGGTGCCGATGGCGCCGAAGACGATGCCGCGGGCGGCCATGTCCAGGTCGGCGGTGGGTCCGACGATGATGGCGTTGTTGCCGCCCAGTTCAAGCAGGACGCGGCCGAAGCGCTGCGCGACGCGCGGGCCCACCTGGCGGCCCATGCGGGTGGAACCGGTGGCCGACACCAGCGCGACGGTGTGGGAGTCGACCAGGGCTTCGCCGACTTCGCGGCCGCCGATCAGGACTTCGGACAGGCCGGCGGGAGCGTCGCCGAAACGCTGCACGGCCTGGGCGAACAGGGCCTGGCAGGCCAGGGCGGTGAGCGGCGTCTTTTCGGACGGCTTCCAGACGACGGCGTTGCCGCAGACGAGCGCCAGGGCGGCATTCCAGGACCAGACGGCGACGGGGAAGTTGAAGGCGCTGATGACGCCGACGACGCCCAGCGGATGCCAGGTTTCCATCATGCGGTGGCCGGGGCGCTCGGAGGCGATGGTCAGGCCGTAGAGCTGGCGCGACAGGCCGACGGCGAAGTCGCAGATGTCGATCATTTCCTGGACCTCGCCTTCGCCCTCGGCCACGATCTTGCCGGCTTCCAGGCTGACCAGGCGGCCCAGTTCGCGCTTGTGCTGGCGCAGGGTTTCGCCGAACAGGCGGATCAGTTCGCCGCGGCGCGGGGCCGGCACGTCGCGCCATGCCAGGCTGGCCTGGCGCGCGCGGGTGATGGCGGAATGGGCCTGTGCGACCGTGTGTTCATGCACCTGGGCCAGTTCGGCGCCATCGATCGGGCTGCGGGCGATCAGCGTGCCGCCGGTGAGCGCGCTGGAATTCAGTCCGAGATTGCGCAGGATGTCTTGGGGAGTGTCCATGCCGGTTCCTTGGATGGCCTGCGAAGGAGGCCTTCGCTTTAAGGGTTATGCCTAAGTGGCGATTCTGGAAAAAAATTTACTATACGAAACTATGACGTGAAATGCGAAATATTTTTGAGGTGTCAGGCATCTGATGCCCTTGAAACGCCAGTGCAAGCTGATGTCCGTCTCCCGCGGGTCGCGGACGCCAGCCCACTCCACCAGAAGGTGAATCCGTGGCGGAACCGTTGCTCGTTGTCCAGGCAGTCAAGAAGACCTATCAGCGCGACGGGCATCCCCCGCATCTGGCGCTGGACGGCATCGATTGCCAGCTCGAGCGCGGCGAAGTCATGGTCGTGGTGGGGCCGTCCGGCTCGGGCAAGAGCACGCTGCTGCGCACCCTGAACGGCCTGGAAAGCATCGACGGCGGCACGATCCGCGTGAACGGCGTGTCGCTCACGGACCCGGCCACCGACGTCAATCACTGGCGCACCGAGGTCGGCATGGTGTTCCAGCACTTCAACCTGTTCCAACACCGTACTGCGCTCGACAACGTCGCGCTACCCCAGCGCGTGGTGCGCGGCCGCAGCCGCGCCGACGCCGAACGCTATGCCCGCGAACTGCTGGGCCGGGTGGGCATGGCCGAATACGGCGACCGCTATCCCAGCCAGTTGTCGGGCGGCCAGCAGCAGCGGGTGGCGATCGCCCGGGCGCTGGCCATGGACCCCAAGCTCATGCTGTTCGACGAGGCCACGTCGGCGCTCGATCCCGAAACCGTGGGCGGCATTCTTGAATTGATGCGCGCGCTGGCGCGCGACGGCATGACGATGGCGGTCGTGACCCACGAAATGGGATTCGCCCGCGACGTCGGCGACCGCGCGCTCTTCATGGACGCCGGCCGCATCGTGGAAACGGGCACGCCTGACGAGGTGTTCGGCAACCCCAAGGAAGCGCGCACCCGCGCCTTCCTGGACAAGATTCTGTAGTCCCGCCGGTCCGGCTTATCCGGGCGCTGCCGGCGCGATGTGCCTTGCCCGGAACGATATGGGTCCAATCACCAAAGGGGTTAGAAATGCTGAAAATCAAACAATGGCTGGGCGTGGCCAGCGTCGCCCTGGCGGCCGCCACCGTGGCCCTGCCGGCGCAGGCGGACGAACTTTCCGACATCATCAAGCGCGGCGAGCTCCGCGTGGCGGTGCAGACGTCCGGGCCGCTGATGAGCTTCATGGACAAGTCGGGCAAGCGCACCGGGCTGGCCGTGGAAGTGGCCAAGCGCATGGCCGACGACCTGGGCGTGAAGCTGGTGCTGCAGGATTATGAATGGAAGGGGCTGCTGCCGGCGCTGCTGTCCGGCAAGGCCGACATGGTGGCCGCCGACATGACGCCCACGCCGCAGCGCGCGGCGCAGGTGTTGTTCTCGCTGCCCATGTTCTACGCCGACACCGTCGCCGTGGTGCCCAAGGATTCGCCCTACAAGACCTACCAGGAACTCGACAAGGCCGGCGTCACCGTCGGCGCGCTGGGCGCCAGCACGTACGCGGAAGTCGGCAAGAAGATGCTGCCCAAGGCCACGCTGAAGGAATTCTCGGGCGGCAGCGCCCCGGTCGGCCAGGCCCTGTCCAGCGGTCGCCTGGACGCCGGCATCATGTCGCTGTCCACGGCCAACCAGTTTCTGGTCGACTTCGGCAACCTGCGGGTGCTGGAAGGCGTGATGGTGCGCGAGCCGCTGGCGTTCGCCGTCGGCCCCAACGCGTTCCGCCTGAAGTTCTGGCTGGACAACTGGCAGACCCTGAAGACGGCCGACAACACGCTGCCCGAGCAGGTGAAGTACTGGTACTCGACCGATTGGAAGAAAGACCACTGATCGGAGACGGGACCGCCCATGGACTGGCTGATCGATTTCTATAACTGGCGCATCGTCAGCCAGTACACGGGCCAATTCGCCGAGGGCCTGGCCAACACCCTGATTGCGGCGGGCGCGAGCCTGGTGCTGTCGGTGCTGGCCGGGGTTCCGCTGGCGCTTGCCCATATGTCGTCGCGCGGCGTGGTGTGGCGCCCGGTGGCGGGGTATGTGCAATTCGTCCGCTCCACGCCGCTGCTCGTGCAGATCTACCTGGTCTATTACGCGGTGCCGTACCTGATTCCGGGGGCCAAGGGCTGGAGCGAGATGCTGCTGGGCATCATCGCCATGACGGTCCACCACGCGGCCTACATGAGCGAAATCATCCGCGTCGGCATCGAATCCGTGCCGCGCGGCCAGGTCGAAGGCGCCAAGGCCTGCGGCATGAACTACCACCAGCGCCTGCGCTACGTGGTGCTGCCCCAGGCCTTCGCCAATACGCTGCCGCCCCTGCTTGGCCAGACGGCCGTGCTGATCAAGGACACCTCGCTGCTGTCGCTGATCACGGTCTTTGAACTGGTCGCGGCGGGCGTGCAGATGAACAGCGAGCGCATCGTGCCCAACGAAGCCTTCCTGACCATCGCGGCGGGCTATCTGCTGATCTACTGCGTCATGCTGCTGCTGTCCAAGGGCGTAAGCCTGTGGCTGGCGGGTCCGGCCTGGAACGCGAGGTAACCATGCTGGACTCCTATCTCTCCACCGCCGGCGTCGTGCTGCCCTTCCTGCTCAAGGGCTTCTGGGAGACGCTGAAGATCTCCTTCGTGGCCATCATCGCCGGGTCGCTGCTGGGCTTTGTCATCGGCGTGATCCGCAGCTACCGCATCCGCGGCGTGCACCAGCTGCTGGGCCTGTACATCCATATCCTGCGCGGCACGCCGTTCCTGGTGCAGCTCTACATCTTCTATTTCGTGCTGCCCAGTTCCGGCATCGAGCTGCTGCACTGGGATTCCGGCACGGCGGCGTTCGTGTCGCTGTCGGTCTACACGTCCTGCTATGTGGCGGAAATCGTCATGGGCGCCATCCAGGCCGTGCCGCGCGGCCAGACGGAAGGGGCGATGACCCTGGGCCTGCGTCCCCTGCAGATCCTGTGGCTGGTCATCCTGCCGCAGGCCATGCGCCTGATCGTGCAGCCCATGAGCGGGGTCTACGTCATGCTGATCAAGAGCACCGCCATCCTGTCGGTGGTCGGTATCACGGAACTGACGCGCCAGGGCGAGGTGTTCATCATCACCTTCCCCGCGAAGTCGCTGTTCATCTACGGCATGATCGCCGCCATCTATTTCATCTACTGCTACCCGCTCCTGCGCCTGGCCAACTGGCTGGAAAAGCGCCTGACCGGGGGCCTGCAGGGCGCAAGCCTGCACTGAGCCGACGCCATGGTCTCCGAGTACATCGACACCTACTACAAACGCACGCTCGCCGACGGCGAGACCTACTACCCGCCCCTGGCGGGCGCGGCCAGCGCCGACGTCTGCGTGGTGGGGGGCGGCCTGGCCGGCCTGTCCACCGCGCTGGAGCTGGCGCGGCGCGGCCGCAACGTCACCCTGCTGGAAGGGCGGCGCATCGCCTGGGGAGCGTCGGGCCGCAACGGCGGCTCGGTGTCGCCGGCGTTTTCCGCGGGCGCCGACGCCATCCGCAAGCATGTCGACGAAGACCACTACCGCCAGCTCTACCGGCTGTCGATGGAGGGCGTCGAGATCATCCGCGACAACATCCGCGACCTGCGCATCGCCGACGCCCGCAAGGTGGACGGGCGCCTGCGGGTCGTGCGCTACGAAGCCACCGACGCGCTGCGCCAGTGGTGCGACAGCCAGCAGCGCGACTTCGGGCGCGATGTCCGCCTGCTGACCCGCAGCCAGGTCCGGGAAAGGCTGGTGTCGGACGTCTATTTCCAGGGCGTCGAGGATCCCGCGTCCTTTCACTTTCACCCGCTCAACTATGCGCGGGCGCTGGCCCGCGAGTGCGTCCGGCTGGGCGTGCGCATCCATGAAGACTCCCCGGTCGCGCAGGCCACGCTGGACGGCGCGGTCAAGCACCTGAAGACCGAGCAGGGGCAGATCGACGCCGGCACGGTCGTGCTGGCCACGGGCGGCTACACCGGCGACGTCGTGCCCGCCCTGCGCCGCGCGATGCTCCCCATCGCCACCTACATCATGCTGACCGAGCCCCTGGGCGACCGCGTGCGGGAAGCCATCCGCAGCACGGCCGCCATCGGCGACGACCGGCGCGCCGGCAACTATTACCGCGTCCTCGATGGCGGGCGGATCGGCTGGGGCAGTAGAATCACCACCCGTGTCGACGACCCGCCCGACCTGGCCGAGTCCCTGCGCCGCGAACTGCTCAGCGTCTATCCCCAATTGCAGGGGGTGCGCGTGGAGGCCGCGTGGTCGGGACGCATGGCCTACGCGCGGCATCTGATGCCGCAGATCGGCCTCTTGGGGCCCGGCGTCTGGTACTGCACGGCGTTCGGCGGCCACGGCATGAACACCACCTCCATCGGCGGGCGCGTCGTGGCCGAAGGGATCACGGGCGACACCCAGCGCTACAAGCTGTTCGCGCCTTTCGGGCTGGCCTGGAACGGCGGCAGCCTGGGCACGGCGGCGGTTCAACTGACTTATTGGTCTTACCAGGCGCGCGACTGGTGGCGGGAGCGCCGATCGCGGGCATGACAGGGTATACAGATGCAAGGCAACAAACAGAGCGTGTTGGCACAACGGCTGCGGGCCTTGCGCCAGGGGCGCGAATGGACTCTGAAGCAGGCGGCCGCGGCCACCGGCGTGTCCGCCTCCACGCTCTCGAAAATCGAAAACAGCCTGCTGTCGCCCACCTATGACAACCTGATCAAGATCGCCGCAGGGCTGGATCTGGACGTAGCCGAACTCTTCACCGCGTCCGACGCCCACATGGGCACCGGCCGCCGCAGCCTGAGCCGCCAGGGGGAAGGGCGCCAGTACGAAACGCCGTACTACGACCACCGGCTGCTGTGCACCGCGCTGTCGCACAAGCGCATGATGCCGTTCCATACCCGGGTCAAGGCGCGCTCCTTCGACGAATTCCAGGACTGGAGCCGCCACGGCGGCGAGGAATTCGTCTATGTGCTGGAAGGCGAGGTCCAGCTGTACACCGAGTTCTACGAACCCGCCCGCCTGAAAGCCGGCGAAAGCTTCTACATCGACAGCCGGATGGGCCACCGCGTGATCAGCCTGAGCCCGGAAGACGCCATCGTTTTGTGGGTGTCCACCCACACCGATATCGGCGAAGAATAGGGGCGCGCGCCGGTTTCTCCGCAACAAGGTAAAATGCGGCGCCCGGACAGCTTCCGGGCATCACCACACCGCGCGGCAGTAGCTCAGCTGGATAGAGCACGGGCCTTCTAAGCCCGGGGTCGGGGGTTCGAGCCCCTCCTGCCGCGCCATGATTCCCGGCTACACGCCGGCGCAGGTGCCGGACCGGGGACTCCCTCTTTCTAGGATGCAGCTTGCTTCCATTGCAGGGGAGGCCCCAGGAATTCCACGTGCCACTGTTGTCCGAATGCGTTCAGTGCATCGCGGTCGAGCTTGCCTTCCTTCATCACGGCCCCTAGACGGAGAAAAAAGGCCTTTGCATCCAGGCCGGGCAGTATCTGAATGAACTGGCGAGCTGGACGGTCCGTGATATTGATAAAGGCGTGCGTGGCGCCGCCAGGCACAGTGACGACGTCGCCTTCATCAGCGGTGAATTGCGTACCGTTCACTTCAAACAGATAGCGGCCTTCAAGCACGTAAAAGATTTCGACTTCGCGGTGTCGGTGTAACGGTGGGCCGAAGCCTGGCGCGTTCTCGGTCTCGATGCTCGTTATGACGCCGCCCGTGGACTCGGGCGGGACTCGCACACGCAACGTCAAACCGATCTGGGGGATAAGGATTGGCGTTTCTGCTTTGGTCGAATGAATGAATTTGAAATCCATCGTCATGCTCCGCGCGGCGCGCGCTTCTCTGCCGTCCTCAGCGCCGGCGTGGCAGACGGTGTGTCGGGCAGCAGGCCGCCGGTATCCGGGGGGTAGTGCGCCGCTGCGAACTGTCGCGCCTTTGCCTGAAAGTACGCTTGCACCCACTGATAGCGTTCGCCGTCCTTCGCGAGGCCTACGGTTTGCGCAATGGAGGCGAGGCTGATGGTATGGCCCCCCGCGCCCCAGTTTCCTTCGATCACTTCTTCGATGATCACGAGCGCGCCGGAGCCTTCAGCGTTGGTCGCGCCCAAGCTTTCCATCATGGCGGCGTGGACCAAAGCGTGTACTTCAGATTTATGCGCTTGGCTCATGTAGCCCTCGGGGATGCTGACACGCGCAATCAGTCGCCCTGGCGCACTGAGATGCGTCCCGTCAGTTGTGCCCCCCACCCACCAGTCTTCCGCGGGCACTTCGGTAAAAAGCACAGACGCGAACGCCACCCCCCCAGGTGTGCGCGCACCGCCCTCCATCGTCAACAGCACTTCCGTTAGGCGCTTGCCCATCAAGTTCTTGCTGGTGGGGTTGAGCACCCCCTTTGCGTGATAAAGCTGAATCACCGGCATGACAATCTCCTTTGCTTGCCCGTTTGGGGCCGCGAGCGGCGCGGGTGCAACCAGGCGCCGCCTGCAAACACGTTGATCCGGGCGCGTACGCTACTGGATGGTCTCAATGATGAGGAGGTCCGCTCCTTCACTGTCGGTCTGGACCGTGATGGGTTCATCTCCCCAGACACCGCGGCTGTCCCGGCGTGCCAGGGAGATGTCATTGGCGCTGGCTTCCCCGTCGAGCACGAACACATACACCCCGTGCCGGTTCGATTTGGGCGCGTACTGCAAGCTCATGGCCTTGTCCGCCACCAGCCGGGAAACTGAGACATCCTGGCTGATATGCAATGCGCCGTCGGCATTGCCAACCAGCGGCGCAAGCCGGTTTCGATGTGTGACCGCATCGAAATGACTGCGCGTGTAGGAGGGGGGCAGCAGCAGGCGGTCTGGAAGAATCCAGAGGTAAAGCACCTGCAGGTCGCTGCTTGCCAGGTTCAATTCGCAGTGTTTCCCGCCAGAGCCCGTGTTGAACGCGTAATAATCCCCGGGGCCGAGCTGGTCGATGTTGCCAACCGTATTCACGTGTGTGAGCGTGCCGGCCAAGACGAAGGCACAAATGATGAAGTCGTGGTGCCGATGCATGTTGTAGCCGCTGCCGGCGCCGCTGAATACTTCATCGCCGAACACGCGGATTCTGCCAAAGCCGGGAATTCCGCTCTGGTAGGTCCCGAAATTGAAGCTGGAATGCCGGGTAAGGATGCCTTCAGGATGGCCGGCGATGTAGCTCGATGCCTCGCCCGTCGACAGAAATTTCTCGTAGCCGCGCTCGTGTGCGCGCAGGACAAAGTCTTTATTCATGGTGATTTCTCTAGACGTACTAGACGAGCGCGCGCGCCGCGACTTCCGCGTCGGCGTAGGGGAGTTCGACCATCTCGAACCTGGACTTGGGCGTGCCGCAATCCGGGCATACCCAGTTCTCTGGAATTTCTGCCCACCGGGTGCCGGGGGCGATGCCGTGTTCTGGCAAGCCCAGCGCTTCGTCGTAGAGAAAGCCACACCCAAGGCAAATGTGGCGCTTCAAAGGTTCATCCATGGGATGTCTCCAAAGGGCCGACTCGCCTCGGCCCTGGGCGAGCGCATGATATAGCGCGTGACGCATTTATATAGCGCGTCACGCGCTACTGCAAGAAATTTGATATAGTGACGGTTCAATTCGTTGAGAGGATTTCTATGGAAGGCGTCACCAATTTAAGAGAAATGGTGCTTGCCCAGCTTCGATCCCGCATCGTGTCGGGACAGGCAATTCCGGGCACCATCTATTCCGTCCCCGCGCTCGCGACGGAGATGGGAATGTCAACGACTCCGGTGCGGGAAGCGCTGTTGGAACTGAGCCGCACAGGGTTGGTCGCGCCGTTGCGCAATCGCGGCTTTCGAGTGGAAGCCGCCACGCCCCAGGATCTGGAAAATCACTTTGACGTTCGAATCATGCTCGAAGCGGGCGCCCTCGTGACCATCGCGCGCAAGGGGCTGACTGATACCGAGCCGTTGATTCAACTTGCCGATGCCGTCGCAGCCGCCGTAAAGGCTGGCAATGTCGCCGATTACATTGAAACGGATCGGCAATTTCACGAGGCCTTGGTCTCGCGCGCGAACAATCCACTTCTTACTCGAATGATCATGGGCTTGCGGGCAGACATGCGACTCTACGGCATCAATTCCGCGGCGGGTCTGGAGCGCCAGCGCGCCTCGGTGTCTGAGCACTATGAAATGATCGAGCTCGCAGCGACGCACCAGTGCGAGGCGATCTCTGCGTTGATCACTCGTCATATCGACTCATGGAAGCCGCTGCTGACCGCGGCGCTGCAAGAATTGCCGTTCGATCAAGGTAGGCGCCCGATCGCCGTCTAAACCACTGACGCTGTTCGGTACCTGCGCGGAGTTCGACAAGATCGACGCCGAAACCGTTGCCGATCATCGGCAAGTCGGTGGATCCGGCAAGCGGATAAGTGACGCTGTGGCCAGCGATAGCCAGCATCCGGCCTTGCCGATCACGGTTCGCCTGAGCGATAAAGAACGTCGCGCATCTCCAGCGACGCGCCCAGCCGCTGCGACAACTCATCGGCCCGCTCAAGAATCATCGCCTCGAACAGCGCCGCGTCCACGGTCTTGAGCCGCGCCGACGGACCCGCAATTGTCAGCGCGCCGACGAAACGGTCTTCCTGGCCGATGACGGGCACTGACCACGACGAGGTATAGGGATCGCGCGCGCCGCAGGAAAAGATCGGCAGGCGAGTCTCGCCGCGCCGGGCGCCTTGCGCCCAAATCGCGAAGACCTGGCCGGTCGACGACTTGTCGGGCGGCATCACGCTGCCCGCGATGACCTGGCTGTGCAGGCCTTCGTGCGGCTGATGGCGAAAGAGGCACAGGCGCTGCCCGGGCTCGCCGCCTTCGACGTAGTAGGCGGCGCTTTCGCCGGTGTCGGCCGAGAGACGTTCGAGCACCGGCATGACCACGGCCTCCAGATCAAAACCGCGTTCGTAGACGCGCGCCAGGAACAGCACCCGGGGACCCAGGCCGTAGCGGCCGTCGGGCTCGCGCACGACATATCCGCAGCGGGCCAATGAGTTGAGCATGCGGAAGATCGTGGTCTTGTGCAGCGGCAGCCGGTGTGCGAAGTCCGCCAGGGACAGGTGCTCGGCGCCGGGGCGAAAACAATCCAGCACGCTCAGCGCGCGTTCCACGGCGACCACCCCGTCATTGCTCATGCATGGCTCCTATCCATTGAATTTGCTCGTTGATTGTATAGGGTACAACGGCGTTGCGCAATTTTAAAATGGCGCCAGTCAGTTGATCTGGAGTCAGGGATGTCGAGTTCGATGCTGGTGGTGACCGCCCACGTGGGCGATTTTGTCTGGCGCTGCGGCGGGGCGATGGCGCTGCATGCGCAGCGCGGGGTGGATGTGCATCTGGTCTGCCTGAGCTACGGCGAAAACGGCGAGTCCAATTCCGCCTGGAAGGGCGATACGCAGCGCGACACGGTCAAGGCGCAGCGGCGCGCCGAGGCCGAAGCCGCGGCGGACATCCTGGGTGTGAGCTCGCTGGATTTCCACGACCTGGGCGACTATCCGCTGCCCGACTCGCCGGACTCGGTGCGACGCATCTCGGAAACCATGCGCCGCACGAAACCGTCGGTGGTGCTGACCCATCCCGAGCACGATCCGTCCAATCTGGATCACTGCCGCACGTTCGAAATGGCGCTGCGCGCCCGCATGCAGGCGATGGCGCCCGGCCATGGCGCCGACTTCGTGGTGCCGCCGCAGGTGCTGTGCTTCGAGCCGCACCAGACGGAGCTGTGCGGCTTCAAGCCCAATGTGCTGCTCGACATCACCGACGTGTGGGAGCGCAAGTGGCAGGCCATGCAGGCCATGCCCACGCAAAGCAATCTGTGGGCCTACTACGAACGTGTGGCGCTGCAGCGCGGCGCGCAGGCGGGCCGCCGCGGCAAAACGGCGGGCACGCGTTACGGCGAGGCCTATCAAAGCATTTTCCCGGCCGTCGTTGCGGCCCTGGTGGAGTGATCTCATGAGCGACATTTACCTGCCCGGCCTGACCACGACCTTGCTGGCCGATGCCGGCGCCCGATTCATGCGCGCGGCGATCAAACCCCTGCGCCCCGGCTGGTCGGTGCGCGGCAGGGCGCTCACCGTGTCGGTGCCGGCCGGCGACAACCTGGCGATCCACGCAGCCCTTGCCCTCGCCAAGCCCGGCGACGTGCTGGTGGTGGACGCCCAGGGCTATGCCGAGCGGGCCGTCATGGGCGGGATCATGTGTGCGCAAGCGGCAGCCACCGGGATCGCCGGCGTGGTGATCGACGGCGCCATGCGCGACGCGGCGGAGCTGCGGCAGGGCGATCTGCCCGTCTTCGCCGCCGCGTTGTCGCCCGCGGGCCCCTTCAAGGCGGGCGGCGGCAGCGTCAACCGCCAAGTCCAGTGCGGCGGCGTGCGCGTCGAACCCGGCGACTGGATCCTCGGCGATGACGATGGCCTGGTCGTGGTCGGTCCCGCGGAACTCGAATCCATGGCGACCGCCGCGCTGGCCAAGGCCGAGGCGGAAGCCCGGCGCATGGCCGCCATCGCGCGCGGCGAACTGCGGCCCGTCTGGCTGGATGCGGCGCTGGCGAAGGCCACGCTGGATATCGGCCCGGCGCGCTAGCCGACGCATCCGTCAGGCCACAACAAGTAATCAAAACCCCTCAGGAGGAAGACAATGAATTTCAAGCAAACACTGGGCGCGTTCGCCCTGATCGCGGGCCTGGCGCCCCTGGCCCCGGTCCACGCCGACTATCCGGAAAGGCCGATCCGCATGATCGTGCCGTTCGCGGCCGGCGGCCCGGCCGACATGGTCGGGCGCGAATTCGCCAAGCTGTTCGGCGACAAGCTCGGCCAGCCGGTGGTGGTGGTGAACGCGGGCGGCGGCCACGGCGTGCCCGCGCTGAACCAGGTGTTGGGCGCGGAAGCCGACGGCTACACGCTGCTGATGCCGGCCTCGGGCAACATGACGGTGCCGTCCAAGGCCATGCAGGGCAAGAATGTGCTGGAGATCCTGGCGCCCATCAGCCTGCTGACCGAAAGCCCGCACGTGCTGGTCGTGAACGCGAAATTGCCGGTGGATTCGGTGCAGGGTCTGGTGGACTACGCCCGCGCCCATCCGGGGCGGGTCAACTTCGGTTCGGCGGGCGTGGGCGGGGTGGCGCACCTGGGCATGGAACTGTTCAAGAGCAAGGCCAAGGTCGATGTGGTGCATGTGCCTTACCGGGGCACTTCCCAGGTGCTGACCGACCTGGCATCGGGCCAGGTGCAGGCGCTGTTCAGCAGCATGCCGTCCCTGAAACCCATGATCGACAAGGGTTCGGTCAAGGCGCTGGCCATGAGCGCGCCCAGCAAGGGGGCCGACACCGCCAAGCTGCCGCTGATCTCGCAGACCCTGCCGGGCGTTTCGTACACCACGTGGTATGGGCTGTTCGCCAAGGCGGGCACGCCGCCCGAGGTGCTGGCCAAGCTGAACGAGGCCGTGGCCGACACGCTGAAGAATCCGGAACTGAACCAGAAGTTCGAGTCGCAGGGCGTGGAGTTCGTCTCGAGCACGCCGCAACAGCTTGCCGACACCGTCCGCCGCGACACCGCGCAATGGACGGCGCTTATCAATGAGGCCGGCATCGAGATCGAGTAGGCGCTGAATCCGGGCGTTCCCGTCCGGCGCCGGGGTCGGTGCATGGTTGCGCCGGCCCCGTTCCTGCTACGACTTAAAACGTATTGACCCGGCCGGTTTTGCTATAAAAAGGCCTATAGCTTTTCTGTGGGGCCGGGAAACATGTCCATTCTTACCATCAGCCGTTGCGGCGCTGCGCTGATTCTGGTTGCGCTCGCCGCGGGCTGTTCGTCCAGCAAGCCTTCGCCGTCGGCCAAGTCCAGCATGTCCAACGCCACCCCCGCCCGGGCCAGCAGCGAATGCAAGTCCAACCGCAGCAAATGCCTGCACGAAGGGTCGTACGACGTGGGCGAAAGGGCGTATGCGGAAGACGAGGCCAAGCGCCTGAATCTTGCCGAGTCCGAGCGCCTGCGCCGCCTGTTCGGCAAGTGACCGCGGCGCGCCGGCCGCGCGACATCAATCCGGCTCATATCTGATAGTCGTCCGGGCGGGTTGATGCCTGGCGCCTTCGGTGTCAGGATGCGCGCAGTCCAGACCCTCGCGCAGAATCGCCCCACATGAACCGCAAGCCGCTCGCCATCATCCAGATGGGCCGCCCGCCCGAAGACCTTCGGCAGGCCATGGGAGAACAGTCCGACTGGATGCTGGCCGCCCTGGATGATCCGGGCCTGCCGGTGCGTGTCTTCCGGCCGCACGACGACGAGCCGCTCCCCGACCCGCGCGAGATAGCGGGCGCGGTTCTGACGGGCTCCTGGTCCATGGTGACGGACCGCGAACCCTGGAGCGAACGCACCGCGCAATGGCTGCGCGCCGCGTTGCAGGCAGAACTTGCGCCGCTGGGGATTTGCTACGGACACCAGCTGATGGCGCACGCCTTCGGGGGTGTCGTCGACTTCCATCCGCAGGGCCGCGAGATCGGCCAGCATGCCATCGAGCTACATCCCGATGCCGGCGCGGACACGCTGCTGGGGACGCTGCCGTCCAGTTTCCACGCCAACCTCACGCATGAACAAAGCGTGCTCGTCCCCCCGGACGGCGCGACCGTGCTGGGCCGGTCCCGGCACGATCCACATCAGGTCCTGCGCTACGGACCCAATGCGTGGTCCGTGCAGTTCCATCCCGAATTCTCGCCCGCGCTGATGTCGGCATGCCTGGCCCGGCGCGCGGACGTATTCGCGGCGGAAGGCTTCGACGTGCAGGGGATGATGGGCGCGCTGGGGCCTACCGGCGACGCGCGCCAATTGCTGCGGACCTTTGTCAGCCGGCTCGGCTGATCGCGCACGGGTCTGCATAGCACACCCCCATGACAGGCCTGCCGGCGTACCGTGTTTACCCCAGGGTGTCGGCCACGCGCCACAAACCGACCCTAATTTTCCCTGGCTGACATGATTGAGCTTGTGTCTCAAAAACTGACACATTGCATCCCTAGAATCCGTTCCTGCCATGCGCCGAGTGCATCGGTGCGCCGCTAGCGTTGCGGGCCACGCCAGATGCGCATGTCTGTTCAATCAATGGGAATCTGTAATGAAAAAGACTTTGTTCGTCACCGCCATCTTCGCCGCGCTGTCCGGCACGGCGCAGGCGGAAACCTCGGTGACGCTGTACGGCCTGATCGACACCGGCATCGGCTACCAGCGCGTCAAGGGCGACAACTACCATGAGTCGAAGGTCGGCATGACCAACGGCGTCTCCAGCGGCTCGCGCTGGGGCCTGCGTGGCGCTGAAGACCTGGGCGATGGCCTGAGCGCGGTCTTCACGCTGGAAAGCGGCTTCAACTCGGCCAACGGCACGTCGGGCCAGAGCAGCCGCCTGTTCGGCCGCCAAGCCACCGTCGGCCTGAAGAGCAGCTCGTGGGGCCTGCTGGAATTCGGCCGCCAGACCAACATCGCGTCCAAGTACATCGGCGCGATCGATCCGTTCGCCGCCAGCTACGGCCAGGCGAACGTCGGCGTGGCCTTCAGCGCCGCCAACACCGTCCGCTACGACAACATGGTCCAGTACTCGACCCCGTCGTTCGGCGGCTTCCAGGCTGGCATCGGTTATTCGTTCAACGTCGCCGACACGACCACGGCCCAGACGGGCTTCCGCACCGCCGAGAACACCCGCGGCATTACCGCCGGCGTGCGCTACGTGAACGGCCCGCTGAACGTGGCCCTGACGTATGACCAGCTGAACCCGGCCAGCCAGCTGGGCACCGACGCCACGCCGAAGTCGTGGAGCATCGGCGGCGCGTACGACTTTGAAGTCCTGAAGCTGGCGCTGGCCTTCGGCCAGACTCGCGACGGCTGGTTCACCGGCCAGGGCGTCAACGCCTTCGGCAGCGGCAGCCCCACCGCCAAGGGCTTCGGCACGAACGTGGCCGTGGACGACTTCAAGGCCAACTCGTACATGGTCGGCCTGACCGTGCCGCTGGGCGCCAGCAGCATCCTGGCTTCGTGGCAACGTGCTGATCCGGACAGCGACGCGCTGACCGGCGGCGACTCGGCCATGAACGTGTACAGCCTGGGCTACACGTACAACCTGTCCAAGCGCACCAACCTGTACGCGCTGGCTTCGTACGCCACCGACTACGCCTTCATCGACGGCGTGAAGAGCACCGTGGGCCTGGTGGGCATCCGTCATCGCTTCTAAGCGCCTGGCGTGAACGGGCGGCGCGCCGCGTGCGCGCCGCCCGCACCCTGCACCGCGGTTGCACTGAGCGGATTGGGCGTCTTACCCGGCCACAGACGAGAAAAAAGCGGCCACCTCCCTAGCTCCACTCCCAGTCCGCTCACCCGAACTCCGATCATGGCAAACTGAAAGGCCCGCGCAGGCGCTGCGCGGGCCTTGCCTTTTGAACTGTCGCCGCCCGATGGCGCGGTGGTGGCGTTGTAGTATTGAAAGCTCCGCCTTTTCACTGAACAAATATGCACACGCACAACGGACGGCTCGCGGGAATGTCATTGGCGTTGGCACTGGCCATCGGCGCTGCCTGTGCGCCGGCGCTTGCCCAGGATGCCCCGGCGGCGGTGCAGGACCCCAACGGGGCGCCGCAGGACACCGCGGCCGCGCCCCTGCCGCCGCAAACGCTGGCGGTGCTGGACGGCAAGCTGCAGGTCGTCATTCCGGCGGGGTTCTTTGAAACCGAATTTCCCTCGGACCCCGCCGCGCCCGAGGTCACGGGCAAGATCTTCCTGAACCGCGCCGCCATGCAGGCGATCATCGTGATCGACGTTCCCCTGGAAGTCGCGGTGGGCGACGACGACGCATTCACGCTGGGGGCCATGGCCGCGGGCTTCCAGTCGCAGCAGCAGGAAGCCGTGCCCACGTTCAAGAAGACGGGGGATGGCGCCTTCAAGGTCGGCAATATCGGCGTTTTTCAGCTGGACGCGGCCAGCAGGCTGTCCGGCCGGCCGGCCGAGCTGACGGCCCTGTTCGCGGCGTCGGGCAAGAAGGTGGTGACTCTGTCCGCCTATACCCTGAACCAGGAAAAGGCCAGGCATCCGGGGCTGGTCAAGGAACTGAAGCAGGCCATGTCGGCGCCCTGACGCCTGCCCGATGCCAAGCCAACGTTTGCCTTGGTGATCACCTGGAAACCAGCGCCGGCCACGGCCCGCACGAAGCAATGCCAGAACTTCAGTTCGGCTTCCAGAACACGTAGTCGGCCTGGTATTTGACCTGCTCTTTACGGCCCACGCCGGCGGCGTCGCAGGTGGTCTGGGGCACGCCGCCGCCCGCCCGCACGATGCGCTGGATGTAGGTCACGCCGGTCAGCACGCCCACACCCGAAGACGGATTGGCCAGCACGAGCTGGTCGTACAGGCGGTCCGGGCCCGAATAGGCGCGCACGGTTTCCATCCCCGTCAATGTCGACCCATCGGCAGCCCGCCAGGTTTCGGGCGGGCTCTTGTACGTGCCGGTCGTGCCAGAATTGCCGGCGCCCAGCGTGGCGCTTGCGCCCGCGATCACCCAGGCGGGCCGGGTGCCGTCCGTCCGTGTCATGCGGCATTCGTATGTGACGACGCCTTCGGATGGGGCCTGCCACGCAACGCCGTTGTCGGCGGGCACCTGCATGATCTGCGGGATCTTGTCCTGCGCGGCTGCGCCGGCCGTGGCCGCGGTCAAGCCGGCGGCCAGCAGCAGGCCTTGCAGCGCGGAACGCTTGCGTATCGTGAGACGGTTCATTCGAGCTCCTTCCTGCGGGCCGGGCATGCCGGCGATGGGCAATGGAACATCGCGTTGGCGCAAGCGCCTGAAGGCCGGCGCCTGCCGCCGGGCTCGGGCCATTCTGCCACGAATCCCGCGCAGGGCCGCTTCAATTCACCTGCAGCGTGTAGGCGGCCCGGCCGCGCAGCAGGGTCAGCACCAGGGGCTGCGCACCCGCGCCGGCCAGCAGGTCGCGCAGGTCGGCCAGCTTGCTGACGGGCCGCTGGTTCACCCCGATGACGATGTCGCCGCGCTGCAGGCGCGCAGCCACCGGACCGCGTTCGGGAAAGGTGCCGCTGACGGTCGCGCCGTCATTGCCCTGCAGGCGCTGCGCGCGGCCCACCTCGGAGAACTCGACGCCATTCAGGCGCGCATCCAGCGAGCCGCCGTGCAGGCGTTCGTTGCGTTCCGGTTCGATGCGCAGCAGGACTTCCGACCTGGCGCCAGCGCGCGACAGGCCCAGCCGCACCTGCCGGCCCACGGGCAGCAGGCCTTCTGCGTTGCGCAACTGCGCGCTGGAGCCGATCGCCTTGCCGTCGATGGACAGGATCTGGTCGCGGGCCTGGATGCCCGCCTGCTGCGCGGGGGACCCGTCCGCCACGCGCGCCACCGCGACGCCCGTGGACCCAGGCGCCACGCCAAGCTGGCGTGCATTGCGCGGCGTGATGTCCACCGTGTCCAGGCCCAGCCCGCCGCGCTGCACCTGACCATGCTGCAGGAGCTGCCGCATGACCTCGCCCGCAAGATTGGACGGGATGGCAAAGCCGATGCCCACGTTGCCGCCCGACGGCGTGTAGATCATGGTGTTGATGCCGACCAGCTCGCCGTTCAGGTTCACGAGCGCGCCGCCCGAGTTGCCGGGGTTGATGGAGGCGTCGGTCTGGATGAAGTTCTGGTAGCCGGCGGCGCGCAGGCTGGAACGGTCCAGCGCGGACACGATGCCGGACGAGGCGGACTGGCCCAGGCCGTAGGGGTCGCCGATCGCGACGACGAAATCGCCCACGCGCAGGTCGCTGGAGTCCGACGGCGACAGCGCCTGCAGGTTCTGCGCGGGAATGCGCAGCACGGCCAGATCCGTGTCGGGGTCGCTGCCCACGACGGTCGCGTTGAAGGCGCGCCCGTCCTGCAGGGACACGCGGATGGAAGAGGCGCCGCGCACGACATGATGGTTGGTCAGGATGTTGCCCTGGGCCGCATCCACGATGACGCCGGACCCGACGTTCTGCCGGAGCTTGTCCGGCGGCTGCGCCAAGCCGGCCGCCGGTCCCTGTCGCGGGTCCGCCTGCGACGAGATATTGACGACGGCGGGCGTCACGCGCTCGAGCATGGGCGCCAATGAGGGCAGGGGCTGGCCGTCGACGGCCAGGGGCAGGGCGGCCAGGCCGGGCAGGGGCGCCGCAGCCAGCGGCAAGGCGCAGGCGACGGCGGCAAGGGAGGTGCGTAAAAGCCGCAGGATCCGCGCGGCGGCGCGATCGGTGTTGCGGCGTATTCCGGGAGGCGGCGAGGCCAGATGGGGCATTTCGGTCCTTCTTGCGGCGACGCGGCAGTATCGGCGGGCGTCGCTGCAGGCGTGTGACGGCGCGCTGGGCGGCTTGCAGCCGGCGCGCGTGGCGCGCCGGGCGGTCACGGATTTTCGCCGAACTTCCGCGGGAAGTCCGGCATGCCCCGTTTCGCGTCAGAAGCCGACGGCCTGGCCGTCGCGACGCGAGTCGGATGCCGCCACGTACCCGCCCTGCGGCAGGCGGCAGATCAGTTGCGCGGAGCCGAACTCCAGGCTGTCCACGGGCGCCACCGCCACGTTGTGGCCGCGTGCGCGCAGCGTGTCGACCACGTCGGCCGGCAGGTGCGATTCCACGTTGACCACCGGGCCGTTCTCCACGCGGAAGCGCGGCGCGTCGCTCATGGCCTGCGGGTTCTGGCCGAACGCGGCCAGGCGCGTCACCATCTGCAGATGGCCTTGCGCCTGCATGGAGCCGCCCATGACGCCGAACGACATGACGGGCTGGCCGCCGCGCGTGACGAACGCGGGAATGATGGTGTGCATCGGTTTCTTGCGCGGCGCGACCTGGTTGGCGTGCCCGGGCTTGAGCACGAAGTTCAGGCCGCGGTTGTGCAGGCTGATGCCGGTGCCCGGCACGACGACGCCGGAGCCGAAGCCGTGGTAGTTGGACTGGATGAAGGACACCATGGTGCCGCCGGCGTCGGCCGCGGTCAGGTAGACGGTGCCGCCGGTCGCGGGCGTGCCTGCCGTGGGAACGCTGGCGCGGTCCATGGAAATGAGGCGGGCGCGTTCGGCCAGGTAGGCGCGGTCGAGCAGGGCGCGCGCGTCGGTGCGCATGTGGCGCGGGTCCGCCACGTGATGATGCAGGTCCGCGAAGGCCAGCTTCATCGCTTCGATGCTGACGTGGTAGTAGTCGGCGCTGTCGCGGCCCATGCCTTCCAGGTCGAACTGTTCGAGCATGCCCAGCGCCATCAGCGCCGAGATGCCCTGGCCGTTCGGCGGGATCTCGTGCAGCTCGTAGTCGCGGAAGGATTGGGAAATGGGCTTGACCCATTCCGCCTGGTGTTCGGCCAGGTCGACGGCGCTGAGCGCGCCGCCCGTCTGGCTGGCGAAGTCGGTGATCTTGCGGGCCAGTTCGCCGCGGTAGAAGCTTTCGCCGCCGGTTTCGGCGATCTCGCGCAGGGTCCTGGCCTGGTCCGGGAAACGCCACCATTCGCCGGCCTGCGGCGCGCGGCCCTGGGGCAGGAACGCGTCGGCAAAGCCGGGCTCGGCCGCCAGCTTGGGCGCCTGGTTGGCCCATTGGCGTGCGATGGTGGGCGACACCGCGAAGCCGTCTTCGGCATACGCGATGGCGGGCTCGAACAGCTTGGCGAAGGGCAGCTTGCCGAAGCGGTCCGACAAGGCTTTCCAGCCGGCGACCTGGCCGGGCACGGTGACAGTGCCCCAGCCGGTGCCGGGCATGGCGTCGCGGCCGTTGAAGTATTCGGGCGTCCAGGCGGCCGGCGCGCAGCCGCTGGAATTCAGGCCATGAAGTTGGCCGTCGTGCCAGATCAGGGCGAACATGTCGCCGCCGATCCCGTTCATCACGGGCTCGACGACGGTCAGGGCAATCGCGGTGGCAATGGCGCTGTCAACGGCATTGCCACCGGCCAGCAGCATGCGCAGTCCCGCCTGCGCAGCCAGCGGCTGGCTGGTCGCGACCGCATTGGCGGCCAGGACCGGCATTTTTCGGGAAGCGTACGGAAAAGACCAATCGAAGGGGGAGGACATGGATGCTGGAACTCGTAAGGGAAATTACTGCGGGGTGATGCCGGCCTGGTCGATCAGCTGCTTGGTGCGCGGAATCTCGGCCTTGATGAAGGCGGCGAATTCCTCGCGGCTGCCGCCACGCGGCTCGGCGCCGGCTTCGGCGAGCTTACCGCGCAATGCGGGGTCGGCCAGCACTTTGTTGACGGCTTTGTTGAGCTTGTCCAGGATCGGGGCGGGCGTGCCTTCGGGGGCGACCAGGCCATACCACGGCGCGATGTCGTAGCCGGCATAGCCCTGTTCCGCGATCGTGGGAATGTCCGGCGCCAGCGCCGAACGCTGCGAATTCGACATGCCCAGCGCCAGCAGCGCGCCGCTCTTGGCCTGGGGCAGGCCGGTCATGATGGTGTCGAAGTACATCGACACCTGGCCGCTCAGCAGCGCGGGAATGGCTTCGCCGGCGCCCTTGTAGGGCACGTGCAGGATGTCGATCTTGGCGATGGACTTGAGCATTTCGCCCGCCATGTGGGACGTCGTGCCCGTGCCGAACGAGGCATAGGTCAGCTTGCCCGGGTTGGCGCGCGCATAGGCCACCATTTCAGGCAGGGTCTTGAAGGGCTGCGACGGATTGGCCAGCAGGATGTTGGGCGTGTAGGCCACCATCGACACCAGTTCGAAGGCGTCCGGATCGTAGGCCAGGCGCTTTTGCAGGAAGCGGTTGGTGACGACCGCGGCCGGGCCACCCATCAGCAGCGTGTAGCCGTCGGGCGCCGACCGGGCGACCGATGCGCTGCCGATCGCGGCGGCGGCACCGGGGCGGGCCTCGATGACGAAGGGCTGGCCCAGTTCGGCCGACAGCGCCGCGCCGAGCTGGCGCGAGATCAGGTCCGTGGCGGAACCCGCCTGGAAGGGCACGACGATGCGCACCGGATGTTGCGGCCAGTCCGTGGCTTGCGCGCCGGCCTGGGCTGCAAAGGCCATCGCGGCGGCGCCTGCCAGCGCCCGGATGAGACGAAATTTCATGGAATCCCCTTGATCGCGTAATGGAAAAGCGTGTGCGCCGGGCGGGTCTGTTGCCCGTTCCGGCCGGAGCGGCGTGGCAGCCGCGTCCCGGACTGGATTAGACGCAAGCTGGCTTTCCGGCGATATTAGGATTTGCATCCATGGATCATTGGATCCAGTTTGTGTTATTTTTGCGGTTATCTATCATGGCGGCTTTCCAAGCCTGGGGACGTAAGTGCTGCAATTTCAAAAGACAGCCATCAGCGCCGAAGACGAGGCGTACCTGCACCTGCAGCGCGAGATCCGGCTGGGCCGCTACGCGCCCGGCCAGCGCCTGGTGCCCGACGTGGTCGCCGCCGAAATCGGCACCAGCCGCATGCCGGTGCGCGGCGCGCTGCGCCGGCTGGCGTCCGAAGGCCTGGTCGAAATTCGCGCCAACCGCGGCGCCGTGGTGCGCGGCCTGAACCAGCAGGAAATGCTGGAAGTCTTTGAAATGCGTTCGGTGCTCGAAGGCCTGGCCACACGCAACGCGGTGCTCAACATGGGGCCCGAACACATCCGCCGGCTATCCAACATGCTCGAGCAGCTGGACCAGGGCGCCAGCGAAGACCTGGACTGGACCACGGCGCACCGTGAATTCCACGAATACCTGTGCAGCTTCTGCCGGCAGCCCCGCCTGCTGAGCCAGATCTCGGAACTGCATTCCGTCGTCGAACCCTACATGCGCCTGTGGGCGGCCCAGCCGGGCCGCGTGCTGCGGGTGCGCGAGTCGCACCAGGAACTGATCGACGCGCTCAAGACCGGCGACGCGGCGCGCTGCGAGGCGGCGATGCGCCAGCATGTGCTGAACACGGTGCCTGCCCTGCAGGCGTTCCTGGAGCAGGCTGCCTGAGCGAGGCGGCCTGAGCGAGGCGGCTTCCACCCGGTGTCTGACACCGGACAGCGCTGACCTCGCCCCTGCGGCAGCGTACCGAGGGTGTCAGACACCGCTCAACTGCGGCTTCTTCCTGCGCTTGAACTTCGCCTCGCTGGCAATCACCCCGGCCACGATCAACCCGGCCCCGACCAGCGCCAGCGCCGGCAGCCGATCCCCCGCCAGGCGCCCGACGATCCCGCCCCAGACTGGCTCGCCCGCATAGATAACCGTGGCGCGCGTGGGCGATACCGACTTCTGCGCCCAGTTCATCGTCAGCTGGATGATGGCGCTGGCCAGCCCCAATCCGATCGCGGCCCCTGCCCACAGCCATGAGAAGGCCGGAACCGCCTCGCCCAGCACCGGCATCAGCGCAAACGACAGCAGCCCCGCCGTCAGCAACTGCACGAACGTCACGCGGCGGCTGTCCACCTTGCGCGCAAACAGCCCGATCAGGATGATCTCGGCGGCAATCGCCACCGCGCCCGCCAGGGTGGCGACCTCGCCCGGGCTGAAGCTGGGCATGCCGGCCTCCGGCCCGGCGAGCAGGATCAGGCCCGTAAACGCCAGCCCGACGCCGACCCAGCTCATCAACCCCGGCGGGCGTTTCAGCAGCGCCCATTGCAGCAGCGGCACGACAGGCACGTACAGGGCAGTGATGAAGGCAGACTGGCTGCTGGTGATGGTGCGCAGGCCATGGGTCTGCAGGTAGTAGCCCAGGAACAGCGCGCTGCCGATGGCGATGCCCGCTCCCATTTCGTATCGGGTCAGTCCCGCCATGTGCTTGCGAAACAGCAGCAGCGCCATCAGGCCGGCGATGGTGAACCGCACGCCCACGAAGAACAGCGGGCCGCTATGCTGCATGGCGATATGGATGATGAGGAACGTGCTTCCCCATAGCATGGTGACCAGCACCAGGGCGATTTCCTGGCGGGACAGGGCGAACATCGATGTCTTGGAATCCACGGCTTGCTTGCTTGTTGAATGCTGATCGGGGAATGCGGCGAATTATGAGCGATATGGCCATGGCGTGGCGCGGCGGGCGGCCTGGCGCCGGCGAAGCGTACTTCACCGACCCCGATCCCGAGGGGCGCGAAGTCGGGGCAGGGGGCTGGACCGACCTGGGTGCGTGGCCGTTCACCGGACAGGATTTGAAGGGCTTGCCCCAAACCAGCATATAGCCGGGAGTAATATGACGCGTCCGGCGGCTGAATCGCCGGCGCATGCAAGCCGATCCACGCCTGGCCCTTCCCACCCCTGTCGATAGCGGAGCGCAGCTCCGTGCTTCCCCCGCGGTGTCTTCGAGTCCTGGCGCGCAAGCGGCCATAAGAAGATACAGAGGAGAAGAGATTGGACAAGCAAGAGTCGGGCGGCTGGTACTTCGGCTGGAACATCGTCGGCGCCGCCACGGTACTCACCCTGCTGACGGTCGGACTGCGCATGGGCATCGGGCCGTTCTTCCTGCCCATGGCGGACGGCCTGGGGTTTTCGCGCAGCCTGCTGTCGGGCATCGTGGCGATCGGCATGCTGTGCTATGGCCTGGGCATGCCGCTGGCGGGCTATCTGGTCAGCACGCGCGGCACGCGCTTCGTGCTCCTGACGGGCACCGCGATCGTCGTGGCCTCCTCCATCTGGACCGTCTTCGCGCGCGGCCCGCTGGAATTCCTGCTTTCCTTCGGCGTGGCGCTGTCCATCGGGCTGGCCTTCACCAGTCCTGTCGCGCTGACCCCCGTCATCAGCCGCTGGTTCACGCGCCAGCGCGGCATGGCGCTGTTCTTCCTGTCCACCGGCTCGATGGCCGGCATCGCGCTGATGACGCCCACGCTCACCTTCGCGATCTCGGCGGTGGGCTGGCAGGAAACACTGCTGGGCTTTGCCGCGCTGTTCGCGGTGCTGACCGTGCCCGTCGCCCTCTTCGTGATGCGCGACGAAGCGCCCGAGCACACCGACCTGCTGCCCCACCAGATCGTCGAAAAATCCGCCGCCGCCAAGCCGGCCGCCAAGACGCCCGCGCCCGGGCTGGGCGAGGCCCTGCGCACCTTGCCCTTCTGGCAGGTCGCGCTGGGCCTGTTCGCCTGTGGCTTCAGCATGAACCTGCTGGGCACGCACGGCATGCCCATGCTGATGGACCACGGCTTTGACGCCACCACCAGTTCGCTGGGCATCGGCCTCATCGGCCTGGTCGCCATCTTCAGCACGCTGGTGCTGGGCCGCATGTCCGACCAGGTCGAACGCCGCAACATCCTTGCCGCCATCTACCTGGTGCGCGGCCTGGGCTTCTTCGCGCTGGTCATGGTGGGCGCGCACTGGGAACTGTATCTGGCCGCCACCATCGGCGGCATCGTCTGGGCCGGCAGCATCGCGCTGTCGTCGGCGATCCTGGCCGACGTGTACGGCATCCGCCTGGTCGGCGTGCTGTACGGGCTGACCTACCTGGGCCACCAGATCGGGGGCATGATCAGTTCCTGGCTGGGAGGCTGGGCCTTCGAGACCTTCGGCACGCACTGGGTGGCGTTCGGATCGGCCGGCGCGCTGCTGCTGATGGCCGCGCTGATTTCGCTGCGGCTACCGCCGCGCGGCGTCTTGCGCGCGCCGCGCGTGGTCACGGCCGGGGGGCGATAACCCCCCTTGCGGCGCAGGCCTGACGCCCTGAGAAAGCGGGCGCCAGGCCTGGCTGGTGGTGCAAAGGCGCCGCCTAGCGGTCCTTCAGCAGCGACACCAGCTCGGGCACGTAGCGGTCGCCGCCGCCCTGCGTGACGGCCTGGTCGAACGTGTGCTGCACCGCCGCCCCGATCTCGCGCACCGCGCCGGTTTCGGCGGCCATGGTGTTGTAGTAGGACAGATCCTTCTGCGCGTTCGACATGAAGAAGCGCAGCGACGAAGGATCCTGTTCCAGCAGGTACGGCTTGATGCGCTCCAGCGCCACGCCGCCGCCGCCGCCCTTGGACAGCACCTCGGCAAACACGGCCGGATCGATATCGGAACGCAGCGCGCAGGCCGCGGCCTCCGACAGCAGCGCCACCACGCCGAGCGACACGTAGTTGTGCAGCAGCTTCATGCGGTGCCCGGCGCCGATCGGACCGGCGTGCGTGATGTTCTCGGCAAAGCAGGCCAGCAGCGGCTTGCATTCCTCGAACAGGGCCGCGTCGCCGCCCACCAGCAGGTTCAGCCGGCCTTCGGCGGCTTCCTTGGGCGTGCGCGTCATCGGCGCGTCCAGGAAGCGGCCGCCGCTGTCGGTCACCGCCTGCGCGACCTTGACGGTGGAAGAGGGGATGGCGGTCGAGCAGTCGATGACGACCGTGCCGGGACGCAGGCCTTCCAGCACGCCGCCGGCCGACAGCAGCACGGCCTCGACCTGCGGGCTGCCCGTCACGCAAAGAATGATCACATCGGACTGGGCGGCCAGCGCCGCGCCGCTGTCCACGCTGGTCGCGCCGGCGGCCTTCAGCGCATCCAGGGGCTGGTTGCCCGGGTGCTCAAGCACGGTCAGCGCGTGTCCATGCTTGACCAGGTTGCTTGCAATGCCGAGGCCCATGAGGCCGATACCAACCATGCCGACTTTCGCCATCTTCAACTGCTCCTGCCATGTGGGTGTTTGTTGTGGCGTAAATCTTAACCCCGGAATCCGGCCCGGTGGCCTGGCGCCGACCGCAGAGGCCGGGATTTGTCCGCGCGCCGATCACCGCGCTATGCCGGCGCGCACGGGTCTGGAATACTTAGCCGGATCTTCCACGGAACTCTTGCAGCGGCAGCCATGACAGACTCCATCCCCGCCGGTTTTACGCCCTGGTATCCCAGCAGCCAGTTCATGCGCCATCTGACCGACCTGGGCGCGTTCTACCGCCGGGAGGCCGACAATGTGCTGGCGCTACGCGTCAACCCGGCCCATGGCAATATGCACGGCATGGCGCACGGTGGCTTCCTGGCCACCTTTGCCGACAGCGCGTTGGGCTTCGTAATCTCCGAGCAGGCGCGCGTTTCCGTCGTCACGGCGCAGATGTCCGTGGAATACCTCAACGCCGTCAACCCTGGCGACTGGCTCGAGGCCCACGTGCAAATCGACAAACAGGGCAAGCGGCTGATCTATGCCACCTGCCGTCTGCAGGTGGACGGGCGCGCCATGCTCAAGGCCAGCGCGGTATTCGCCGTGCGCCAGGCCGCGGTGCCCGCATCGGACGGTTAGTCCGCAATAGGTGGCGGCTACAGATACGGCGTAGCCAGCCAGATCACCTTGTTGCGCAGGCGCTTGGGGAATGGCGCGCGCAGCAGGTCTTCGAGCGTTTCGCGGCGGGCGCCGGCGATCAGACCGTCGATGCGCGCGCCGATCCAGCGCGCAACCGTCGGGTCATAGATCTCGGTGTCCAGCTCGAAGTTCAGCCGCAGGCTGCGCGGATCCAGGTTGGACGACCCGGCATACGTCCAGGCGTCGTCCACCGTCATCAGCTTGGAATGGTCGAACGCGCCCCGGGAGCGCCACACCCGGCAGCCCGTGCGCACCACCTGGTCCAGCTGCGCCGTCATGGCGTAATCCACCAACCGCAGGTTGTTCTTGCCCGGGATCACGATGTCCACGATGATGCCCCGGCGCGCGGCGGTCGCCAGCGCTCCGATCAGCGTCTGGTCGGGCAGGAAGTAGGGCGACTGGATGCGCACGTGATGCCGCGCCACCGCCAGCGCGCCCAGCAGCATGTTGTGCGTGCTGCCCAGCGCCCGATCGGGGCCGGACGGCACGCAGCGCATCGGCACCCGTCCCGTCGGGGGCAGGGCGTCCGGATCGAACCAGGGCTTGGCCGGCAGCGATTCGTGCGTGGTGAAGTTCCAGTCGTGCGCAAACACCGACATCAGCTGCGTCACGATCGGGCCTTCCACCCGGAAATGCGTGTCGTGGTTGGTGTCGTTGCCCGACAGCGCGCTGACAAACGCCGCCCGCACGTTCATCCCGCCCGTGAAGCCCACGCGCCCGTCCACCACCAGCACCTTGCGGTGGCTGCGCAGGTTCGCATAGGGCATGCGCAGCACGCCCATCGGATTCGTCATGAAGCGCGCCACCGGCACGCCCGCGCGCGCCAGCATGCGAACAATCGGAGGCCGGGAATACTTGGAGCCCACCGCGTCGATCAGCACCCGCACTTCCACGCCGCGCGCCCGCGCCTCGATCAGGGCCTGCGCCATCTCGCGGCCGATCGGATCGTTGTCGAAGATGTAGCTTTGCATCGCCACCGTGTGGCGCGCCTCGCGAATGGCCTGCAGCATCGCCGGATAGGTCTCGTCGCCACCCGCCAGCGGCCGCACTTCGTTGCCGCCCAAGAGCTGGAAGCGGCTGACGCGGTCGCCCAGCACCTTGAGCGACGCAAACTGCTCGCCGGATATCGGCGCCACGTCCACCGGCGCGGTCGCAACCTGTTCCGCGTCCACCAGCATGGCCTCGTCGCGCTGCTGCGACACCCGCGTCTTGCGGATTCGGTTGATCCCGGCCACGAAATAGAACAGCGCGCCAAGGATCGGCGAGAACATCGCCACCCCCACCCAGCCTATGGCCGCCCGCACATCCTGCTTGGTCATCGCGGCATGCACCGCCGCGCCGGTGCCCGCCACGATGCTGATGGCAAAGGCGATATGGGGCCAATAATCAATCAAGAATGCGTGTATGCGATCCATGTCGGTGGCTTGAGACGCGGCCTCCATTGATGAGCCAAGCGCAAGGATAGCAAGGCTGCCGCCCCTGGCAAGACCGGGCGCAACGGGGGTGCTTTCGCATCTTTTAAAAAACGTGCTAGAATTCGGCCTCTTCGTTGTTGAGCTTCTTTTGAAACCCGTTTCAAAGACGCCAGCAGCGAAAAAACCGAAAGGTTGAATTTCGATTCAAACTCGTAGGTTTCAAAGCAGTACCAGAGGTGGCTGTAGCTCAGTTGGTAGAGTCCCGGATTGTGATTCCGGTTGTCGTGGGTTCGAGCCCCATCAGCCACCCCAAAGAATTTGTATGAAAACAGGCACTTGCGCGAAAGCGAAGTGCCTTTTTTCATTGCGCGATACATAAATTAGAACGAAATCGCAAACGTTGGAGCGGGGCTGCTCCGTGGCTGATTGCCACTTCGGGCATGGACGACATCGAACTATTTGGAGAAAGCATGAAGGCAGTTCTCGTGGTGGTTCTTGGCGTGCTAGGTTCCTTCGGTTCCGTGCACGCAGCCGAATCACAGCCTCTCGATAAGATGGCGGGCGGCGTCACCACTCCGTATTCGCCTGACTTTTCACCGCAGGCCTATCAGAATTACAGGTCGCGGATTGCCGAGGTCAATCGGCTTCGAATCGATGCGGCGGTCTTGGCCTTGGAAAGCGGGAAGTGCGATATTGCCGAATCTGCCGAGATAAAAAATCGCGCGGATGGATCCGTGAACGACGTCGACGTCTTCGTGAGTTGTTTGAATGGTGCGCGTCTCTCCTTCAGCGAGCGCGAGATTCGCAGTCGTATCGTCGTCTTGAGCGCCCAGGATTCGCCGTGGGATGAAAGCAGGGCGACCGCAGATTGCCTGGAAAGGCTCCAGAGCACGGCGCATAAGCTTCCCTTCCCGAAAGGGAAGCTCGACATATCAAAGCACTCGACTATCGTGATGCGCGAGGACGGCGAGATGTCTTTGTCAGTGAATATTCCCGTCGATGTGAAAAGCGCAAATGGCGCTACGACCATGTTTTGGGCACGATGCGGCTATACATGGGGATCAAGTCCGGCCAACATTCAAGTTGTGACCCGACGATAGGAAGAGCAATCGATCACCGGACCGAAGCCCGCCAGCGCAAGCAGGCGGGCTTTTGCGTTTCTGCGGGCACGTGCCACTCCCCTAAATTTCTCGCCCGGCCAGCCGTTAATAGCGATACCGCTTCCGTACGCCACCGAAAGGCATCGCAATGTTCAACATCATCTCCATCGTCCTGACGATCGTCGCCCTGATCGCTTGGGCAGTCCATCTCCAGAAGAAACGGCACAAAGCCCTGCTGGCGAAGTTTCGTGAGCACAATCAACGGCTGGGCACGTCCTTTCCGGTGGACAGTGTCGATAGCGAGCTGATTCTCAGCGACAAGGACCAGAAGGTTTACATTGCGTTCGATCCCCAAGCGCAGAAAATCTGCATGGTCTTGGGCGCAAAGGATCCTGGCGAAGTGCTGGACTTTGCATACATCCGACGCTGGCAGTTGAAATGGACGGAGGTTTCGAGCAATGGCGGGCTTTCATTCAAGAACGTCCACTTCGACTTTTCCACGAACGACCTTAAAAGGCCGTTGGTCCGCGTCCCCGTGGCCGGAAAAGGCTATGGCGATACCTGGGACAGCCGGCTTGGCATTCTGCTCGGCGCCTGAAGGGAATCTGCTTGCTTGACGCTGCCGCTCGCCCCGAGCCGAGTCCTGGCACATCGGACATGGGGCTTTCCCCAAAGGCCGCAGCAGCGCGGCGACAAGCAACGCAAAAGCCACCCGAAGGTGGCTTTTTTAATGTCCAGCGTGTAGCCGCAGCGGCGCTCGCCGTTTGGGGCCTGTCGAAACCCAATGCCGTCAGGCTGCGGTATTCGTACGCCTACGATTTCACCCACTGCCCGACTTCATCGTCGCGCAGGCGGGCGCCCGCCCAGACCACCCGGCCCAGTACCCGCACCGGCACGCCGTTCTCAAGGGGGATGTCAGCGTGCACGGGGTTGAACGAACGGGCCACCCAGTGCCCGGTCAACCTGTCCTTGGCCATCGTCTTCACGATCATCTTGCCGCCGTAGTTGATGGCATACACCCCGCCGGCCGCGATATCGCGCAGGGTCAGGCTTTCGTTGGGCACGACGAGCAGCGCGGCGCCGTCGCGGATGACGGGTTCCATGCTGTCGCCCTTTGCATACACGACGCGGCCTTTTCCGTTGCTGGCTCCCACGGACTTCAGGAACGACTTGCGGAACTGGATCATGCCGGTCTGCTCTTCGGTGTGGTTCTCGATGGGCTCGCCTGCCGCCAGGCGCACGTCCGCCAGTTCGGGGACCTTCTCGAACTTGTCGTTGGCCGCGGGCGGTTCTCCCGCGCCGACGTTGGCCACCACGCCTGTCCGGGTGCTGATTCGAGCGCCGTGTTCGCGCTCGGCCTGGTGCGTGGTCTTGCCGCCATCCCAAGGGGCCGCCGGCAGGCCTTCGATGCGCATCGGGAACTCGTCCCTGGACAGATAGGTGTCCACGAGCGAATCGCTGCGCAAGACGGTCGGACCCGGGAGCGGGGCAGGCGCAGGAGAGACATCAATCCCCAGCTTCAATTGCGCGATCGCCAATGCAAGCGCGCCCTGAAGCTTGTTCAACTGGTCCGCAGACAAGGCGCGCACTTGCGCTTCCGGGATGCTCGGGAAGGGCCACGGCGCTGGGGGTATCGCAAGCGGAACGGCCGTACCGGATCCATTGCTGCCCGGCAGCTTGGGTCCGGCGCCGTCATACAGCCATTGCGCATTGACACGCAAGAGCGGGGCGACCTTGATGCAGGTCGCCATATCCATTCCGTTCGACCCATTGAACCAATGCGTCGCCGCGCCGGAAGAGGCGCCTGCAGCCTTCCATAGGTCTGTCTTGGTCAGGCGTGGCTCGGCCGCGTCCACCCGGCGGGACGCCTCCTCGTTGAACGCCTGTGTGATTCGCTTCTGAAAGGTCATCTTAGGATGCTAAACAAAAATCTTCTTAGATGGCTTGCATAAGAAATCTTAGCATTCTAAGATTTAAGCATGGAAGCACACAGCCAGTCCATCGGCCACCCCCAACACGCGATCGCGTTCTGCACACATATTCCGGAGCCACTTCAAAACCCGGCAGGCGCATTGCACGCCGCCGCGATGCTGGAGCACGCATGAATTACTACAGCCACAACATCGGCGATTACGCCCAGGCCACGATGCATCTGAGCCTGGTGGAGGACGCCATCTACAGCCGTCTGCTGCGCCGGTACTACGCGGAAGAGCAGCCCATCGTCGACAACATGCAGCAGGTGTTCCGGTGGGTGGGGGCGCGAACCGAGGAAGAGAAAGAGGCGACGGCGCAGATCCTGAGCGAGTTCTTTGTCTTGCGGGAGGGGCACTGGCGCAACAAGCGCGCCGACGTGGAGATCGCCGCCTATCACCTCAAGGCCGAGACCGCCAAGGCCAACGGCAGACGGGGAGGACGGCCCAGAAGAGATGACCCCAATCATGAAAAACCCGGCGGGTTCTCCGTGGGTTCCCACGAAGAACCCAGCCACGCCCCAGGCGAAACCGGATCACAAGCCAACCAAGAACCAGTAACCAATAACCAGGAACCAGGAAACGACCCCCCGAGCCCCCGCAAACGGGTGGGAGGATTCGATGCCTCGACGATCGAGCTTCCGGATTGGCTCGACCGCGAGGACTGGGCCAGCTGGGTTGCCGACCGCAAGGTCCGCAGAAAGCCGGTGACGCAGGAGGGCGCCCGGCGTCAGCTGCAGCAGCTGGCCGCCTATCTGGCCGAAGGCCATCAGCCGGGCGCGGTGATTGCGAACAGTATCGCGGGCGGGTATCAGGGCCTCTTCCCGCCGCGGGCGCCGGCCCGGGCCAGCCAGGCGCCAAGCAGGGCAAAGCGCCTGGCCGACTGGACCGATGAACTGCGAGAGGTGCTGGCCGACGATGGCCGCCCGCGCGAGAAATTCATGGGAACGATCGATGCCACCCACTGACATCCAGCCCACCACCCTGGGCGCGCTGGTGGTGAATGAGATGTGGCTGATGTACGGCGCCAAGTTCGCGCAGCAATGGCAGGGCCTGACTGCGCGGGAGCTCAAGGATTCCTGGAATCAGAAGCTGGAAGGCCTGGACGAGGCGCAGGTACGGCGCGGCCTGGTCGCCTGCCTGACGCAGGAATGGCCGCCGACGTTGCCGCAATTCATCAAGCTGTGCTGCCCTTGGACGGTTCCCGAAGTGGCGTACCACGAGGCGGTGCGCGGCATGTCCGCCCGCAGGCGCGGCGAGACCGGCATCTGGTCGCATCCCGCCGTGTATTGGGCCGCGGTGGGCGTCAGCACCGTCGATCTGCTGGGCTGCACGTACGGGGCGATCAAGGCGCGGTGGGAGAAGACGCTGAACGAGGAGCTGGCGAAGGGGGCATGGCCAGAGGTGCCGCAGCCCAGACCGGCTCTCCCGGCGCCCGGCCGCACACTGGCCACGCGCGCCGAGGCCGAGGCGGCGCTCAAGAAAATGGGCGCGGAAAGGGTGTTGAGGGACCGCGGGGTTCCGCATCGAAGCTGGATAGACAAATGGGAAGCGCGCATCGCGCGCGGCGATCATCCGAGCCGGGGCATTGCCGACATGCTTTGCCGCGCCAAGGGTGAAAGCGAGGCGGCGGCCTGCGACCTTCACGGCAGGCCCAATGAAAAGCAAGGCAAACAGGACGAGGTGGCTGATGAATAAGCTGACGGGCGACGATCTGATGTGGAACTGGGCGCGGTGGACCTGGTCCGGCGAAACGGTGGGGAACATGGCGGTCTACCTGTCCGAAGAGGACGACTACCGGCCCATCAACCATCACCACGCCATGGTGGTGGAAGCAATGCACGCCGCGCTGCCCTGGCACGAGCGGATGATCATCATCGCCGAATACCCGCAGAAGAACGTGATGTTCGGCCAGCTGAACACCAGGGAGCGCATCGCGAAGGCGCTGGACTGGATCGCCGATACCACCGGCGTGGCCCTGACCGAAACCGAATACAAACTGTACCTGGGCCTGTTTCGCAGCCTGGTGGAAAGGAGGCTGGCGTGAAGTACGCGCACGAGGTGATGGATCTGATGGCCTGCTATCCCGGCCGGTCGTTTCGCTTGATGGAGCTGGTGCGTCATGTGTCGCACGGCCGGACTCTGGCCGTAGCGGAAAAGACGCGCCTGCAGAGGGGCATTCAGCGAGCCATGGACGCGCTGCAGGACACGGGCAGCGTGGTCATTCAAGAGCCGGCGCAGGGCGGGCATGGACGGACCTATGCATGGCGTGTGACGGTTCCGTCACAAGACCGCACCCTTTAGGTCACGCGATCGGTCACAATGGGTCCGGTGCATTGCGCCTCGAAGAAATGAAGCCTCGGCCACGCCGGGGCTTTTTGCTTTGCGGTGCAGGATCTCCGTTTCGACCCTTCGACAAGGAACCATACCAGTCCATATGCGTGTGACGGTTCCGTCACAATCCCCCGTCCGACCGGTCACGCGATCGGTCACAATGGGCCCGGGGCATTGCGCCCCGAAGAAATGAAGCCTCGGCCATGCCGGGGCTTTTTGTTTTTCGGCGCGCTGCTTCGGTTCTTTCTTCTTCAGCAGGAATCCCGCTCCATGGGCGTTCAGATAAGCATTACCGAGAATCAGCTGGTCGAGGACCTGGCCACGTTCTTCAAGGCACTGGTCGACTGCGAAGTCATCCGCGGTCAGTCCGATTTGGTTCCCACCCCGGTGCAAGAGTGCATCGTCATCACCCCGCTTGCGGCGCTGGGACTCTCATTGCCCACCATGACTTACGCCGACCCGTCGTCCGCGACGGGGACGCTGACCATCACCCAGGCCACGCAATGGACTGCTCAAGTGGACAGCTACGGAGAGCGGGCCCAGGACCTGGCGCTGACCCTGTCCATTGCCCTGCGCAGCCAGTACGGATGCGAGTTCCTGGGGCAACTGGAACGGGCCCGGCCGCTATCCGCGGGCGAGCTTGAACACCAGCCCTACGACAGCGGCGAGAACCCGAACTTCGAACGGTGGTCATTCGACGCCGTCCTGCAATTCAACCCATCCATCACGGTGCCGCAGCAGTTTGCGGACCAACTCCACGTCGGCCTCATCGAAGTCGACACCACTTATCCTCCGGGAGCTTAAAGCTATGTCCATTCCCGCCAGTGAAATCGTCCAGGTTGTTCCGGGCGTGATCGCAGCAGGCGGATCGGCGCTCGATCTGAACGGCCTGATCCTGACCAACGATACGGCCGTCCCCATCGGCGCCGTCCAGAGTTTCACGACCCCGCGCGATGTGCAGCGCTTCTTCGGTCCGACCTCGACCGAGGCCGCCCTGGCCGACGTCTACTTCAACGGGTTCGACAATTCGACCCGCAAGCCGGGCAACCTGCTGTTCGCCCAGTATCCGGCCGCCGGGGTTTCTGCCTACTTGCGCGGCGGCTCCCTGGCCGCGGTGACGCTGACCGAACTGCAGGCGCTGTCCGGCGTCCTGACGGTGACTGTCGACGGCGTGGCCAAGACCTCCGGCAACATCGACCTGTCGACGGCGACGAGCTTTTCGAATGCCGCGTCGATCATCGAGGCTGCATTCACGTCCCTGGGTGCAGCCTGCGCCTATGACCCGCAGCGCGCCGCCTTCGTGATCACCTCGGCCACCGATGGCGCCGCCAGCACCATTTCCCAGGGCAGCGGCACTATCGCGTCGGGCCTGAAGCTGACGCAGGCCGCCGGCGCGGTGCTCTCGCCCGGCGCGGCGGCGGGCGTTCCGGCCGTGAACATGGGCCAGATTACCGACCTGACCCAGAACTGGGCGGCCTTCATGACGACCTTCGAACCCGATACGGCCGGCAAAGTGGCGTTCTCGGCGTGGACGAACGCCCAGGGCGACCGCTACGCCTACATCGGCTGGGATACCGACGTCACCGCCACGCAGCAGGGCAATACGTCCAACTGGGCCGCCATCGTCGGCGCCAACGAGTATTCCGGCTCGGTGCCGGTCTACCAGGATGTCCAGCACGCGGCTTTCGTCCTGGGCGCCATCGCGTCGCTCGACTTCGAACGCACCAACGGCCGCGCCACGCTGGCGTTCAAGGGCCAATCCGGCCTGGCGTACTCAGTCACCGACGCCACGACCGCCCAGACGCTGATCGACAACGGCTACAACTTCTACGGCGACTACGCCACCAGCAACGACCGCTTCCGGTTCCTCTACCCGGGCCAGGTCATCGGCAACTGGAAGTGGGTGGACACCTACGTCAATCAGATCTGGCTGAACGCGGCATTCCAGCAGGCGCTGATGTCGCTGCTGACCCAGGTCAACTCCGTTCCCTACAACCTGGACGGCTACACGCTGATCGACGCCGCGTGCCTGGACCCGATCAACGCGGCAGTCAATTTCGGCGCCATCCGCGCGGGGGTGACACTGTCGAGCCAGCAGAAGGCCCAGGTCAACAGCATGGCGGGCGTGGACATCTCCGACACGCTCCAGACCCGCGGCTGGTATCTGCAGATCAAGGACGCAACCCCGCAGGTGCGTGAAGCCCGCGGCACCCCGCCCATGACGTTCTGGTACATGGACGGCGGCTCCGTCCAGAAAATCACCCTGGCCTCGCTGGCCGTTCTTTAAGGATTCAACATGGCGACTTTGACCAGTGCCAATTCCGTTCTGATGCTTGCCGTGGGCGGGATTTTTCCGGTGCCGCAGAAGATCGAGGGCTTTGCTTCCGACAACTCCTTCACTTTCTCGGCCAATACGCCCGCGACGGTGAGCATGGGCGTGGATGGCCGGCTGTCGGCTAGCTACGTGCCCACCGCCTGCGTCCAGACGCTCGTGATTCAGCCCGACTCCCCGTCGATGCGTGTCTTCGAGATCTGGATGGCGGCCACGGAAACGGCCCGAGAGATCTTCTACGCAAGCGGCACCCTCAGCATCCCGTCGATCGACCGGAAGTACACGCTGACGCGGGGCGTGCTGACGCAGATGCCCCCGGCGCCCGACGCCAAGGCGATTCTTCAACCCTTGACGTTCAAGATCACCTGGCAGAACGTCTCGCCGGCGCTGGTGTGACATGGCCAGGAAGCAGATCGCCGTGACCATCGGCGCCGAAGGGCGCGACAAGGGGAAGGTATTCGTCCTGACGGAGTTATCCGCCTACGAGGCCGAAGAGTGGGGCGGCCGCGCCCTGTTCGCGCTCATGAATGCCGGCGTGGAAATCCCGGACAACATCGCCGACGCGGGCCTGGCTGGAGTGGCGGCGATGGGCATCAAGGCCATCGCCAGGCTGCCGTTCGACAGCGCCAAGCCGCTGCTGGACAAGATGATGGATTGCGTCCAGATCCAGCCGAGTCCGGATGTGACGCGCCAGCTCATTTCCGGCGACATCGAGGAAGTGGCGACCCTGCTGACCCTGCGCAAGAAGATCCTGGGCCTGCACCTGGATTTTTTCATGGCCGCCACCCCATCGACTTCGGGCTCCAGGTCCCCAGTGGCGGCCCGCGCCTGATCCGCTACGCCAATATTCCCCGGAGTATTGGCGTGGTGATCTCCCGGCACCCGGCCTTGCTGCATGAACTGCAGACGGTCCACGGCGCCGAAGACCTGTACAACCTGCTTGAGGTGATTGCGGTGGATGCACACAACAGGCGTGTCTTATCTGAGCCGAGGTAATTGCATGGCCATCATCATCGATGCTTTGGCCGTCTCGCTGGGACGGCACTCCAAGAGCCTTGCTCAACAGGCGGAGGCAGTCTGGAAGTCGTTCGCGCGGACGGCCTACGAATCGAATCGCGCCGCCCGGTCCATGGAAGCCTCGGTAAAGGAGGCGGCCGCGTTGCTTGTCAAGATTCGCGGCGATGCGCTGGCGCTGCTGGATGTCGTCGCTGCGGACGGTGATTTGCCGGGCTTCGCGCGGAATGCGCTCTCAGGCATCGAGCAAATGGGGCAGATCCGGGCCTTGCCGCTGTCCATCCGGAGAATGACGGCCGATCTGCCTCCCGCGGCCTCGAGGAGCACCGCGACCGAGGGCGGCGATACAGACAGCGACGTCCTTGTCCCGGCCTGGTCGCGATCGCTCGTCGACTCTCCTGAGAAGGCCGGCGTCCAGGTTGCGGGGGCCGCGAAGGATGTGGGCCTCGGCAATGCCCTGTCCGGCCTTCACGCCGCGGATCAGGCCGCACGCGTCGAAGGCGGATGGCGAAGCGCACTGCTGGCGCTCGGGTCACTCAAGATTCTGTCTTCGACGGAATCGTTTTCCGATGTGGCGTCCGTTTTGGTGGAAACAGCAGCATCCATCGACGATCTCGGTGGCGATGGCGATGGCCACGCGGCTGTGGCGGCGGCGCCAACCGTGACCGGCGTCGTGGCAGCAGGCATTGCGTTGCTGGCTCTTCGCAAGGAGGGGGATCTTGCGGAGTCCGCAGGCCGTGCGGGCGGAGAAGCTTACGGACGGATTGCCCATATGCCGTCGCAGGCCATCCTCGATCCCGATTCGCCCGGCGGCGAAGGCAACGCCGACGGCCCCGGAGCATGGAACCCGTCTCGCCTGGCCGAATTCGAGCGTGCGTTTGGCATCGACCCACGCCAGTCGACGCCGGAGCAGCAGTTGGCGTTCGTCGACTGGGAGTCGAGTGGCAGAAGGCCTGTTGTCGACGACAGGCAGGCTGGCGCCCGGACGCCAATGCTGATCGAGCTGGCGATGAACCGCTATCTGGGGATCGCGCAGTCCGCGGATGTCGATGGCATGGCGGGCCAGCGCGCGGTGTCGGCCGGAGCCCTTTATGTGGAAGTCCCCCGCGACGATCTCGCGCGGGGCGCTACGGCCACGGCTTCCATCGCCGTGGCGGCGCAAGGCAGCGCGGCTACCGCGCTAACAGGCGCGGCGCCGGCAAGCGGTACTTCTGAAACCCATATCCACGGCGCCATCACGCTGGTGACCCAGGCGCTCGATGGCCCGGGTGTCGCTCGCGAGCTCGCGGGCATGGGGCGTAGCCAGAGTCTCATCCAACAAGGCAATACGGGGATCTTCTGATGCCATTTATTCCATTTCCAGATGCGCCGGCGGTTCCAGGGGTGCCCGCGATTTTCCGCGAAACAACGATTCCTTCAGTCTCCGCACCGGGCAGATTTGAACTTGGGGCTATTCCCGAGTTGATATTCGGTCCTCCTCGGTGGGGACTGTATGGTGAAGATGGGCGACAGGCCCTCGTCTTTGAGACATTTCTGGGGATTAGCTTCAAGCAGGGAGGCCAGGTATCGACCGTTACCGGTGAGAAGGACAGGATATTGACTAGTGACAAGGTCGACCTTCCCTACGAAGCGACCATCAAGCTAGCGCACTCCGGCGACAAGACATCGCGCGCAGCCATGCTGTCCGAGCTCGAGCGAATTGTGCGCGGCACTGATCTGTACGACGTGGCAACGCCCGAGTTCACCTATCCCTCGGTCAACCCTGTGAAGTACTCGTACGAGCGGGGCGAGAAAAATGGAGCCAGCTTGTTGGTGGTGGAGTTAACCCTGCTCCAGGTCAGACGCAAGCCCGCCACGGAATCGTCCGACACCAAAGAACCCAGCGGCGCAACCAAGCAAAGCAACGGTCAGGCGCAGGCGTCCACCATGAAGCCCGATTCAGGACGTGCCCAGAATGGGGCAGGAACGGAGAGGGCCATCCAATGAAGCGGATTCCCCTACAGCCAGTCCCGTCGCAGACGCTCAGCGTTGTGCTTTCGGGCCAAAACTGCCAGATCTCCGTCTACCAGAAGACGACCGGCATCTATCTTGATCTTGAAGTCGACAATTCGCCCATCGTGACGACCGTCCTGTGCCATGACCGGGTTCGCCTCGTGCGGTCCGCCTACCTGGGCTTCTTTGGCGATCTGACCTTCGTGGATACCCAGGGGCATGCGGATCCGCAGTACGAAAACCTCGGATCCCGCTTCGTCCTGGCTTACCTGGAGGCGCTCGAGCTATGACCTTCACCAAACGCCGGATAGACGTGACCATCAGCCTGGGAAAAGGAAAGTTCGGCGATCAGCAGGGGCCGGATGTGACGCTCAGCGGCTACCGCGTGTCCGCGGAGATTCCCGTCCACACTTCGGACGACAGGATTCAACTGCTCCTCGCTCAGGCGCGCTTGCCCACCTCGACTTGCTCGCGGGTCCAGGCGCGCGCCTGGTCGGTCAGCGTCAGCCCCAGGCCCGGCCGGTTGGGCACCAGCATGCGACCGTCGCGGGTCTCCAGGCGTTCGTGGAACAGGGGTTCCAGCCAGTCGAAATGCTCGACCCATGGCTCGGTCGGGTAGATCGCCGCAAGGTGGACGTGCAGTTCCATCGCGAAGTGCGGCGCCAGCATCAGGCCCGCGCTGTCGGCTTGCGACAGGATCTTGAGAAAGGGCGTGATGCCGCCGACGCGAGGCGCATCGGGCTGGATGTAGTCGGCGCCGCGATGGCGGATGAGATCGCCGTGCTCCGCCGCGCTCGTCAGCATTTCCCCGGTGGCGATCGGCGTGTCGAAGGCGGCGGCAAGGGCCGCGTGGCCTTCATGGTCATAGGCGTCCAGGGGTTCTTCGATCCAGACCAGGTCGAACTGTTCGAAGATGCGGCACATGCGCTGCGCGGTGGGGCGGTCCCATTGCTGGTTGGCGTCGACCATCAGCGGCACGTTGTCGCCCAGATGCTTGCGCACCGCCTCCACGCGGCTGATGTCCAGTTTGCGGTCCGGCTGGCCCACCTTGAGCTTGATGCCGCCGATCCCCTTTTCGCGGGACGCCGAGGCATTCACCAGCAACTGCTCGGTGGGCGTATGCAGGAACCCGCCCGAGGTGTTGTAGCAGGCCACCGAGTCGCGGTAGGCGCCCAGCAGTTTCGCCAGCGGGAGATTGGCGCGGCGCGCCTTCAGGTCGTAGAGCGCGACGTCGAAGGCGGCGATGGCCTGGGTCGAGAGCCCGCTGCGGCCGACGGACGCGCCCGCCCACGCCAGTTTGACCCACAGGCGGCCGATATCGTTGGGGTCTTCGCCCAGCAGGACCGGCGCGATCTCCTTGGCGTGCGCGAACTGCCCCGGGCCGCCCGCCCGCTTCGAATAGCTGATGCCCAGGCCTTCATGGCCGTCCTTGGTCTGGAGCTCCACGAAAAGCAGCGCCACCTCGGTCATGGGCTTCTGGCGGCCCGTCAGCACTTTGGCGTCGCTGATCGGGGTAGCCAGCGGCAGGTAGCACGAGGAAATACGCATCCAGCTGATGCTGTCGGCGGCGAGGGATGGGTTCATGGATGTCTCCTGAGGTCGGAACAGGCAACGCTGCCGCCCGAATGGACAACGTTGTCATTTTTCTGGGAAAAATGCGCACTGGACTCGGTTGCGATAAAAAGGGCCATATTTGGCAGCCCGTTCCGCTAAAGTGCAGTGCGTCGTTGCGAAAAATGATAACGTTGTCCAAACGCGCCAGCCAACCGTTTTCATGCTGGTATTTACCCTTAGCCCTGATTTGAATGCCTCCCACCAAGCAGAAGTCGATCACCCTGCATGACGTCGCCCGCGAGGCCGGCGTCTCGCTCATCACGGCGTCTCGCGCGCTGGGCAACCCGGACCGTGTTTCCGAAAAAACGGTGGCCCGTGTCCAGGCTGCCGCCGATGCGATCGGGTACATCCCCAATCTGCTGGCGGGCGGACTCAAGTCGCGGCGCAGCCGGACGGTGGCCGCGCTTGTGCCCATCATCTCGGTGCAACAGTTTCTGCCGACGATCGAGGCATTGACCGAACAGCTGGACCGGGCGGGGTACCAGCTGTTGCTGGGTCAGACGGGCTACGACCGGTCACGCGAAGCGGATCTGCTCAATTCGATGGTCGGACGCCAGGTCGATGGCATCGTGATGGCGGGCCTGTTGAGCGATACGCCCGCCAGGGCGCGGATACGCGCGGCGGGCATCCCGCTGGTGGAAACCTGGGACATCACCGATGCGCCGTTCGATATGTTGGTCGGCTTTTCACACCTGGACGTGGGCCGCGCGGTCGCGGACTATTTTCTGGCGAAGGGATGGACGCGGGTCGGGGTGGCCACGGGCGACGACCAGCGGGCTCTGATACGCCGGCAGGGCTTCGTGGATCGCATCGGGCGCGATGTGCCCACGGCGGTCGTGCCGGCGCCCAGCAGCGTCGGATCGGGCCGGCAGGCGGGCGCCGACCTTCTCACGAAAGACCCGTCGATACGGGCGATCTTCTGTAGTTCCGACACGCTTGCGGAAGGTGTGCTGACGGAAGCGCGCGTGCGCGGTCTGCGGGTTCCCGAAGACCTGGCGGTGTGCGGATTCGGCGGCACCGGCTTTTCCGGCCACCTTGCGCCCACGCTGACGACGGTGCATGTCGATGGCTCGCGGATAGGCGCGGAAGCCGGCCGCATCCTTCTTGCGCGATGCCGGGGTGAAACGCCCGATGAGCAGTTCATCGATGTCGGGTTCCGCATCATCGAAAGGGAATCGACCGCAGGTCGATGACGGCGGGCCAGGCGGCGCGCAGCGCGCGGCCATGCTCCACGCCTGTCAGTCTTGCCTGCGTGAACGCGCCCGCTGACGGTGCTGCTTGCGGGCGCGCGCCGTGCAGGCCGCGGCCAGGGCCAGCAGCTTGTCTTCGTCCAGCCGCTCGACATCGACCAACGTTTCATCGGCGCCCTTGACCGCGATCAGCAGCTCGTCCAGCTTCAGGTGCAGCGCCTCGCTGTCCTTGTTCTGGCTTTGCTGGATCAGGAACACCATCAGGAACGTCACGATGGTCGTGCCGGTATTGATGACCAGCTGCCAGGTTTCGGAATAGCCGAAGGCCGGGCCCGACAGGCCCCAAACGATCACGGCGATCAGCGCGACGCCAAAGGCGACGGGAGACCCCGCCCATTTCGTCACCTGCGCGGCGAAGTGGTCAAAGAACCGCGAGACGGCGTTTCCGTCGGCAGTGTTGGGGGACGGGGGCGGCGGTGTGGACTTGGGCCGCCGCCTTGCTGGGCTTTTGTTCGGCATGGCGCTCCATTCCTGCGGATGCGGGCAAGCTATCCAGCAACCTGCGTGCCCAAAACAGGCCGTCACGGTGTTGCGGCGCGCGTGCTAGCCTCACGGGGTTCCGGTCCGCCATCCGAGATGAAATCCATGCTGCAGTCCGAGAAACCCCTGCTGCTGGCCTGCCTCCTTGCCGTGGCCGGGTACGTCGCCGACCCGCACCTGGCAGGACGTGGCCAATGGGTCAGCCTGCTGGAGACGGCCGTGCTGATCGGCGCCATCCTGGCGGCCTCCCTGAGCGTGGCGCGCCATGCGGAACGCATCGCGCAGAAGCTGGGCGATCCCTATGGCAGCATGATCCTGACGCTGTCCGCGGTGCTGGTGGAAGTGATCGTGCTGGTGATCGTGTCGGCCAGGGCGGGTTCGCCCACCCTGGTGCGCGACAGCATCTATTCGGCCGTCATGCTGGACATCAACGGCATCCTCGGCGTGGCCGCCCTGATCGGCGGCTTCAAGCATGGCGAACAGGCCTACAACGACGACTCCGCGCGCACCTACAGCGTGATGATCCTGACCGCGGTCACGGTGTCGATGATCATCCCGGAATTCGTTCCGCAGCCAGGCTGGCGCGCGTACAGCGCCTTTACCGTCGTGACGATGCTGCTGATGTATGGCGTGTTCCTGCGCATGCAGACGGGGCCGCACAGCTACTTCTTCAGCTACAGCTATCCCGAAAAGAAAACGCGGCGGCCCGCGACGGCCGGGGATTCCCCGGCGTGGCATCAGTCGGCGGCCGTGATGGCGGTCGGCATTGTCGCGGTGGGGGCGCTGGCCGAATTGATGTCGCATGCGCTGAACCGCAGCCTGGAACACGTGGACGTGCCGGTCGGCCTGATTGCGCTGATCGTGGCCGGCATCTCGGCCGCGCCGGAAATGCTGACCGCGTTTCGCGCGGCGCTGGCCAATCGCATGCAATCGGTGGTCAACATCGCGTTGGGCGCGTCGCTGTCCACCGTGATACTGACCGTGCCCGCGATGGAGGCAATGGCGCTCTTCACGGGGCAGCGCATCGACATGGCGATGACGCCCCTGCAGACGCTGATGATGCTGGTGACGTTGCTGGTGGCGGCCATCAACCTGAACGATGGGCAGACCAACGCCATTGAAGGCATGACGCATTTCGTTCTGTTCGGCGCGTTCCTGATGCTGCTGGGGCTGGGGTTGTAGCGCTGCGGGCAGCGTACCGGTGGAACACAACGGGGAATGTGGGCGATCCCCCGAAGCGATGGCTTCAGGGGAGGGGGGGAGGCTACTTCTTGTTCATCCCCACCAGGGCGTCCCGAAGCATGATCTTCGGGTTCTCGGAGCAGTGCTTGACCAGCATGGGGGTACGGGTGCTGACGCCCTCCACGTCAAGAACGGCATCTTCGGGCTTGCCCTTGTTGTTAAGCGCTTCTGCGTAGCTGACGACGATGGGACGATAGCTTTCTTGCACAGCCAGGAAATCCTGGCACTGCCACAGGGCAAGGGGCTTCTTCGTGTCAGCTGCATGGCCGGTGACCGACAGGGTCAACGAGCCAATAAGACCAATCATCATTAGGTGCTTCTTCATATTGAGCTCCTGGTTGGCTTGCAGACGAAACGGCTTGCATACAGGAATATCGTGAGCCTTGGCTCACGTTCCGGACGTTACTTAAACGCATTGGATGCGTCAACGCGATCTGCAGTGAAAGGAAAACATGGCGCGCCGGCACCGGTCCGCCTGCATCCCCCCAACCCATGAACTCATCCCTGGCGCAGGCCAGGCCGAGTCAGCCTGATGGATAGCTAGTCGCACAGCCGCGAGGCCACGGTCGCGACGATCGTTCCATCGGGAAGCCTGTATTGGCCATCGCCGCACCACGCGACGCGCTGCCCGTCCTGCAGGCAGCAGAACGAACTGGGGTGTTCGTTGCCGTTCGACTGCGATTGGCTGTACTTGTCGATGCGGTACGTGGTGCCGTCGGGGGCCGCGGCAACGACTTCCATGACGCGCTTGTATGACGGGTTTGCCATTGTTGTCTCCTGGTGCTTTGCGTATTCGGTTATTGGGGCACACCGCCATTGCAGGATCAATACGCATTGCAGCATCGCTCCCGACATTGCCGGAGCCGCACCAGGGCGTGTCGGCCCTGTCGAGCTGCCAGCGCCAGTCCGGCATCGCGGCCAGCAGCAGGGCGGTTCAAACGCCGAGCACACCGGACAGGTGCGCCGTGGAGGTGTCTACGCTTATCACGTGAATCAGCTGGCTGACGAGTGCGGCGCTGTCGCGGAAATCGCGCAGCTCGTCGAGGGGCAGGGACAGGTTCGCGCCGGGGACGCAGCGCCGCCATTGTTCGATGTGGTCCTGATCCTGTGCGCGCAGGTCCTTCTGGATGCTTTGCTGAAACGCGGCTGCCGCTTGGGCGAGCGTCCTTTGAGCGGGGGGGGGGCATGAATTGTTTTGTCGCCGACTGTTTTCAATGGACACATCGTCGGGCCGCTGCCCAGGATGGCATCGCGCCGCGGGCGCTGCGTGCCGATGCGTCACAACCCGGCGCGATGCATCGCTCCTGCGTCAAAATACCGACGCATGTGGCCGGATTGCAACGTGTTCAGCAGGTGCAATCGCGGAACAGGATCCGCCGTCGGCGCTGGCGTCCTGACGAGAAAAACTTGCACTTACCGCGAACGCTACTTAAGCTGTGCGTACGCATACGCCCCGCTTGGCGTTGCGGGCATCGCCTGATCGGCGGGCTCGTCGGCCAGGCCCCGCGCCCGATCAGGGACTTATTTTCTGCCGGTTTTCCTTATCAACGATGAAAGGGATGCTTGTGCGAAAGTTGATGGTCTTGATTGCTACAAGCCTACCCTCGGACATACCGGGCAGGACTCAGGCTTGCCGCCGCAGGCAGGCGCGCTGCGTCTCCGCGCATTGCCGATCGGCATATCCAGGCGTCGCCATGGCGGCGCTTCCCAGGCCGCGCACCGATTTCATGAATTCTGTTCCCACCGCCAGGGCGCGCCGCTGGCGGCGCAGCTCCGTGCCGCGGCTGCGCCGCGCCTGTGCGGACAGGGCGGCGGATGACGGGGCGCAGGTCCTGCATCCTTGACCCGTCCAGGTCGGGCCTTTCCCATCGGCATGCGGAGGAAGGGAGCGCGAGAATCTTGTGTTCGAACGCCTAGGAGTTTTTGGATGACGCAAGTAAGCATCAATGTCCGCCGTGTCCTGATGTGTGTCACGGGGGCCTGGGCATTCGCGTTGGCGGGCTGCGGAGATCGGAACGACGCGGCGGCGGTCACGGTGCCGCCGATGAAGGTCATCGTGGTCACCGTGGGGCGCGAGCCGGTGGATTTCAATGTGGATCTGCCCGGGCGGATCGAACCCATACGCACCGCCGAAGTCCGGGCGCGCGTCGACGGCATTGTCGAGAAGCTGCTGTACAACGAAGGCAGCGATGTGCAGGCGGGCGATCCGCTCTTCCAGATCGATCCCAGCGACTACAAGGCGCAATTGGCTCAGGCCAACGCGATGCTGCAGCGCGCGCAGGCGGTGCAAAAGAATGCGCGCTCGGTCACGGACCGGTTCCGGCCGCTGGTGCAGCGCCAGGCGGTCAGCGCGCAGGAATACGAGGCCGCGCTGGCGGCGCTGGGCCAGGCGCAGGCCAACGTGGCGGACGCGCAGGCGGCGGTCACGCTGGCGCAATTGCGGCTGGACCGCTGCACGGTGCGCGCGCCCATCGCCGGCCGCGTGGGGCGCGCCCTGGTGACCGAAGGCGCGCTGGTCAGTGCCTCGGCGGCCACGCTGCTGGCGCAGGTCAACCAGCTTTCTCCCATCAGCGCCACCTTCACCAAATCCAACACCGCCATCATGGACCTGACGGACTACGCCCGTTCGGGCGCGTTGGCCACCGCGGCGGGCAACACCTTCCAGGTCCGCCTGACGCTGGCCAACGGCCGGGAATTCGGCGAGACGGGCGTGGTGGATTTTGCCGACCTGAGCGTAGACCGGACCACGGGGGCGCAGACCATCCGCGCCCGTTTCGACAACGCGGGCAGGGAGCTGCTGCCGGGCCAGTTCGTGACCGGCCAGATCCATGTGGGCGTGCGCCAGGACGGCATCCTGCTTCCGGCGCGCGCGGCGCGGCTCAATGGCGATACGGCCACGGTGTTCGTCGTCGGCCCGGACAATACGGTGGTTGCCAAGCAGATCGAAGTGGGCGACCAGATCGGGGGGAACTGGGTGGTCCGTTCGGGGCTGGAGGCGGGCGAGCGGGTGGTGGTGGATGGCTGGCACAAGATCAGGCCCGGCCAGCAGGTCGAGCCCGTCGAGCAACCGAGCGCTAAACCGTAGCGGAGTCGGCCATGGGCTCATTCTTTGTATTGCGGCCGGTGTTTGCGTGGGTGGTGGCGCTGTTCATCTTGTTGTTCGGGCTGATTTCGCTGGTGCTGCTGCCCGTGGAGCAGTATCCGAATATCGCGCCGCCTTCCATCACGATCCAGGCGACTTTCCGGGGCGCCGACACCACGACCATAGACCGCACCGTCACCTCCATCATCGAAGAGGAAATGAATGGCGTGGACAATTTCCTCTACATGGCGTCGGTCAGCCGCGCTAACGGCACCTCCCAGATCACGGTGACCCTGAAACCGGGCACCGACCTGGACGTGGCGCGCAGCCAGGTGCAGGACCGGCTGAGCCGGGTCGAACCCCGCCTGCCGCAAGAGGTCCGCCAGCTTGGCGTCGCCGTCACCAAGGCCTCGTCGGGGTTCCTGATGCTGCTCGCGCTGCAATCCGAGAGCGGAAATGTCAGCGCCGTGCAGATGGGCAATTTCGCGTCGAACAATATCCTCAATGAGCTGCGGCGCATCCCGGGGGTTGGCGACGTGCAGCTGTTCGGCTCTTCCTACGCCATGCGGATCTGGCTGGACGAGCGCAAGCTGGCCAGCTTCCAGATGTCGGCCGGCGATGCGATGCGTGCCGTGCAGGAACAGAATGCGCAGACCATCGGGGGCTCGCTGGGCGACCTGCCGCTCGCGCCGGGCGCGGACTTCAACGCGCAGATCGTCGCCCAGAGCCGGTTTTCCACGCCCGAGCAGTTCCGGCAGGTCATCCTTCGCGTCAACAACGACGGGTCGCTGGTGCGGCTGGGAGACGTGGCCCGGGTGGAACTGGGCAACGAAAGCTACAACTTCCGGCTCAGCGTCAACGGCAAGGAGGCTGCGGGCATCGCCATTCAGCTTGCCAATGACGCCAATGCGCTGGACGTCGCGCGGCAGGTGCGGCAGCGGATGACGGAACTGGAGACCGTGTTTCCGGCGGGCGTCGGCTGGACGGTGCCGTTCGACACCACGCCGTTCATCACGACCTCGATCAGTTCCGTGCTGGTCACCATGGTCGAGGCGCTGCTGCTGGTGACGGCCATGGTGTTCCTGTTCCTGCAGAGCTGGCGCAGCACGCTGATTCCGACGCTGATCGTGCCGATCGCGCTGGTGGGTACGTGCGCAGGCTTGTTCCTGTTCGGCGCCTCCATCAATCTGCTTTCGCTGTTCGGGATGGTGGTGGCGATCGGGGTGCTGAACGACGACGCCATCGTCGTGTCGGAGAACGTCGCCCGCATCATGAAGGACGAGCAATTGTCGGCGCCCGAGGCGACCCGCAAGGCGATCGGACAGGTCTGGGGACCGATCATCGCCAGCACGCTGGTCCTGGTGGCCGTGTTCGTGCCGATGGCGATGTTCCCGGGTTCCAGCGGCGCCATCTACCGCCAGTTCTCCATCACGCTGTCCGTGGCCATCGTGGTGTCCACGGTGCTGGCGTTATCGCTCGGCTCCGCCCTTTGCGCCACCCTGCTCAAGCTTCCGGACGGCAAGCCGCCCAGGGGACCGGTGTCCAAGGCCAAGGTGTGGGTGTTCGACAAGTTCAATTCGGGTTTTGACGCGATGACGCGTCAGTACGTGCGCGCGGTCGAGTACATGCTGCTGCGGCCCCTGCGCTGGATGCTGATCTTTCTTGGCGTCTGCGGGCTGACGATCTTCCTGTTCTCGCGCCTGCCCGGCGGCTACCTGCCGCTGGAAGACCAGGGCTACTTCTTCGTCTCATATACCGGCGCGCCCGGCACCACGGCCGACCAGACGCAGCTGGCCGTGGAGCAGGCCGAAAGCATGCTGCGCCAGCAGTCCGCCGTGCGCAACGTCGCGTCGGTGGTCGGATTCAACTTCTTCGGCCAGGGGCAGACGGCGGCGCTGTCGTTCGTGGACCTCTATCCGTGGAGCGAGCGCACGGCGCGCAGCGATGCAGTCGACGCGCTGGTGGGACGCAGCAACCTGAGCTTCAGGGCCATTCCGCAGGCGTTGATATTCTCCTTGAATCCGCCGCCCATTCCTTCGATGGGCAATGCCTCGGGCTTTTCCATGAAGGTGCAGGACCGCACCGCGCAGGGCGGCGCGGGACTGGCCGCCACGGGCGCGGCGATGATCGCGGCCGCCGCGGCAAGCCCCTTGCTGGCCGGCGTGCGCCTAGACGGCATGCCGCCGGGCCCCAGGCTGTATGTGGAGATCGACCGCGTCCACGCGCGCGCGCTGGGTCTTCAGGTGTCGCAGGTCAACCAGGCGCTGACCTTTGCGTTCGGCTCCAACTACGTCAATGACTTCCTGCACGAAGGCTCGGTGCAGCGGGTGTTCATCCAGGCCGAGGCGGGCCAGCGCATGCTGCCGCAGGACATCGCCGCGCTGCAGCTGCCCAACAACCGGGGCGAGATGGTGCCTTTTTCCGCGTTTTCGCGCATGCGCTGGATCGACGGACCGCAGCAACTCGAGCGCTACAACGGCTTTCCGTCCATCACCATATCGGGCGAAGCCGCCGCGGGACGTTCCAGCGGGGTGGCGCTTGCCGAGATGGAGGCGATCGCCGCACGCGTGTTGCCGCAGGGAATCACGTTCGAATGGACAGGCACGGCATTCGAGGAGCAGCAGGCGGGCAACCAGGTGGCGCTGCTGCTGGGGTTGTCTCTGGTCGTGGTGTTCCTGCTGCTGTCGGCGCTGTACGAAAGCTGGTCCGTGCCCGTGTCAGTGCTGCTCATCCTGCCGTTCGGGATACTGGGGGCGGCCGCGTTCACGCTGGGCCGGGGAATGTCGGCGGATATCTACTTCAATATCGGGCTGGTCACCATCATCGGGCTGGCCGCCAAGAACGGCATCCTGATCGTCGAGTTCGCGCTCAAGGAAGAGCTGGAAGGCCGCGACAGAAAGGAGGCGGTGGTCGATGCCGCCCGCCAGCGGCTGCGTCCGATCATCATGACCAGCGTCACCTTCGTGCTTGGCATGCTGCCGTTGGTGCTGGCCACCGGCGCCGGCGCGGCCAGCCGGCAGGCCGTGGGAACCAGCGTGATGGGCAGCATGCTGACCGCGACGCTGTTTGGCGTCTTCTTCACGCCGCTGTTCTACATGGTCGCCCGGAAGTGGTCGGGGCAGCGTCCGGACGCGCCCAAGGCGCAGCCCAAGCCGGAAGGGCAAGGAGAGAACCCATGAATCCGGTGCGCGTCGTCGTGGCGGCCGTGCTGGGCTGGGGCCTGGCCGGCTGCAACCTGGCTCCGGAATACCACACGCCGGACGTTGCGGTGCCGGCAAGCTTTGCGGACGACACCCGGCTGGATGCCCAGCTCGCCCAGGATCTGACGTGGCAGCAGTTCTTCGGCGATGCCAAGCTCAAGTACCTGATCGGCAAATCCCTGGAACTGAACCAGGACCTGGCGGCCGCCACGGCCCGGATCAACCAGGCGCAGGCCTTCTATCGCATCGAACGCGCCAACCAGCTGCCGCAACTGGACGCGGGGGCGGCGGCCTCGCGCAACCAGGCGCCGCTGTCCGTCGTGGACCCGGCGCTGGCGGGCAGCCGGCAGACGGTGCAGTTCAACCAGTTCAGCGCGCAGCTGATGGTCACCTCGTTTGAACTGGATTTCTGGGGCCGCGTGCGCAACATGACCGCGTCGGCGCTGCAGCAGTATCTGGCGACCGTGGAGGGGCAGCGGGCATTCCGGCTGTCGCTGATCGCCAACGTGGCCTCGACCTACTACGACGCGCGCGCGGGCGAAGAGGGCATCGCGCTGGCCCAGCGCACCGTGGAGACGCGCAGCTATGCCATGAGCGTAGCCAAGGACCGCCTGGACGCCGGCGTCACTTCGCTGGTCGACTATGAGCAGTCCGCGATCCTGCTGACGCAGGCGCAGACCCAGCTTGCCGAATGGCAGCGCTCTACCGCGGCGCACTGGAACCGGCTTTGGGTGCTGGTCGGAGAAAACCTCCAGACCGATATGGCGGGCGCCCAGCCCATCGAGGCCGCGGGCCAGTTCGATGCGCTGAGCCCGGGCCTGCCGTCGACGCTGCTGGTGGCCAGGCCGGACATACGCCAGGCCGAGAACCGGCTGCGCAGCGCCAACGCGAATATCGGCGCTGCGCGTGCCGCGCTGTTTCCCCGAATCGCGCTGACGGGTTCATTCGGCTACGCCTCCCCCGAGCTGTCCGATCTGTTCTCCTCGCCGAGCCAGATCTGGAATATCGGGGGCGGGATCGGACTGCCCATCTTTGACTACGGGCAGCGGCGTGCCGCGGTGGATCTTGCGATAGCGCAACGCGAAGAGCTGGTCGCCAACTACAGGAAAACCGTGCAGACCGCCTTCAGCGAGGTCGCGACCGCGCTGGAAGGGCGCAAGCGCTTCCAGGAGCAGGTGGCCGCCCAGGAGACGGCGATCGTGGCGCAGCGGCGCCTTGCCGAGACCGCCGACCTGCGCTACCAGAACGGGATATCCATCTACCTGGAAGTGGTGGACGCGCGGCGCGGGCTGTTCAACGCCGAACAGCAGATGCTGACACTGCGCGCCGCCCAGCTGCAGAACGGCGTGTCGCTTTACGTGGCGTTGGGTGGCGGCGATGAGCCGCAGGAAGTGGCCGCAGCCGGCGCGCAGCCGACGCCCGGCGCCTCGCCGGCGCCCGGCCCGGGAGCCGCGCAATGAACGCGGAAAAGCCCCCCGGCGCCGCGCCCGGCAAGCTGAGGCGCCGGCTGAAAAAGGGCGCCCTCATCGTCGTCGTCGGGGCGCTGCTGATCGTCGGCACGCTGATCGGCGCGCGGCTCTACAACATCCAGCAAGGTCCGCCGCTGGCAGCCTGGCACACCTACGTGCCGCAGGAACTTACCGCGGAGCAGCTGGACCGCAGTTCCTGGCAGGATTACATCGCCCACGAGGACAAGCTTTTCGCGCAGGTGCGGCAGAACGTGGGCGAAAAGCTGGCCCCCGACGACAAGGTGGACAGCAACCGGTATTTCTCGGGCGCCAAGGTGTATCCCGAACATTTCGCGCATGACTGGAACCGTTCCTTCATATTGCAGCCGGCCGGGGAACCGGTCGGCGTGGCGGTGTTTCTGCATGGGCTGACCGATTCGCCCTACAGCCTGCGGCATGTCGCCGCGCATTACCAGTCCATCGGCTACGTAGCCATCGCCATCCGGATGCCCGGCCACGGCACCGTGCCCGGCGGCCTGACGGATGCGCACTGGGAAGACTGGGCGGCGGCCACGCGCCTTGCCGTGCGCGAAGCCCGGCGGCGGGTTCCGGCCCCGCGTCCGCTGCATCTGGTGGGGTTTTCCAATGGCGGGGCGCTGGCCCTGATGCACACGCTGGATGCCCTGGACGATGCCAAACTGGCCAAACCCGACCGGCTGGTCCTGATCTCGCCGATGGTCGGCATCACGACGTTTGCGCGCTTTGCCGGTGTGGCCGGCCTGCCGGCCATGCTGCCCGCGTTCGCAAAGGCCGCCTGGCTGAGCATCGTTCCCGAATTCAATCCGTTCAAGTACAACTCCTTCCCCGTGCATGCGGCCCGCCAGTCGTTCGAACTGACTCAGACGCTGCAGGACAGGCTGGTCGCGCAGCAGCGGTCCGGCGGCCTGGAGCGGATGCCTCCCATCATCACCTTCCATTCGGTGCTGGACTTCACGGTCAGCACGCGCGCGCTCATCAACGCCCTGTACGCGCGCCTGCCCGCCAACGGCAGCGATCTGGTGCTGTTCGACCTGAACCGCGCCACCAAGCTGGGACCGCTCTTTCGCCGCGGCGTGGCGTGGTCGCTGGCCGGCACGCTGCCCGGCGAACAGCGCAATTACCGCCTGACCATCGTCACCAACGCCAGCCCGACGTCCAGCGCGATGATCGAGCGCGTGATCGAAGCGGGCTCCACGCAGGTCGTGGAGCGCGCCATCGGCATGGACTATCCGCGCGAGGTCTACTCGCTGTCGCATGTGGCGCTGCCCTTTCCGACGGACGACGCGCTGTACGGCACGCACCCCGACAACATCGAAGAGTTCGGGATCAGCCTGGGGGCGATGTCCATGCGGGGAGAGGTCGGCGCCTTCGTGATCGGCATGGACACGCTGACCCGGCTGACCTCCAATCCGTTCTATTCCTATCTGGTCAAGCGCGTTGATGGGGTGATACCAAGATGACGTCCTTCGCATTGTCCGGAATCTGCGCCATATTGATACTGGGCCTGCTGTACCTGGCCAGTCCGGTTTTCGTTCCCCTGACGTTCGCGTTGTTCGTGATCTGCCTGGTGGCGCCGCTGCGCCAGTACCTGGGCCGCAAGATGCCGGCGCCGCTGGCGGCCATCCTGGTGCTGCTGGTGTCGCTGGCCGTGTCGGTCGTGTTTCTGTCGCTGGCGGGATGGGGATTCAGCCTGGTTGCGCAATGGGTCATGGCCAATGCCGCCCGGTTCCAGCGCCTGTTTACGCTGGAAACCGAGACGCTGCATCCGCACGGGGCCATGGCGATCCAGATGTTCCAGGACAGCTTCAATGTGTCGTGGCTGGTGCGCGCCATCCAGGAAGTCGCCCTGCGCCTCAACAGCATGCTGGGCATGATCTTCCTGTCCTTCGTCTTCATCGCCCTTGGATTGTTCGAACTGGACGAGGCGCCGGGCAGACTGACCCGGCTGCTGGGCGAGGCCAGGGCCAAGCGATGGATGGAGATTTCCCGCCAGGTCGCAAGCAAGCTGCGCTGGTACATGGTGATCCGGACGGTGGCGAGCGTGCTGACGGGCGTGACGGTCTGGCTCTTTGCCATCTACGCGGGGCTTGAACTGGCCACCGCCTGGGGCGGCCTGGCTTTCCTGCTGAACTACATCCCGTTCCTGGGGCCGCTGGTCGCGACGGTCTTTCCGGCTTTCTTTGCGTTCGTCCAGTACGGGTCGCTGCAGGCCAGCATCGCCGTTCTCGTGGTCCTGAACTGCATCCAGATCATCTACGGCTGCTACCTGGAGCCCCGGCTTGCCGGCAGCGCGTTCTCGCTGTCGCCGCTGATGGTGATGGTGGCGGTGTTTTTCTGGGGGCTGGTATGGGGAATTCCGGGCACTTTCATCGGCGTGCCGCTGCTCATCGTGATGACCACGGTGTACAGCGCCACCACCCAATTCAACCGAGGAGCTTCGAGCATCTGATGGCGCGGTAACTGTGGCAGGGCCAGCCGACCCCGATCGGTAGTGGAGAAGGCGGCGGTCCTGCTCATATCTTTGCTAAAAATTGGAGGTGCATGATGGAAAGCAGTACTCCCAAGAAGCTAGGATTGCTTGCCTTGACGGGCATGGTGGTGGGGTCGATGATCGGCGCCGGGATTTTCTCCCTGCCCAGGACCTTCGGCGGCGCAACTGGCGTGGTGGGCGCCGTCATCGCCTGGATCATCGCCGGCGCGGGCATGTACACGCTGGCGCGGGTTTTCCAGTCGCTGGCCGAACGCAAGCCTGACCTGGACGCGGGCGTGTTCGCGTACGCCAAGGCGGGGTTCGGCAACTACCTCGGCTTTCTGTCCGCGTTCGGCTACTGGATCGGAAGCTGCATCGGCAACGTGTCGTACTGGGTGTTGATCAAGTCCACGCTGGGCGCCTTCTTTCCGGTGTTCGGCGACGGCAACACGGTGATCGCGATCGCGGTGGCGTCCGTCGGGATATGGCTGTTCCACTTCATGATCCTGCGCGGGGTGCAGCAGGCGGCGTTCATCAACGCGGTGGTGACGGTGGCCAAGATCATTCCGATCGTGGTGTTCATCATCGTCCTGTTCGTCGCGTTCAAGGTCGACCTGTTCCGCATCAACTTCTGGGGCGAACTCAGCGGCTACAGCCTGTTCGAACAGGTCCGGCGAACGATGCTGGTGACCGTCTTCGTGTTCCTTGGGATCGAGGGCGCCAGCGTGTATTCGCGGTTCGCCTCGAAGCGGTCGGATGTGGGGGTAGCCACGCTGATCGGGTTCGTCACCGCGCTGCTGCTGATGGTGCTGGTGACGCTGCTGCCCTATGCGGCGATGCAGCAGAGCGATATCGCGGCGCTGCGCCAGCCGTCCATGGCCGGCGTGCTGGAGTCGGTGGTCGGCCCGTGGGGTGCGGTGTTCGTCAGCGTGGGACTGCTCATCTCGGTGCTGGGCGCGTACCTGGCCTGGTCGCTGATTTGCGCCGAAGTGATGCACGCGGCCGCGAAGAACGAAGACATGCCGCGCGCGTTCGCCCGCGAGAACAAGAACGGCGTGCCTGTCGTGGCGCTGTGGGTGACCAACATCATCGTGCAGCTGTTCGTCATCAGCACGTACTGGTCGCGCGATGCGTTCGCGCTGATGCTGAGCCTGACGAGCGCGATGTCGCTGATTCCCTACCTGCTGGTCGCGGGGTTCGGCTACCTGCTTGCCAAGCGCGGAGAGACCTACATCGACGGCAAGGACCGCAAGCGGGACCTGATACTGGCCGGCATCGCGGCCATCTATACCATTTTCATGATCTTCGCCGGCGGCCTGAAGTTCCTGCTGCTGTCGGCATTGTTGTACGCGCCTGGGACGATCCTGTATTTCTGGGCCCGGCGTGAGCAGGGCAGGTCAGTCTTCACCGGGTGGGAGTTGACCGTTTTCATCGTGGCGCTCGTCGGAGCCCTGGCCGCTATCGTCGGCCTGATCTACGGCTGGATCGCCATTTAACCTTTGGGAGCTAGTCATGGCTGATACCGAAGAATTTGGAGTCCATTCAGAAGTGGGGCAGTTGCGCACGGTGATGGTATGCGCGCCTGGACGGGCCCATGAGAGATTGACCCCATCCAATTGCGATGCGCTGCTGTTCGATGACGTGATGTGGGTCGATAACGCGAAGCGCGACCATTTCGACTTCATGACGAAGATGCGCGACCGCGGCGTCGACGTGCTTGAAATGCATAATCTGCTGGCCGAAACGGTCGAGATCCCCGAGGCCAAGAAATGGATCCTGGACAACCAGGTCGTGGCCAACCAGGTGGGCCTGGGGCTGCTTGACGAGATCCGCAGCTACCTGGACGGCCTGCCGGCGCGCAAGCTGGCCGAAACGCTGATCGGCGGCCTGTCGACCGAGGAATTTCCGGAATCCATCGGCGGCGAACAGCTGGCGCTGATCAAGGAGGCGGCCGGCGTCACGGAATACCTGCTGCCGCCACTGCCCAACACGCTGTACACGCGCGACACGACCTGCTGGATCTACGGCGGCGTCACGCTCAATCCCCTTTACTGGCCCGCGCGGCATGAAGAGACGATCCTGACGTCGTCGATCTACAAGTTCCATCCGCGCTTTGCCGGCAAGGTGAACGTGTGGTGGGGCGACCCCACGGCCGACCACGGGCTGGCCACGCTGGAAGGGGGCGACGTCATGCCCATCGGCAACCGCACTGTCATGATCGGCATGAGCGAACGAACCTCGCGCCAGGCCATCAGCCAGCTCGCGGCCAGCCTGTTCGCCAAGGACGCCGCGGACCGGGTGATCGTGGCGGCCATGCCCAAGCTGCGCGCCGCGATGCACCTGGACACGGTGCTGACCTTCGCGGACCGCGATTGCGTGCTGATGTATCCGGACATCGTCAACAACATCCAGGCCTTTTCCTACCGTCCGGGCAGCGCGCCGGGCAGTCTCGAACTGCACAAGGACAAGGGCTCGCTGGTGGACGTGATCGGCGGCGCCCTCGGCATCAAGAAGATGCGCGTCGTGGAGACCGGCGGCAACGCCTATATGCGGGAACGCACCCAGTGGGACAGCGGCGCCAACCTGGTGTGCATTTCGCCGGGGGTCGTACTGGCCTATGACCGCAACGTGTACACCAACACGCTGCTGCGCAAGGCGGGCATCGAAGTCATCACCTTTGTCGGCGCCGAACTGGGCCGCGGACGGGGAGGCGGGCATTGCATGACGTGCCCGATCTCCCGCGATCCCGCGTAATCGGGGGGGCGATGCGCGGCGGCCGGCGCCCTGAACGGGGCAGCGGCCGCGGCGCGCCCGAAGGCCAGGCCGCTTTCAGGAGACGGACGTGACCGGGGAAACTGCCAAACTTTCTCGCATGGCGCTGGCCGCCATGGTGGTGGGTTCGATGGTGGGCGCGGGAATCTTCTCGCTGCCCAGCATCTTTGCGCGCAACACCGGACCGGTGGGCGGCATGGTCGCCTGGGCCATCGCCGGCACCGGCATGCTGACGCTGGCCATGGTCTTCCAGTTCCTGGCGCGCCGGCGGCCAGACCTGGACACCGGCATCTTCGCCTATGCCAAGGCGGGCTTCGGGCTCTACCTGGGTTTTCTGGCGGCGCTGGGTTACTGGACGGCGGCCTGCCTGGGCAATGTCAGCTATTTCGTCATCTTCAAGGGCACGCTGGGCGCCGTGCTGCCGTTCTTCGGCGATGGCGACACCGTGGCGGCCGTGGGGGTGTCCTCCATCCTGCTGTGGTCCACGCATTTCCTGATCCTGCGCGGCATCCGGCAGGCGGCGGGGATGAACACCGTGGTGACGATCGCCAAGATCGTGCCCATCGCGATCTTCATCGTCTTCGTGGCCATGGCCGTCGACCTGGACGTCCTGCGCGCGAACATTGCCGAGGGGATGAGCGGGGAAGGCAAGGGCAGCCTGTTCGAGCAGGTGCGCAATACGATGCTGGTCACGGTGTTCGTATTCCTGGGCGTGGAGGGCGCAAGCGTCTATTCCCGCTACGCCAAGCGCCGCGACGACGTCGCGATCGCGACCATCGTCGGGTTCCTGCTGGTGCTGGCGCTGCTGATCCTGGTGACCATGCTGTCGTATGGCGTGCTGCCGCGCGCGGAAATCGCGTCGCTGCGCAACCCGTCGATGGCGGGCGTGCTGCGGGCGGTCGTCGGCCCCTGGGGCAGCATGCTGGTCAGCGTGGGCCTGATGGTGTCGGTCTCAGGCGCGTATCTCGCCTGGATCCTGCTGGCCGCCGAAGTCCTGCGCGCCGCGGCCAAGGCGGGGATCATGCCGTACTTCCTGGGCCGGGAGAACCGGCACGGCGTGCCGGCGGCCGCGCTGTGGCTCAGCAACGGCATCGTGCAGCTGTTCCTGATCGTCACCCTGTTCACCGAGGACACCTTCGTCCTCCTGAAGAACATGGCCAGCTCGATGAGCCTGATCCCGTACTTCTTCGTCGCGGCGTTCGGGCTGATGCTGACGCTGCGCGGCGAGACCTACGACGGCTGGACCCGTCGCCGCAAGATCGAGCTGGGTCTGGCCGCCGTGGCCACGGTCTACGCGGCGGGGCTGGTGTACGCGGGCGGCTTCCGGTACTTCGTCCTCTCGTGCGTGATCTACGCGCCGGGCACCATCCTGTTCCTGATTTCGCGGCGGGAGCAGCGCGGGAACATCTTCGCCCCGTACGAATGGCCCATCCTGCTCCTGGTGCTGGTCTCTTGCGGGATCGGCGTGTGGGCCATCAGCACGGGCAACACGGCCTTCTAGGGCCGCGTATAACCGAGGGAAAGCGCAACGATGAGCGGCGAACTGGCGATTGTCCTCTGCATCCTGGCCGCTGCCGTCGTGCTCTTCGTCATCGGGCGTCCCCGGTCGGACGCCGTGGCGCTGCTTGTCATGCTGCTGCTGCCGCTGAGCGGAACCGTGACGTACCGAGAGGCGCTGGACGGGTTCTCGAATCCCGCCATCATCCTGATCGCCTGCCTGTTCGTGGTCGGCGAGGGGCTGGTCCGCACCGGCGTCGCGCAGGCGGTGGGAGACCTGTTGCTGCGGCACGGCGGCAAGAGCGAAGGCTGGCTCGTCCTGCTGGTAATGGGGGCGGTCGGCATGATGGGCGCCGTAATGAGTTCTACGGCGGTGGTCGCCATTTTCATTCCCATCGTGCTGCGGATCGCCCGCAAGTCCGGCATGGCCAGCCGCCGGATACTGATGCCCATGGGAACGGCCGCGGCCATCAGCGGCATGCTGACGCTGGTGGCGACCACGCCCAACCTGGTGCTGAATAGCGCGCTGGGCTATGCCGGCTACGAGGGCTTCCGGTTCTTCGACTTCACGCCGATCGGCGTGGTCGTGCTGGCCGGGGGCATTGCCTACATGCTGTTCGCGCGGCGCCTGATCGACGCCGGCCAGAGCCAGGGCGGAACCAGCCGGCCCAGCCTGGGCGACTGGGCCACCAAGTATTCCCTGCAGAACAGGGCCTACCGCCTGCTCGTCGAGGAAAACTCGGATCTCGTCGGACGCCAGCTGGGCATCTGCGGCGCCGAACTGGGCAAGGCGGCCTGCGTCATCGCGATCGAACGCAATTCGCGCTTTGCCCGGGCGGTGATGCGAGCGACGGCGGACGACGTGCTGGAAGCCGGCGACATCCTGCTGCTGGACCTGGACGCGGAAGGCTTTGATATCGACGGCTTCTGCGGCCGCCATTTGCTCAAGCGGCTGTCCATGTCCGGCGTGTACTTCGCCGACCAGGCGCGCGACGTCGGCATGGTGGAAGTGATCGTGCCGGCCGAATCCCGGCTGGTCGGGGCCAGCGCCCGCGAGTCCGTGGTGCTCGAGCGCCACGGACTGTTCATCGTCGGGCTCTGGCGCGGCAAGAAGGCCATGCGCAACCTGCCGGATGTGCAAATGCGCGTGGGGGACACGCTGCTGGTGGTGGGGCCATGGGCGGGCATCTTTTCGCTGCAGGCCGAGGAGCACGATCTGGTCAGCCTGGCGATGCCGGTGGAGGCCGACTCGCTGATTCCGGTCCCGAACCGGGCCATCCATGCATTGGTGGTGCTGGCCACGGTGGTCTTCCTGATGCTGACGGACTGGGTGCCCAATGTGATGGCGGGCCTGATCGGGGCGCTGCTGATGGGCGCGTTCGGCTGCGTGACGCTGGACGTCGCCTACCGTTCGATCAACTGGCGCGCCCTGATACTCATCGTGGGGATGCTGCCCTTCGCGCTGGCGCTCAAGCGCAGCGGCGGCGTGGACCTTGCCGCGCAGTTCCTGCTGCAGTTTTCCGGTGACTGGGGCCTGTACGGCCAACTGACGCTGGTGTTCCTGGCCACCGTCAGCCTGGGCGTGGTGGTGTCGGGAACGGCCACCGCCGTGTTGATGGGGCCGGTCGCGATCAGCATCGCCGAAAGCCTGCATGCCTCGCCCTATGCATTCGCCATGACCGTCGCCATTGCGTCTTCGGCGGCGTTCCTGTCGCCGGTGTCCACGCCGTCCAACGCGCTGGTCAGCGTGGCCGGCGGGTTCGGCTTTGCCGACTATCTGAAGATCGGCACGCCCCTGGTTCTGTTTTCACTCCTGGTCAGCGTGATGCTGATTCCGATCCTGTTTCCGTCCTGATTCCGGGGACGATGGCACAACAAAGAGGCATGCTTATGTTCGTCAGGTCTGGTATCGCAATGGGTGCGGCATTGCTGTTTTTCGGCGCCACGGCCGCGTTTTCGCATGGCATGCCGGGGGCGGAGCAGGCGTCCGCCGATGGCGGCGGGAAGGCCGCCGCCGACTCGCGGATTCTGTTCGAGAACGTGCGCATCTTCGACGGCGTGGCGTCTGAACTGAGCCCGGCGAGCAGCGTCCTGGTCCATGGCAACGTCATCGAAAAGGTCTCCCGGGACCGCATCCCGGCGGAAGGCGCGCGGGTCATCGACGGCGGGGGACGCACGCTGATGCCCGGCCTGATCGACGCGCACTGGCACAGCATGTTCGTGGGCGTGCCGCTGGCGGTGGCCATGACCCAGGACCCGACCTACATCAACATCGTCGCCGGCGTGGAAGCGCGCAAGACGCTGATGCGGGGGTTCACCACCGTGCGGGACATGGGCGGCTCGGCGTTCAGCCTGAAGCTGGCCGTCGACCAGGGCGTGATTCCCGGTCCGCGCATCTATCCTTCCGGGGCGATGATCAGCGTCACCAGCGGTCATGGCGATTTCCGTTCCATGTCCGATCTGCCGCGCACGCTGGGCGCGCCGGGATCGCGGCATGACCTGGCGGGCGACAGCACCATCGCCGACAGCCCCGACGAAGTGCGCCTGCGCACGCGAGAGCAGCTGATGCAGGGCGCCACGCAGATCAAGCTGACCGGCGGGGGCGGCGTGTCGTCGCCGCACAGCCCGCTGGATGTCGTGACGTTCACCGAGGCCGAACTGAAGGCGGCGGTGGACGCGGCCACGGATTGGGGCACCTACGTGGCGGTGCACGCCTATACGCCCACCGCCATCCAGCGGGCGATCCGAGCCGGCGTCCAGAGCATCGAACACGGCAGCCTGATGGACGACGAAACGGCGGCGCTGATGGCCCGGTCCGGCGTCTGGCTCAGCACGCAGCCGTTTCCCGATGCGCTGGCGGACGCCTTTCCGAGGGGTTCGGACCAGTGGAAAAAAGCCCAGGAAGTCTTCGCCGGCACGGACAAGACATATCAGCTGGCGATCAAGCACAAGCTGAAGACCGCGTTCGGCACGGACATCCTGTTCTCCAGCCAGCTTGCCGCGCAGCAAGGCAACATCCTGGCGAGCCTGACCCGCTGGTACACGCCGGCGCAGACGCTCATCATGGCCACGGGCACAAACGCCGAACTGCTCAAGCTGTCGGGGCTGCGCAATCCGTATCGCGGGGACCTGGGCGTCGTGCGGGAAGGCGCGTTGGCCGATCTGATCCTGGTCGACGGAGACCCCATCCAGAACATCAAGCTGATCGGCGATCCGGAGAAGAACTTCCTGCTGATCATGAAGGACGGCGTCATCTACAAGGACGCGGCCGCGGCGCGTTGACGGCGGCAGGGGCCGCCCATCATGCCCCAGTCGCAAACCCGGTTCTTGGCCCTGGCCGGGCGGCGCGCCATGCCGCAACATGGCGTCCTTGAAACCAGCAAGCAAGGAATTTCCATGAGCCAACGCATCGACTACGCCAAGGCCTCGCCCGAAGGCTACAAGGCCTTCGGCGGCGTGCACGCCTATCTGCAGAAGTGCAGCCTGCCCCAGGAACTGGTCCATCTGGTCTACCTGCGCGTGTCCCAGATCAATGGCTGCGCCTATTGCATCGACATGCATTCCCGCGACCTGCTCAAGCAGGGAATGACGGTCGACAAGCTGGTGCTCGTGCCCGTGTGGCGCGAAGCGCAGGCGCTGTTCGACAATCGTGAGCGCGCCGCGCTCGCCTGGGCCGAAACGGTGACGCGCGTGGCCGAGACCGGCGTGCCCGACGCCGACTATGCGGCGGCGGCGGCCGAATTCAATGAGCGGGAACTTGCCGACCTGACCTACGCGATCGGATTGATGAATGCCTTCAACCGGCTGGGCGTCACGTTTCGCAAGGAGCCCGCGGCGGCGCGTCAGTCCTGACGGGCGTCAGGCGGGCGGCGTGCGAGGCTCCTGCGCGATGCCCGGCACGCCGCGCCGGATGTTGCGGGAGTACTGCGCGCGGTCATAGGTGGCCAGCGCCCGGTCCGTATAGCGGCCCAGCCGGCGGTATTGTTCCGCGCTGCCGGCGCCGCGCAGCGCATCCAGCTGGTACAGGTATTCGGGCAGGTAGCCCGACAGGAGCTGGCGGTAGTCCAGCGGCAGGCCAGGCACGATGTGCCGCGCCATCTGGAAAACGATCGTGGTGCAGTTGGCGGTCAGCGTGTGATAGAAGCGCGGCGTGTCCACCAGCCGGTTGGCCTTGTCGACATAGGCCAGGAAGAGCTTGCGCGCGGCGCCTTCGGGCATGTGGATGCGGTACAGATAGCCATCTTCGCCCCGCACGTTCGTGCGCACCCGCAGGCTGTCCTCTTCGGTCGACGCGATCACGCTCAGTTCGTACTGCTTGAAGAAGCCGCCGATCTCCGAGAACTTGTCGCCCTGCTTGCGGCGGATTTCGACGGAGAACACGACCTGACCGCCGGTGCCGAAGCCAAACGACACCAGCGCGTGGGCGATTGCCGGGCGGCCCCAGTAAGAAAGGGCGACGTCCACGGATTGCAGCGTGTCCAGCGCGTAGCGGCGCGTCTCCCAGTGGGGCGTGAAATCGGTGCGCGAACGCCAGTCGAAATTGCGCACATTGTGCAGCGTGACCAGGTTGCCGCTGACTTCGCCGTGGGTCTGGCGCGAGACCTCGGCGATCCAGGGGCGGTCGTTGGACGGCCGGATGCGCAGCCACCACCACAGCAGGCCCGCCAGCGCCGCGCCAAAAAGATACAGGGCCGGCCGCCAGGCGTGCCACGCCAGGCCGGCGATGGCGGCCAACGCGCAGATCGCCCAGGCGAGCACCACGGCGAGCTTCCACCCCTGCGAAAGCGGCGCGCGTATCCACAATGCCAGCCCGCCCCAGGCCGTCGCCAGCGCGATCGCGATGCCTGACAGGATGGAAACCAGGATGGAAACCGTCATGGGGCTCCTTGGCGGTCGACGGCAAGGCCGCGCAGTGCAGTCAGAATGTGCCTACTGTCACCAGCTGGTCCGACTCGAACATGGCGGCCGGCGAGATGATGGGCTCTTCCCAGGGGATGTTGCTGCCGTAGCGTTCTCGCATCTTGGCCTGCACGGCGGGGGATGCCAGGTCAAAGCGCTTGAGCGGAGCCAGGGCGCCGACCTTCACGCCCAGGGTGCGTTGATAGATCTTCCACACCAGTTCCGAGCAGTAGATCTGTTCGTCGGACCACGCGAACACCAGATCGTAGGGCTTGCCCACGTAGGCGGCGCCCGCTTTCGCAAGCCGCTCGCGCGCCTGGGGCGTCAGGAGGGATGCGTCGCGCAGCCGCTTGACCACATAGTGGCCGCGCTCGCCTTGCGCGGCCCACTGGGCCAAGGGCGTGTAGGCAACGCGCGCCGCGGCCTCAAGCACGTAGGGCTGGCCCTGGCGCGTCACGATCATGCCCATGTGGCTGTAGGGCGAATGCGTGGCCTGCTGGATGGCCAGGCTTTGCGCCGAACGGGATTGCTGGAAAACCAGGTCGCCCGTCTGGACGCCGGGCGCTGCAGCGGCGGCCGCGGACAGCGCGGATAGCATCGCCGCAGCGGCCGCGCAGGCCTTTGCGGCCAGCCTCACGGGCGAGCCCGTCCTGTTGCTGGCGTTTGCTTCTTGGCGCGCGGTTTGGGCGCGGGCTTCCTGTCTTCGGGCGGGGCGTCGAACTCTTGTTTGTTGCGCTCGCCACGTGGGGTGTTTTCCGGGTGGGGTTTGGGAAAAGCCCAGGGCTTGGTCTTCTGATCCATTGCATGTACTCCTTGCACAGGCGGAACAGTAGCATTAGCCGTGGCCCTGGGTAAGTGAGGGTTGACGTCAATATTCATCACATCGTGATATGAAGGCGGAAAAATCCCGGCTCCGGGTCATTTTGACGCAGGCACATCCCCGACCCAGATGCGGTCGAACTGCTCTCGGACCTTGCGGGCCCAGTCGTCGATGGCGCTGCGCACGTCGTCCGCCGTGGGCTTTCTGTCCGGCGGCAGGTTGCCGCCCGTGACGGCGCCCATCGAGGCGATCAGCAACTGGTTCGTGTAGGCGTCGCGCGCGGAGGCTTCGATCAGCAGACGGACGGACTGGTCGCGCAGGCCCGCCGCCTTTGCCCCTTTGCTCAGCACGTAGCCGATCGGCACGTATTCCCGCGCGCGCGGATCGCGGTCGTTCCTGAATGTGCCGGTGATCGCGGCGCGCAGCCGCACCGAGCGCGGCGCGGGCGTGGTGATCAATTGATAGCCGCCTTGCCTGAATTCCCGGCGCAGGGCTTCGTTCATGTAGGCCAGGACGCGCTCGCGCATCTCGGCGTTGTCGTGCATGTCCAGGTCGTCCGGGCGGTCGCCCTGGATGTAGGTCACGTCTTCCAGGATCAGCTTTCTGTCGAACTGGCTGCCGATCGGCGGCCCCGGACGCACCCAGAGGCGGCCGCCGCTCCACGCGGGATCCTGCTGCAGCTGGCTTTGGCTTTCGCCCAGCGACGTGGAGTAGTCCTGCGCCTTGGGGAGGTTGGTGCAGCCGGCCAGCGCGATCAGGGCGCAACTGGCGGCAAGGGCGAGGGTGGGCTTCATGTGCTTTCCTGGTCAGAAAACAGCGCCCGCGCGGGAGGCCGGCGACGCGCCTTGCGGGCTGGGCGCGCCCCTGCACGGCCGGCGTTGCCGGAAATTCGGGCTGCCGCGTCGGGTTGCATGCGCCCCAGGCGCCCGGCGCAGTTTCCGGCATCGATGCATCGGACAATTATCGGCTGGAATGATTGAACGCGGCGCTGGATTTTGGCGGCTGCGACCGGGTCCGAATTCATCCTTCCGGCCAGTCGAAATGCCGCCCCGGCGGGCGCGGACAGGACTACGATGAGGGGCGTGTGCACATAGGGAGAGAGCTATGGACACCGCCAACGAATGGTATGCCGCTGTCAAGGAATGGCAGCGCGCGCGCGACGAACTCACCGCGGCGATCGCCGCGATCCAGTGGCCGAATCCCACGCCCGGCTGCCTGGAGACCTACGATCGCGCCTATGCGCACGAAACACAGGCCCGCGAACGGATGAACCTGGCCTCCGAACGTTCCCGACGATAGAGCGCCGCCAGCTTGGCGCATGGGTGGGTCCCTGTTTGTGGCCTCGTGGTTGTGGCTCCATGAAAGCAAAATTCTGTGGCTCTTTTCGTGGGGCCACGGGAGCGGTATGTTGTGCCTTTCCCTCCCGCCTCCGCGACACATCATGTACCTGCCGTCCGCCTTCCGCGAAGATTCCCTGGAAACCCAGCACGACTTCATCCGCGCCCATCCCCTGGGCGTCGTCTTCACCAGCGCAGAGGGCGGGCTGATGGCCAACCACATTCCCTGTCTGCTCTATCCGGAAGGCGAGCGCGGCGTGCTGCGCCTGCACGTCGCACGCGCCAATCCGCAGCTTGCGGAGCTGGCGTCGGGCCGCGAATGCCTGGTCGCTTTTCATGGCGCGCAGGCCTACATCACGCCGTCCTGGTACGCCACCAAGGCCGAGACGCACAAGGTGGTGCCGACCTGGAATTTCGTGGCGGTGCATGTGTGGGGCACGCCCGTCATCCAGGACGATCCCGCCTGGCTGCGCGCCCAGCTCGATGCGTTGACCCACAGCCAGGAAAAGGCGCGCGCGCAGCCCTGGAGCGTCGACGAAGCCCCCGCGGATTTCATTGCCGCGCAGATGCGAGCCATCGTCGGCGTGGAGATTCCCATCGCCCGCATCGAGGGCAAGTGGAAGGTCAGCCAGAACCGCACGCCCGCGGACCGGAAGGCCGTGGCGGAAGGCTTGGCCGGCGAGGGCGGCGACGCCGTCATGGCCGGTCTGGTCGCGCGCCGGGGCGGCCTGGACTGACGCGGGCTCAGCGTGCCGGCGCCGGGCCGGTCGCACGCGCGGCGCCGGCTCCGCGCCCAGCCGCGAAACAGACGATGGCGGCCGCTTGCAAGGCCGCGGCGACCGCCAGGAAGCCAGGCAAGGTCAGCCCGGATGCCTGAAGCAACGTTCGCAGCAGGCCGAACAGCGCCGGCGCGAATGCGTAGGCCCCTTGCGACAGCGCGACGATCAACGGCACCACCCGCGCGGCGTCCTCGCGCGCGAATTCCGATTGCGCGATCAAGGGCGGCAGGGATGTGGCGTTGCCGATGCCCGAACCAAAGAGCGCCACGCCTGCCCACACCGCCCAGGCGTGGTCGGGCGCCAGCATGAGCACCAGCGATCCGCCGATCTGCACGGCATAGGCCACGCCCGCGACCTTGCGCCGGTCCGCGTCCGGCGGCATCAGCAGTCCGACCAGCGTGCGGCCCGCGATGGCGCAGGCCGTGGCCAGGCCCATCGCCAGTCCCGCTGTCTGCGCGCCCAGCAGCGGGGCCAGGAGCGACAGCAGGTGCGCGATCAGGCCGATCTGGGCGAAGAGCCCCAGCGCCATGCCCGCGGCCAAGGTGAGAAAGGCGCGGTCGCGCCACAGATTGCCGACCCGGGCGGGGGGCGTCGCGCCAACGCCGGCGGGCGCCGCCGCCGCATCGCCGTCGGGCTGCTGTCCCAGTTGCTGCGGAGTGACCGAAAACACCATGTGCGACAGCGCCGCGATCACCGCCACCATCGCCAGCCCCACCCACAGCGCCGCCTGCGCGAAGCCGGCGTGCGCGATCAGGAACACCCACAGCGGCGAGAACACGATGCCGCCGACACTGGCGCCGTTGTAGGCCATGCCCAGGGCGGCCGGGCGCCGTCGGATGAACCAGGGCGCGATCAGCGCATTAACGGCCGCGGCGCCCAGGGTCACCCAGCCCATGCCGCTGAGCAGCGCCGCAGCATACAACTGCCACGGCGACTGCGCCACGGCCCATCCCGCCACGCCCAGCGCCAGCAGCGCCGCGCCGCCCAGCGTCGTGCGCGGGACGCCGGCGCGGCGGTACAGGCGAGGCAGGTTTGCCACGACCACGGTGCCCGCCAGGAAGTGCAGCGTAACGGCCCCGGACACCAGCGCGACGCTCCAGCCCGTGCGCTGGACCACCGCGTGCAGGAACACGGGCGGCCCGTAAAAGCCCACGCCCCAGCCGAAAATGGCCAGGACGAAGGTGGCGTAAAGGACTTTCCAGCCGAAGAAAGAGGGGGAGGAGGGCATGGCGGCGGGTGTCATGTTGCGATGACTCGCAGTATGCTTACAGCCTGCACACAACACTTTGGTCTTCAGCGAATCATGGAATCCGAGTTCGCCGACATCAACCTGTCCGCCGTGGCCGGCGCCATCGCCGACCCGGCGCGCGCGCGCATGCTCTGCGTGCTGCTGGATGGGCGGGCCCGCACCGCCACCGAACTGGCCGCGGCCGCCGACATCGGCGCATCCACGGCCAGCAGCCATTTCCAGCGCCTGCGCGAGCAGGGCCTGGTCGACATGGCCGTGCAGGGCAAGCACCGCTATTACCGGCTGGCCAATGGCGAGGTCGGCCACGCGCTGGAGGCCCTGCTGGTGGTCGCAGGCGCCGAACGCACGCCGTTCAAGCCCAGCACGCCGTCGGCGCTGCGCGACGCCCGGACCTGCTATGACCACATGGCCGGCACGCTGGCCGTGCGCATCCACGACGCCATGCTGGCCCGCCAGTGGCTGGCGCCCGATGCGCGCGACTACGTGCTCACGCCCCTGGGCGAGGCGTCGCTGGCGCAGGTAGGCGTGGACGTGGCGCGGGCGCGCCAGCGCCGCCGCCGCTTTGCGTGCGCGTGCCTGGACTGGAGCGAGCGCCGCTCGCACCTGGGCGGCGCCCTAGGGGCGGCGCTGCTCGATGCGCTGCTGGAGCGCGGCTGGATCAGCAAGGACCTGGATTCGCGCGCGCTGCGGGTCACGCGCAAGGGCGAGAGGCAGTTTCCGGCCTTCTTCGGTCCGGCGGGCGAGCAGCCCGCTGAGCAACGGAACGCGCATGCCGCGGCATAGCCCTTTGTCCACCGCAAAATCCTTGTCCCGCCGCGTCGTCAGGCGGCGAACCCGCACACAACCATTCGAGCCGCGAATGCGGCTTTTTTTTCGTCTTCCCGTCCTACGCGGACGCTTTTCAACCCTGTACAGGAGGTGGCCTTGCCTACGCTGGCCCTGCACGCGTTCCGTCATGTCATGCAGATCGTGACGGAATTGCGCATCGACGTTAACCATTGTCCGCAAGAGGTGGACAAGGAACTCGATGCCATCCACAACCGTATGAATCGTCCCCTGGACCGCTTGCATGGATTGCCGGAGGTCAAGACCGACATCCCTGGCATCGTGCTTCGCTATCGCGAAGCGGACGGCGAGTATTACGTGTATGTGATGGATGCGCGCCGCGGCAGATTGGCGGGCTACACCGTGTTCAACCGGCTGATCGAAGTGGGCCGCCGTGCGGACCCCTACGTGCGTGCGCCGCACTCCAAGTACGCGCAGTCCTACCAGGGCATGGGCCTGGCGACGGCGGTGTATCGCTGGGGGCTGGACGCGGGCCTGTGCATCATCAGCGGCGCGCGCCAGTCGGTAGGTGCGCACAGGCTCTGGATGGGACTGGCGCGCGACTACGAACTGGGCTTTGTGGACCTGCGGCGCAAGCAGCTGAGCTACCTGGGCAAGACAGTCTGTGCGCGCGTGCAGGAGGACCTGCATACCCGCATGATCCTGCTGGGCAGGGGCTGGACCCTGGATGGCTACATGCGGGCGACGGGCATGAATCCGTCCGAGGATGCGCTTTCGCAACAGGCCCTAGGGTAATCCCGGGAAAACCGCGTCGGGTCGGCTGGAAAGCCTTCCCGGCGGTTGGCGCAAGCCGCGCCAGCGCTGACTATCCGCCGAATGGGCGATTGCCTTCCCAATATTTGAGAAATGGGGACGCCATTCTTCTGGTGCAACAGTGTTTCTATTTTCTGCTTGAGTTACAAAACTTATCCGGATTGTCATGGAATCACGGAGTATGCTCGACGACAGATAGAGGACTTCCGAAGTGCATCAGAACAATTTGATCTACAAGGGATACCGGCTGACGGCCAAGGTTTCCCGGGGCGGCGGCGCTATCGAAGTTGAAGCGCAACCCAGCGGCCCCGTCTTCACCGCATCGGTCACGGTGGTTCAGGCTGGCGCCGTTCAAGAGGGCGGCGACGAATACCCGGTTCCCCAGTTTGCCGAGGGCGGATTTGTCTACAGCCCGCGCGAAGCCGTGCATGCGGCAATCCTGCACGGGCGCGAGATCGTCGACGGCCTGACCAACACGCCGTCGTGACGTGCCTCAGGCGGAGAAGACTTCCCGCCAGTCGCGGGTCTTGGCCAGCGTCTGCACCGTCGCCGACTGCTCCAGGATGGTCACGGCCTTCTTGAATTCGTCGGCCGACGCGCCGTCTTCCAGGATCACCATGCGCGAGTTGCGCGCGTCCGCCATCTTCACGTCGGACATCTTGCCGTGGGTCTGGTAGACCTGCGTCCAATCCATCTTCTTGCCCGCTTTCAGGGCGATCGGTTCGATATAGGTCAGCGCGGTGCTGCCCGCCGCGCGCACCGCGAACGCGAAGTCCGCCGTGTGGCCGCTGCTGCTCTTGGCGCGCGCGCCCTTGACCATGCGGTTCACGCCCACGCCTTCGGCCAGTGCGCGCCCCACCTGAGCGCGGAACCGCAACTGGCTGAACCTGGGCATCCACTTCGCGCACTGGAACGACAGCGCCATCGCCAGCTTCACGGCGTCCCAGAGCGCTTCCTGCAACTGTTCATTCGGACCCGACGCCACGATGGCGCCGGTGCGGTCGAAGTGCGCCAGGCTGACGCCCGGCGTTTCGTTCAGGAGGTCGATGCGCTTGGCCGCCAGGTCGATGCCGAAGCTGGACGCGTGCATCGCGGTCTCACAGGCGTCGGTCAGGTAGAACGTCGTGTCGTCGGGATGCGCGATGAAGAAGGCGGCGTGCTGGCCGTCCAGGCCCAGCGTCATCGGCGACACGGCGCGGATGGCATGCTCGCCGGCCGGAATGACGGTCCAGCCGGAGGCTTCCAGAAAATTGCTCATAGGATCAGTTCGATTTGGCGGCCTTTGAGGGGATGCGCAAAACCGCCTGCAAGCGTCAGGTTCGCTCGCGGCAGGAAATACTGCATCAGCGCGCCGATGGTTTCCAGGGCGGGCACGATGGGCTCGGCATAGCCTTCGCCTTCGTCCACCCAGATGTGTTCGTGGCTGCGGTCCGCCAGCGGCTTGCGGAAATGCGGCCGGTCCGCGCCCACCAGGCTGGTGTGGAACGCATCGTCGCTGTCCACGCCGAATACGCGGTGCGGTCCGACGAACAGGCTGGCGCAGAAGGCTTCCGTGAGGAAGATGGTGGCCTGGCCGTGCACCGCCGTGCGCGCTCCCCGGTAGATGGTGCGGAAGATCACGTCCTCGCGGACTTCACCCTTGATCCGGCACGGGCTGGTGAATTCCATCCACTGGCTGGGCGCGCCGGCGGGCTTGGGCGTCCAGAGGATCGGCTTCACGGTTTCCTTGGGTTCGGCAAGAATCTCTTGCACCTCATCAACGGTGATTAACGGTTCGAACTTGTTGGCCATGGAAACTATCTAGGGTCTTGGGTGTGCGCGCGGGGAATTCTTGCGCTTCGCAGGCGCGGCGGCCTGCCTCGGGGGCGCGGCAGGCGCGCGCAGCACTGCGAGGGGGCGTAATCTTACAAGATGAAGACGATGCGGGTCTTTTGGCTGTATGGATATACAGTTGGCGAAGGCGTTGGACGAAACTGTCAGAGCGAGGCGGCCCCGAACGTATCGCACTGCTTCAGGCTGCCGCTTTCCAGGCCGCGCTTGAACCACTTCACGCGTTGCGCCGACGTCCCGTGGGTGAACGCGTCCGGCACCACATAGCCCTGGGTCTGCTTTTGCAGGCGGTCATCGCCGATGGCCGTGGCGGCCGCCAGCGCTTCCTCGATATCGCCGCCTTCCAGGATGTTGCGCGCCGCATTGGCCCGCTGGGCCCACACGCCCGCGAAGCAGTCGGCCTGCAGTTCCAGGCGCACCGACAGCGCGTTGGCCTGGGACGGATTGCGGCGGCGCAGGTTGTCGACCTGTTCGGAAATGCCCAGCAGATGCTGCACGTGGTGGCCGACCTCGTGGGCGATCACGTAGGCCTGCGCGAAATCGCCAGGCGCCTTGAAGCGGTTCTGCAATTCATCGAAGAATGCCAGGTCGATATACACCTTGCTGTCGCCGGGGCAATAGAACGGCCCCATCGCGGCCTGGCCCGTGCCGCAGGCCGTGGGCGTGGCGCCGCGGAACAGCACCAGCTTGGGCGCCACGTACTGGCGGTTGAGCTCTTTCTGGAAAGCGGCCGACCAGACGTCTTCGGTTTCGCCCAGCACCTTGGACACGAAGACGGCCTGGGGATCGTTGGCGGGCGGGCGGGTGGCAGGCGCTTCCTGCTGTTCGGTCGCGGGTCCTTCGGCCATCTGCAGGACCACGTTGGGGTCCACGCCAAAATACATGGCCACCAGGGCAAGTACTATCGTACCGATGCCAATGGTGCCGCGTCCGCCGATGCGTGGGCCACTGGACCGTCGGTCTTCCACATTGTCGCTTTGGCGCGAGTTATCGAGGCGCATACTGTTTCTCCGGGCGGTTCGGCATACCGCCATTTTGCATCGCCGCGCTATTGAGCGGCCTTCAAGAGTGTTAGGATAAACCCATGGCCCTGCATCTCTCCATTCATCCCGCGAATCCCCAACCCCGGCTCCTGAAGCAGGCAGCCCAATGGCTCAACGACGGGGGCCTTGTCGCAGTGCCCACCGACTCCAGCTACGCCGTCGTCGCGCGCCTGGACGACAAAGCCGCCGCCGACGGATTGCGCCGGTTGCGCGGGCTGGATGAACGCCACCACCTCACGCTGCTTTGCCGCGACCTGGCCGAAATCGGCCACTTCGCGCGCGTCGACAACAAGCAGTACCGCCTGCTCAAGGCCGCGACGCCCGGCCCCTGGACCTTCATTCTCGAGGCCACCAAGGAAGTGCCGCGGCGCGTGTCCCATCCCTCGCGCAAGACCATCGGCATCCGCGTGCCGGACAACGCCGTCATCCTCGGGCTGCTGGAGCAGGCCGGAGCGCCGCTGCTGTCCACGACGCTCATCCCCAAGGACGAGACCGACGCGCTGAACGACGCCGAGGACATCCGCGAACGGTACGACCACGACCTGGCGGCCATCATCGACGCGGGCGCCTGCCCGCAATCGCCGACCACCGTGATCGACCTCACCGGCGACGATCCGGTCGTGGTGCGCGTGGGCCGCGGCGACCCCGCCACGCTCGGGCTTGTCTGACCCAGCCCATTGCTCCGTCTTGCGTGCCGGCTCGCGCCGGCACGCGGCTACTCTACAATCCGGTTCGCCATGAATGACATCATCCAAACCATTGCGGTCTACGCGATACCGGTAATCTTCGCCATCACCCTCCACGAAGCCGCGCACGGCTACGTGGCGCGCATGCTGGGCGACCCGACCGCCTACCAGGCAGGGCGGGTCAGCCTGAATCCGGCGCGGCACATCGATCCCATCGGCACGCTGCTCGTGCCGGTCGCCATCCTTTTGGCTTCCAAGCTGATGGGCAGCCCCGGCATGCTGTTCGGCTGGGCCAAGCCGGTGCCGGTGGATTTCGGCCGGCTGCGCCGCCCCAAGAAGGACATGCTGTGGGTGGCGCTGGCGGGTCCGGCGGCCAACCTGTTCATGGCGATCCTGTGGGCGCTGTCGCTGCGGCTCTTCATGGAAAGCGGCCTGCAGGAAAGCTTCTGGTTCGAAATGGCCGTGGCCGGCGTCAACGTCAATCTGGTGCTGATGGCGCTGAACCTGCTGCCCATCCTGCCGCTGGACGGGGGACGCATCCTGTTCAGCCTGCTGCCCAACCGCCTGGCCTGGCAATATTCCAAAATAGAGCCGTATGGGCTGGTGATCGTCATCGTCTTGCTGGTCACCGATGTGCTGTGGCTTTTGATGCGGCCGGTGCTGGGGCTGGGAACGACGATCGTCCAGTGGTTTCTGTAGGATTTCAGCCAATATCCGTTAAACTCAGCAGTTTCACTGATTCTGGTCCTGAGGCATCCCGCCGCAGGGCTCTGGAGCCCTACATTTATGGCATCCCCTGCAACCGCCGCAGGCGTTAATTTCCAGGGCAGCATGGTGGCCCTGGTCACCCCAATGCAGCCCGACGGCAGCCTTGACTACGCTGCCTACCGGTCGTTGATCGACTGGCATGTGCAGGAAGGCACCGACGCACTTGTGGTGGTGGGCACCACCGGGGAGTCACCCACGGTCTCCATGGAAGAGCACGCGGAACTCATCCGCGTCGCCGTTGAACACGCCGCCGGCCGCATTCCGGTCATCGCCGGCGTGGGCGCCAATTCCACCGACGAAGCCATCCACCTGACCCGCCACGCCAAGGCGGTTGGCGCGCAGGCCGGCCTGTCGGTCGTCCCGTACTACAACAAGCCCTCGCAAGAAGGCCTGTACCGCCACTTCCGCACCATCGCCGAAGCCGTCGACCTGCCCACGATCCTGTACAACGTGCCGGGCCGCACCGTTGCCGACATGAGCAACGAAACGGTCCTGCGCCTGGCGCAGGTGCCGGGCATCATCGGCATCAAGGACGCAACCGGCGACATCGCCCGCGGCGGCCTGCTGCTGCGCGAAGCGCCTGCCAGCTTCCAGGTCTTCAGCGGCGACGATCCCACCGCGGCCGCCCTGATCCTGCTGGGCGCGCGCGGCAATATTTCGGTCACCGCCAACGTCGCGCCCAAGCTCATGCGCGACCTCTGTGCCGCCGCCCTGGCGGGCAACGTGCCGAAGGTCCGTGAACTTAACGCGTTCCTGGCGCGTCTGAACAAGGCTTTGTTCGTTGAAGCCAATCCTATCCCCGTCAAGTGGGCGCTGGCCGAAATGGGCCGCAGCGCACTGGGCTACCGGCTTCCGCTGGTCGAACTGGGGGCGCAGCATCACGCAACGGTGCGCGGCGCGCTCCAGGAAACGGGACTGCTCTAAACATCGTGAGGATACGTATGAACAAACGTCATGCCGGTTTGTCGGCATTGATGTCTCTGGTGTTGTTGGCCGGCTGCTCCGAGGTCAACCAATTCCTGGGCAATGAAGAATCGGTCGACTACAAAAGCGCCGTCACCCAGCGCGGGGAGCCCCTGAGCATCCCGCCCGACCTGACCCAGGCCAACGCCGACCCGCGCTACCGCGCGCCCGCGTCCGGCTCGACCACCTACTCGCAATTCCAGCAGCAGGGCCAGGCCCAGGCCACCGCCCCGAAGACCAGCAATGTGCTTCCCGGCCGCCAGGACATGCGCGTCGAGCGCGACGGCGATCTGCGTTGGCTGGTCGTCGATCGTCCGCCCGAAGACATCTTCCCGCGTCTGGTCGACTTCTGGACCGAAAACGGCTTCACCGTGGCCAGCAACAATCCCGCCGCGGGCCTGATCGAAACCGACTGGGCTGAAAACCGCGCCAAGATCCCGGAAAGCTGGCTGCGCCAGGCGCTGGGCGCCGTGCTGGAATCGGCCTGGGATAGCGGCGAACGCGAGAAATTCCGCACCCGCGTCGAACGCGTCAACGGCCACACCGAAATCTACGTCAGCCACCGCCAGATGCTCGAAAAGCGCGTCGGCGCGGACGGCGGCCAGGTCCAGTGGCAGAACGGCAAGGAAGATCCCGGCCTGAACGCCGCCATGCTGGCCCGCATGATGGTCTACCTGGGCTCCGACGTCGACAACGCCCGCAAGCTGGTTCAGCAGGCTGAAGCGTCGCCGCAAAAGCCCGCGGTGCAGCAGGATGTCCGCGCGCAGGGCGCGGCGCTGGTTGTCAGCGAACCCTTCGACCGCGCATGGCGTCGTGTCGGCGTGGCGCTGGACGGCGGTGGTTTCGCCGTCGAAGACCGCGACCGCTCCGCCGGCGACTACTTCGTGCGCTATGTCGACACCGACACCGGCGAAAAGATGGAACAGCCGGGCTTCTTCAGCCGCATGTTCTCGGGCGACAAGAAGGCCCAGGCGCCGCAGTACCGCATCCACCTCGTCAGCAGCGGCGAGCAGACGACGGTCTCGGTGCTGGACGCCAACGGCAAGCCCGACACCAGCGCTACGGCGCAGCGCCTGCTGAGCGTCCTGAAGGACAAGATGTAGCAAGCAGAGCCCGCGCTTCGGCGCGGGCTTTCCCGGCCTTGGCCGGGGCGCATCGAAAAAGGCCCGCAAGGGCCTTTTTTTCGTGCGCGCTCCGAATCAGGATGCGCATTTCCACCGCGCAATAAAAAACCCTGGCGTATGCCAGGGTTTTTCACGTCTTCAAGGCGGGGGTTCGTGCCTGATTGATTACGACGCGGGGGTGGTCGATCCACCCGGGGTGGTCGAGCCGCCACCTGGAGTGGTGCCCGGCGTGGGAGCCGGTGCGGGCGACGTGGCCGGGGGCGTGGTGGACGGTGCAGGCGTGGTGGCGCCCGGGGCAGGGGTGGTCGCGGGCGCCGGGGCATCTTCCTTCTTGTTGCAAGCGCTGAGCGCGACGGCCAGCACCGAAGCAATAATCAAGGTTTTGCTCATCATTATTTGAACTCCTATAGATGACGACTCTTGAAACCCCGTTAGGGGAAACCAGAATTCAGGCTACAGGAAGGTTCAACGCCATCACGTATGAAAGTTAAAGAGGTGGCATCCCAAAGGCAACAAACCTTTCAGCTTCGTGTTATGTCTTTCCTGATGTGACCCGGCTTACAGACCTGATTTCTTTCTGTGCGACACGGATACGCCGAGGTTTCCAGATACTACGCAGGCTGATAATGGATCCATCCGGCGTCCAGCCAGTCGGCCAGGCATGAGCGGGCTTCGTCTGAAAGCCGGGCGCAGGCGGAATCGCCGCACTCCAGGCTGCGCGCGTCCGCCAGCTTGCGCAGCGCGGCATCGGCGGGCGCCATGGCCGTCTCGCCATTGATGAAGAGCTGCTTGCCGCGGTATAGCATGCGGCTGCGGCGATCGAGCACCAGGCGGCCCGAGGCGGGCCAATCTTCTTCCAGGTCCACGTCCATGCCCTCGGGCGCGTCGAACACGCTGAGGTTGCTGGGTTCCGTCAGCCAGCAGCCCAGGAAGCGAGAGGCCAGGGCATCGTCAAAGCGCAGCTTTTCCACCGTTTCCAGGGTGGCGGCGATCAGCCCGTCGGGCAGCTCGGCCGGCGTATCGACGGCCGGCTGGGCCGGATCGCGATAGACGCTGGTCAGCTTGGCGCCGGGCAGGGCGGGCTCGCCGTAGGGGCCGCCCAGCAGGCCGACGCGCGCCATGACCTGGTCGGCGGCCGCTTCCAGCAGGCCGCGCGCCAGCGTCGCCTGCGTGGGCGCCCGAAAACCGATCGAGATGGTCATGCAGCCGTCGCCGACCGCGATGCCGTCGTGGGCCGCCTGCGGCGGCAGATAGAGCATGTCGCCGGGAACCAGCACCGCCTTTTCCTCGGGCTGGAAGTTGCTCAGGATCTTCAGCGGCAGGTCCGGCGTGAGCGACAGGTCTTTCTGGCGGCCATAGCGCCATTCGCGTTCGCCGGCGGCCTGCAGCAGGAAGACGTCGTAGCTGTCGAAGTGCGGCCCCACGCCGCCGCCGTGGCTGGCGACGCTGATCATCACGTCGTCCAGGCGGGCGTCGGGAATGAACCGGAAAAGCCCCATCAGCTCGGACGCGGCATCGCTATGCAGGTCCACGCTTTGCACCAGCAGAGTCCAGTCGCCTTCGTTGTCCTTGGGCAGGCGCGCGAAGGGGCCGTTTTCCATCTGCCATTCGCCGTTCTCGCGCCAGATCAGGCGCGACTCGACGTCGTCGCGGCGCGCCAGCTTCTTGATGGCCGCGATGGTGACCGGCGGCTTGAACGCGGGAATGGCCTGGCGGATCAGCAGCGGCTTCTTCTGCCAGTAACGGCGCATGAAGTCGTTCGGGCTTTGGTTACCCAACAGCTGCAAGGGTTGGTCGAGGTTCATTGGAGGTGTTTCTTCAGGCGGTAAAGGGCATCCAGCGCTTCGCGCGGGGTGAGGCTGTCGGGGTCGATGGCGGCGAGTTCCTCGCGCAGCGTGTCCAGCGCTTCGATGGCGTCCGAGCGCTCGGCTTGGGCGTAGGCCTGGGCATCGGCCTCGGCCGCGGCCGAGAACAGGCCGAGCTGCGGCGTGGGCGCTCCCTGCGCTTCCAGGCGTTCCAGTTCGCGGGTCGCCTGGCGGATGACGGCGGCGGGCACGCCCGCGCGCTGCGCCACCTGGATCCCGTAGCTGCGGCTGGCGGGGCCTTCGCGCACTTCGTGCAGGAAGACGATGCCGCCCGCGGATTCGGCGGCGGCCAGATGGACGTTGGCCGATGCGGGCTGCTCGGCCGGCAGGCGCGTCAGTTCGAAGTAGTGGGTGGCGAACAGCGTCAGCGCGCGGTTGTGCGCCAGCAGGCGGCAGGCGATGGCCCAGGCCAGCGCCAGGCCGTCATAGGTGGACGTGCCGCGGCCGATCTCGTCCATCAGCACCAGGCTGTTGGGCGTGCTGGCCGACAGGATGGCGGCGGCCTCGGTCATCTCCATCATGAAGGTCGAGCGTCCGCCCGCCAGGTCGTCGGCGGCGCCGATGCGGGTGAAGATGCGGTCGATACGGCCGATGCGCGCGCGCGACGCGGGCACGAAGCTGCCGATGCGGGCCAGCAGCACGATCAGCGCCACCTGCCGCATGTAGGTCGATTTACCGCCCATGTTCGGGCCGGTGATCAGCAGCATGCGCCGCGCCGGATCCAGGCGGCAGCCGTTGGGCGTGAAGCGCTCGATGGCGTGCTCCACCACCGGATGGCGGCCGGCGTCGATATCGATGTCGGCCTGTTCGGAGAGTTCGGGCGCGATCCAGTCGTGGCGCTGCGCGTGATCGGCCAGCGCGGCCAGCGTGTCCAGTTCGGCCAGCGCCGCGGCGCAGTCGGACAGCGGGCGCACGTGCTCGGCCAGCACGTCCAGCAATTGCTCGAACAGCCATTTCTCGCGGGCCAGCGAGCGGTCCTGGGCGGACAGCACCTTGTCTTCCCAGGTCTTGAGTTCGGGCGTGATGTAGCGTTCGGCGTTCTTCAGCGTCTGGCGGCGGCGGTAGTCTTCGGGCACCTTGGCGGTCTGGCCCTTGGTGACTTCGATATAGAAGCCGTGTACGCGGTTGAACTCCACGCGCAGGTTGCTGATGCCGGTGCGCTCGCGCTCGCGCGCTTCCAGTTGCACCAGGAAATCGCCGCCGTCGGCCGCCAGGCCGCGCAGTTCGTCCAGTTCGGCGTCAAAGCCGGCCGCCAGCACGCCGCCGTCACGGATGGCCACGGCAGGCTCGGGCGCGATGGCGCGCACCAGCAGCGCGGCCAGGGCCGGGTCCACCGACAGGTGCGAGACCAGTTCGCCGATGCGGGGCGAGGCCGACATGGGCTCGACCAGGTCGGCCAGGGCAGGCAGGGATTGCAGCGCATCGCGCAGGCTGGCCAGTTCGCGCGGGCGCACGGAGCGCAGCGCCAGGCGGGCCGCGATGCGCTCGATGTCGGGGAACGCATTGAGCGCGGCGCGCAGGGCTTCCAGCAGGCCGGCCGACCCGAAGGTCTGCTCCACGTCCATGCGGCCGGCAATCAGCGCCGAGATGGCCTGCTGGCGCGCCAGCGCCTGTTCGTTTTCGCGCAGGGGGTGGTGCAGCCAGCGGCGCAGCAGGCGGCTGCCCATGGGCGTGCGGCAGCCGTCCAGCAGCGAGAACAGCGTGGGCGAATCTTCGCCCGCCAGCGTCTGGGTAAGCTCCAGGTTGCGGCGCGTCACGGGGTCCAGCAGCACGTACTGGCCGGGGCGTTCGGCCGACAGGCTCTGCACGTGCGCCAGGGCCTGCGACTGGGTGCGCGCGGCATAGCGCAGCAGGGCGCCCGCCGCGCAGATGCCGGCCGGCATGTCTTCGATGTCGAAGCCGGCCAGGGTGTCCGTCTTGAAATGCGCCAGCAGGTGCGCGCGCGCGCCGTCGCTTTCGAAGTGCCAGTCCGGCACGCGCGAGCGGGCGCCTTCAAACGCAAAGTCGAACTCGGCGCTGTCGGCGCAGACGATCTCGGCCGGCGCGATGCGGTGCAGTTCGGATTCCAGTTGGGCGGGGGCGCATTCGGTCACGCGGAACTCGCCGCTGGCCAGGTTCAGCCAGGCCAGTCCCGCGCGTGGGGCGCGGGCGTTGCCGCTGACGAACACCGCGGCCAGGGCGCGGTCCGCCTTGGCGGGCAGCAGCGCGTCGTCGGTCAGCGTGCCGGGCGTGACGATGCGCACGATGCGGCGCTCGACCGGCCCCTTGGACGCGGCCGGATCGCCGATCTGCTCGCAGATGGCGATGGATTCGCCCATGGCCACCAGGCGCGCCAGGTACTGTTCCATGGCGTGCACCGGCAAGCCGGCCATCGGGATCGGCGTGCCGTTGGACGAGCCGCGCTTGGTCAGCGTCAGATTGAGCAGGCGCGCGCCGCGCTCGGCGTCTTCATAGAACATTTCATAGAAGTCGCCCATGCGATAGAACAGCAGCAGGGGTCCGGCCTCGGCTTTGAGGCGGAGGTACTGCTGCATCATGGGGGTGTGGCCTACCAGCTGATCGTCATTGTCAGCCCGGGATTTCGGCGTTTTGCCTTGTGCTTCTTGCATTTCCAGGGGGAGCGTGGGGTAAGTGGTGTTTGCTCAATGGCCCAACAGCGCCCATTAAAACCCGCCAACACTTGGTGGTTTGGCGTAGCTTTTCGGAGTGCCGAATTGTGAAGTTACGCCGCTTCGTTTAGGATTCTCGAAAACCTACGCCAGAGGATCCTACCCTTCATGCAATTCGACGCGCGCGCCGCAAAGCTGCTTGAGCCAGGCCGACACCTTACCATTGATGGCTATCCCGGGCTGCGCCTGGAGGCGACGGCAACGACCCGGACTTGGATCTATCGATACAAGAGCCCCGTGGACGACAGAATGCGCCAGAAGAAGATGGGCCGGTGGCCGGCGATGTCATTCGCCGCAGCCGTAGTCGAGTGGGAAAACCTACGCCAGATGCGCGACGCCGGTGTAGATGTGGCGGTGGAGGCCAAGCAGGAACGCCAGGCCGCGAAAGCAGCGGCGGCGGCAGCCCGAGAGAAGGCCAAGGGATTGTTGACGGTCGCGGACGCCTGCGACCTCTATCACGCAGGTCACATCAAACACCATCGTGCCGAGAAAGGCCGGGTCGAGATTGAGCGCATGTTCAACACCATGCTGGGCGACATCGCCGATAAGCCCGCGGAGGCGATAACCCGTGCGGATGCGTTTGCGCTCATAGAGTCGTTCGCTCATATCCCTGTCCAGGCTCAGATCCTGCGTCGGGAATTGGGGGCGGCTTGGGACTATTGCCATGACGCGGGCAAGCTGGCAGAGAACGTGCCGAATTGGTGGCGCGCGGTTCTACGCGGAAAGCTGAAGTCGAAAGGGAAAGCGATCAACGGCAGGAAGTCTGGTGTCAAGAAACGCGTCCTGTCGCCGAAGGAGGCCGGTGAGCTCATTCCTTGGCTCCCCAACTTCTCTCGGGATGTGGATGATTTCTTGACACTGTATCTCTGGACTTGCGCCAGAGGTGCCGAGATCGGTGCTATCGAGGCTAAGGAAGTCTCGGAAGAGGCGGACGGGCTGTGGTGGACCGTGCCGAAGGAAAAGACCAAAAACGCGAAGCGCACGGAAGCGACGGATTTTCGTGTGCCACTCGTGGGTCGAGCGGAGCAAATAGTGCGGCGCCGGCTCGCTGTTCATCCCGAGGGCTACCTTTTCCCCTCCTATGGGAAGTCGGGACACTGGGAGCAAAAGTCAGTTCAGACGCGCGTTTATTATCATCAGCCCTACAGTGAAACTTCGCCGCATCGGGCTCGGGCGCGCCTGAAGGTGACACACTGGGCGCCGCATGACCTGCGCCGAACGTCTCGCACATTTCTGGCATCGCTGGGATGCCCGCGTGAGGTCGGTGAGGTGATCCTCGGCCATATGCTGCCGGGAGTGGAGGGCGTGTACAACCGCCACTCCTATGACAAGGAGCGCCGAGCATGGCTGCAGCGCTTGTCCGAATACCTTGAGGGGTTGGCGGCGGATCACGGTTGAGCGCCGCTGTGGACGGCCTTACCGGACCTTGGCTTCCTGGCGCCAGTGTTGGGCGGGGGCAGCATGGTGGACTGTGGCCGGGTTTGAGCCCACTCCAAGATCTCCGCGTAGAGGTAGCCGACTCGGCGGCCGGATAGCTCCCGGGGGGCGGGAAACTCGTTGCGCGTCACCATCGCCTGGATGGTCGATTCGGCGAGTGTTGTCATAAAGGCTGCCGTGGCCAGATCCACGTAGACCGGCTCAATGCGATTATTGTGGTTCAACTTCATTTCTCCAAAGCAGTTTGCTGACCACCCGCGGCCATGGCTACACGGCATAGAGGATGGTGATCGGCCTGGCCGCAAAGCGGGCCGCCGCACGGGGGAATACCAAGCGCAGCCCTGTCGCGGTCTGCTGGTGGATGAGCCGCGCACGGATGACGCAGCGAGCCGTCGTCGCTGGGGCAGGAGCATTGCGCCTCGCTGGCCGGGGGCGCGTGCGGTTGCAATGATGAGGCTGCACCAGCGGACTTCAGCACGCAGATGAGAGCGTGGGTATGGACAGCGACGGCCTTCGCGTCTTCGCTATCCAGCATGTCCGCGGTGATGGGGGCGTTCAAAGCCACCTTTGCCGCTTCCTCCAGCGCCGCATCGCGCACCGCCTCGCTGGCCTGGGGCGCGGCATGCCGAAATAGCGGCTCCGGCTCTTCGTCGAGAGCGCAATAGGCGCGTGCTTCGACTACGTCGAAAAACAGCATGCTGGGCGAGCCTTCCTCGTCCAGGGTCAAGTAGGCCGTGGGCTGCGCCTCCCCGGCTACAGGGGCGCTTGCCGCACACTGGCCCCAGCCTGCCGCGAAGCCCTGCTCGTATCGCCTGTGGCCGTGCTCCTGCGCCTCAAGCGAAAGCTCGTCCGCATCGGCTACAGGGGCGCGCAGCTTGGACAGCGCCAGCACGATGTGCCGGGATACCCAGCTTTCCCAGTGCTGACCGTATGGCGCGGGCCCGATGCCGCACAGCGTCTCGTACACGGCCTGGACCTCTGGCAAGTGGAAATCTGGCAAATCCAGCATTTCCGGGGCCGGGGTGTTGGTGGTCATGCTGCATACTCCTGTTCGGCCAGCTCGCAAAAGAAGCTGCACGCGGGCAACGCTTCGTTTCGCACGATGGGGCCATTGGGTAGATTCTTGAGGGGGAAGCGCTGATCCTTCATTGGGCCGGACCGATATCGAAGGAACCAACTGCCAGGCCCCAGCTCATCCTGTACCTGGCTGATCGCCTCGAATTCGTCCGGGAAATCGGCACGGATCGCGCGCCAGTAGCCTTCGCCACCCTTCACGCAACCGCGACAGTTGGCGTTCTCGTAGCCCATGACATACATGGCGGGTAGAGCAATGCCGGTGCGCAATACCATCGCCTTGCAATCCTCTTTTCCCAGGCCAGCAGTGACCAATGGGGCCAGAGCTGGCCTTGTCGGGTTGCGCTCCTGCCAATCCTCCCAACGGTCCGCCTCTTCCGCCGTGAAGCCGAAAACAATCACGTCTCCCGGTCGGCTCCAGTCATCCAGAAGCTTGCGCTTCAGGCGCAACGTGCAGGGCGCTCCGCGCGGACCTTTCATGAACTGCACGCGGCGGAATACTTGGATGATGTCCGCGTCATAGGTCTGGTCACGTAACTGCACGATGGGGCGGTCAAACCAGCGCTCGCAATCAGCCAGGAACCGGCGGTTGTCCTCGTGTTCCTGCTTGATGAAGGCGTTGATGATCTGCACGTCGTGGGTTCCACCATACTGGGCCAGCGCCAGCTTCGTGGCCACGGCAGACGCGGCACCGCACGAGAATTGGCAAACGATGCGTCCCATCACCCCTCCTGCTGCTGAGAGGCTGCAGCGTCGGCTTCCGGCTTCGGCGTATACGTCGGATCGACAGGGAAAAGGCGCAGGATCGCGTCACGCACCTTGACGGATCTATCGGCGTCCCATCCGCGAGTCGTCACGACCACATAGCCGCCTGTGATGGCCGCGCCCTTGATAGTCGGTAGCGGATCGCCAGCAGCGGGAGCGGCGGCACGGCGTGCGGCCGAATCCTTCCTGATCTTTTCTTCCCAGCAGGAGGGGCAGAGCGTGTCCCAGGACATGCCGGAGAATGCGCCACGGCAATTCGCGCACTTCTGGCCGTCGGGGGCGGGGCGCGACGTTTCCGGCGCGCCCAGGGCGGCGCCCAAGAGATTGCTGAGGGGAGCGTTCATGCGGTGGCTTCCTGCTGGCTAAGGTCCATCGGCGTTTGCGTTTCGGGGGCGGCTTGCTGCGCCTCCTTGGCGGCCTTTTCGGCGCGCTTGGCGCGAACGGTTTCGACGGCGCCATGTGCCTGAAACAGGTCAAGCAGGACGGCGGCCGGGATGGTGATGGTTTCGCTGGCTACGCGGCCTTCCTGGATGTCCACGAGGGTGGCGCGCTGGAAGGGGGCAAGGCCCTTCATGAACGTGTCCACGCCGCTGATGAGCGGGGACACGACTTTGCGGGGCAGGGCGCGACCGTTGATGGTGCTGGCGGTTACTTTCGTTTTGCCGGCTGCCTTCACCTGGTCCACCTTGCCGCTCAGAAACTCTCCGGCTCGGGCGCCATGCCGCCGTATAGCGTCGATTGCTACTTCGACGGAGACAGCGCCGTTGCGGACGAGCGCTTGCAAATCGGGTTCGGCGTCCGCGAGGACAAGATAGTTGTCAATGTGCGGCCGGCTACGGTGGACCAAGGCCGCGATTTCCTCGGTGTCCAGGCCCATTCCTCGGAATCGCTTAAAGCCGCGTGCCGCTTCAAGAGGGCGCAGCTTGACGCCTTCGTTGCTGGTATAGATGCGCGCGCGGCGCTCAATCTCGTTACCCTGGAACCCAACCACGGCCACCCATTCGATGGGGGCGCCGCGTTGAATTGCACGTCCAATGGCGTCATAGCGCCGATGACCGTCCACAACCTCGACGCCGGAGCCGTCCGGCAGGGCGACCACTTCGAGCGCGGGGAACGTACCGCCGTCCAGGATGTAGGAGGCCAGGGCCTCAATGCCGGCGTCGTATTCGTCATCCAGGTCACGAAGGTTGAAACCCTCTTTCACGCGGATATCGGAATAGCGGACTTTCATTGCGTCGGCACGTTTGATCGTGCCGTCCTTGATCATCGTCTTGAATGATGCGGGGGGATGGGTCATGTGACACCTGTAATGGGTTGGGATACGATTTGCGCCACCAAAACAGATCGGGGCGCTCAATGAAGAGCTGTTGTTTGTGGTTGCCAGAGGCAGTTGCCATCGCCGGCGTGGCAATCGGTGTGGGTTTGGCGTTGAATGATCTTCCTACCTGGTCGGAAGTGCAGGGGCAGACCTGGGCCGCATGGGTGCAGGCCATCGGCTCAATTGCCGCTATCGTTGCGGCGATTTGGATTGCATCCGAGCAACATCGCACCACAGAGAAGAGGGAGAAAGCGCAGCGCGATGAAGCTTCACGGAACTATCTTTGTTCGACTCGGGACGAGCTCTCAGTGCTTTGGGGGATGTACAGCTCGCGGGTCGGAGCGATGCTGGAAGCGCATGACCCGTCCACCTGGCTAGATATCATTTGGCCTATCGATCACGATCCTTTCGTGGTGTACAACTCGAATGCTCAAATGCTCGCTCAAGTTAATGATGATCAGCTGAGGGCGATGATCATTCAAACCTATGCTCAGGGAAAGGGCCTAATTAGCACCTGGCGAATGCACAATGGCTTCGTTTCAGAGGTTCTAAGGCTGAAGCGCTACGCCTTCGAGTTTCCTTCGGACGCAACGTGGGCAGCGGCGGATGGGGCCGAGATGATGGCGCAGGAATATGTTGCGGTGCTGAAGGAAACTCACATTGAAATGGCCAGTTCCGTTTCGCGGTGCATCGAGCGGCTGGATCAGACCATCAAGCGACTTGACGGCTCTTTCTGATCATCCCGCCTGCTTGCGAGTCGCTCTTGCGGCGCGGGGTGAGGGCGGCGGAACAGCGACCAGCCCAAATGTTGCTGATGGCCTGCGGCGACACGCCATAGCATTCGCCAACACCATAGGTGTTGATTCGGCCGGGTGCGGAGTGGATAAATTCGATTTCTTCAGGCTTGCTTGCCTCGACCTTCGGGTCGCTCCAGCGCAGGCGACGGCGCGGTAGAGGGATGGGCGGGAGCCACCCGAAGGTCGCGCACCATGAAACCGATGCCGGTCATACGACCAGCCGCAGCAGCCAACCCAGGATCTGCGGGCCGAAGAGGAAGAACGCGGCCAGGGCGAAGCTGGCGGGCCAGGCCCACAGCGGGATGTCTGCGTCTTTGCTCCAATTGCCTGTTCCTGCGTGGTCGTGGGGAGCGATCAGGGCGCCCAATTTGCGGGCCATCTGTTTGATGGAGAGGGGCTGACGGTGGCGCACCGGGGGCGTGCTTGCACTCATAGTGTTCATGTCGGGCTCCAGGGATCGGCCGCGGCATGGCGGCGGGCAAAATAATCACCGAGAGGGGCCAGCACCAAACACGCGAGAGCGCAAAGGGCCAGCCCACAACTGAGAGCGAAGAGGGATGTAGGCATGCTGACTGGATGGTAGGGTTAAGCTACGATGCGCCCCATAATCTTGAAAGGGAGCTTGCATGAGGGGAATGCTTTTAGGCGCTTTGCTTGCTCTGGGCGGCTTGCTAATCGGCTTCGCGTTTGCCACCAAGGTGGATGCGCTTGCTGAAGCCAGGTGGTGGGACTTGATGACGGCGTTTGGCACGGTAGGCTCGGTCGTTGTCGCCTTGGCCTTCGGCCTGATCGCGTTAACCGCTCAAAACCGAAGTAATCGGCACAGGGCTAACGTCGTAGGCTGGTTCGTTGTGCCTTCCCTTGGGGAGATTAGGGCGGGTTGCGAACTGCTTTCGGAATGCTCGGCAGCGTTACGGCAGATGCCGAGTGGCCAGATCCCAAGCGATCAGGTGAGATTTTCGTGGCGATTAACGGTACCGATGTTGGATGCGAGACATCTGTTTGAACACGTTGGCGAGTTGCATCTGTTGTCACATCGGGCTGACCCCATCGCGGAGATCGTCTCGGAGTCGGGTCGGCTGCATGCTTTGATGGTGAAAATCGGTGATCTGTCGTCACCCCTCGGGAAGGAGCGTGCCGTCTTCGCATCACTCGGTGATAGAGCGGATACGTTGAAAAGGCTTATTGAGGACACCCTTGCCAGAGATTGGTCCTCTGGCAAAAGTGCTTGAGCACGCGCTTTGGTACGTACGGTCCTTCCCGTACGACTGCCCCCCGTCTAGCTTGGTGAACGATGGAAAAGCCCGAAATCTCTAATAGCGCCGCAGTTGCAATCCTTGTGGCCGTGGTTTTTGCAATACTCTTTCTTGTCAACCTTCCGTCAGGACAGCTTTCATGGGAAGGTTGGGCAGGCTGGGCTCAAGCTGTGTTTTCAGTTGCCGCGGTGATAGCTGCAATTGAAATATCTCGCGCACAAAACCGAGATGCTCGGCGCCGAGACTCGGATCAGGAAGTGCGCGAGCAAATCGTTTTACTCGAGAGTATTGCGGTCGAATTGGATACTTCTTGGGAATTTTTCCGTGTCCAAATTTCGAGCCGCATGAGTGACGTGGCTCCGCTCTCGTCCGGATGGAGATTTACTTCATCTGAGAGCAGCTTCCCCGTGTATCGTGCGCTAGTCCCCCGAATAGCGATTGTTCCGGATCCGGACCTCAGGGTGTCTATCGTAAGAATTTATTCATTTGCCAACGCCTTCTTGCTTAAGCTCACTCTGCACAACACCTTAGTGGACGAGCGGGATGAACTTCTGTTTAGGCTGGCTAGCGCCTCTACGCGCAAAACGGAAGCCTCACCGCTTGATCTTGGCGACATACTGGCGGCGGAGGACGTGTTGGCGATTGGGCTTTCCCCATATGAGGCGCTGAACCAGCGGCTAGAAAGGGTGGAGGAGCAAACTAGCGATATCGCCAAGCAAATTGAAGAGGCGATTTCCTTTCTGGAAACAGAGGTCCCCCGAATCTCGCATCGGATCGCTCGTGTGGTGGGCTCTTTGGCTAAGGCGCGCCACGGGTGATTGCGTACCATTGGCCGAATCTACGGTGCGACCCCGCCATCTCTTAGAAGCCGCAGATTCGACGGGACGGGCCTCTCGCTACTTGCTAATGGTGGTGCCGAAGTTCAGGACGTCGATCAGTTCTTCGATGAAGCGTACGAGTGCTTCGAGCATGACATTGCTCCGTGGATTGGGGGGGATGGTGGCCGGAGCTGATCCCGGCTTGCGGTTTACTCGGTTGTGGTGGGGCATCGCCCTACACCGCCACATGCACTGGAACCATTTCCGGCCACGCTGAACGGCTGCTGCGCATCAGCTCTGCGCTTCCACCATCATCGGGTCGGGCTGGAATCAACCAGCGCGACATGGCCGCCTTCAGACGTCGCAGGGGAGCAATCCTATCGCATTGCCAACCTCCCAAGCGCCGGGTGCTCTACCAGTGAGCTACCGTGCCGCTGACGGCTGCCCTACATTTCCGGGTGGGGCTAGCACGGTGATGAACGGTGGTGGAAGCAAGTGAATCTAGTTTTAATCAGGCAAAGTCGACTCGAGAGGGCCTAGTCGCTCAGATTGCCTTGAAAGCTGGCCCCGGATTTTTTCGCGGCAGACTAATGCTGCTCTGGCCATGAAGCAGAATCCAGCTGCGTCTATTTAATTAGGTTCCTGACGCTGTCACTCAAGGATGAGGTTGTCGGAAACAGATGCAGGCTGTAATACCACCATGTCCTCTCCGCGGCGAATTTGACACTGCCAGCGCCATCTTGCGCGGAAAACTCTAGTGGCAAAGTAGCTTGTTTGGCAAACAAAGTTTGCACTACGTTCAGCTTTCCCCGCGTCTCCTCGCTATCCAACAATACAAATACAAAATTGTCTGTAGATACGAGCCACGTTTTTTGCTTGGGGGTTTGAAAAATAAGTAGCTCCGCCGTAATTTTTTCGCCTTTGTCCAGAAGGCCCGACTCGGTGACGAAACTATGGATGCTACTAACTTTTAGAAAACCATCTGCACCTAGTTCAACGACTGGGGCTGCGTTTCGAGACAGGGATGCGGCCGAATCCTCGGTAGGTTGTTGAAAATGAAGTTCATTGCTGCCTACTTTGAAGGAGGCCAAACGCTTCAGCAATTCGGTGACGGGAGTTCGGAAGGCGTAGACGGCATATAAAGCGAACGCAGGCCAAGCCAGATCTCCGACCAACTGAATCAGCGCCACCCAGGTTGTCACACCCTCCACATGCGCGCTCATATCGCCTCCAAATGCGAAAAACAGGTTCGCAAGAGAACTATTGACGGAGTGGGTTAGAGCATAGCGCCGTTTTGATCGTGCCCGCGACGTGTTTGGATTACGTTGGGCTGAAGGCGCTGTCGCTTTCATTCAGTGGGGATTTGTCAGACGTGGATGGATGCGAAGGTTGGCAGGGGCGTGAGGCGGCGATTAGCAGGGCCTCGGCACTAGCTGCAACCGCTCTCAAAGATTCCAATGCGGCCGGGGTTATCGTCGCCACGCCCGGCTGGGCGTTGCCTGGCTGTGGAAGCCCAAGCACACCGGGTCCGGGGGCGCGCTGGCGCCTGGTTGTCCTGTTTCGCCCGTCCTCCCTCGCGGGGGCGGGCGGCCTCGGTTGTTAAAGAGCGGTCGCTGACGCGATAGACGTAAGTTAGCAAAACTTTGCTAATTCGCGCAAGCAAAAGTTTGCTAAGAACAGAACTTCATTCTCAGCTACGATCCGATCATCATTTGTTACGCGGAACGGTGATGGCGCTCAGGACGATGGTGTTGCGGATTACGGGGTTCAGCCACGGCGGGCGCGCACAGGCCCTGCGGCAATTCGCCCGTGTGGGTGGGAAGGCGCGTATTGAACGAGATAGGGAGAATGCAGCTGATCCTAATGCGATAGCGATTCGGATTGCTGTTGACTCCTCAGAAAACGGTGAGCTGGAGTGGGTTTTGATCGGCTATTTGGAAGCGGATAGGTCGGCCATCTTGGCCCCGCTTTTCGATAAAAATCACTTCCAGAAGCTGCGCTTTGTCTTGCGGGTTCAATTGCCAGAGGATGGCGAGCGACTTCCGGCCGCGGTGCTGGAACTGACTTACGAAGTGGGCGACGGAGATCCAGACGCCGACATGCGGGCCGCTCGCGCCTCTCGCCTCGTCGCCGAATTGGACGAACTTCGCTGGGACAATATTGAGGCTACCCGGGATGGCGAGGGCATTTCGCTATGGCGACGGCCCGATACGACGTTCATTCATGCGTACCGGCGAGGAGCGGTTGGAGGCAAAGGCGCGTTCCTTGGATCAACGAGCGATCCGCGCCTTGCTCAGTATGATTTTCGTGGGCTGCGCTATACGGCGGAGATTCACCGAGCGGGCGCGCGGGCCTGGATAACGGTTCTCTTCGGCTGATAGCCAAACGTCAGCATTTTTCCCACTGGGTCGCATCACCGCTGCGCAATAGGCCTCCGGCCCATGCAACGCGCCCCAGAATCTTAACGGTGGCATCACCGCCCAGGGATATATCGGCATATTTGCTATTAGCCGAGCGGGCAATCCACTCGTTCGTTAGCTTATCGCGCGTGACGATCTTCACCAACATCCGACCATCGTAGTTGATCGCGTAAATCGTGTTGGGGACCAGATCGTGAACGCTCAGATTCGCCGGAACGACGATTAGCGCCCATCCATCCTGGATCTTTGGCGCCATTGAGTCGCCCTTCGCGTACACGAGTCTCCCGCGTCCGCCGTCAGCACCGATGGAGCGGAGGAACGACTGGCGGAACTGAACGTGGCCTGTTATCAGCTCCTGATCGTTCTCAATCCCTTCGCCGGCGGCAAGTCTCACTTCTCCCAGTTCAGGAATTTTCTCAAACTTGTCGTTGGCCGGTGGTGGTGCGCCTGCGGAAACATTGGCCACAACATCACCGCGTTGTGCCTCCTGGCGGGGCAGGCCATTGGCCGGCGTTGGCGTCCAATCTTGATCCCAGGGTGCGGGTGTTCTCGGAAGCGTGGGGAATGGTTCCTCCACCGAGTCAATTTCCGCAAGACCGAACTTTGCCACTACTGACGGGATCTTGTCGGTCACAGAAACTGGCTTTAGAAGCTCCCAGGGTTCAACACCAACTGCGAGCGCAAGGCTTTCCACCTCGGACAGCTTCGCAGAGGGGAGTTTTCCGCTTTTGCTTGGCTGACGCCGTTCTGGGCTCAGGTACAGGCTGATCGTGGTTTGGCCGACGCCGGATTGCTTCGCCAAGGCGGCCTGCTTCCAACCCTTTTGCTCCATGAGGCGGGCGAGGTTTGCGGCTAGGACTTCGTTCAGGGAAGGGCGGCTCATGGCGCGAGTGTGCAATTTATTGCTAGCAAAGTGTTGCTTGAGTTAATAGCAAAGTTTTGCTATTTTCACGCCATGGAAAAGCCACTCGACCTGAAAGTCCGTGACCTCTTGCTTGCGCATCGCGGCAGGTGGGCAGAAATCGCAATCGCCACCGGAGTTTCCCATTCGTGGATCTCCAAGTTCGTCAACGGGCATATCCCAAATCCGGGCTACAGCCGTCTGCAACGCATGACCGAGCACCTGGACGTTCGGGTACCCGCGAAGAGCGGGAAACCCAGAAACGTCAGTTCTTCCGATGAACTGCTGCCCATGGAGGGCCCCGACCATGCATAGCTCGAAGTTCGGACTGGTCGGCATGGGGCCTGACACCGCCGACAAGATCGCAGCAGGCGATCAGGGGGCGCTGATGATGGCGCTTCTGTGCCTTGCTGCGCACTGGATGGAGCAGGGTGGGATGCCGCGCTTTGGTCGCAGTCTTGCTGCGATGACGGACGCACTCCCCAAAGAGTCCAGCCGCGTTGCGCAGCGCACCGCTGAGCAGAGGGCGCTATTGGCGGCCGGATGCGACCTTCATGACCTGCTAGTTCAGTCCCCGCAGGGTAGGCAAGCCTTGGAGGATCTCCTGGCGAAGCCAATCGCGCATTACCCCAAAGGTAAAGGATGAGGTTGGTTTGATGACAGTCTCCTTTGCCTTTCGCCACAACGTGTCGCTCTTGACCGAGTCCGCAAATTCGCAGCCGTCCCATGTAAGACGGACGACCTGTGCGGAAAAGGGCGTGTTGTCCATAAATTCGGTGATGTGCGCCTTGATCAGGCCCGCTTCGACCATCCAAATCACGTGCATTGCAAAGGTGACGTCGTCGATGTCTTCCAGGCGCGATAAGAAGTCCCCGTATTTGAGCTTTGCCGTCTCTAACGCGATTCGACGGACCACATCCATGTCTCGTTCCACGGTTAGCTCCCTCCCGTCTTGGGCGATTGGATTGTGTGAGAACAGCCATTCTAAGGGGCCGACCGCCCATCTTCAGGAGTTCTGTAATGCGTAACGCAGCCCCGATGACTTTCGGCGCGCGCCTCGCGGCCCGTCGCTTTACGAAAGAAGAGATCGCTTGGTTCTTCAACGTTCCGCCCGCCATTCCGAACGACGCGGCTCCGCTGCCAATTGAGCCTGGCGAAGCAGACGACCGGGTCCAGATCGGACCACTGGATGTGTAGGACGCAAATCGTTTTTCCATGCAGCGCATCGTAAGGCCGCTGCTCAGCAATAGATACGTTCAGGAAATTCACATATGAACATCACCACTGCGGCCGATCTGACGGTACATGACTACAAGGGCGGCAGCGAGGCTTTGGGGGCGGTTATCGGCATGTCGCCGGCCGTCCTGCGCAACAAGGTCAATCCCAATAACACCACGCATCACCTGACGCTGGCTGAGGCGGATCGCATCGTGCGGATGACGGGGGATGTGCGCATCCTGGCCGCGTTCGCGCACGGCAACGGCTACCTGCTCGTCAAGGCGCCGGAATCCTGCGGCGAGAGCGACATGTCGGTGCTGGAGCAGGTCGCGGCGCTGATGATCGCGCATGGCAGGTTCGGCCATGAGGTGTATGACGCCCTGGCTGATGGCGGTGTTGACCAGCAGGAAATGCAGCGCGTGGATGCTGCGGGCCGTGCCTTGATGGAGGCGGTCGCAGGCGTCGCGCGCCGGCTTAGCGGGATGGCCGAGCAATGATTCAGCGCGGAACATCCGGTGTACCCGTGCGGCCGCGTATGCCGTCCACGGAGCGCAAGGGGGCGGCGCTGTCGCGCGCGGCTGCAATGATGTGCAACGGCGCGAAGTTCCAGCGGTGGGTCGTTTCCCGCATCGGCGCCGCCCCTGATGGCGTGAGCGCCAGCCAGCACGCGGCGCAGTACGTCCGCGACATCTGTGGGATCACCAGCCGCGCCCAGCTGGACCACCACGCCCTGGCCGCCGGCATGTTCCATGAGGCTATCCGCAAGCCGTTCCTGGAGTGGAGCGGCGTCTATGGCTGACTGCCTGCACATGTTCCGTGGCTACCGCGTACCGCCTGAGACGGTGGAGCAGGTCAAACAGGCCATCATCGACACGCGCGGCCGCGTGGACCTGGAAGGGTTGCGCGGGATCGTGCGGCCTGCCATGCACGCCGTTGATCCGTGGGCCAGCACGTCTCGGGCCCAAGCTGCGGCGTGCGCGGTCGATTCGTTCCTGTTCGACGCGGCGCGGGCAGGCCTGGTCGAGCGCCATGTAAACGGCTGGAAGTTTCCGTCGTGGTGGCGCGTCAAGAAGCAGCCGGGGGCGGAATGTCGCTGACACGCAAGACGCCCCTCAAGCAGAAGACGCCGCTGAAGCGTGGTGCGCCGATGATGCGCGCAACGCCGATGCCGCCACCACGTGCGGCCATGAAGGCGCGCAAGAAGGGCAAGAAGCCGCCCAAGACCGTCTACCGCAATCAGGCGCTGCTTGACCTTGCCCGGGGCGAGGAATGCTTGCTGCGCGTGCCCAGGTACTGCCAGGGCGGCACCGATACCACCGTAGCTTGCCATTCCAACCTGCTGCGCGACGGCAAGGGGAAGGGCATCAAGGCGCATGACTGGGCCATTGCTTTCGGCTGCGGCCCCTGCCACTGGTTCATAGACCAATCGCCAGCACCGCTGGCACAGAAGCTCACCTATTTCATCCCCGGCTTGCGCCTCACGCGCTTGCGAATCATCGCTATGGGCAAGTGGCCCGAAGAGGCGGAACGCGGGTATCAACTTTCGTATGGAGAACAGTCATGAGCGTTCAGGGCATGACATGGGCGCTTGCGCAGAGGATCGTGAAAGATCCCACGGCGCGCCACGTATTGCTGTGCCTGGCGAACTACGCCGGGCCGAAGGGTGAGGGCGCATTTCCCTCTGTGGCGACGCTGGCCGACGACACCGGGCTGTCGAGCCGCACGGTACAGAACAAGCTGCGAGAACTGGAGGCCTTGCAGGTCATTCAGCGCGGTAATCAGGATCTGGTGGCGGCCTACATCCGGCGCGCGGATCAGCGGCCAGTTTGCTACGACATTGATCTATCACGGGGTGCATCTGCTGCGCCCCGCGTGGAACATTCCGCAGGCCAACAACGGGGCGAACCTGCTGCACCCCGTAGCGAACGGGGTGAATCTGACGACGCAACGGGGTGCAGCTCACGACGTGACGGGGTGAATCTGACGACGTCACGGGGTGAACGCGCTGCACCCGATCCGTCATTGAACCATCAAGGAACCATCAATAAACCCAAAGGCGCGCGCAAGCGCTCGCCAGGGTTCGACCCGATGGGCGTGGAACTTCCCGCTTGGCTGGATGCGGAACTGTGGGAGCGCTGGGTGCGCCACCGTGTGCAGCTACGCAAGCCGCTGACCGAAGAAGCCGCACGACAACAGGTCAAGGACCTGGCGACATTCCGCCAGCAGGGCCACACGCCGGCCGCTGTCATCGAACACGCCATCGGCAAAAGCTGGCAGGGCCTGTTTGCTCCCAACGCTGCCGCATCCGGGGGCGCGCCGCGTCCCGGCAAGTTCAACCCTACCGACTACGTAAACCGCAATCGCACCCATGGAGGCCCCGACTATGACGACGGTCGCACAATCGACGAATGAGCGTTCCGGCTGGGCCGTGCCGCTGGTGAAGCTGGAAGGAATTTCCCTGATCGACCACCTCTGGAACCGGCTCTCGGGCACGTACGGGGGGCGCTGGCTGAAGGACTTCCCGGACATGCGGAGCATCGAGAACTGGAAGAGTGCATGGGCGGAGGCGTTCGATGAAGAATGCCTGACCCCGCACGAAGTGGCCGAAGGGTTGCGAACCTGCCGGCGCATGTCGCCCGACTGGCCGCCCCAGTTGGGTGAATTCATCCGCGCCTGCCGTCCCGCGCTGCAACCGGAGGTGGCGTTTTACACGGCGGTCGCAGGCATGGCCGCACGTCACAACGGGGAGCAGGGCACATGGCCGCACCCGGCGATTTTCTGGGCGGCGGTCGAGACGGGGGCGCACGACCTTCAGCACTGCTCCTACGCTACGTTGAAGGCGCGTTGGGAAAAGGCGCTGAACGACGTGCTGGCGCGTGGCGAGTGGAAGCCCGTTCCCGCCGTCGTCAAGGCCTTGCCTGCCCCGCCTGTCACGGCAGCGAGCCGCAGCCAGGCCGAAGAGCAAATGCGCAAAATTGGCGCGTCGGGGATCATAAACCAGTCCGGGCGCGACCCGCTGCGGGGCTGGAAGCGCGTGATTGCGGAGACCGAAGATCCGAAGGGAAAGCGGTACTCGCCGGGGATAGTCGCCATGGCGCGCAATGCGCTGCGCCTGGGCTCGGACCACGGGGCGCAGGCATGAGGCGATGGCCAAATACTCCCGCTAGGCGTACGTCTCGCGCGGCCAGGGGCGAAGCGATTCTTGCCGCTCCCAGCGAGGACACCATACAGGCCCAGGTTATCCGGTGGGCAACCCTTCAAGCCAGCGTCTATCCCGAACTGGCACGCCTGTTTCATGTGCCCAACGGTGGCCAGCGCCACGCTGTGGTGGCGGCCAAGCTGAAGGGGCAGGGCGTCAAGTCTGGCGTGCCGGATCTTTGCTTGCCCGTGCCGCGCTTCGGATGCCCGGGGTTGTGGATCGAAATGAAGACCGCTGACGGTAGGGTCAGCACAAACCAGAAAGATTGGATCGAGTACCTCAAGGGGGCGGGATACCGCGTCGAGGTGTGCCGAAGCTTTGACGAGGCGCGCGCCGCGCTTCTCGATTACCTGATTCCGAAAGTGACTTATTCCCCGGGGATTATCTGATGACTACCTTGACACTCTCCCGCGTGCCTTCCACGCCTATCGCTGAAGAGCAGTCGAGCCGGCTGTTCAAAACTGCGCATGCCGCGCTGACCTTCGCCTACAACCATACGGATCAGGTGTACGACAAACCCATGATGGCGCGTATGGCCGAGACGCTGGCCGGGTCGTCTGGTAAAGGGTTGGGTGGCACGGACGGTGCCGGACAGGCGGCATACATCTTCAGTGCTCTGGAGAAGCTGCCTCGCCTCTATCGTGCAATTCTCGTTGCGCGCTTCGCGCCGCAGTCGGACCGCTGCAAGTGCTGCCAGGGCACCGTAGACCGGCATGACTGGCTCGCAGCGGTGCGCGAGATTTCCGATGCGGCGGCCTGCGATGCGTTGTCGGCTCACCCTACGCCGCGAGTCCTGCGGGACGCTATCGTGGCGCGCTACTTCGGCAAGGACGTGAAGCTGTCCGAGGCGGCAGAACGCGCAAACGTGAGCGCGGCCACCGCCACGAATCACAATGGCAAGATCAAGCTCTGGCTGTATGGCACGCGGACCACGAAACAGAAAGGTGGAGAACGCGGTGCGGGCCAGAAGGGCGTCGAAGCGTTGGCGATGGAGTACGCGGCGGACCTGCTATTTGCAAAAGGTCTTTGCGATTGACATCTTGCAAGGTTGAATTTTGTCTGCTAAAGTTCGTCCTGTTTAGTCACTTTGAATAAGTGCGTATCGAAAACCCGCAAGCGCAAGCTGCGGGTTTTTTATTGTGATCGAATTCAAATTTTCCAATCTTTATGGCCTAATTACTGATTGTTCTTCTGGGACAGTCTGATGACCACGCGGGAAAATCTCAAACTCGAACTAGATCGGTTGTTGGAGACATATAAAACTCTGCATACCAAGGAACTATTGGCCGATCGCTACAATTTTTCGATCACGTTCCAAACGGCATACACTCAGGCGCTGCGCGTTGTGGAGTCCTTGGCGAAAGATCGTTACGCAGAATTTCGGACGCTCTACGAGATTGATCCGAAACGGAAGTTAGTTAATTCCGCAACTTATTCGGTGCAAGACTTCACGCAGGGGCGCGTGCCGGGCAGGTTCTCCGATGGGACTTTTGCCTTTAACCACTTGCCGATTGTTCAAAATCGAATCGTTTCTCAATATGCGATATTGAAATCGCTTTACTCTCGCATTGACGATATCCTGAGCAACATGAGCATCCACGTAGCTATGGAGCTTCAGGATGCGGAGCTCAAGGCCGCGGAGCAATTACTTCGAATTAGCCCAAGGGCGTCAGGCGCCCTTGCAGGAGTGGTTCTTGAGCGGCACCTACAGAGTGTTGCCGCACTACGGCAGGTCACTGTGGCAAAAAAGAACCCCACAATCTCGGACCTAAATGACCCCCTGAAGGAGGCGGGCGCTTACGACCTTCCACAGTGGCGCCGCATTCAACATTTGGCCGACCTCCGGAATCTATGTTGCCATCAAAAGGATCGCGAGCCAACGAAGGATGAGGCGCGCGATTTGATCTCCGGCACTCAGTCCGTGATTGCTAATGTAATGTAAGACGAGTTTTAATTTCCAGACGACGCCCCGATTTTTGAATCGGGGCTTTTTTTTGCGTCCACCATGCCGCGTCGAACTTGTTTCCCATGCCGTCATCGCGGCTGTCCTGCGTTGGTACGGATTTCTGGCTTCTGCGACAGGCACGCCGGAGATGCAATTGGATGGAAGCGGAATCATCTGCGGGGCAGTAGGCGCGAGCGTGGCTATGGGCCGGAATGGGACAGGTTGCGTCTCCTGATCCTTAAGCGGGACCGCTACCTGTGCCAGTGCTGCGAGTGCATGAGCACGGGCCGCGTGCTACCCGCAACGGAAGTCGATCACCGCATACCGAAGTCGGAGGGCGGCACAGATTCACCCGACAACCTGTGCGCGATTAACAAGGATTGCCACAAGCGGAAGACCGCGCAAGAAAGCGCCAGAGCGCGAGCGCGGGCGAGGAAGTAGGGCCAGCCGCTCGCTCTCGCTGGTCGTGCCGTGGTGGCCTCATGCGCGGGCCTGGAGGCATCTGGCGGGCGGTGCCGGCGGGAGGGGGTGGGTCAATCCTTGGCCCAAATGCACATAGGACGGCCCGTTCCGTCATTTTTTTACGCCCGCGAAAAATGAAATTCAACGGCCCGCGCGTTTTGCGCACTTTTTGACCAATGGAGCAGGCTATGGCAGGAGTAGCAGGGCGCTCCGGGCGCAAGCCAAAGCCAGTGGAAAAGAAGCTGGCGGCGGGCAACCCGGGCAAACGAGCGCTCAACAAAGACACCCCCTCGTACGGCGAAATCACGAACATTTTTGCCCCGGCCTGGTTGCAGGGCCACGGCCGCGACTTGTGGGAGCACCTGGCGCCGCTGTTGTGCCGGGAAAAGATCCTTCAGGCCACCGACATTCAGAACCTGGAAGCCTACTGCGCGGCCTATGGCAGGTTTCGGGCCGCCGAAGAGGAGATCCAAAAGCATGGAATCGTCGTTGAAGGGGCGCAGGGCGGCCCAGTAAAGAATCCCGCGGCGACCGTTGCCAATGAGGCGCTCAAGCAAATGGCCACCTACGGCTCATTTCTCGGACTCGATCCGTCCAGCCGTCAGCGCCTGCAGGGGCCAAAGAAGCCCGGGAAGGGCAATCCATTTGCAGCGTTGTTGGGCGGAGGCTGATGCATGGCTGCGCCCCAGTACCCTCGGGTGGCGCAGGCGCTGAAATTCGCAAAGGATGTGGTGAAAGGCAAGGTGCCAGCCTGCCGCTACGTCGTGCTGGCATGCCAGCGCCACCTTGATGATCTTGCCGCCAGCAAGTCTGCAAAGTATCCCTACCGATTCAACGCCGCCGAGGCAGAAAAAAAGCTGACGCTCATCGAGCTGATGCCCCACACCAAGGGGGAATGGGCGTTCAAACGCCAACTGGTGACGCTGGAGCCATGGCAAAAGTTCGGCTTGGCTGTCACGTTTGGCTGGGTGAAGAAGAAAGGAGGTTTGCGCCGCTTTCGAGAGTCATATTGGGAGGTTCCGCGCAAAAACGGTAAGAGCGTTATCGCTGCGGGCGTGGGTATCTCCATGTTCGTGGCGGATGACGAGTTCGGTGCAGAGGTCTATTCCGGTGCGACGACAGAAAAGCAGGCTTGGGAGGTTTTCCGGCCTGCGCGCCTCATGGTTCAGCGCTCGCCCATGCTGGTCGAGCACATGGGCATCGAGGTGAACGCTCAGGCTCTCGCGCGGCCGGAAGACGGAAGCCGATTCGAACCCATCATCGGCAATCCGGGCGACGGAGCATCGCCGTCCTGCTCGATTGTTGACGAGTATCACGAGCACGATTCAGCCGCTCTCTACGAAACCATGCTTACCGGCATGGGAGCACGACGCCATCCCTTGATGTTCATCATCACGACGGCCGGCGCGAACATCGAAGGGCCTTGCTACGACAAGCGGCGCGAGGTCATTGAGATGCTGGAGGGCTTGGTCCCGGACGACGAGCTATTCGGCTGGATCTGGACCATTGATGACGGTGATGACTGGACTGACCCGGCGGTGTTGGCGAAGGCCAATCCGAACATGGGCGTCTCCGTCTATGCGGATTACCTCATCAGTCAGCAGCAACGAGCGATAAAGCAGGCGCGCTTCACCAATACATTCAAGACCAAGCACCTAAACCTGTGGGTGACGGCCAAGGCCGGCTATTTCAACATCCAGAAGTGGGAAGCGTGCAAGGACGAGACGCTCACTCTTGAGCAATTTGAAGGGCAAGGCGTCTTTCTGGGGTTCGACCTGGCGCGCAAGCTGGACATGAACAGCATGGCGCGTCTGTTCTACCGCGACATCAGCGGAAAGCGGCATTACTACTGCGTCGCGCCTCGGTTCTGGGTGCCGGAAGATACCGCAAACGACACCGATAACCGTCGGATGGCCGAGCGCTTTCAGAAATGGATCAATACCGGCCACCTTTACACCACTGATGGCTCTGAAATCGACTATCGGGACATTCACGCGGAAGCAATCGATGCGAATCGCCTCAATCCGGTCGAAGAGAGCCCGATTGACCCGAGCGGTGCTACCAATCTGTCGCACCAGCTGGATGACGAGGGCTTGACGCCAATCACGATTGTCCAGAACTACACCAACATGAGCGACCCCATGAAGGAGCTGGAGGCCGCAATTAACTCGGGGCGATTCCACCACGATGGCAACCCCATCATGACCTGGTGTATCGGCAATGTGATCGGCAAGAACCTGCCCGGTAACGATGACGTAGTGCGGCCGATCAAGCAGGGCAACGACAACAAGATTGACGGCGCCGTGGCGCTGATTATGGCCGTAGGCCGCGCCATGCTGGCCGAGCGAAGCGGTTCAGTCTTGGACAGCCTGACCGATGATGACATTCTGGTGATGTGATATGAAAAATCTGCTTATTGATGCGGCTGGCCTGGCTGGGTTTTGCTGCGTGGCGGCCGGGGTGTACGTCCAATTTGGCGCCGGCCCGGCATTGCTGGCTGCTGGAGCCCTGTTGCTTGCCTTTGCGCTGCGCGCAGCGGCCAAGGGGAAGCGATGATCCTTTCTTCGCTCTTTGAGGGCCGCAGTCTCGAAAGCCCCTCCGTTCCTCTCACGGGACAGAACCTGCAGGAGTATTTGCACGGTGAGGGCAAGCGCATTGCCGTGACTCCGGAGGCCGCTCTTTGCCTCTCGGCGGTGTACGCCTGCCATTACGTGCTGTCCAGCAACGTGGCGCAGCTGCCCGCAGTGGTGCTGCGCCGCCAGGGCAACCGAATTGAGCCGGCGACGGATCATCCTGCCTTTGATTTGATCCACTCCAGGCCGAACGACTGGCAAACCAGCTACAAGTGGCGCGAAACCAAACAGCATCACGTCCTTGGCTGGGGAAACGGCTACACGCGAATCGAGCGGCGCCGCTCCGGCGAGCTGCGTTCGCTGGAGTTCTGCTTGCCATGGGCCACCAGCCTGATAAAGCCGGCGGGGCGTTGGATATACAGCACGACGGACGAAGACGGCAAGGCAATGGCCGTCGCTCCGGAAGACATGGTGCATGTCCGCGCCCTCGGGTCGTCTGGCCGCATGGGCAAGAGCATCATTCAGCAGCATGCGGAAATGCTCGGGCTCGGCCTCGCCGCGCAGCGCTATGGGCGCGAATTCTTCGAAGGAGGCGGACGCCCGACGGGCATTCTGACGGTCAAGGGCGACCTCAACAAAGATACCTGGGGGCGGCTGCGAGAGTTCTGGACCAAGGCGGTAGCGCGGCTCATTCAATCGGAGAACAAGACGCTTTTGCTGCCGGCGGATCTGGACTACCGCGCACTGACGATCCCACCTGAAGCCGCGCAATTCCTGGAAACGCGAAAGATGAACCGCACGGAGATTGCGGCCATCTACAACGTGCCGGCGGACATGATCAACGACCTGGAGCGCGCCACCAATTCGAACATCACAGAGCAGAGTATCCGCTTTGTGCGCTATTCGATGATGCCGTGGGGTGTGAACTGGGAGCAGGAGTTGAATTGCAAGCTGTTCACGCCGGCGGAGCGGCGCGCGGGCTATTACGTGAAGCTGAACCTGGCCGGGCTGCTGCGCGGCACCCCCAAGGAGCGCGCAGAGTTTTATCACGCTGCCATCACTGACGGCTGGATGGATCGCAACGAAGTCCGCGCGCTGGAAGACCTCAGCCCCCGTGAAGGGCTGTCCGAGCTGCTCATTAGCGTCAACGCCAAGCCGGCCGCCGAGGTCGGAAAGCCGCCGGCAACCCCGCCGGCCGAAAGCCAATAGGGAATCCCATGAAAGACCTTGAAATGCGCACGCTGGGAAGCCAGCCGTGCGAGCTTCGCACGTCTGGCGAAGGAGAGGCGCAGCGCCCGCAGATCGCGGGCTATGCCGCCGTGTTCAACACGCGCAGCGCGCTGCTCTTCGGCACGTTCGTGGAGGAAATCGCTCCTGGTGCGTTCGATGACGTCATGGGCGATGACGTGCGGGCACTCTTTAACCACGATCCCAACTTCGTGCTTGGGCGTACCCGCAGCAATACGCTGCGCCTGGAGATCGACTCTCGGGGCCTGGCTTACACCATCGACCCGCCGGAAACGCAGACAGTCCGGGATCTCGTGCTTACGCCGCTTCAGCGCGGCGATGTGACCGGATCGAGCTTCGGATTTCGCGTAGCAGCGGACGGCGACGAGTGGCGCCGCGAGGGAGAAATCATCGTCCGGACGATCCACAGGCTGGCCGAACTGCGCGACGTGTCGCCAGTCACGTACCCGGCCTATGGCGACAGCCATGCAGCCCAGCGCTCGCTGGACAGCTGGAAGAAGTTGGCCCAAGGCGCCCAGGAACTGGCCGCCAAGGCTGTAAACGAGCGTCGCGCACGCGAGCGCTTCCTTGATCTGACCTCTCTTACCTCTATTTAATCGGAGTCAATATGACCCTTGCAGAACTGAAGCAAAAACGTGCGCAGATCGCTGCTGAAATGCGCACGTTCCACGAGGCCCAAGGTGAAAACGCCTGGGGTGACGAGCAGCGCTCCAAGTGGGACGGCATGAAGGCCGACCTGAAGAAGCTGGACGAGCAAATCCAGCGCGAAGAGGAGCTTCGCGATACCGAGCAGCGTTACGTCGATGACAACGCCGGCCAGCTGGCAGCTCAAGCCGCGGCGGCCGCCGGCCAGGGCACTCCCGAAGAGCAGCGCTCCCAGGCTTTCATCAAGTTCGTGCGCCAGGGCGCGGCCGAGCTGACCTCGGAAGAACGCAGGATGTTGCTGGAGGCCCGCGCCCAGGGCGTGACCGGCCCGGAAAAGGGCGGCTACACGGTTCCGACGACGTTCCTGGCCAAGGTGCAGGAATCCATGAAGCAGTATGGTGGCATCGCCAGTGTCGCGCAGGTGATGGTCACCGACGGGGGCAACTCCATCGAGTGGCCGACGAGTGATGGCACGAACGACGAAGGCGAGCTGATCGGCGAAAACACCGATGCCGGCGAAAAGGACGTGGAATTCGGCATGGACGCCTTGGGCGCCCACAAGCTGACCTCGAAGGTGATCCGCGTTTCCAATGAACTGCTCGCGGACTCGGGCATTGACATGGAAACCTTCTTGGCGGGTCGCATCGCCTCGCGTATCGGCCGTGCTGAATCCCGCTTGATCGTCATGGGCACTGGGACCGGAACGCCGGCCCAGCCCAAAGGCCTGGCTGCATCCACCTCCGTCGGCAAGCAGACCGCCGCCGCGGGTGCATTCACCTGGAAGGAGGTGAACGGCCTGATTCACTCCATCGACCCGGCGTACCGCAACGCGCCCAAGTTCCGCCTGGCGTTCAACGACACCACGCTGCAAGCCCTGGAAGAAATGGAGGACGGCAACGGCCGCCCGCTGTGGATTCCCGGCCTGGACGCCAGCGCGCCTGCCCGGCTGCTCAAGTACCAGTACGTCATCGACCAGGCCATTCCGTCGGTCGCGGCCGGCGCCAAGTTCATGTTCGCGGGGGACTTCGATCAGTTCATCCTGCGTCGCGTGCGCTACATGGTTCTCAAGCGCCTGGTGGAACGCTACGCCGAGTACGACCAGACCGGCTTCCTCGCCTTCCACCGCTTCGGCTGCGTGTTGCAGGACACCGCCGCCATCAAGGCGTTGCAGGGCAAGGCGGCCTAATCAACCTGGGGCGGGCTGGGAAACCGGCCCGTCATAACGCATGCTGGAACTGGATGAGATCCGGGAGCATCTCCGGCTTGATCCGGAGGACACAAGCGATAGCCTGCTCAATCGCTATCAGGGCGCTGCGGTCCGGCGCTTCGAGTCGAGGACAGGCCGCCAGCTGTTCCGAAATAAGGACGAGCTGCCGGACCCGGCTCCGGCCAACGCTGTTGTGCTGGATGACGATATTGCGCTCGCGCTGCTCCTGCTCATCGGCCATTGGGAAGTGAACCGAGAGGCGACGACTGATTTAAACCTGGCGGAAATCCCACTGGGATTTTGCGCTCTCGCGGATCCGTATCGCTGGTGGCCGGAATAAGGGGGGCGCGCAATGTTGAAAGCGGGAAAGCGCAATCGCCGCGTGGAGATATTCCGGCGTGGCGAAGAGCGCGATTTGGCGAATGACCCCCTGGAAGTTTGGGTAAAGGTCGGTGCCGCTTGGGCTTCGATTCGCTACGTGTCCGGCATTTCGGCGATCAAGGCCGGGGCGGAGCAGGAAGTGAAGAAAGCCAGTATTCGGATTCCCTATCGGCCAACCGTGGCGATGGGGATGCGTGTCGCGCACGGCACCGACGTCTATGAGGTCGAGGCAGTATTGCCTGACGAAGAACGCAGAAAGCACGTTGATCTGGTTTGCCGAAAGTTGGCCGAGCGCGAGGTCTCCTCATGAGGTCCACCCGGCAGCATCGAGCGAACTCGATGGCGTTTTCGTTTGAGGGCGATATCGAGAATCAGGTGTCCGCGTTCTTTGACCGGATAAAGCAGGAGGCCATTCGGCCCGCCGCGCATGCGATGGCCATCGTGCTGTATGACGAAATGCGGGCGCGGGTGCCTTTCCGTCTCGGAAAGCTGCAGGCCGCAATCTATCGCTGGTTCGATGAGAAGGTCTCGGGACCAGATAGCAAAACCTACATCGTTGGGGTCAACAAGGCGAAGGCGCCTCACTGGTGGCTCGTGGAGCATGGGCACTGGCGCCGCTACGCCGTGCGGCAGGCTGAAGATGGTGAGTGGATCACCCTGAAAGATCGGCCACTGAAAGTGCCCGTATTCGTTCCTGCGCAGCCCTATTTGCGGGTGTCGGTGGATGCGAAGCTGAAAGATGCGGTTGCGGCAGGGCGCCGGCGCCTAGCCGAGAAGATAAAGGAGATTCAGCATGGTTGAAGCTCTGATCGTGCAGACCCTGGGCCCGATTTTTGGAGGCCGGGTTTATCCAGACGCGGCCGAAGGTGATACGCCGATGCCATTTGCGATCTTCCAGCAAGTTGGGGGCGCTTCGTTGGTGTTTGTGGATGGAGCGTTGCCGGACAAGCAGAACGCCCGGATGCAGATAACGGTCTGGGCAAAAGGTCGAGCGCAGGCCTCCGCGCTGATTGGCGCGGTGCAGGCGGCATTGTGTGCTGCACCCGTGTACGCCATGCCGCTCGGCGCGCCAGTAGCACGTCGTGACGAAGAAACCGGGTTCAAGGGCGCAGAGCAGGACTTCAGCGTTTGGTACGCACCATGACAACTCCCAATGTACTAGCCGGCGCAACGGTGGCGCTGTGCCCGGATGTGCCGGCAGCGCTGGATGCTGCGGCATTCGGTGCGCTGCCATTCAAACAGGCCCGAGGGGTTCGAGTGTTTGGCGCTCTGGCTTCGCAGTACCAAACCGTTGCCTATCAACCCATCGGTTCCAAGGTGTCGTTTCTTCGCCGGGTGGCCAGGGCGCCGCAATCGCTGCAACTGGACCTCTATCGGATTACTGACGCCGGGCAAGACCTTTTGCGTAGCGCTATCGCGGAGGACCGGCCATACAGCTTTCGCATCGACGTGCCTCGGCTCGGCTCGCATTACTTCGTGGCGAAGGCCTCCAGCCGTTCGCTCTCTGGCGGTACGGGGTCAGACCTGGCCGGCCTCAGCGTGACGCTGGAGCTTGAAAGCCCCGTTATCGAGCCGGCGTAGCCCAGCCGCACAAATCAAACCTATGCCCTCTCTTGGGCACATCCCACAACCCGCCTCGGCGGGTTTTTTTTCGTCCCTTGATAGGAAAAAAGCCTATGGCTGTCTCTCTCCCCAACGGCGTGATTCTTTCGCTCGCCACCGCCTACGGCGTGTCGAAGTCGATCACGGCGATTACCAACGCCAATCCCGGTGTCGCGTCCAGCGCTGCGCATGGTCTGACCAATGGCGCGCTGATCGAACTGAAATCCGGCTGGCAAAAACTGAATGAGCGAATCCTGCGCGTCGCCGACTCGGCCGCGGGCACGTTCGCCCTGGAAGGCGCAAACACGCTTTCCCCGATCCAGTTTCCGGCGGGCACCGGAAACGGCTCCTTCCGGGAAATCACGTCGTTTACCCAGATCACCCAGGTTCTGGAAACGTCGACGTCCGGCGGCGAAATGCAGTTCGCCACGTACAGCTTCCTGGAAAACGACTTTGAAGCGCAGATCCCGACCCAGGCGAGCGCGCAATCGCTGGCGATCACCATCGCTGATGATCCGACGCTGCCCGGCTACAAGGCGCTGCAAGCGGCCGCCGAGCTGCGCGAGGTGCGCGCCCTGCGCATCGCGTTCCCGAATGGCTCGGTGCTGCTCTACAACGGCTACGTCTCGTTCAACGAAACGCCCTCCATGACCAAGGGCGAAGTCATGGGCGTGCAGGCCACGTTCTCCCTGCTGTCCCGTCCCGTCCGTTACGCGGCCTGATCGCAGGCCCATACCAGTCCGTCGAGCCGCCCCGTGTGGGCGGCTCCTCCAATTCACCTTTTCAAACGATCTACCTGGAAACTCATATGGCCACCAAGACCAAATTCACTCTCAACCCGAAACCCACTTTCAAGAAGAAGGTGCCCCTGCCGGTCCCCGGCGACGGCTTCGAGAATGTGGAATTCACGTTCAAGCACCGTTCCCGTGACGACTTCAAGGAGTTTCTGGACGGGCTCAAGGATCGGCCCGACGATGTTGAGCTGCTGATGGACATCGCCAGCGGCTGGGAGCTGGAAGATTCGTTCGACGCCGAAAACATCGGGCGCCTGGTGCAGGGATACGTCGGCTCGGCCCGTGCCGTGCTGGGGACTTACATCGAAGAGCTGTCCAAGGCCCGCGAGGGAAACTGAGGGCGCTCGGGGCCGCGCTCTATGCGAAGGGGCCTGATCCTAAGGAACTGGCCGCCTTCGGCTTGACGCCGGAGGATGTGGCGAGTGATCCCGTCGAAATCTGGCCCGAGCATTTGGCAGCGTTCGAACTCTTTGTAGCGCTGCGCTCGCAGTGGCGCATCGGCATGGCGGGTGCTACCGGCCTGGATTATGCCGTGATGTTTCACAAGATGGATCGTATGGGGCTCACGCCGGAGCGGTACGAAGAGTTGGAAGAGCAGATGCGCGTCCTAGAGCATGCCGCGCTTGACGAAATGAGCAAGGAGTAGCCCGCCCGTGCGGGCCTTTTTATTGGAATTGCCATGACTAATGTGATTGCTGAGGGCGTAGTTGCCGTAACCGGAGACGCCTCCGGCCTGACGGCGACAATGGCCGAGGTGACGGAGGCGACCGGCAAGGCCAAGAAGTCCATTTCTACGCTCGGCCGAGAAGCGTCCAGCGAGATGGGGAAGGCTGCGGAAGCCGGGGCGCAGGCGGGTCGCAAGCAGGAGCGGGCAACGCAGGCGCTCATCAACCAGATTGAGCGCCAGATTGCCATTACCAGCGCCGGTGCCCGTGGCACGGCCTCCTACTATGCCGAGTTGGCAAAGCAGCGCGGAATCGATGCCGATCAGCTCAAGCCCTACCTGGCCCAGTTGGATGCGCTGACCAACAAGCAGGCCCAGGCCAAGGCCGCTTTGCTTTCGACTACCCCGGCCGTAGATCAGCTGGGTATGTCTGCGAAGGCCACTGCGGCGGCGATGCGTGGCGTGCCCGCGCAGTTCACAGACATTATCGTGTCCTTGCAAGGCGGCCAGCGCCCCTTGACCGTGCTGATGCAGCAGGGCGGCCAGCTCAAGGATATGTTTGGCGGGATCGGCCCGGCTGCGCGTGCCATGGGAACCTATATCGCCGGACTTGCGAGCCCGTTCACATTGGCCGCAGGCGCCGTGGCGCTCCTGGGGGCGGCGTATTTCAAGGGCTCTGGCGAATCCCAGGCGTTCAATCGGGCGGTCATCGAGACCGGCGCCATCGCGGGCGTGACGGGCGGCCAGTTGCAGGCTATGTCCCGCCGGGTTGGCGATGTAGTCGGCACGCAAGGCAAGGCCGCGGATGCGCTCCAGCTGTTCAGCCGTGAGGCGAAGGTGGGCGCCGCCAATATGGAGCTGTTCGCCGCCGCGTCCGTGCGCTGGGAGACGGCAACCGGTGCGGCCATCAAGGACACGGTTGAGAACTTCGTGGAGTTGGGCAAGGCGCCGCTGGAGGCCGCGCTCAAGCTCAACGACGGCATGAACTTCCTGACGGCTTCCACTTATGAGCAGATCCGGGCGTTGGAGCGGCAGGGGAAGACTGCTGACGCGGCGGCGGTTGCGCAGAAGGCATACGCGGACGCGCTGAATGACCGCGCCCCGAAGTTGTCCGAGAACCTCGGCTATCTCGAACGCGCCTGGAAGGGCGTGCGCGACATGGCGGGCAAGGCCTGGGACGCCATGGCGGACGTCGGGCGCCCGGCCACTGTCGAGGACGTGATTGGCAAGAAGGAGCGGGAGGTTCGTGCGCGTCAGGACAATATTCGGCTTGCCAGGGAAAGCGGGGCCAAGATCTCCGCTCGCGAGCAGAGCGCTTTGGAAGCCGAGCAGATGGAGTTGGCCGCCTTGCAAGCGAGCGCCGCAGCCGCGGTGGCTGAGGCGCAAGCGCAGGCCGAGCGTAAACGGGACGTTGAGCTCGCGAAATATCGGGCCGACTACCTTTCGGATGCGGGCAGGACCAACAAGCCGCAACAACGCCAGTTGGCGATCGATCAGGAGGTGGCGGCATTTCGCAAGGCCACCGAACGATTGAAGGAGAACACAAAAGAATACCGCGAGGTATACACGGCTCACCAGGTTGCCTTGGCCAAGATCGACAAGCAATTCGAGGACAAGGACGGCGATAAAGGCCCGTCTGGTGCGGAGTCGGAAGCCGCTCGTTTGCGCGCCCGCATTGCTGAAGAGCAGGCATTGGCGACCGAGTTGGGTCAGCGCGGCCTGCAGACCAGCAAGCTCAATGAGTATGAGCGGCGCTCTGCAGAGATTGGCGAGCTTCTGAAAGGGAATCTCAAGTCACAGGTGCGTGCCAGCTTGGAGCGAACCAAGGCGCTTGCCGACGAGGCCGGGGCGTTGGTCCGTGCCAATGCGGCAACGAAGGGCTTTCAGGAAGAGCGCGAAAAGTACTACACCGCTCTGGAAGAGGGCGTTTCTAAGATCGGCCAGGAAGCCCAGGCGGTGGAGGACCAGGTGTCCACCTACGGCCTGAGCAAGGCCGCGCTGGAGGCGTTGACCATCGCACGCCTGGAAGAACGCAAAGCCGCTTTGCAGGGCTTTGACGGGGCCGAGCGTGAGATTGCCCTGATTGAGCAGGAGATCGAGGCTCGGAAGCGTTTGGGCCAAGCGATCCGAGCCAAAGACGTGAAGGACGCCCAGAAGAAGGCGAATGACGAAATGGCGCGCGACTGGGAGCGCAGCGTTGACAAGTACGGCGACGTGTTCCGTCAGGGCTTCGCCGATATGATGAACAACGGCAAGGATGGCTGGAAGTCGTTTACCAAGTCGCTGACGACCACGTTTAAAACGACGGTTGCCGACCAGATCTATCGAATGTTCGCCCAGCCTTTCGTGGCGACCATCTTCGCCAATGTTGCGGGCGTGATGGGGGCGAACGCCGGGGCCAGTGGCCTTTCGGCGCTGGCAGGCGTGGGCGGACAGGGCGGGCTCGGTGGTGGCTTGGGGTGGACGGACGCCTTTAGCGTGGCGCGCGCGGCATATGGTGCCCTGACCGGGGGATTTACCTCCACGCTCGCATCCGGCATTTCCTCCATCGGCAGCGCCATTGGTTCCACCGCGGCTCAGCAATTCGCGCTGGGCATGACCGGCCAGGGGGCCACCTTGGCCGCCGGTCTGGCGGGCCCGACCACGGCCGGCAGCACGGCAGCAACCGCCGGCTCGATGATGTCCAGCGCGATTCCTGTCGCTGGCTGGATTGCCGCTGGCATGTTGGTCAATCGCAGTCTGTACCGCGCGGGCTGGGATGCCGATAACGGCACGATGGCGCCGATTGCCAAGTACAACCCCATAACCGGGCCGTCTCTGTGGACGGATAAGGTGCTGCGTTCTGTGGGGATCAGCGGTGAGTGGGCGTCGATGCTTTCCGGGTCGTCCATCATTGCCCGTGCGTTTGGGCGCGGCCCGAAGGAGTACGACGATACAACGATGGTCGGCGACTTCAGCACGCTCGGCTTCACTGGCTACACCTCAACGCCTTGGAAGCAAAAGGGCGGGTGGTTCCGGAGCGGTCGAAGCGGGATGGATGCCAGCGGCCTTGATAGCCAATTCATGGATGACGTTGGCGCGGCGTTCGACCTCATGAAGTCGAACGCCGCCAGCTTGGCGCAGGCTGTAGGCGTTTCGGCGGATTCGTTGGGAACCTATACCGATCAGTTCCGCATCACGTTGACGAAGGACGCAGAGGAAAACCAGAAGCTGCTGGAAGAGGCGCTGGCGACCATCGGCGAGAACATGGTTCGGTCATTGGTGCCGAATATCGCCGAGTTCTCCAAGGAGAACGAGACCGCCTCGCAAACGTTGCAACGCCTGGGCGCGAATCTCGGCGCCACCAACCGTGGGCTGAAGCTGCTGGATCTCAGCCTGTACGACGTATCCGTGTCTGGCGCTGCTACTGCATCGAAGCTTGTGGACGCCTTTGGCGGCATTGACGCCATGAGCCAGGCGACCGCGCAGTATTACCAGCTCTATTACTCGGAGGCGGAGCGCGCCAAATTGAGCCTGGCGGACATGGCTGATTCGTTGCAAGGCCTGAACATTGCCATGCCCAACACCATGGAGGAATTGCGCTCCATGGTCACGGCGCTGGACCTGACGACCGATGCCGGCCGCAATGCGTATGTGGCGCTGCTGGCTATCGCACCCGAATTTGCGGCTGTGATCGAGGCAACGACGCGGAGAGGCCAGGAAGCGGCCGACCGGATGCTGGAGGCCTTCACGGGCCGCGGCGGACTGACGCCAGCGCTGGATGGTGCAGCCCTGAAGGCGCTATTGCTGCGGGATTCCATGGCCCAGGTTGGGGAATCCACGGGGCAGATTTCGTTGCTTTTCCTGGATCTCGGTTCGGGACTGCTGGACTTCACCAGCACCAGCGGGCAGCTGGGCGACTCGATGACGGGCGCTCAAGAGGCTGGCATGTCGCTGGTCGAGCAGATGGAGGCTCTGCGCGCTGGTGTGGGCGGGACCGTTACCGACTTCACCGGCCTGGCTGAAGCGCTCAAGGGGGTGGATACGGATGTTTTCGTGGCCACCATGACGGCAGCGTTTGAGCAGCTCGGCGACCGGATGCGGTCGATCCTGGACAGCATTGCGAACGAGCGCATTGCTGTGCGGGACGCAGCTCGGCAGATTCTCGATCCCACGCCAATGTCCCCCGAGGCGATTAGCCAGGGCATTCAGGCCATCAAAGCCGACTTGCCAAGCAATGCGGGCTTGCTGGCGGCTGGCGCGAAACTGAATGCGGCTGACGCCCTCAGCGCGCAACGGATGAGTGATCGGAACGCAGCCGAAAAGGCGTATGACGGCGTGAAGTCCTCGCGCGAGTCGGCCGACAGCAATCTGGCCTCGGCCCAACAGCGAGCGGCCGACGCACAGGCGTGGCTTGAAAAACTGAACTGGGATATCTACGCGCCCAAGACGGTTGGCTACAAGAAGGACAACTGGAAGGAGCTGGACCAGGCGCGGACCATTGCGCAGGCGCAACTTCCGGCGGCTCAAGCGGCCTGGGAGGAGGCTGTTGCGGCATTGCGTGCTGCTGAAGCTGCAGGCGCTGCGGCGCCGTCGTACGAGGAAGTTGCACGCTTGCAGGCCGAGTATGCGGCGTCCGTGACGGCTGCGGCCAGCGCACAGGCGGCGGCGACTGAGGCGGCGGTTAACGCGAAGTCTCAGCAGACGGCGTACGCGGACGCGCTGCAACAGTTTGCGCTGGATGCAGGAAAGTCGGTCAGCAAGCTGGGCGAGCTTCGGGCGGAGACGCTGCGGTACTACGAAGCCCAGAAGGCCCTGGCCGATCTCCTGGCAAATGGCGCGGCAGGCCTGCGAAAGACGGTGAAGGATTACCGGATCAGCCAGCTTTCGCCGGAAGAGCAGTTCACCCAGATGCAGGGCGATTACGCCAAGGCATACGCGAAGGCAATGGGGGCGGACGGCGAGGAGTTGGCCGGCTTTGCCGATGAACTGAACGGCATGATGCTGCCCATGCTGGAGGCTGCCAAAAGCGCCTTCTCTTCGGATGAGCAGTATCAAGCCTTCGTTGCCACCGCGCTGGCGCGTGCGGAGGCGGTAGCGAGCCGCATGGATTCGGTCACGCCGAAGGACTACCAGCAAGACAGTCTTGATCTCCTTGCGGAAATCGACGCCAAGTTGTTGGAGTTGGAGAAGTCCGCGCTGTCCGGCGATCAGGTGTTGACGAATGCCATTAACGCGGCTCGGGATGCCACGGTCAACGGCCTGCGGCAAGTCGTCAACGCTTTGACGGGCCGGCCGGTCGCGGCATTCGCCAAGGGCGGCGATCACGCCGGCGGTTTGCGGCTGGTGGGCGAGAACGGCCCGGAGCTGGAAGTGACCGGCCCGTCTCGGATTTTCAGTGCCGAGCGGACCCGCGCAATCTTGGCGGGGGGCGGCGATGAGCAATCGTTGGCCCTGATGCGTGCGTTGTTGGAGGAGCAGAAAGCCTTGCGGGAAGAAGTGAAAAACCTGCGAATTGAGGCACGAGCGACGGCCAGCAATACCGGAAAGACTGTACGGCAACTAGACCGGCTTGAGTCGGACGGCGTGATTGTCCGGCCCGATGCGGCTGAGCCTTTGCGAGTGGAGGTATCGAGCGCATGAAAGTAATAAAGCCGGTTTCCATTGGACGAGATCAACTGATCTCGTCCAGCGTTGCCGAAGATGACTACCCGGCCTACGTTCCGACTACCGATTACGCGGTTGGTGCGCGGGTGGTGTACCAGGCGCAAGTCTTTGAATGCGTGCAGACCCCGAACGTAGGGAATACGCCGGGGGCGGCGCCCTTGTACTGGACGCTGGCAGGACCAACCAATCGCTGGGCCATGTTTGACAGCGAAGTCAGCACACAAACGGTCGGCGATAGCCCGCTGCAGGTGGTTGTCCGCCCGGGGCTGGTCAACAGCCTGGCCCTACTCGAACTCGTTGGCACGAGGGTGACGGTTGTTGGCCGGGATGGTCCGGGCGGCCCGGTTCTGTACGAGACGGAGCGCGCTTTAGAGGGCTCGATAGTCACCAACTGGTACGAGTACTTCTTCGAGCCGTTTTCTCCGCTGTCTGAACTTGTGCTGACGGATCTGCCGGCATACGGAAGCCTGCACCTGGATGTGTCGATCTTCGCGCCAGGCGCCGAAGCGGCTTGTGGCGCCATGATCTGCGGCACCGCCTACTTCATCGGCGACGCCGAGTACGGCGGCAGCGTGGGGATTGTCGACTACAGCCGTAAAGACACGTCTGAAACAGGAGTCACGACGTTCCGCCGTCGACGCTTTTCGCGGCGAATGTCCACCCGTCTGTGGCTGGAGACAGCACGGTTCGCCGCTGTCTATCGGTTGCTTTCTGGGCTTCGTGCCACGCCCTGCGTCTGGATCGGTACGGATGCCGAGGGCTACGGCCCGCTCACGATTTATGGGTTCTACAAGGACTTCTCCATCGACGTCGCATACGAAATGGTGAATTTCTGCAATCTTGAAATTGAAGGACTTACCTGATGGCAATCACAAGTTTGCCGACTCCGCCTAGCCGGAGCGATCCCGAGAACTTTGCGGAGCGGGCGGATGCGTTCATGGCCGCGCTGCCGCGTTTCGCCGATGAGGCCAACGCCTTACAGCAGGATGTGACGCAGTCGGCTGAAGATGCGGACAATGACGCGAGGGCCGCGGCATTGAGCGCGAATGCCGCCGAGGTGGGGCGGGCCGCCGCTGCATCGTCGGCAGATGCAGCATCATCGTCGCAGCAAGGCGCCAGTCAGAAAGCGGCAGAGTCCCGGGACAGCGCAACTCTCGCGCGGCAATGGGCTACGAAGCTGAATGAGCCGGTAGACGCCGGCGAGTTTTCCGCCAAGCACTACGCGCAGCTCGCTGCTCAAGGGATGGGGCTCCCGATCTTCCCGCCCAGCGCGATTCCGACGACCAATGTAGGCGACATCCACGTTAGCGGCATGGGCGCGATGTGCTGGGACGGAAGCCGTTATGTCGCGGTCCGGTATGGCCACGGGCAATGTCGGTTCTTGTACGTTAGCCCTGCTCAATGCATCTTGCGACCCTACAACGGCGACAAGGTGATCGTGAACGGGGTCACGCGCTCCATTCCCGCCGCAGGCGTATCGATCGCCAACACCGCTTTGGAAGGCCCCACGGGGACCACTAACTACATTTACTTGTACGACAACGCAGGCACACTCACCTTGGAGGCTTCGGCAACCGGGCACTCCACCCATACCAACGGCGTGGAGATTAAGACGGGGGACGCGACACGGACCCTGGTGGGTGTGGCGTTCAAAGACAGCGTCAACTTCATCAACACGGCGGCCGTGCGCGGCGTGGCGTCGTGGTTCAACCGGTACTACACGAAGGCCCAGGCCACCAACTTCAACACTGGCACCGCTTCCACGACACCTGTGCAGGCGATTGGCAACGTCTACGTGTGGACGTGGGCTGGTGAGGGTACGACATCGACAATCAACGGCCGGACCTTCGTGAGCACAGCGGGGGCCTCTGCGTATACCTACCTGTACGACGACAACAACAACTCGTGGTCTGCTGCTGCTACCAGCGTTTCCGCCAACGCCGCTGTCCCGGTCACCTTGATTGTGCCCATTGAGAACCGAACCGAGGGCTTCCACAGCCTGTCGACGTACCTGTCAGTGTCAGGCGGGGGCACCTCCAATTGTGCCCTCACGCAGTTTATTCAGGCGCATTCATAATCGAGGACCCACCATGATAATCGGCCCCTCTTTCCCATCTGAACTGGCTGCCGCAGGGCTCTTCGGCCTTCCATTCTCATGGTCTGAAAATGGCATCAACTTTGGCGATATCACGAACCTGGACGGCTCCGTGACGATTAACACGGCCTTGTCGCCAGAGGACAGGATCGCAATCGAAGCGGTCCTTGCTGCGCACGACCCGACTGCGCCCGCGCCTGTTCCCGTTCCGGAAGCGGTGACGAAGTATCAGTGCTGCGTGGTGCTGGCGCGCCATAGCCTGCTGAGCGTGACAAATGAGTTTTTCGCGGCCATGGCTGCGGACGACCCGCGCCGTCTGGCATGGGAAATGGCCTCCACGGTCCATCGGAACAGCGAAAGCACGCTGGACGCCATCGCACATCTCGGGCTATCCGAAGCCTTGGCTGATGCCATGTTTATCGAAGCTGCGAAGGTCGAATAGATCGACTTCGCTCGCAAACCGCCCGCCATTGTTGGCGGGCTTTTTTTCGTCCATACGGGAGGCAATCATGCGCACCGTTTACAGGAGCAGTGCAACTATGGAACCGGGTTCTACGGGGCTGGGAGGCCTCGCGGCCTTGAAGGTCGCAATGGCGTATGGGGTGCCGGCCGCAATCGCCGCGATCCTCGGGCTGCTGATCATGCCGCCACGGACGGCGCGGGAGTTCACCGTCCGCACCGTTTCGACCGTCGCATGCTCGTTTATGTTCGGCCCGGCACTCGCCGGGGCGGTGATCGCGTGGAAGCCGGGGCTGATGGATGCCATGACCTGGCTTGCACATCACGGGGCCGGCAGTGACGACGCGTTGCTTGCGAAGTTCTACGTGTTGGGGCCGAGCATGTTGCTGGCTGGTCTTCCTGCATGGTGGGTGTTAGGCGCGTACATGCGGTGGATGTCGCGTATGCGTGATCAGGGCGTGCTGCCGTGGCTGGATGAGGTTCTGGCGCGTTTGCCGTGGCGCCGGCCTGGCGGGAAGGGTTGATCGTGGACCTGAAGACCGTCATTCATAAGGCGATCAGCCCGGCGCTGGCACTGCTGCCCGCCAGTATGGACACGCCCGAAGCGCGCATCATGCTGCTGGCGATCGGGCTGCAAGAATCGCGCTTCGAGCATCGGCGCCAACTCGTGGGCAACCCGCCGCGCCCGGCCGGGCCGGCAAAAAGCTTCTGGCAGGCGGAGCAGGGCGGCGGCATGGTCCATGGCGTCCGGCTGCACGTCGCCACCAGCGCCGCGGCCGCGCACCTTTACCAGGCCCGGGGCGTGCCGGCGCGGGACGTCGCCATCTGGGATGCCATCGAGAACGACCACGTGCTGGCGGCTGGCTTGGCGCGCCTGCTGCTGTGGAGCGACCCGGGCCGGCTGCCTGCGGTCGGCGATGAGCAGGGCGCCTGGAACCTCTACCTGCGCACCTGGCGGCCGGGCAAGCCGCATGCGCAGACGTGGCCGACCCTGTACGCGCGCGCGGCGGCCGAGGTGAGCCGATGAACCCGCTGCTGCGCGCCGCGGTTCCGTACCTGATAGGGTCGGCCCTAGTGGTGGCCGTGGTGCTCGGCATCCGCTGGTATGGCGCCAGCCAGTACGAGGCCGGGGCGGATGCCAAGCAGGCAGAAATCGAGAAGCGCCAGGCGGCCATCGAGCGCGCCTGGCAGGAGGAAAGAGATCGTGCTGATGCCAAACACCGCGGCGCCGTCCTGGCGCGTGAAGCTGCTGAAAAGACTGTTGCCGCTCAGCGTGGCCGCATTGACGGGCTGCTGCGCCAGCTTGCCCAGCGGCGCGCCGAGGCTGCCAGCGCCAGCGGCGGACCTGATGCATCCGGCCCCGACTGGATCGGAATTATTGGATCGTGTGTCGGGCGATATGAGCAGTTGGGAAAAGATGCTGCTCGATGGGCTGACCAGGTGAACGGATTACAGGATTACATACGAGGCTTATCGGCCGATCCGTGGGGTCAACTTCCTTAGCCCCATATGCCTGTCACAATGAATGCGATGCCTACGATGACTGCGGCTATAGCCAATAATAGAAAGGCAGCCCCCGTATGCCGGCTAGGTTTTTTCGCTTTTCCCTCGGCTTCCGCTGGCCGCTGCGTGAGCTGGTCCCAGCGGTGTGCGAATTTCGCATTCCAGGCGAGCTCGGTATTCGCCTTAGCGTCTGCCAAGAAAGTTGAGGCGCCTGCAATAAACGTACCTATCGACAAAGCCATGGCCAGGGCAAAGCAGGCAAGTGCAGCGATAGTCCAGCCGTTTTTGGAATCGCTCGCTATTAGAGTGGCGCTGCCCGCCAGACCTGTAACGCTAGCAATGGCAATGTGTTTCACGGCCTCAAGTGCCCAAGCAGAATGCTTCTCGCGCTCTATCTCGGCGAGTTTTTCAAACAGTTCTGCAGAGTTCCGGGCCTGAAGGAAAAAAACCTTCAAGGACTGCAATAGGGCTGGTCGGCCCCATAGGCTCATACCTTCCGAAAACCAGCCTTCCACCACCTTGGCTGCTTGCGCGGCTGGGACTGAATTGTCGACGGCCCACTCGATCGCAACTTGCCGCGCTTCGGCAAGACTGAGGGGGCGCTGAGGCTCTGTCTGTTCTTGCTTCATTTTTCGGTGTGTTCCATATCCTTCGACGGGAGTATATGGCAGCCTGAGTTCGCGCAGGCGAACAAGCAATCAAGCCCACGTCAGCGGTGGCATGAATCCCTAGACCCGCTCCGCCCGCTGGGCCAGCCAGAACCAGTGACTGTGCTTGGCCCGTCTTGCCTTCTGCTGGTGCAAGGCACGGAGCTTGATCCAGTTGCTCGATCGGATTATTTCGCCCTCCGGGCTGGAATCGAGCGAGTGACCTCGCAGTTGAATGCTTGCCAAGCCCGCCAACGCGAATAGGGCGCTGCGGTATAGTCTCCCGGCAAAACTAAGGAGGGAAGGGGAATGCTACGTTCCGCAGCGGTTGTTCTGTTTTTATCGTTGATGGCGGGCTGCGCGTCGGTTCCGGTGGATATTGAGAAGGCGCCCAGGGCGCAGTCTGCGTCCATAATTGACCCATCAGTGTTGGCAAATGCGCCAGACAGAGGCCTGGTGCGTGTAGTGCGTGACGGGGGGGCCTACCACTCAGCTATGGCTGTGCTCGTCTACGTAGATGGTAGGCACGTTGCCAATATCGAGTCCAATCGCGTTCTTGAACTAAGAGTTCCTGCTGGCACGAGGAAGGTGGGATTTCAGATCAACGATGTGAGTCAGCCGATTCAGTACGAGGACATTTCAGTGATGGCCGGTCATACCTACGATTTCCGAGTCAGTGTTTCGGCTGGCGGGATTTGGGGTGATTGGAAATTTGAGCGGCTGAACTAGCTTTCGAGCCAGCGCATCCACCAGCCCTGGTAGTAGCGTCGCCCGTCAATTTCTTCGAAGCCGCAGACCATCATTCCCCTGTCCGAACTGAAGGTCAGCAACTCGGGTTCCAACAGGTCGGGAATGGGGCTTTTCGCCGTCGCGCCGAACTTTGCCAGCCCGTCCATGGTCATGACCGCGATCTGCCGCCGCATGTCGTCTCGTGTGATCGAGTACATGTGAACCGTCCCGACGACCGCAGGCGCTGGGTCATTGTCTCGGCGCTTCTGGCCAAGGTGGTGGGTACGGACGACTGAGCAACGCATGATTTGCTGCAAGTTAACTGTATGAATATACAGTATATTGCAGCAGAACCAGGGTCAAGTCATAGCTGTCGCAACGAGTTTTTCGGAGGGGAAGGGCACCAACATCGCGCGGCTCTGGTCGGCGGATGCGGTCAACCAGTCGCGGTAGGCACCCTCGGGCAGGATGACCACCATCCGCTTTTCCTTGTTTGGCTGGTGGTAGTCGCGGAACAACGGATCCTGATCGGCGTTGATGGTGAGCATGGTGTAGCTCTCGAGCCAGTGGCCAGCGGCGTCCCGGTATCGGTCCCACAGGCCGGCGATGCCCAGCGGCGCGCCGTCGGCCCGGGTGAAGCGGGTGGCTATGGCTTTGCCGGATCGCCAGTCGGGTTCGAAAATGGCATCCGCAGGGATGATGCAGTGCTGCGCCCGGCGCCAGGCGTTGCGGAAAGTGAAGGCGTTAGCCACCCGGTCGTCGCGGGCGTTGAACGTGGACAGTTTTTCGGCGCCCGCCAGTGCATCAGGGCGGGTGGATGCAGATATCAGGCCCCAGCGCCCCGCCACTGCTTCCAGTTCGGGCACGGCTTCGTCGCCCGCGTCATGCTCCGGCGGCCGGCGGACGAACACGCCCCGGTAGCGCGGCCACATGTCGTATTTTCCGATGGGCGCCGGCTTGGTCGCGCCGAACCGCTTCAACAGCAATTCTGCGTCTTTCAAGGTCTGATAGTGGCTGCACATTGGACCCTCCAAGGAGGGTTCCAGTATAGGATCAGTGCATGTGGTCCGTTGAGTCTTCGTCGTAGGCGCGCTGTGCGAGAACGAAGGCAAGAAAGGCGGCGGTGATGGATTCGAGCAGTGCCTTTTCCCTGTCGGTCAGGGCGGCGAAGTCGTGGCAAGGTGAGGGAGAAGGGCCAGGTTTCCATGAGCAGCACTCTACCCAACGCAGGTTCATCGGGCGCGCATCAACATGCGATCTCGGACCGAATCATCCTCTGTAGTCGGCGTCTTTCAGCGTCTGGTAGTGGCTGCACATGAGAACCTTCCCATGGAAGGGGCCAGTACAGGATCAACTCGGGGCGGAAGGTCGCATGACGCCCAAACCTACATTGGTTGAGTGCAACCTTCCAGCCCAATCAACTCGCGAGGCCTTGTTCCACGTAACGCAAGCATTCCCTGACGTGTTTAGGCTCGATCGTGCTGGTGTTTTCGTAATCAGCCTCATCGCGCAAATCTCTGGCTAAGCCAAGCATCGTTCCGATTTTTCTGGAGCGACCCTTCATCGCGTCATCGGCCACTGTTGGATTCGTCAGTTGCTGGATCAATTTGCGGTGTACGCCGCCGCCCACAGCAAGCGAATGGCCGGAGCTAGGCAAGCTATTGTGAAAGTCAATCGCATGATGGTACAGCGCGTAGTACGCGCGGCTAATCTTGGCTCTACGAGACTCCTCGCAAGGCGTGTTGAGCGACTGGGCGTAAGTCCACAATTGGGTGCTGTTGCTAGGCATGGGATTCCGACCTGCCGCTGAACTTAAGAACCATCGAAACGGGAATAGTTGCCGACGACTGTGCGAGACGATCCGCATATTCGCAGGTCATGTCAAACGCGGTGTCATCATCGACTTGTACGCCGATATCAACACGAAAATAAGGCGGACCTCCATCCCGTGGATGCGGCACTGCACGGACCTTGTGGTGAAGTCCATAGAACAACAGAGATCGGTCACGCAATACTTCGCCAGCTACATCCATTGCGCGGGCGATCAACTGCTCGCTTTCCCCATTTTCTTCGAGGATTGCGGCGGCGGCCCTAACTTCGTCTTCCATTGCGGGAAAGAACGATGACAATGACATGTTTTTCCGATAGGCCTCTAAGGCTTCAATATATGTGCTATAGGCACCGTTCGCGACGCCAAGATGGAAATACTCGTCTTGGACAAGTTCGCGGACGGAAAGCAATTGCCTATAGACCTCAAGCGACTCTGAGAAGTACCCGAAGTTTATGAGTACGGTGGCCAGTGTAGAGTCGTGAAGTGGCGAATGATTGAGCTTGATGTTGCGCACGTAATAGAGTGCTTCATCGTAGTCCCCTACTGTTACGCAGAGTGCTGCCTTGAGAGCCATAGCCAGAGGCGCATCGGCCCTCGCTAGTTTTTCGCATTCTGCCCACAGTCGCTGCACCTCGCCATCCTTCTTATGGCGCCGCTGGCCCGTCTGAAGGAGGAAGTATCCGACTTCAGCGTCTAGACTGTCGCCGATCGTCGCGGCTGAAGCTCCGAGTATGCTCATGTGCTAATAATTCTTTTCCGGTTTAGTGACCGTCTCGAGCGTCCGTTTGCACTCGATGCATGTTAGAGAGGGATTTAAACACGAAAAATTCGGTTACGGTTTGGTTCCGAAGCTCGAGCGTAACTTTTGGCGTAGGTTCATGGTGGGAAGTGTTGCTTCCTCTATGGGGTTTACCTATGCATCATGGGGGTGTGGCCCGCGTGGGCGTCGGCGGCGGTGTTTTGCATTGCTGAATTCATGCCCGTGATTGTATCGGGGCGGGCGAGGGTCCGCGCCGAGCGGCGGGCCGATTTCGCGCTGGTTTGCTTTTTCCCGTACAGGCAGTCCGCCGGGCCGGACTTGCGGGCCGCGGCGGCGCGCGGGCACAATCGCACGTCGCGGCGCGTGTCGACGCCGCCGGAGTCATGGATCTATGCCGGATATTGCCGTTCCCGCGGTGCTGGATGCCAGCGAACGCGTTTCCATCGCCAGCGGCCCGCACCAGGCCGAGTTTGCGCCGGGCGGGGGCGGGCGGCTGACGCGCCTGTCCACGGGGGAACACGACTGGATCGTGCCGCTGACGGCCACGGAGTGGCCGGCGGGCAAGTGGCCGCGCGCGGGGTCGTATCCGCTGGCGCCGTATTCCAACCGGATCCGCGACGGCGTGTTCACCTTCAATGGGGCCCGGCATGCGCTGCAGTCCGTGCAGGGAAGGCCGCAGGCGATCCACGGCGCGGGGCTGTTCCAGGCATGGCGGGTCCGCAACCGGACCGAGGACAGCGTCGACCTGGTCCTGGACCAGCCTGCCGGCGTGCTGGGCTGGCCCTGGCCGTTCGAATGCGTGCAGCGCTGGCGCCTGGACGGGCGGGGGCTGAGCCTGACGCTGGCCATCGTCAACCAGGGCGACACGCCCATGCCGTTCGGGCTGGGCATCCATCCGTATTTCACGGCCCAGCGGGTGACGCTGCATGCGCGGCGCATCTGGCCGGCTAATGCGGACGGCCTGCCGACCGGCAGCCAGGTGACGCACGTGCGCGAACTGCGCCAGTCCGCCGAGGGCTGCGATACCTATCTGTCGCAATGGCAGGGGCGCGCGACGCTGCATTGGGCGGATGGGCATGAGCTGGCGCTGCACGCCGATCCCGCGTTCGCGCACCTGGTGGTGTACACCGCTCCGGGCGCGGATTTCCTGTGCGTGGAGCCGGTGACCAACGTGGCGGACGCCTTCAATCTGGCTGCGGCCGGCGATACGCGCACCGGGATGCGCGTGCTGGAGCCCGGCGAACGCTTCAGCGCCACGGCCTTGCTGGGCCTGTTGCCGCCGCGCGGCGCATGAGGTCCGAACGGACTTGAAGGGGCGTGCGCGGGCAGGGCTTGGTAAGCGCGGCGCGCTCCGGTGATAATCCGGTCAAACCAGAAAACCAGGAGTCGTACGTGAAAAAGCTCAGCACCGAACAATTGCAGGCAGCGGCCGAGACGCTCCGCCGGACGCAGGCCAAGCTGGCGCGCGCGGGCAATCTGCCGCTGGAACCCACCCTCTACGCCTGCGCCAAGGGCTTTCGCCGTAACGTGCCCGAGTACGTGTGGTCCTGGCTGTCAGGGCTGCTGGCTCCGCACAAGAGCCTGTCGTCCTGGATGGACACGCACCAGCCGGGCTGGCGCGAAGGCAAGACGCCGGCGGCCGTGGTGTACGCCCGCACGGAAAACGGCTGGTTCGAATGGCTGATCGCCGAACTGGAAGCCGAAATCAACGATCCGCACGCGCGCGCCAAGCGCGATGGTCGCGCCTGACGGTCGATTACCGGCCTGCCCGAAGGGTGAGCGCCCTTTAGTGTTAGCAGGCCCTAGAACCCTTCCAGCACGATCTTTCCGCGCGCCTTGCCGCTTTCGATGAAGGCGTGGGCGCGGCGCAGATTTTCCGCGTTGATCTTCCCGTAGTGCTCTCCCAGCGTGGTGCGCAGCGTGCCGTCGTCGATCAGGCGGGCGGCCTGGTTCAGCAGTTCGTGCTGGGCGATCAGGTCGGGCGTGCCGTGCAGCGGCCGCGCGAACATGAACTCCCAATGCAGCGAGGCCGACTTGCCCTTGAGCAGCCGCACGTCGATGGCCGCGGGGTCGTCGATCAGCGCGATCTTGCCTTGCGGCGCGATCGCCTCGGCCATCTGCGGGAAGTGTTTGTCGGTCTGGTTCAGGCCGGCGATGTAGCTCACGTTCTCGAAGCCGATGCGCTTGAGCTCTTCGGTCAGCGGCTTGCCGTGGTCGATGACGTGGTGCGCGCCCAGTTCACGCACCCAGGCCTGGGTCTCGGGCCGCGAGGCGGTGCCGATCACGGTCAGCCCCGTGAGCTGGCGGGCCAGCTGCACCAGGATCGAGCCTACGCCGCCGGCCGCGCCGATGACCAGCAGGCTGCGCTGGCTGGGGGCCGCGTTGTCCAGCACCCGCAGGCGGTCGAACAGCAGTTCCCAGGCGGTGATGGTGGTGAGCGGCAGGGCGGCGGCCTGCGCGAAGTCCAGGCTTGTTGGCATGCGGCCGACGATGCGCTCGTCCACCACATGGCGCTCGCTGTTGGCGCCGGGGCGGTTGATGGCGCCGGCGTACCAGACGCGGTCGCCCGGCTTGAAGAGGCTGGTCTTGGCGCCGACGGCGCGCACGACGCCGGCGGCGTCCCAGCCGATGATCTCGGGCTGTCCATCCTTGGGCTTGCGGTTGGCGCGGATCTTGACGTCGACCGGGTTGACCGAGATGGCGTGCACGTCCACCAGCAGGTCGTGGTCGCCCGGCACGGGTTCCGCGGCGGTGATGTCCTGCAAGGCGTCGGCGTTGCTGGCGGGAAGGTTCTTGTAGTAGGCGATGGCTTTCATGGGAAGGGCTCGGGAGAAAAGGGCTTGGATCAGATGATGGAGCGGACGACGCCGCCGTCCACGCGCAGCGCGGCGCCGTTGGTGGCCGACGCCTGCGTCGAGCAGGTGTAGACGACCATGTTGGCCACTTCTTCCACGGTGGCCAGGCGGCGCAGCAGCGACGTGGGGCGGTGCTGGGCGACGAAGTCGCGTTCCATCTGCTCCTGCGTGACGCCCTGTTCCCGGGCCATTTCCGCGAAGAAGTCGGCGACGCCTTCGGAGCGGGTGGGGCCGGGCAGCACGGCGTTGACGGTGACGCTGGTGCCGGCGGTCAATTCGGCCAGGCCGCGCGAGACGCCCAGCAGGGCGGTCTTGCTGACGCCGTAGTGGATCATTTCGGCCGGGATCTGGACGCCGGATTCACTCGAGATGAAGACGATCCTGCCCCAGTTGGCGGCCAGCATCCGCGGCAGGTAGTAGCGCGACAGGCGGATGCCGCTCATGACGTTGGTGTCCATCATGTCCTGCCAGTCGTCGTCGGTGATTTCCGTGAACGACTTGGGCGTGAACGTGCCGGCGTTGTTGACCAGGATGTCCACGTCGGGATGCGCGGCGCAGACCGAGGCGGCGCCGTCCGCCGTGGCCAGGTCCGCCTGCACCGTGCTGACCTGCGCGCCCGGCGCCTTGCCGGACAGGGTTTGCGCCGCCCGCGCCAGCTTGTCGGCGCTGCGGCCGTGCAGCACGACCTGGGCGCCGGCTTCAGCCAGCCCGATGGCGATGGCCAGTCCGATGCCGCCGGACGATCCGGTGACCAGTGCCTTCTTGCCCTTCAGTTCGATTTTCATGCGGTGACTCCGTGCGTGTCGGGGGAATGAGTGCATGATTACCCAGCCCGCAACGATGAAAAACGGGCTAGCATCGCAGTCAGTTTCAATAAATTTTTGAAAATGAGGCGGGAATGGTCCGATTCGAGGACTTGCGGATCTTTGTCGCGGCGACGGATCTGGGCAGTTTTTCGGCGGCCGCGCGCGAACTGGACCTGACGCCCGCAGTGGCCAGCGCCGCCCTCAAGCGCCTGGAGCAGGAGCTCGAAACGCGGCTGTTCGTCCGGTCCACGCGCAGCCTGCGCCTGACCAGCGACGGCGAGCGCTATCTCGAATACGCGCGCTCGGCCATCGCCGCGCTGGAGGCGGGCAAGAACGCCATGGCGCGCGACAAGACGGGCATCGCCGGCACCCTGTCGGTGTCGGTGCCTTCCGACCTGGGCCGCAACGTCCTCTTGCCCTGGCTGGACGACTTCCAGCAGCAGCATCCACGCGTGACCTTCCAGTTGCGCATCAGCGACCGGCTGGCCGACCTGTACCGCCAGCCCGTCGACATCGCCGTGCGCTATGGCACGCCCAACGACTCGGGCCTGGTGGCCCTGCCGGTGGCCGAGCACAACCGCCGCGTGGTCTGCGCGGCGCCTGCCTACCTGGCGCGCCATGGCGTGCCCCAGACGCCGGCGGATCTGCGCCGCCACAACTGCCTGTCCTTCGTGCTGGGCGAGACGCTGCATGACCGCTGGACTTTTGAGCGCGACGGATCGAGCCTGACGGTGCCGGTCAAGGGCGACCGTGTCGGCGACGATGGCGACCTGGTGCGGCGTTGGGCGCTGGCGGGTCATGGCGTGGCCTACAAGTCACGCTATGACGTGCTGACGGACCTGCGCGCCGGCAGGCTGGTCGAGTTGCTGGGCAACTACGTCAGCGAGCCGTCGCCGCTTTACCTGCTGTGCGTCCATCGCATGTTGCTGTCGCCGGCCATCCGGCGCCTGCGCGAGTTTCTGCAAGAGCGCTTCAGGGCCTTCGAAGCAGGATAGGGCCCGCACCGCCGCTGCCCGCATGCCGGCTCAATGCGCGGCGTGATGCTGTCCGTTGGCGGCCCGCTTGTTTGCCGCGCGCGTGCGCGCAGCCTTCTTGGCGGCGGCGGAGCGGCCTGCGGCGCCCTTGGTGGCGGCAGCCTTGCGCGCCGCGGCCGAGCGGTCTGCAGCAGTGCGCTTGCCGGCTGTTTTGCTGGCGTTGCGGGACAGGGCCGATTTCGATACCGGCGCGGCGCTTTCCTTCTTCAGCGCCTTGGTGGTGGCCTTGGCCCGGGTGGCGGATTTGGCGTGGCCGTCGTGCGCTGCCTTGCTGTCCTGCTCGGCCTTGCGTTTGGTCGCGGCGCTGGCCTTCTTCGGCGCGTCCAGCTTGACGCCCGCGCGGCGCGCCTTCGACAGCCCGATCGCAATGGCCTGCTTGGTGGACCGCACGCCGTGCTTGCCTTCGCGCACATGGTCGATTTCCTCGCGCACGAATTCTCCGGCCTGGGTGGACGCGGACTTGCCCTGTCGCTTGTCGCGCGCGGCGCGTTCAAGAGTTTTTCGTTCAGGCATGGCAACCTCCTTTGCTTCGCGTTGCAAAAGCGGATTCCGTCGCCGGCCGAGACCGCGCGACGGAACTCGTAACACCACTCTAGCGCCGCGGGGGTATCCTGTGTGTTCGAATGGATTGCCGGTCGTAAGCGCCGGAACAAGGCCAGCGCACCGACGATTCACGACTCACCCCCTTTGCGGAGACGAGCTATGTCGAATCATGTCTACAAGCAGATCGAACTCGTGGGCTCTTCCACCAAGTCCACCGACGATGCAATTTCCCAGGCCATCTCGCGCGCGTCAGAGACCTTGCGCAACCTGGACTGGTTCGAGGTCACCGAGGTGCGCGGCCACATCAAGGACGGAAAGGTCGCGTACTGGCAGGTCGGCATGAAGATCGGCATGCGGCTCGAAGGGAACTCCTGACGCCGAGACGTTGGGCATTTCTTGAGCGCCCCTTCCAAGTGATTGACGGATAAGGGGTTTCTCGACTTGTTGTGCCACTGTTCATAGGCTTGTCCACATTCCATGGGGACAAGCCTGCTTCCTTTTTTCCGGCCGCGACTCGACCTTGCTTGCCTACGGGTTCAAGCGCCGGTGTGATCGTTTCTTGCCCGCGGCCCCCAAGTCCTTGGTCCTCAAGGGTTTTTCAAGACTGCCCGCAGGCTGTCCTCAGGCTTATCCACATTTGGCGGGGACAACCGGAAGACCCTGGAACGCCGTTTGGGCCTTTCTTGAGCAGCGCTTGCATGGCATTGATATGTAAGGGGATTCAAGAGCTGCCCTCATACTGTCCTCATGCTTTTCCACAGAAGGCGGGGACAAATCCACACAAGCCCCGAGATCTTGCCCGCCGGGCCCGCGTTCAAGCCGCTTGCATGGGGATAACCGGACCAAAAATCATCCAAAAGGATGATTGCGCATTTTTTGACCGTGCCTTGCAAGTGCTTGGCGGGGCAGGGGTTTTTCGACCTGCCCCAAGGCTGTCCTCAACCTTCTCCACAGTTGGAGGGGATAAGTGGACGCGGCGCGCGTCCGCGGTTCAGATCGACTGGCCGCCGGATACCTCGATGCGCTGGCCAGTGACCCAGCGATTGTCGGATCCCAGCAGGCTGGCCACCATCGGACCGATGTCGTCCGGCACGCCGACGCGGCCCAGCGCCGTCATGTCCGCGAAGGCCTTGTTGTAGTCGGGGATGTCGCGCACCGCGCCGCCGAGGAAGTCGGTGGCGATCGCGCCCGGGGCAACCGTGTTGGCGGTGATGCCGCGGCTGCCCAGTTCCTTCGCCAGGTAGACGGTGAGGGTCTCCACCGCGCCCTTGGCGGCCGCGTAGGCGGAAAAGCCCGCGAACGACACGCGAGTCAGCCCCGAAGAAAAATTGACGATGCGTCCGCCATCGGCCAGCAGCGGCAGCAGGGCCTGCGTCAGGAAGAACACGCCCTTCACGTGCACATTGAAGAGGGCGTCGAACTGCGCGGGCGTGGTGGCGGCGAAGTCCGCCATCTCGCCATGGCCTGCGTTGTTGACGAGATGGTCGAACGTATCGCGCCGCCAGACGCGGGCCAGGGCTGCCCGTACCGCGGCCGCAAAGTCGGTGAAGGAGGATGCATCGCCCGTGTCGAGTTGAAGCGCGACGGCCTTGCGGCCCAGTGCGGCGACCTCCGCCGCCACGGCTTCGGCGGCGTCTTTGCCGCTGCGGTAGGTAATGATCACGTCGCCGCCGTGGCGGGCGATGCTCAACGCGGTGTTGCGGCCGAGGCCCCGGCTGGCGCCGGTGATCAGGGAAATGGTGGTCATGGAAACGCTCCTGAATGGGATGGGGCCATCTTAGGAATCCCGGTTCCATCCAGGTTGCGCGATCCTGCGTCATTCTTGCCTGATCGTGCGCGACACGCCTTGTACGGCGTGTCGCGATGTACGATCGGATGGCCATGACAACCGGCTGGAGCCGCCCACAGCCATGCAGCATCTTGCTCGATCATCCGTTCAAACAGCGCCTGCCAATCCGGCTTCGGATGACATCGGCGTGGCCGACGCGCTGCTGCGGCACGCGCGTCGCCATGCCGATCTGCATGCCAGCCCGGGCGGCGTGGCGCTCACCCCCGTCAAGGGGGTTGCGATCCTGCGCGAGACATCGCCCACCACGCTCCAGTACGCGATCACCAGGCCGTTGGTGGCGCTGGTGCTGCAAGGCGCCAAGCGCGTGACGATGGGCAGCCGCATGTTCGACTTCGGCGCGGGCGAGTCCCTGCTGATCACGATGGATGTGCCAACCGTGAGCCAGGTCACGGCGGCCAGCATGGCGGCGCCGTATTACTCGCTGGTGATGGAGCTGGATGCGGCGGTCATCGCCGACCTCGTGGGCGAGATCGGATCCCTGCCGTCTGCGCTGGATGCGCCCGTGCGGGTCGATCAGACCGAGCGTGAGGTGGCCGAGGCCGCATTGCGCCTGGTGCGGCTGCTGGATCGGCCGGACTCGCTTGCGGTGCTGGGCCGCCAGTTGGTGCGCGAATGGCATTTCTGGCTGTTGTCCGGGCGGCACGGCAGCGTCATCCGCGCGCTTGGCGTGGCCGACAGCCATGCGCAGCGCATCGCCCGGGCGATTGCGATCATCCGTGAACAGTATGCGCAGCCCGTGCGGATCGAAGCGCTGGCCGCCGCGGCGGGAATGAGCCTGTCGGCGTTTCATGCCCACTTTCGCAGCGTCACGACGCTGACGCCGCTGCAGTTCCAGAAGCAGCTTCGCCTGGTGGAAGCGCGGCGGCGCATGCTGTCGGAGGGCGTCGCGATCAGCGTTGCCGCCCATGGCGTCGGCTATGAAAGCGTGCCGCAGTTCACACGCGAGTATGCCCGCCTGTTCGGCCTGCCGCCGGCACGGAGCATCCGCGAGGCGCTTGCGCACAACCGCTGCGCGTAGGCGGATGCCTTGAATGCGCCGTGCGCGTCGGCTGCGCCATCCGGACGGGAACAAAAAAAAGCCCCCCGACGCATCGGGGGGCTTGATCGCCCGGAGGTAGAGCGGGCGATCGGCGCCGGCCCGGGGCGACCCGGCCGGGGTCGGCGGCAATCAGGCATTCAGTTTCTTGACCCAGTCCACGTAGCGGTCGATCCAGCCTTGCAGGAACTTGCGCGTGCCTTCGTTGGTGATGTTGAACTGGTCGTCCACGAGGCCTTCGGTGTACTGCAGGAAGACTTCGGGCGTGGTCAGTGTGTTGGCGCCCTCGGCGGCCAGGATGTTGCGCAGGTGCTGCTGCATCATGGCCGTGCCCGCGGCGCTGGGCGATGCGCCCACGACGCCGACGGTCTTGCCGGTCCAGGAGTTCTGGCCCCAGGGGCGCGAACCCCAGTCGATGGCGTTCTTGATGGCGGCGGGCACCGAGCGGTTGTGCTCGGGCGACACGAACAGGATGCCCTGCGCATCGGCGATCTGCTGCTTGAGCTTGGCGGCGGGCGCGGGCAGGTTGTTCTCGTTGTCCTGGTTGTAGAGCGGGACGTCGCCCAGGCTCACATACTCGAATTTGAAGTCGGCCGGAACCAGCTTTTCAAGCGCACGGGCCAGGCGCAGATTGATCGAGGCGGCGCGCAGGCTTCCGACGAAAACCGCAATCTTGTATGTGCTCATGTGCGTGTGCTCCAACGGTGGAAAGGGAACAGCCAGTGTAGACCTGCTCATCGGCGTGCTCAATGCCGATTGCGCATATTGTTATGGCCCGCGCGGCCGCCAGTGTGGCGCGGGCCGATGACAGGCTCATGTCATCAGGCTGACGTGGGCGGACACGACGCGCCAGCCTTGCGGCGTGCGCATCCAGGTCTGGCTCTGGCGGCCGATGCGGTCGCTGCCGTCGCGCTGGAATTCGATATTGGTGGTGGCGAAGTCCGTGCCATAGGTGGTGATGGCGGTGCGCAGCACGCGGCGCGCCAGGCCCTGGGGCGAGCGTGCCGCGCGGAATTCGCGTATGGCGTCGTAGCCGTACAGGTTCTCGCCGGCGCCGTAGCGCAGCGTGTGCGGGCTGTTCCAGAACAGGGTGTCCAGCACGTCCACGTCGTTCGACACCAGGGCGGTCTCGTAGCGCTCGAACGCCGCCGTGACTTCGGCCACGACATCGGGCAGGTTAATTTCCATCGATCTTCTCCAGCATGCACCAATGCGGTGCGTTAGATAGGGGTAATCACCAATATGGTGTGTGTTGCGGTGCGAGAAAACACGTACCGATCGGCACGCGTCCCGGTCGCACGGGGCGAATGCTGCGCTGCAAGGCTGGCACGCGCCTTGCTAGGGTAAACACTGCATAACAAGCTGCACGCTGCCCCAGGAGTTCCGCCATGTCCAGTTCCGCTGTTTCCGCCCCGGTCACCATGCTGGTGACGCGGCACATCGCGCCCGAGCGCTATAGCGATTTCCTGTCCTGGATGCGCCAGGGCGAAATCCTGGCGGCGGGCTTCCCCGGGTTTCTCGGGTCGGGCGTGTTGCAGCCGCCCGAGGGCGGCGACGAATACCAGATCGTGCTGCGCTTCACCGACGAGGCCAGCCTCAACCGCTGGGAAAAATCCCTGCCGCGCCGCATGTGGCTGGAACGCGGAGCAAGCCTGGTGCGCGCCAGCCGCGAGCACCGCGTGAGCGGCACGCAGGCGTGGTTCGCCACGCCCAAGGCCAGCGCCCCGCCGCGCTGGAAGCAGGCCGTCAGCATCTGGCTGGCCTACTTTCCGGTGCTGCTGGTGTTTTCGATCCTGGTCAGCGAGCACCTGAGCATCCTGCCGGTCTTCTGGCGCGTGCTGATCACCAGCGTGATCCTGACGCCCATCATGGTGTTTGTCTGCATACCGGTCATCACACGCGTGCTGCACCGCTGGTTGCGGGCGGGCTGAAGCGCCGCCGCAACCAGCGCGCCGCGGCTTTCAGGCGGCCTTGGCCCGGCGCGTGGAATACAGCCGGTGCAGCGTGATCTTGCGCACGGCGTCCTGGCTGTCCTGGATATGGGCCTGCAGCAGCCGGGCCGCGCCAGCGCCGTCGCGCGCAAGGATGGCGGACAGGATGGCGCCGTGTTCGTCGTAGGTGCTGCCGATGCGGTCCGGCTGCGTGAAATCGAGGCGGCGCACGATACGGATCCGCTCCGTGGCCGCGCGATGCACGCGCGCGATTTCGGGATTGCCCGCGGCCGCCACCAGTTCGATGTGAAAGCGCTCGTCCAGGTCGGCCAACCATTCGCAATCGGTGGAGCGCTCGCCGGGATCCACCAGCCAGATGTCCGCCAGCGGACGCAGCGCGCGCATCGGGTCGGGGCTCTGTCCGGGGGCGCACAGCGCGTGCACCGCCGCGGCCTCCAGCACGCTGCGCAATTCATAGAAGTGGTCCAGCGTGTTGAAGTCCAGCGGCCTGACCAGCCAGCCATTGCGTTGCCGCACTTCCAGATAGCCTTCGCGTTCCAGGCGGAACAAGGCCTCGCGCACGGGCGTGCGGCTGACCTGCAGGCGCTCGGCGATTTCAGTCTCGGTGAAGCGGTCGCCCGGCGCCAGCCGGAAGTCCAGGATGTCGCGCTTGAGCGAGCTGTACGCGGTGTCGGCCAGCGTGCGCGGCATGTCGATGGCGGCGAAAGCGGATTCCATGGCGAGACCTTTTGACGTTGCGAAGCGGAAGATGCGGTGCGGTTCAGAGCGGTCGTGATCGCGCGGCGCCGGCCAGCTCCAGCGCATGCGCGACGCGCAGGCAGTCGGCTTCGCGCCACGGCGCACCGATCAGCTGCACGCCCAGCGGGAGATGGCCGTCGGGTTCCAGTTCGGGCCAGGTGGGCGCCGTGACGACAGGCAGCCCGATGGCCGAGATCGGCTGGGTCAGCAGGCCCATGCTGGCGCGCGCCGGCAGTTCCTTGCCGGCCAGCGTCAGCCAGTCGGCGCCGATCGGGGTGGCGGAAACGGGCGTGGCGGGGGCGATCAGCACGTCGTACTGCTTGAACAGGGCCAGCGCCTCGAGGTAGGCGCGATGGCGGATGCGCTGCGCCTGCTGCACCCACGCGGCGGGCACCAGGCTGCCGGCCACCAGGCGGTCGCGCGAATGCGGCTCGTAGTAGTCGTAGTGCGTGACGAGCCGGCGCCGATGCAACGCGCCGCCTTCGGCCGCGGTGATGATGAAGGCCGCCGCGCGCGCCTGGGCGGCGCCCGGCAGTTCGGCGACGGCGGTGGCGTTCAGGGCGCGCGCGGCGATCTGCACGGCGCGGCGCGCCTGGGGACTGGCCCATTCCGAGAAGTAGCCGCCCAGCACCGCGATGCGCAGATTGCCCGCGCCTTCGGCCAATACGGGCAGCGTGGGCGCCGCCTCGCGCTGCGCGCAGGCGACATCGGCGGCATCGGGGCCTTGCAGTGCGTCGTAGGCGGCGGCCAGGTCGGCGGCGCTGGCCGCGAAGGGCCCCAGGTGGTCCAGGCTGCCGACAAAGGGGAACGACCCCGTGCGCGGCAGGCGGCCGAAGGTGGGCTTCAGGCCGAACACGCCGCACAGCGAGGCGGGCACGCGGATCGATCCGTTGGTGTCCGATCCCAGCGTCAGCGGCACCAGCCCGCCGGCGACGGCGGCGGCGCTGCCGCCCGAGGAGCCGCCCGCGATGCGGGTCGTGTCGTGCGGATTGCGGCAGGCGCCGTAGTGCGTGTTTTCGGTGGTGAAGCCGTAGGCGTGCTCGTCCATGTTCAGCGCGCCGACCAGCACCGCGCCGGCGTCGCGCATGCGCTCGACCAGCACGGAATCGCGCCGCGCGGGCGGGTTGGAGGCGTTGACCCGGCCTCCCGCCAGCGTGACCTCGTCGGCGATGTCGAACAGGTTCTTCACGGCGTAGGGCACGCCAGCCAGGGGCGGCAGCGTTTCGCCGCGGGCGCGCCGCGCGTCGATGGCGGCGGCCTCCTGCCGGGCCCGGCTTTCCGTGATGGCGGTAAAGCAGTTGTAGCGGGGATCGCGCTCGCGCATGCGGGCCAGCGTGGCGTCCAGCACCGCGGCGGCGCTGCGTTCGCCGCTGCGGACCTGGCGGGCGATGTCGTGGGCGGGGCCGCTCACGGACGGAACACCGAAGCGGATTCCAGTTCAACAGGCAGCGGCTCGTCCGCGAAGCCCGCCGCGATGTCATGGATGCGGGAGAACTGCTGCACCACCTGCTCCGTGGTGGACTCGCGCAGGGCATACCCCGACAGCGCCAGCGCGCTGCGCACGTATTGATCGATGGTTTCCTGGGTCATGGCGGATTCTCCCGGTGAAAGCGATGGGTTACTTGCGCACTTCGCGCTGGAAGATCTCCAGGCTCAGTTTCTTCATCTGGATGAAGCTGGGTTCGGACAGCGTCTCGACCGTGCGGGGACGCGCGTCGCCGTAGTCGAGGATCTCCGCGACGCGGGTGGGGCGCTTGGTCAGCAGCAGCACCTGGTCGGCCAGGTACACGGCCTCTTCCAGGTCATGCGACACCAGCAGCATGGTGGTGCCGGTCTGCATGAACACTTCCTGCAGCTTTTCGCGGATGAACAGCGTCATCTCGAAGTCCAGCGCGGAAAACGGCTCGTCCAGAAACAGCACCTCGGGTCCCGGCGCCAGCGCGCGCATGATGGACGCCGTCTGCTGCTGCCCGCCGGACAGCTCGTAGGGGTAGCGGTTGAGATCGAACTTGACGTCGAAGGAGGCGACCAGCTCTTGGACGCGCGCGTCGACCTCGGCCTTGCTGCGGCCTTCCAGGCGCAGCGGATAAGCGATGTTGTCGATGGTGCGCAGCCACGGAAACATGGCTTCACGGTAGTTCTGGAACACGTAGCCGATCTTGGTCTGGGCCAGCGACTTGCCGTCGAAGAGGATTTCGCCGGAATCGATGGGGATCAGGCCCGCGATCATGTTGATCAGCGTCGACTTGCCGCAGCCGTTGGGCCCGAAGACCGAGACGATCTTGCCTTTGGGAATGTCGAGGTTGAAGTCTTCGTACAGCGGCCAGCCGGCGAAGTACTTGGTCAGGCCGCGGATCGTGATGTGCGTGCCCAGCGGGCCGGGCTGGAAGGGGGCGGCGGCCGGGCCGGGTGCGATGACGGGATTGATGACGGTGGACATTTATCGGCCGCTCCAGTGGACCACGCGCTTTTCCAGCACGAGAAAAAGTATGTTCAGCACGTAGCCGAGCGCGCCGGCAGCCAGGATGGACGCGTACATCTCGCGCACGTTCAGCACCTGCTGCGCATTGATGATGCGATTACCCAGGCCGCTGTCCGAGCCGATGAACATCTCGGCGACGATCACGATGACCAGCGCCATCGACACGCCGCTGCGCAGGCCGACGAAGGTGGGCTGCATGCTTTCCCAGATCAGCACGTCCTTGAAGATCTGCCAGCGCGAGGCGCCCATGACGCGCGCCGCCATCACGCGCTGCTTGCGCGCGTTGATCACCCCATAGGCGCTGTTGAACAGGATCACCAGCACCGCCGCGAAGGCCGCGATGGCGATCTTGTTCATGTCGGTGACGCCGAAGATCATCAGGAACAGCGGGATCAGCGCGGACGACGGCGTGGACCGGAAGAAGTCCACCAGGAATTCCACGCTGCGGTAGGCCTTTTCGTTGCTGCCCAGCAGCACGCCCAGCGGGACGCCGATCACGCCCGCGATCAGGAAGGCCTGCAGCGTGCGGTTCAGCGAGGACAGGAAGTCGCCCAGCAGCGGCCCGCCCGCCATGCCCTTGACCAGCGCCACGATGGTGGCGCTGGGCGTGGGCAGCAGCACGGGGCTGACCAGGTTCAGGCGCACCACAAGGTCCCACACCACGAACAGGGCCAGCGGCCCGATCAGGGGCAGCAGGCGCGAGGCGTCGAACTTGCGCGGCGGCTTGGAAGCGGTGGCGGGCGCGGCGCCGGTTGCGGTGGTCGCGGACATGGCTCAGCCCTTGTAAAGCATGGTCGACACATCGACCTTCTGCGCGAAGATGCCCTTATCGGTGAAGAGGTCGAAGAACTTCTGGAAGTACTGGACGTCGCTGGGCGTGAACTCGTTGTGCAGCGTGTAGGCGGCCAGCGGCACTTCGTTGGTCATCGGCCCTTCGATGGCGGTGTAGCCCTTCATGAAGGGGCGCGCCTCTTCGGGCTTGGTGCGGATCAGTTCGATGCCGCGCGCGTAGGCCGCGATGAATTTCTTGCTTTCCTCGGGATGCTTTTTCAGGAAGGCGGTGGTCAGCGAGGCCGATCCGCCGAACCACGGCGCCATGGGATCGCCCAGGACGTACTTGGCGATCACGCCGGTTTCCAGGACGCGGGTCGTGCCATTCAGGCGGCCCACCGTGCCCGTGGGCTCCAGCGTGTAGCAGGCATCCAACTGGCCGGCGGCAACCGCGGCGACGTGCTGGCTGATCGCCAACTCGACCACGGTTGCCCCGGTTGCGCCGGCGCGCTCCAGTACTGCTTTGGCCAGCGTGGAATTCTGGATGCCGGGTCCAGATCCGACCTTTTTCCCCTTGAGGTCTGCTATGGATTTGATGGGACTGTCTTTCGCGACGATGAACTCGTCCAGCACGTTCTTGGCGTTGCTGGGGTTGGACGCAAAAATCTTGAACAGGCCGGGCGAGGCGATTTCGCCGATGGCCAGGTTGGCCGAGCCCGTGCCGTTGGCGCTGCCGTCGGCGCGCCCGGCCAGCATGGCTTCCATGACCTGCTGGGCGCCGGCGAACTTCAGCGGTTCGACGTTCAAGCCGGCTTCCTTGAAATAGCCCTTTTCGATCGCGGCGTAGAACGGCAGGCCGGCCGCGACGGGCCAGAAGCCGATGCGGATGACCGGACCCGACTGCGCGCGCACCAGCGCCGGCGCGGCCAGCGTCGCGGCGCCCATGGCGGCTCCCTGGATCAGCCGGCGGCGGGTGGCGTTGAAGGCATAGGGCGCATTGCGGTTGATCATGAGAGGCTCCTGGTCTGCGGGAAGTGGGGCGCTTGTAGACAAGCTTGCATACCAGTCATCAAGCAAGACCCGTGCCAGCTTTCGCGCGGCAAGGGTTTCCCTGCGGGGCCAGCTCGCAGAGCTTCAGCCTGGTGCCGGCGATGAACTAAATTGGTGCATGGCGCACCACATAAGGGGACGCAGCCCGGGAATGCCGCGCCGGGCGGGTTGGCGGTAGCATCTGGCCAATGAACACGCGCTTTGTCGAAGCATTCCTGTGGTCCGCCCGCCTGGGCAGTTTCCGGGCGGCCAGCGATCGCCTGCACATCACGCAGGCGGCCGTGGCCAACCGCATCGCGTCGCTCGAAGAGGACATCGGCGCCCGCCTGTTCGAACGCGACGCCAAGGAACTGAAGCTCACCGCGGTCGGCACGCGCCTGCTGGACTACGGCGAACGGCTGCTGGAAATCCGCCAGCAGATCCTGTCGCTGGGCAAGCGGGGCGACGAGGTGTCCGGGCTGGTGCGCATCGGCGCCATCGAAACCGTGGTGCACACCTGGCTGATCGGCTTCCTGACGAACCTGCGCTCCACGTACCCGGGCATCGAGGTGCAGCTCACGTCCGAAACCACGCGGGCCTTGCACCGCGGATTGCGCGAAGGCACGCTGGACATTGCCCTGCAGACCGACCTGCTGAACGACACCGGGATCATCAGCATGGCCTGCCTGCCCATGGAAATGGGCTGGGTGGGACCGGCGGGCGGCGAGGAAACGCTGACGGCGCACCAGCTGCTGAGCGAGCCGGTGCTGACGATGAGCCCCGGATCGCAACCGCACGAAGCGCTCAAGGCCCTGTACCGCGAAGTCGGCATGCCGCAAGGCAAGGTGCATTTCGTCAGTTCGATCTCGGCGCTGGCCCGGCTGGTGCGCAGCGGGTTCGGGCGCGCGCTGGTGCCGCTGCCTCCCATCTACGAATATGTCGCGCGCGGCGAGCTGCAGGTGATCCAGACCGACATGCCCGTGCCGCCGCAGTTGCTGGTGGTCAGCTACCTGGAGAGCGGCGGGTCGGACGCCATCCGGCTGGTCGCCGAACTGGCGAGCCGCGCCTCGGATCAGTTCACGGCATCCGTCGTGGCGCCCCGGACCGGGTCGGCGCATTAGCAAGGGTGTTATCCCTGGGGCGGCTTTCAGTAATTCTGTTGCTGCGCCGAAGAATTACTTGTTTGTCCCCGGCTGCCCGCTGGCTGAAGATATGGCCTTCCGACATTCAAAGCCTTTCTTGCGCTGATGAGCCTGCACACCGAATCTCCGCTTGCGCCCCATGGGCTGCTGTTCGTCGCGACTGACGTGGACGCCGCCGACGAGGCCGATTTCAACCGCTGGTACGACCGTGAACATGTCGAGGAGCGCGTGCGCATCCCCGGCTTCCTGTCGGGCGCGCGCTACCTGTCGCGCGATGGCGGCCGCAAGTACCTGGGCCTGTACCGCACGCAGTCGCTCGATGCGTTCACCACGGCCGCCTATCGCGCCGCGTTCGAGCGGCAGACGTCCTGGTCGGTGGCCAACCTGGGGCGCATGCGCGATCCGATGCGCCGCGTGTGCGCGGTGGAAGCCGTGACCGGCTTCGGAAGCGGCAGCCAGCTGGTGGTGCTGCCCCTGCCGGTGGGCTGCGCCGGCGCGCCGCTGGCGCGGGCGCGCAACGCGGGGGCCGAGCTTTCCGCTGCGGACGGTTTCGTCCAGTCTTATCTGCTGGTTCCCGACGCGGCGCTCAGCACGCCGCTGCCGCGAGAGGCCACGGCAGGCAGGGAGCTGGCTCCGATGTTCGTCGTCGAGGCCAGCACGCCGGCCGCCGCGCTGGCGCTGCGGGCAGGCGCCGCCGCGGCGTTCGACGCCGACCCGTCCGCGGCCTGGCGGTTCGAGCTGAGCTGGAAGCTGAACGCTTCGGACCTGCGCTAGCCGCGCCGGCGCCACGGGCGCCGGGCGGCTGGGCGCCACAATGGGGCGGCGGGGGGATCATACATACCAGCACGGCCCATTTGTCATGCTCGCCCTTGATGAACGAGGCGAATTGCGCGGGCGTGCCGCCGACGGGCTCGGCGCCTTCGCGCAGCATCTGTTCGTTCAGCGCGGGCAGCGTGGCGTTGACTTCGCGGTTGACGATGTCCACGACCTGTTGCGGCGTGCCCTTGGGGCCGAAGAAGCCGAACCAGGACCCGGCGTCGAAACCGGGATAGCCGGATTCGGCGATGGTGGGCAGCTCGGGCAGGGTGGCGGAACGCTGCGCCGTGCTGACGGCCAGCGCCCGCAGCTTGCCGGACCGGATATGCCCGATGACCGACGGGATGGTCGCGAACATGAAGTCGATGCGCCCGGCCAGCAGGTCGTTGACGGCGTCGGCGCCCTTGTACGGGATGTGCGTGGCGTTCACCTTCAGCTCGTCCATCAGCATGTAGCTGGACAGGTGGGAAGACGTGCCCACGCCCGTGGAACTGTAGTTCAGCTGGCGCGCGGTCTTCACGTACTTCAGGAAGCCCTGGATGTCCTTGGCGGGCGAGGACGGCGGCACCACCAGGACGTTGGGCACGGTGGCGATCTGCACCATCGGCACCAGGTCGGTCAGCGGGTCGTAGGGCAGCTTATTCAGCGAGGGATTGACGGCGATGGGGCCGACGGAATTGACGATGAGCGTGTGGCCGTCGGGCGCGGCGCGCACCACGTATTCGGTGCCGATGTTGCCGCCCGCGCCGGGCTTGTTCTCGACGACGAAGGGCTGTCCCAGCTTCTGCGTCAGCGTGTTGGTGACGCTGCGGGTGAGCGTGTCGGTGGTGCCGCCGGGCGAGAAGGCCACGATGACCTTGACGGGCCGGTCCGGATAGTCCGCGGCGCGGGCGTGCGGGGCCATACAGGCGCCCGCCAGCGCCGCGCAAGCGGCCAGGGCTTGGGCAGTATTCATGATGTCTCCTCGCGTGGTCGTTGTCGTGTGATTGATGGCGCCGTGCCGCCACGCCGGCCGGCGCCAGGTAAAGCGGGTGGATCAGTCGCGGTAGCCGGGGTCCAGCCGGTCCAGCTTGCGCAGCAGGGCGGGCCACTCCATGACGCCGTAGGGCCGGCGCGTTCCGGGTTGGTAGTTGTTCCAGGTGGCTTCCAGCACGGGCCGGGACACGGCCTGCAGCGGAGCGCCCGTCGCCATGGCGGCCAACTGCGAACGGCAGGCCAGTTCCAGCCGGTGCATCCAGTTGAAGGCCTCGCCCACGGTGCGGCCCACGGTCAGCGCGCCATGGTTGCGCAGGATCAGCGCTTCGCCCTGGCCCAGGTCTTCCAGCAGCGAGGCCTGTTCGTCCGTGCCCAGGACCACCCCCTGGTAGTCGTGGTAGCCGATCTTCAGGAAGCGCATCGCCGTCTGCGTCAGCGGCAGCAGGCCGCATTCCAGGGACGACACGGCCATCGATGCCCAGCTGTGCGTGTGGATGACGCAATCGACCTCGTGCCGGTGGGCATGCACGGCGCTGTGGATCACGTAGCCGGCCTTGTTGATGCCGTAGTCCAGGTCGCCGAAATCGGGCTTGGACAGGATGGTGCCGTCCACGTCGACCTTGATCAGGCTGGAGGCGGTGATCTCCTCGTACATCATCCCGTAGGGGTTGATGAGGAAGGCGTTGTCTTCGCCGGGCACGCGCGCGGAGATGTGGTTGGCCATCATGTCGGCCATGCCGTAGAGCTCGACCAGCCGATAACAGGCGGCCAGGTCGACGCGGGCCTGCCATTCCGCGTCCGAGCAATGCGGCCGCATGGAGGAAATGCCCAGATGCCCCGGGCGTGGGGTAGGAGTTGTCATCGGAATTCGTGATGGTCATTTGCCACTGCACAATGCAATGGCTTGATGCAGATCAATTTATCTGCAGATAAAGCGCCCGACTAGGCATGTCGGGCGCATGGGGGCATCACGAATCCAGAAGGGTTGCGCCCGGCCAGCCGCCGTGGCGAACGAGCGCGCGCATCGCGTCCAGCAGCACCACCCGCGCGGCCAGGGCGGCCGGCGACAGTTCGTCGTCGCTGATGCAATAGATGTGGTTGCGGCGGAACAGGAAGGGATCGTCGATGGGGTGCATGTTCAGCACGCCGGACTCGACGCGCGCCACGGCGGCGCCCGGCTGGATCGTGGCGATGGGATGAGCCTGCACCAGGTCCATCAGCGTCGTCAGGCCGTCGACCTCGACGCCGATCCAGGGTTCGATGCCGGCGCGCTCGAAGGCCGCCTCCACCCAGGCGCGCAGGCCGTGCGCCTTGCTGGTGACGGCAAGCGGCAACCCGGCCAGCAATTCCATGCGGGCAGGCTCGCCGTCGGGCAGCGCGAGCATGCCGCGCGGCGCCAGCAGGAACAGCTTTTCGTCCAGCACGGGGACCACGCTGCGGCCCTGCGCGCTGTCGTTCTGGAACAGTACGGCCAGGTCCAGGCGCCGGGCATTGAGCAGTTCGCCCAGGTTGCCGGACAGGCCTTCGACCAGATGCAGGCGCACGTTGGGGTAGCGTTCGGTCATGGCGGCATAGAACGGGCGCGCCAGCAGCGACGCCGTAGTGGGTGCAAAGCCGATGCTCACCGTGCCGGCCAGGCGCGCCTCGCGCGCGGCCGCCACCGCGTGCTCGGCGTGGCGCAGGGTCAGCTGGGCCTGGCGCAGGAAGGCCGTGCCCGCCGGCGTCAGCGCCACGCCGGTGGGGCTGCGCGTAAGCAGCCGGGTCGCCAGTTCGCTTTCCAGGCGGCTGATTTGCTGGCTGAGGGCCGAGGCCACCACCCCCAGGTCGCGCGCGGCGCGGCCGATGCTGCCCAGTTCGGCGACGCGGACAAAGTAGCGGAGTTGGCGCAGTTCCATGAGGGCGGGAGAGGCGGTGGAAAAGGGGGAAGGATGGCTGAATTATGCGGGCGGCGGCACACTTTTTCGTTCAAAAAAATGTCAGCTATCTGAATTCCGCCTGAATATCAAACGAAAATTGTTTACACTCGCATCCACAAAATTTCAAGCCGGAACGGTCCGCCGCGGGGGCGGGGCCGTCCGATTTACGGGAGAAAGACGATGCGCAAGTTGCTATTGGGTGCGGTGCTGGCCGCCGCGGTATTCGGCGGAACGGCGCATGCCGCGGCGGAGCCCAAGGCCGTGGTCGCCACCTATTCCGACCTGGCGCTGGCAGGCTACGAGGATTCGCTGGCGGCCGCCAAGAAGCTGCGCGAAGCCATCAACGCCCTGGTCGCCAAGCCCAGCGCGGAAACGCTGAAGGCCGCGCGCGAAGCGTGGATCGTGGCGCGCGTGCCCTATCAGCAGACCGAGGCCTACCGCTTCGGCAATCCCATCGTCGACGACTGGGAAGGCCGCGTGAACGCGTGGCCGCTGGACGAGGGCCTGATCGACTATGTCGACGCGTCCTACGGCACCGAGAACGACGAGAACGCCTACTACGCCGTCAACGTCATCGCCAATTCCAAGATTTCGGTGGGCGGCAAGACAGTCGACGTCACCAAGATCACGCCGGAACTGCTGTCCGAAGTGCTGCACGAGGCCGACGGCAATGAAGCCAACGTCGCCACGGGCTACCACGCGATCGAATTCCTGCTGTGGGGCCAGGACCTGAACGGCACGGGCGCCGCGCCGGCGGACCGCAAGGGCACGCCGCAGGAACGGCACTCGGGCAATCGTCCGCACACCGACTTCGATCCGAAGCAGTGCACCGGGGGCCACTGCGAGCGCCGCATCGAGTTCCTGAAGGCCGTGACCGATTTGCTGGTAACTGATCTGGAAGAAATGGTGGGCAACTGGAAGAAGGACGGCGCCGCGCGCAAGGCGGTCGAGGAAGACCCCAAGGCGGGCCTGATCGCCATGCTGACCGGGCTGGGCAGCCTGTCGTACGGTGAACTGGCGGGCGAACGCATGAAGCTCGGCCTGATGCTGCACGATCCCGAGGAAGAGCACGACTGCTTCTCGGACAACACGCACAACTCGCACTATTACGACCAGATCGGCATCCGCAACGTGTACCTGGGCTCGTACACCCGCATCGACGGCAAGACGGTTTCGGGCGCAAGCCTGTCCGAACTGGTCAAGGCCAAGGACGCGAAGCTGGACGCCGAAGTGCGCGCCAAGCTGGACGCCACGGTCGCCGCCATGCAGGCCATGAAGACGCGCGCCGAGACGGTCGAAACCTACGACCAGATGATTGCGGACGGCAACAAGGAAGGCAACGCCGTGGTGCAGGCGGCCATCGACAGCCTGGTTGCCCAGACCCGCAGCCTGGAGCGTGTGATTGCGCTGCTGGAACTTGGCAAGGTCGCCATCGAAGGTTCCGACAGCCTGGATAAACCCGACGCCGTATTCAAGTGAAACTCGTATTAGCCGCCGTACTGGCGGCGTCGGCCCACGCCGGCGCCGCCGCAGCGCCCGCCGCTCCTGGCGGGCGTGACGATCTTACGCCCGAAGATCAGCAGCGCGTCACCGCCATCACGGCCCCGACGCGGGATTTCTCCAAGGTGGAAACCTTTGAGCCCATGCAGGCCGGGGCCGCCACCACCAACAAGCTCCTCAACGCCGACATCTTTTCGCAGCCGTCGGCCAACATGAGCTTCGAAGGGCGCCAGGAATTCCAGGTCGGCAACGGCCTGTTCCGCAAGGACTGGGTGTCGGCGCCTTCGTCGACGCAGGCGTCCGACGGCCTGGGGCCGCTGTTCAATGCGCGTTCCTGTCAGGCCTGTCACACCAAGGACGGACGCGGCACGGTGCCCGGCTTCGATCCGCTGGAGCGCACGGACGCCGTGGCGCTGCTGCTGCGCCTGGCCGTGCCGGAAGGCGCGGACCGGGGCCATCCCAGGCTCGCCGCCGGGGAGATCGCCGCGCTGCCCGAACCCGTGTATGGCGTGCAGTTGCAGAACTTCGCGGTGGCCGGCATGCCCGTCGAAGGGCGCATGGAGATCGAATACGAACCGGTGCCGGTAGCCCTGCGCGGCGGCGAGACCGCGACGCTGATGAAGCCCACCTACCGCATCGAGGACCTGGGCTACGGACCCATGCGCGCGGACACGCAGATCTCGCCGCGGCTGGCGCCGCCCATGATCGGACTGGGGCTGCTGGAATCCATCCACGAGGCCGACATCCTGGCCAACGTGGGCGCGGACAAGCGCGACGGCATCGTGGGCAAGGCCAACTGGGTCACCGATGCGCGCACGGGCGCGCGCGTGCTGGGCCGCTTCAACCTGAAGGCGGGGCAGCCCACGGTCGAACAGCAGAGCGCCGCGGCGTTTTCCAACGACATGGGGCTGTCCACGCCCATGTTCCCCAGGCATTCCGGCGAGTGCACACCCAAGCAGGCGCAGTGCCTGGACATGCCGCACGGCGCGCAGCCGCGCTTCGGTCCGGAGGAAGTGCCGGCCAAGCTGATGGACTTCGTCACCATCTATTCAACCAACCTGGCCGTGCCCGCGCGGCGCGACGCGGACGACGCGCGCGTGCTGGCCGGCAAGAAGCTGTTCTACGAGGCCAATTGCGTGGCCTGCCACGTGCCCAAGTACGTGACGAGCCGCAATGCCAAACAGCCGGAGCACCGCTTCCAGCTCATCTGGCCCTACACCGACATGCTGGTGCACGACATGGGCGACGACCTGGCCGATGGCGTGTCCGACGGACTGGCCAACGGCCGCGAATGGCGTACGCCGCCGCTGTGGGGCATCGGCCTGACCAAGACCGTGAACCCCAACGCGACCTGGCTGCACGACGGGCGCGCCCGCACGCTGCTGGAAGCCGTGCTGTGGCACGGCGGCGCGGCCAAGCCGGCGCGCGATCGCGTCGTGGACATGACGCCTGAAGAACGCGCGGACCTGATCCGCTTCCTGGAGTCCCTGTGATGGCCCGACCTGTCAAACACGTATTCAGGCAGGCCGTGGTCGCGGCGCTGATGCTGGCGGCTCCGCTGGCCGGGCGGGCCGGGCTGCCCGCCGACCTGGGCGAACGCCTGGCGCGCGACTACGCCCGCCCGGCGGTGGCGAAGATGACGGATGCGGCGGCGGCGCTGGAAGGCGCGCTGGGCGGCTGGTGCGCCAAGCCGGATGCCGCGGGCGCGGCGCGCGTCGGCGATGCCTTCGCGACGCTGGCGCAGGCCTGGTCCGGCGTGGAGATCCTGCGCTTCGGGCCGCTGGTGCAGGCCAACCGCTTCGAACGCCTGGCGTTCTGGCCCGACACCCGCGGCGTGATGCCCAGGCAGGTGCAGGCGCTGATCGCCGCCAAGGACGACGCGCTGATGCAGCCCGGCGCCCTGGCCGGCCGCAGCGTGGCGGTGCAGGGGCTGCCCGCCCTGGAATATGTGCTGTACGGCGAGCCGGACCTGCTCAAGCAGAGCGGGGCGCCCGGGTTCGCGTACGCCTGCGGCTACGCGCTTGCGGTGTCCGCCAACGTCGCGTCGATCTCGCGCGATGTGGGCAAGGCCTGGAGCGCCCAGGGCGAATTCGGCAGGCAGTTCGCCAAGCCGCAGCCGGGCAATGACCTGTACCGCGACCAGCAGGAAGTGGCGGCCGAGGCCATGAAGGCCCTGTCCACCGGCCTGCAGTTCGCGCGCGACGTGAAGATCCTGCCGGTGCTGGGCGATTCGCCCGAGGCCGCGCGGCCCAAGCGCGCGGCCTTCTGGCGCAGCGATCTGTCCACGCGCCTCTTGGCGGCCAATCTGGATGGGCTGAAGGCGTTCTATGAGGCGGGCGGCTATTCCCTGCCCGCCGGCGGTGAATGGATGGATGCCTCCGTGCGCGGCGAACTGTCCAGCGCCGCGACGACGCTGCGGGCCGTGCCGGCGCCGCTGGACCAGGCGCTGGCCGGCGAGGAAGGGCGCCGTCTCTTGCTGCTGGCGTCGTTGACCATCAAGAACGCCAAGGCCATCGTCGACCAGGACCTGGCGCCCGCCTTGGGCGTCACCATCGGCTTCAATGCGCTCGATGGCGATTGACCGGCGCCGCTTCCTGTCGCTGGCGGCCGCGCTGGGGCTGTCGCCCCGCGCTGCCCTGGCCGCGGCACCCGCCGAAAACGAACTGCTGTACCTGAGCGCGCGCAAGCGCGGCGGGCGCGACGAAGCCGTGCTGGTGGACGGCGCAGGCCGCGACCGGCTGGCGATTCCCATGCCGGCGCGCGGCCACAGCTTCGCGATCGACGCCGCCGGCCAGCGCGCGGTGGTGTTCGGCCGCCAGCCCGGGTTCTTCGCGCTGGGGTTTTCGCTGCGCGGCGGCGAACCCGTGGCGCTGCCCCTTCCTGAAGACAGGCATTTCTTCGGCCATGGCGCCTACGTTCAGGGCGGCCGTTTGCTGGCCGCCACCGAAAACGACTTCGAGGCGGGACGCGGCGTGCTGGGCCTGTATGACGCAACGCCCGGCGGAAACTACCGGCGCGTCGGCGAGTTCGACTGCGGCGGCATCGGCCCGCACGAGGTCGTGCTGATGCCCGACGGCAAGACGCTGTGCGTGGCCAACGGCGGCATCCTGACCCATCCCGACTACGGCAAGCTCGAACTCAACCTGGACACGATGCGGCCGTCGCTGGCCTACATCGACGCGGCCAGCGGCCAACTGCTGGAAAAGGCGGAGCTGGACCCCGCGCTGCATCGGCTGTCGATCCGGCATCTGGCGCTGGCGTCCGATGGCGCCGTCTGGTTCGGCTGCCAGTACATGGGCCCGGCGGCGGACCGCCCCGCGCTGGTGGGCAGGCACCGGCGCGGCGCCGCGCTGGAATTGTTCGAAGGGCCGCCCGAGACGCTGCGCAACATGCGCAATTACGTCGGCTCGGTGGCAGTGGACGCGTCGGGCGCCATCGTCGCCACGTCCAGCCCCGTGGGCGGGCAGGTGATCTACTGGGACGCCGCCAGCGGCAAATGCCTGGGCACCACTTCGCTGCCCGATGGCTGCGGCGTCGCGCCCGCCGCGCAAGAGGGCTTTTTGGTAAGCAGCGGTCTCGGGGCCATGCTGCGCAGGGATGCCGAAGGCCGCGAACAGCCGGTGCTGCCGCCGTCGCGCGAGATCTCCTGGGACAACCACTTCCGCATCGTGCCGGCATGAGCGCCGGGCGTTCGGCCCGGCTGCCGCGTTCGATTTCCCCTTGGCCTGATGGGCGCGCAAGCCCTATGCTGCACGAGTGCCGGCTGCCGGATCCTTACAAAGCCTGACATTCCGGCCGCGTGGCGCACCGCTTCGCGCAAGCCGCTTCTGATACAGTCTTCGGTCGATTTTTTTCGCAGGAGGTTCCATGGATGAGGCCGTAAAAGAGTTCTATGTCTGGGCGCCCAGGCTGATGGATATGGGCATCAATCTGCTCGTCGCGTTGCTGATCCTTGGCATCGGCTGGTGGGTGTCGTCGTTGCTCCTCCGCGGGGGGCGGCCCACCCCCCCGCGACACGGTCGCCCAAGGTCGACCCCACCATCGTGCCGATGTTCTCCACCACCGTGATCTGGGCGGTGCGGATCTTCACGGTGATCGCCGTGCTGGCGCGTTTCGGGGTGCAGACGGCCAGCCTCATCGCGGTGCTCGGCGCCGCCGGCCTGGCGGTGGGCCTGGCCTTGCAGGGCACGCTGCAGAACATCGCCGCGGGCATCATGCTGCTGATGCTGCGTCCCATCCGCGCGGGCGAGTACGTCGCGCTGAGTTCCGGTTCGGAAGGCACGGTCGAAGAGGTCGGACTGTTTTTGACCCGCCTGATCCAGGGCGATGGCATTCACCTGACGCTGCCCAACAGCACCGTGTGGAACGCCACCATCATCAACTACAGCCGCAACAAAACCCGCCGCCTGGATATTCCGGTGCCGGTGCGCTACGGCGATGACCTGCAGGCGGTGGTGGCCAAGCTGCAGCAGATCGTGGATGCGCGGCCCGACGCGCTGAAGGACCCGGCGCCGCAGGTGAAGGTGTTCGACTACAAGGAAAACGGCGTCACCGTGAACGTGCGCGTGTGGGCCGAAGTCGGCAAGTACTGGGAACTGCGCTGGGGCCTGTACCAGCAGATCCGCAGCTCGCTGGAAGAAGCGGGCTTCCAGCCGCCGATTCCGCTGCGCGAGATCCAGAATCCCAAGACCGGCGCGGCCGCGACCTGATCGGGTTGCCGCAAAGCAAAGGGTGCCCCCGTGGGCACCCTTTTTTTATCGGGCCGCGTTGCGGCCGATCAGGTCGGGACCGCCAGCCTGGCCAGCTCGGCCTTGATCCAGCCCGCGATCTCGCGCTGGCGCTGCGCCGGCATGCGGTCGATGATGGCGGTGACGCTGACGGCCAGCAGCGGCGCGCCTTGCGGATCCAGCAGCGCGCAGCCCACGCCCAGCGCGCCGCGCACGGCATGGTTGCCGACGACCGAATAGCCGCGGGCGCGGGTGTTCTCGATCAGCCGGTACATCTCCTGGGGCGTCATGCCGCCGTATTCATCCAGCCTGCCGGAATTGCGCTCGACGATGCCGCGCGCCACGTCGTCCGGCAGCGCAGCCAGCAGGGCCATGCCGCCGGACCCCACGCCCAGCGGCTGCCGCTTGCCCGCGTAGGTCGCCAGGATCTGCACGGGATAGCTGCCGATCTCGCGGTGCAGGCTGATCGAATCGTCCTCTTCCCGGACCACCAGGAACACGGCATCGCCGGTGCGGTCGGCCAGGCGGCGCAGCACGGGCAGCAACTGGCGCACGCGCGGATCGCGCGAGCGCGTGTCGGGGTCGACCGCCAGTTGGGCGCGGTATTTCTTGGTGCCCGACACCGGCAGCACCAGCCCGGCGTCCAGCAGGGCGGCCAGCAGGCGATAAATGGTGGGGCGCTGTATGCCCGTGAGGCGGGCAATGTCAGTCACGCTCAGGCCGTCGGGTCCTTGGTCCCGCAGGGCGGCCAGGACGGCCAGACCGCGCCGCAAAGTGCGTGGGCCTGCGGCCGCGGCATCGCTGTCTTGCATGCAAATCTCTGAAAACTAAGGGTTATCAAGGAACGGACAAGGGAAAACCATTGTCCGTAGGGTGGACTCTACCTTGATGTAATCCATGTGTATAGCGCAGAATGCGACCATCCAATAATTCGAATCGTCCATCTAATGGACAGTACCTGCACGGAGACACTATGACTACAGGTCAAAAGCCTGGCCTGCGGCGTCTGGCCGCCACCCTTCTGGCCACCGCCGCAAGCGCATTCGCAATGGGTTCCGCCCACGCCGCCTATCCCGACAAGCCTGTCCGCATCGTGGTCGGTTTTTCCGCCGGCGGCACCACCGACGTGATCGCCCGCATCATGGCCAAGGAGCTCACCGAGAGCCTGGGCCAATCGTTCGTGGTTGAAAACAAGCCGGGCGCCGGCAGCAACATCGCCACCGACCAGGTCCAGCGCGCCACGCCGGACGGCTACACGCTGCTGTTCGTGGCCGTCACCAGCGCCATCAACCAGACGCTCTACAAGAACGTCTCGTTCGATCTCACCAAGGATTTCGCGCCGGTCGCCCTGGGCGCCAAGGTGCCGAATATCCTGGTCGTGAATCCCCAGGTGCCGGTCAAGTCGGTGAAGGAACTGGTCGAATACGCCAAGAAGAATCCCGGCAAGCTGGCTTTCGCCTCGTCGGGCAGCGGCACGTCCATCCACATGGCCGGCGAATTGTTCAAGATGAAGGCGGGCATTGATGTCCTGCACGTGCCCTACAAGGGCAGCGCGCCGGCCATGACCGACCTGATCGGCGGCCAGGTGCAGTTCATGTTCGACAACATGCCGTCGGCATGGCCGCACGCCCAGTCGGGCAAGCTGCGCGCCCTGGCCGTGACGACCAAGGACCGCTCCAAGAGCGCGCCGGACCTGCCCACGATGCAGGAATCGGGCTTTACCGATTTCGACGTGTCGTCGTGGTTCGGCCTGCTGGCCCCGGCCGGCACGCCGCCGGAAGTCATCAACACGCTCAATGCCGCCATGCAGAAGGCGCTGGACAAGCCCTCCGTGCAGGAAAGCTTTGAGAAGCTGGGCGCGGTGGGCGTGAAGACCACGCCGGCCGAATTCGGCCAGTTCATCAAGTCGGAAGTGGAAGGCTGGGCCCCCGTGGTCAAGGCCTCGGGCGCCACGGTGGACTGATCGCGGCGGGCGGCCACGAGCCGCCCTCGTTGCGCTCCAAAAAAAGGGACGGGCATTGCCCGTCCCTTTGCTTTTGCATCCCGCCGACGCTCGGGCGCCGACCGCTATTTCTTCTTTGCCGTATTCAGCATCGCGGTGCAGACGCCGCGCATCATGTCGACCTCGTCGCGGGTGAGCGACAGCCGCGAAAACAGGTGCCGCATGCGCGGCATCAGCTTCTTGGGATGGGCGGGATCCAGGAACTGGACGCCGATCAGCGCTTCTTCCCAGTGCGCCAGGAATGCCTGGACCGCCTCGCTGGAGGCCGGCGCGGCGCCCCGGGCGGGCTCCTGGGCGGTCGACTGGGGCAGGAGGGTGGCGCCCTGGTCCACCAGCAGCGCATATCTCAGCTCCCAGGCGGCCAATTGCAGCGCCTGGGCGACGTTCAGCGAGCTGTACTCGGGGTTGGCGGGGATGTGGCAGATGCGATGGCACAGCGCGATCTGGGCGTTCGTGAGCCCCGCGCGCTCGGTCCCCAGCACCACGGCGGCCACGCCCTCGGCGGTTTCGGCCAGATGGGCGCAGGCCAGATCGGCCGCCTGGCGGATGTCGCAGGGCGGGGGGCCCAGGTCGCGGACTCGGGCGGTCAGGGCGAAAGCCAGGGTGACCGGGGCCAGCGCTTCTTGCAGCGTCGGGTAGATGCGGGCGTTCTCCAGCACGTCCAGCGCGCCGCTGGCCAGGGCCACGGCTTCCGGCTGGGTGGTTACATCCGGGAACTTGGGCTCCACCAGCACCAGTTCCGAGAAGCCCATGGTCTTGATCGCACGGGCCGCGGAACCGACGTTTCCGGGGTGGCTGGGGTTCACCATTACGAAGCGAACACGTGAAAATGCTTGAGTCATTTAAAATGGCACGTTTGGCTTCGTGCCTTCCTGGTTTTTTGGGTCGATTTCCCCGTGGGGGCGACGGCGCGCCCGGGGGGCGGCAAGCGGCCTACCATCAAGCCAACTCATCGCATACGTACGGAATTTTATGCACCCGATGCTCAACATCGCCATCAAGGCGGCCCGGCGTGCCGGCACCATTATCAACCGTGCCAGCATGGATTTGGAACGACTCAGCGTGGCACGCAAGGGGCCGCGCGATTATGTCACGGAAGTCGATCGCGCCGCCGAGGAGTCCATCGTCGAGACGCTGCATGCCGCCTATCCGGACCATGCCGTGCTGGGCGAGGAATTCGGCCTGCAGGGCCCCGACCAGGCCGAATTCCAGTGGATCATCGATCCCCTGGACGGCACCACGAACTTCATCCACGGCCTGCCCAACTACGCCGTGTCGATCGCGCTGACGCAGCGCGGCCAGGTCACGCAGGCGGTCATCTATGACCCGTCGCGCAACGAACTGTTCACGGCCAGCCGCGGCAGCGGCACCTTCCTGAACGACCGCCGCGTGCGCGTGTCGGGCCGCACCCGCTACCACGACGCGCTGCTGGGCGCGCACTGGCCCAACGCCGGCGATCCCGAAACGGGCTCGCAGCGTTTCCGCCAGATGGCCGAAGGCGCCACCGGCGTGCGCCGCCTGGGTTCCACCGTGCTGGACCTGGCCTATGTGGCCACGGGCCGTCTCGACGGCTTCTGCGGCGTAGGCCTCAAGCCCTGGGATCTGGCTGCGGGCAGCCTGATGGTCCTGGAGGCCGGCGGCCTGGTCGCCGATTTCGACGGCGAGCAAGGCTGGATGGACAGCGGCAACGTGCTGGCCGCCAGCCCGAAGATCTTCACGCAGATGCTGTCGTCGCTGAACCCGCCGTCGGCGGCCTGAGGCGCGCAAGCATGAAAAAACCGGCCTGACGGCCGGTTTTTTTTGTTTCCGCCCGGGAAAAGGGCGGGCTTGGCAGGCGCGCTGTCCGTGCAGGCCCTTCAGACGCGGCCCGTCCGCGCGAGCAACTGGCCGTCCGGCAGCACCATCCAGGCATCGACCCCAAGGCGGCGCGCGGCCGCGGCGGTCTCTTCCAGCGGCATGTACGAGAACGCGGTGGACAGCGCGTCCGCCGCCGTCGCGGTGGACGCCATGACGGACACGCTGCGGTACAGCGGCCGCGCTCCGCCGTCGCGCGGATCGAACAGGTGCGAGTAGCGCCCCGCGGGGTCCAGCGGCGTGCCATAGCCGCCGGACGTGGCCAGCGCCTGGTTGCTGACCGGCACCTGCGCCAGGATCTGGTCGGGCTGCAGCGGATCGGCCAGCCCCACGCGCCAGCCCGGCCCGCCGGCCGCGGACTCCAGCCCGCGTATTTCGCCCATGTCGACCAGCGCACGCTCCAGGCCGGCGCGCTGGAACAGCTCGGTCACGCGGTCGGTGATGTAGCCCTGGGCGATGCCGTTGAGCGTCAGGGCCATGCCGGGACGCAAGCGGATGCGTTGCGTATCCACGTCGATCGCCTGGTACGACACGCGCGCCAGCGCGCTGGCGATGGCGGCGGGGGCGGGGCCTTCGGGCGCGGCGTCCGGCCGGGCGAAGTGTTCCGCGTAGACCCGCCACAGGGGCTGCACGGTGGGGTCGAACAGGCCGCCGGTCAGGTCGGCGTAGTGCCGGCTTTCGCTCAGCAGCCGGACCAGGTCCGCGGGCGGGTCCGCCAGTACGCCCTGGCGGTTCAGGACCGACAGCGCGCTGTCGTCGCGGTACAGGCTGAATATGCCCTCGAGCCGACGCAGTTCCGCCAGCGCCTGCTCGATGAGCTGCTCGGCGGCCCGCGGGTCGGGGTGGTACAGGCGCAGTTCCGCGTCCGCGCCCAGGGCGACGCCCTGCCAACATGTGGGCGCGATGGCGGCGCGCGCGCGGCGGGGAAGGCCGGCGGCGAGCGCCAGCGCGGAGGAGGCGGCGACGATGCCGATGAAGCGGCGGCGGGAGAATTGGCTCATGGCGATGGGGATGGATGAAAGACGGTGGGCGCGGCGGCGGGCCGCGCGCTATTGGGCAAAGACATAGTCCTCGGGCATTTCGGAGAAGCTCACCACGCGTCCGCCATGCGCCTGGGCAAACGCGAGCGCCCGGGCCTTGTCCGAAAACGGCATGGCGTCTTCGGCGCCCATGCCGCCGATGAATCCGCCTCCGATCACATAGAACGCCAGCCGCGCGTCCACCCAGGACCGCGGGTCGGCCGCGCCGTCGGGGCCGGCGGCGGACATGTCGTTGACGTAGATGGCGCTGAGGCCCTTGGGTTCTTCGGGCAGCAAGGTGTAGGCGAACACCTGCTTGATGGACGAGAACCAGACGGGCGCCGCGCGGCCCCGGACGAATATCTGGCCCTTGGGGCCGGCATGGTCCTGCAGGGCCATGCCGCAATAGTGGCCGATGGCTTCGGCGGTCACGGCCTGCGGCGCCGGGGGCGGCTCGGTGGCCTCGTCGCCGCCGCAGGCCGACAGCGCGGCGGCCAGGGCCAGCATGGCGGCCAGTCGTAGCGGGTTCATAGCTGTTTCCTCCGGAAGCAGATTGCCGCCAGCACGAAGGGCACGGCGATCCACAGCAATTGCGCGGCCAGCAGCAGCGGCACCGGCAGATGGGCCTGGTCGCTCACGCCCGCCATGCCCGAGTACATCGAAATGTTCTCGAAGCCGGTCAGGTTCAACAGCCGGTACACGTCGGACGGATTGGCGAGCAGCAACGCATTGAGCAGGCCCGGCGTCACATGCCGCCCCTGGTCGGCGGCCAGCACACCCAGGAGGCCCATGTCGTAGATGACGACGAAGAACAGCCACACGCCCAGCGCAATGCCCGCGGCGGTGGCGCGCTCGCGCACCAGGGTGCTGACCAGGTAGCCCATCGCCAGGAAGCTCGCGCCCAGCAGCACGCTGGCGCCGATCAGCATGGCGAAGGGCCGCCAGGCGTCGGCGTCCATGCCGCCGTACACCCATTGCAGCGCCAGTCCCGCCGACCCGTAGCCGGCGCCGGTGGCGATGGCCAGGATGGCCAGATGCCCGATGAATTTGCCCATGATCACCTGCCACCGCGACACGGGGTAGCTGAGGAGCAGGGCCATGGTGCCGCGGTCGACCTCGCCGACGATGGCGTCATAGGCCAGCAGCATGGCGATGAGCGGCACCAGGAAGATGGACAGGCTGGACAGGCTGACGACCGTCACGGTCAGCGGATCGACCTTCACCGCGCCGGTGGGGGCGCTGCCCAGAAGGCCAAGCGCCAGGGCCAGGGCGGCGAGCAGCACGGATGTCGCCAGGACCCAGCGGTTGCGCAGGCCGTCGCGGATTTCCTTGCCGATGATTGTGCTGACTGCGTTCATGCGTCTTCCCGTTCAAGCAGGTGGGCGTAGATGTCGTCCAGGCCCGGCACCTGGATGTCCAGGTCGCTGATGGGCGAGGCGATGGCGCCGATGCTGCGGATGGCGTCCACCTTGTCCGCCTCGTGGCACAGCAGTTCGTAGCGGCCGGGCTCGACCGGGCGCCACGCGGGGGAGGGCGGGGCGTACGAGCCGGCCTGCCCGAGTGTCACGCTGATGCGGATGGGCAGTCCGGTGTCGCGCCTCAGGGCGGACATGGCGCCGTCGGCGATTTTCACGCCCGCCTTCATGACCACGATGCGGTCGGCGTGGCCGGCCAGTTCCGACAGCGCATGCGTGCTGAGCAGGATGGTCGCCCCGCTGGCGCGCAGTTCGTGCACGATCTCGTAGAATTTCAGGCGCGACGCGGGGTCCAGCCCGGTGGTGGGCTCGTCGAACAGCAGGATCCGGGGCTGTCCCAGCAGCGCCTGCGCCAGCGCCAGCCGCTGGCGCATGCCCTTCGAGTACCCGCCGACCCGGCGATGGGCGGCGCCCGAAATGCCCACCTTTTCAAGCAGTTCCGGATTGCGCGACAGCGGCTGGCGCTTCAGTCGCGCATAGAAGGCCAGCGTCTCCGCGCCCGTCATGGCGGGATGCAGCGCCACCGTTTCCGGCAGGTAGCCGATATGCGCGCGCAGGCGCGCGGCGGCCGGACTGTGGGCGTCGTGGCCGAACAGCATGACGCGGCCGTGCGTCGGGCGGATGAGGCCCAGGATCAGCTTGATCAGCGTGCTCTTGCCGGCGCCGTTGTGCCCGGCCAGCGCCACGCACTCGCCTTCGCGCAGGTCCAGGTCCAGGACGCTGACGGCCCGGTGTGTTCCATAGTGTTTGCTGACGCCCGAAAGCGTCACCAGGGCATTGCTCATGGGGTTTCCTTGGCGTTCTGCGCGGCGCGTTGCGCGGCGGGTTTCATCAGCGGCGCGCTGTCGATGACGCCTCCGGGAAGGATCGCGGGGAACTGCGACTGGGCCCAGCGCACCACCGAGATGGCCGGACTGTTGAGCAGGATGCGCGCGGCCGGGGCGCGCCACAGCAACTGGTCAACCACGTCGTTCGGCCGGTACGCGGTATCGGCGATGCCGTCGCCGTCCAGGTCGAACGCGGTGTTGTCGCTCCAGTAGTTGCCGCGCCCGCCGTCCGACCATTCCAGCACGCGGGTGCCCACGTACTTGACCTGGTTGCGGTTGTTGATGAAGGCGTTGCCCGTGATCTGGTTGCCTTCCGAACCCGCGGTGAAATGGATGCCGATGCCGCAGTTCGAGAAATGGTTGTCCGCGAAGCGGTTCTTGTTGGCGTTGTAGATGAACACGCACTTGTCGGCGCCATCCACCGTATTGCCGGAGATGTCCGAGTTGTTGGCGTAGTTCATCATCAGGCCCTGTTCCACGTTATTCGCCGCCACGTTGTCCGTGACGATCAGGCGGTGCGAATACATGATGGCAAAGCCGATGTCGTTGCCGGTGGAGAGGTTGCCGCTGATCACGCTGTCGTTGGTGTACATGTAGTGCACGCCGTAGCGCAGCTCGTGGAAGCGGTTGCCGACGAACCGGTTTTTCTTGCTGGTGTTGACGAAAATGCCGTCGCGGCCGGCGGAGATGTCGTTGTCCACGACCGCGCTGCCGGGCGTGTTCCAGAGCGATACGCCATTGCCGCGTTCGGCCACGCGCAGCTCGCGGTTGCCCACGATGCGGTTGCCGCGCACCATCGCGTCGTCCGGGCCCCAGACATAGACGCCGAACAGGTTGTCCAGGATGTCGTTGCGCTCGACCACCGCGCGGTGCGCGGTCCGGTCCAGGAACACGCCCGCGTCCATGTCCGGCAGGTCCAGCCCCGAGCGCGTGATGGTCAGGTTTCGCACCGTGACGTCGGCGGCCTTGATCCACAGCGTGCGGCCGTGGCGCGTGCCGGCGATGACGGCGGAACGGTCTTGCGGCCCTTCCAGCGTCAACGGCTTGTCGCTGACGAGGGCGCCCGCGTAGGATCCCGGCGCCAGCCGCAGCGTGTCGCCGGGCTGCGCCGCGGCGACCGCCCGGGCCAGGTCCGCACCCGCGGCCAGGTCCACGGTCGCGGCCGTGGCCGCGCCGTGCAGGACCGGGCCCAGGCAGGCCAGCGCAAGGCCGGCCGCGGCCCGCACCGCGTGTCGCAAGGTTGCGATGAAGACCATGAGGCGCTACGCGGATTTCTTGGGATGCACGATCATCTGGCCGGACATCTCCATGTGCAGCGCGTGGCAGAACCACTGGCAGTAGTACCAGTAGACGCCCGGGCGGTCCGCCTTGAACGTCACCGACGACGTGGCCTGCGGTCCGATCTCCATGGCGATGCCGTGGCCTTCCAGCGTGAAGCCGTGCGTCAGGTCCTCGATCACCTCCATGTTGGTCACGAACACGGTGACTTCGTCGCCCTGGTTCACCTCGAACTTCTTCAGGCTGAACATCGGCGCGACCGCCATCATGTAGACGCGGACCTTGTTGCCGTCGCGCACGACCTTGGCGGCGTCCTCCAGCGACACCCCGTCTTTCTTGGCGATCTGGCGGGCGTCTTCCCACATGGGGTCGTCGCGCTTCCAGACGCTGACGGGATTGACCTTGGAACGGTGCACCAGGCACATGTCGTGCGGTTCGGCGAAGCTGGGGCCGTCATGGACGAGCTTCATCTCGTCGCCCGAAATGTCGATGAGCTGGTCGTTCTCGGGCTTGAGCGGGCCCACGTTGAGGAACCGGTCCTTCGAGAACTTGTTCAGCGACACCAGCCACTTGCCGTCGGCTTCCTTGGTTTCGCCCATCGTGGAGTGGTTGTGGCCCGGCTGGTAGTGCACGTCCAGCTTCTGGATGATCGGGTCGACCTTTTCGCCCTTGTAGGCGCGCTTGGCCTTGTCGATGTTCCACTTGACCATCTGGCTGTCGATGAACAGCGTGGTGTAGGCGTTGCCGCGGCCGTCGAAGGCGGTGTGCAGGGGGCCCAGGCCCAGCTGCGGTTCGGCCACGACGCAGTCGCGCGGCTTGATCTTGTCGGCGAACAGGTCGTCCAGCGTGCGCACGTCGATCACCGTGACGGTGGGCGACAGCTTGCCGTTCAGCATGAGGTGGATGCCGTCGGGCGCGGCGTTGCAGCCGTGGGGCGAGTTGGGCACCGGGATGTAGCGCGTGTACTTGGAGCCGTGGCGGCCGTCCACCACCGGCACGCCGCCCATGGTCTTGAAGTCGCCGTCCTTGATGGCCTGCTCGATGCGCTTGATGTTGAAGACGACGACCCAGTCCTGCTCGTTGGCCGACATTTCCTCGACGGTCACGCCCTTTTCGGAGTTGTAGCAGGTGGCGAAGGAATACTTGCCCTGGTAGTCGGCGTCGCCGTTGTCCAGGTTGCCGTCCACCAGCACCTGCCACGCGACCTTCATCGTGTCGCCGTCGATGGCCGTGTACACGGCGAAGAAGTTCTTCTTGGGATCGTCCAGCACCTTGCCGTCATTGGGCAGCGGCGAAATGTGCTCGCCGTTGGCGAACACGTAGCCCGTGCGCGGATAGCGCTGCGGGCGCAGGCCGTGCACGCCCGAGACGTTGGGCAGCTCGGTGATCTTGTCGGTCTTCATCACGTCCAGGCGGATGCGGGCCACGCGGTTGTTGGCCTTGTCATTGATGAAGAGGTAGCGGCCGTCGTAGGTCTGGTCGGTGAACGACAGGTGGGGGTGGTGCGCGTCGCCGTTCGGGAACACGCCGCCTTTGTCCTTCAGGAATTCGCGGGTCTCGGGCGTCAGGCCTTCCGTGAGGATCTTGCGGCTTTCGTTGGTGCGGCCCCAGCCCGTTGCGCTGCAATGGTTGAAGACGGGAATGCGCACGAGTTCGCGCATGGACGGCAGGCCCAGCACGCGCACTTCGCCGGACTGGCCGCTGGAGTTGAATGCATAGTATTCGTCCAGCTCGCCCGGGGCGACATGCCCGAGCACGCCCGCGCCCGCTTTGCCCTCCTTGCCGTGCGCTGTGGGGATGTGCGCGCCGGCGACGAGGCCGGCCGCGCCGGTGATGGCGGCGGTTCCCAGGAAGCTGCGGCGGCTGAGGCCGGCTTTTTCGGGGGTGTTCTCGGACATGGATGACTCCTTGGTAGGGACGGCGCGTCGCGCCGTGGTACGAAAATCGTGTTTCACGATTCGTGGTTGGGGCGATTCGCCGGATTGAGGTTGGGCATGCGGACCATCACGACTTCCTGCACCGCCGGCTCCGGCGGCGGCGCCGGGCGCCGTTCGCGCTTGGACCGCTTCTGGATCAGGTGGGGACACTTCTGCTCGTGGTGATAAAGCATCTGGCAGTGCAGGCACTGGATGCACTCGTTCGGGTTGATCTCTCCTGTTGGCTCGATGGCCTGCACGGGGCATTCGTTGTTGCAGCGTTGACAGGGATTGCCGCAATCGCGATAGCGCTTGAGCCAGTTGAAGATGCGCAGCCGGGCGGGGATGGCCAGCGCGGCGCCCAGCGGACAGAGGTAGCGGCAGAAGAAGCGCTCGATGAAGAGGCCCGCGGCCAGCAGCGCGACGGCGAACAGCACGAACGGCCAGTGGCGCACGAAGTGCAGGATGATCGCGGTCTTGAAGGGCTCGACTTCGGCAAGCTGTTCGGCGACGGCCAGGTCATACAGCGAGAAGCCGAAGAGCAGCAGGAAGATCACGTACTTCAGCGTGGACAGCCGCTGGTTCACGCCGTGGCGGACCTTGACCTGGCGCACGCCCAGCCGCCGGGCGACGCGGTTCGAGAGTTCCTGCAGGGCGCCGAACGGGCACAGCCAGCCGCAGAAGGCGCCCCGGTTCCAGAAAACCATCGAGATCGCGGTGGCGCACCACAGGATGAACACCAGCGGATCCATCAGGAAGTATTCCCAGCGGAAATCCGTGCGCAGCGCCGAGAAGAACGTCAGCACGTTGACGATGGACAGCTGCGCCTGGCCATACCAGCCGATCCAGAACAGCGCGAAGGCCAGGAACGCCAGGCGCAGGCGGTCGTGCAGCAGGGGGCGGGCGGCAAGCTGGTCCTGGAAGAAGAAGATGCCCACCAGCACGATCAGCGCCACGGTCAGGATGGCGATCTGGCCGGATTTGCCATGCCAGATCTGCTTCCACAGCGCCGGCGCGGCGTCGGAGTCGACCGCCGCGGCGGGCGTTGCCCCTGCTGCTGGCGCGGCCTGCGCCGCGGCGGGCGCGGGGGCGACGGCCCGGGTGTAGGCCTTGGGCAGCTCGTAGGGCAGGTCGAACGTGACGAAGGCCTTGTCCGACACGCTCAGCACGCGCTGCACCATGAGCTGCAGGCGCCAGGGCTTGACCGGATCCAGCGCGGCGTCGTCGGGCACGACGAACAGCGCGACCTCGCGCAGCGCGGGCGCGCCCGCGGCGGAGACGTCCGCCAGCCGCTGGTGATTGCGGTCGCGGAAGCGGAAGGCGCCTTCGTCCTGGATGACTTCGATGCGGTCGAAGATGCCGCCGCGCACATAGCCGGAACCCTTGAACGAATACAGGCCGTTGCCGGCGACCAGCACGGCCTGCTGGCCGGGCTTGAGCCGTTCCTTCAGGCGCTGCCAGCCGATATCGCCCAGCAGGCTGCGGCCGATGGCAGGCGCGCTGACCAGCGCGGCGTACAGGTCGATGAACGTGTCGTCGGGTTCGCCTTCGCCGTGTTCGGCGGCGTCCTTCCTGCCCGACCGCAGGAACGCCTGGTTGACGTCGGCGAGCGTCAAGCGCAGATTCTTCACCGCGCCCGAGTCGAGCAGTTCCTGCCAGGACTGCACGCCGTTCTGCGCGTCGTCCAGCACGCGCGTGGCCGCGGCGGGCGCGGCCTGGCGCGGTGCGCCGGCCTTGTCGATGCCATGGGCGCGCGCCACCGCGATGGCCGACCGCGTGATGGTGTCGCCGATCACCATCAGCGTGACCGTGGCGCCGCTGACGATGTCCACCGGCGGCGGCGCGCCGTGGCGGGGCGGCGACTCCACGAAGTTCAGGCCGACGTAGCCCTGGATGAAGTGATCAACCTTGGATTGCGGAATGCCGATCAGCACGATGGGCTCGTGGTGTTCGACGAGCTTGGCGCCCATGATGCGCCCGCTGTCGGACAGGCCCACCAGCACGTCGATCGGCTTGCTGGAGTAGCCGCGCGTGTTGACGACGTCGGTCGTCAGGTACACCAGTCCGAGCTGCCGGTCTCCCGCATAGACGCGCGCAACGGTCGGCTTGCCTTCGGCCGGACCCACGCGGTCCGCGCCGGGAAACACGGCGTCGATCGGGGTGGACGCCAGGAACTCGGGCAGCCGCTGGGCCTGCGCCGCCTGACCGATCAACACGCACGACAGCCATAAAACGAGAAGCGCGGCCTGAATGCATCGAGTGAACCCGTGATTTGCTGCTGTACTGCCGCGCATGCTGAACTCTGTTGGTCGTGTTTGCTTACAGGCATCCTACGAACTTGCAACAGGAACCAGATTGCGGTTTGTCAATCTGGGCATTTGAATGGCTAATACCCCTACGAAACGTAGGGGATGTCCCGTGGATTTTGCAGGAATGCGGGGGGCGGCTTGATGGATGTCAATAGTGCGCAAGCGGGCCGGTCCTACACTGGTCCGCGGCGGCAACGGCGTCTGCATATGGGCTGGCGCACGTGCATCGACCGCTGTGTCATCGGAGAGATTCATGCTGGCAAAAGCCACCCTAGCCATTCTTCTATCTGCAGCCAGCCTGCCCGCGCTGGCTGCGCAATGTGAAGCCACCATCGAAAGCAACGACGCCATGCAGTTCAACGTCAAGGAAATGGTCGTCGACAAGAGCTGCAAGGAATTCACCGTGACCCTCAAGCACGTCGGCAAGATGGCGAAGGTCGCCATGGGCCACAACTGGGTGCTCACCAAGGAAGCCGACAAGCAGGGCGTCGCCACCGACGGCATGGGCGCCGGCCTGGCACAGAACTACGTGAAGGCGGGCGACACCCGCGTCATCGCCCACACCAAGGTCATCGGCGGCGGCGAGTCCGACTCCGTCACCATCGATGTCTCCAAGCTCGCCGCCGGCGAGAACTATGCATTCTTCTGCTCCTTCCCCGGCCACTGGGCCATGATGAAGGGCACGCTGAAAGTCGGCGGCTGATCCCGCCCGAGGTTCGTTGAGTCACGCCAGAGCCGGCCGGGGGGCCGGCTTTTTCATGGCCGGCCCCGACGCGGTGCTCGCCGCGCCGCGTGGGCGGCCGGGGCGGCTTTCGGCGCGCGCGGGCCGTAGTCCTTTCGGCCCAAAGCCTCTGTCCATCAGGCTTACGGAGGGGATGCGTCACCGGCATGTCATGGATTTTCCATGTACGATTACCGGTCGTGTAACTTCTGGAGCTCCTGATGGAGTGGCTGCTGGACCCCGCTGCGTGGGTCGGCTTGCTTACCCTGGTCGTCCTTGAGATCGTCCTGGGCATTGATAACCTGATTTTCATCGCCATCCTGGCGGACAAGCTGCCCCCGGCGCAGCGCGATCGCGCACGGATCATGGGCCTGAGCCTGGCGCTCATCATGCGCCTTGGCCTTCTGTCGGTCATGTCGTGGCTGGTCACACTGACCACCCCCCTGTTCACCATCGGTCCCCTGTCGCCGTCCGGCCGCGACCTCATCCTGATGACGGGTGGCCTGTTCCTGCTGTTCAAAGGCACCATGGAACTGCACGAGCGCCTGGAGGGCGGCGTGCACAGCGGCACGTCCGGACCGCGCGTCTACGCCAGCTTCTGGGTGATCGTGACGCAGATCGTGGTCCTGGACGCCGTGTTTTCCCTGGACTCCGTCATTACCGCGGTGGGCATGGTGGATCACCTTGCCATCATGATGATCGCCGTCGTCATTGCGATCGGCATCATGCTGCTGGCATCCAAGCCCTTGACGCGCTTCGTCAATGCGCACCCCACGGTGGTGGTGCTGTGCCTGGGCTTCCTGCTGATGATCGGTTTCTCGCTGTTGGCCGAGAGTTTCGGCTTCAAGGTGCCCAAGGGCTACCTGTACGCGGCCATCGGCTTCTCGGTGGCCATCGAGGCGCTCAACCAGGTCGCGCGCCGCAACCTGCTCAAGCTGGATGCGCGCCGTCCGATGCGCGAACGCACCGCGTCGGCTGTCCTGCGCATGCTGGGCAAGCGGCCGCCGGCCAGCGACGAACCCGACCTGCCCAGCGCCGACGGCCCGTCGGTGCCGGCCTTCGGGGTCGAAGAGCGCAACATGGTCAGCGGCGTGCTGACGCTGGCCGAACGTTCCATCCGGTCCATCATGACGCCTCGCACGGACGTGTCGTGGATCAATATCGACGATGACCCGGACACCATCCGGCGCCAGCTCACCGAGGCCCCGCACAGCTTCTTCCCGGTCTGCCGCGGGTCGCTGGACGAGGTGCTGGGCATCGCGCGCGCCAAGGACCTGGTCGCCGACCTGATCACCGAGGGCCGCGTGCGCCGCAACCGCCTGCGCGACCCCATCATCGTGCACGAGTCCATCGGCATCCTGCGCCTGATGGACACGCTCAAGCGTTCGCGCGGCCAGCTGGTGCTGGTGGCCGACGAGTTCGGCGCCATCGAGGGCCTGGTGACGCCGATCGACGTGTTCGAGGCGATCGCCGGCGAATTCCCCGACGAGGACGAACTGCCCGACATCGTGGCGGACGGCGACAACACCTGGAAGATCGACGGCGCGGCAGACCTGCACCACGTCGAGCAGGTGCTAGAAACCGAAGGCCTGGTCGACGATGCCCAGGACTTCTCCACCCTGGCGGGCTATCTGCTGTCGCGCTTCGGGCACCTGCCCAAGCCGGGCGACGTCTGCGAATACCAGATCCACCATCAGCATTTCCGCTTCGAAGTCCTGGAAATGGATGGCCGCCGCATTGCGCTGGTGCGCGTTGAAAAGCGGCCCGAAGAGCACTTTTCCGACGAAGCATCGCTGGCCAACGACTAACAGAGACCCCCAAGAACCGTGACCGAGAACTCGCTCTATCTCTTCAAAGCATTCGTCCTTGGCATCCTGGAAGGCCTGACGGAGTTCATTCCCGTGTCCAGCACGGGCCACCTCATCCTGGTCGGCGACTGGATCAATTTCCAATCCAGCGACGCCAAGGTCTTCGAGGTGGTGATCCAGCTCGGTTCCATCCTGGCCGTGATGTGGGTGTTCCGCGCACGGCTGCTCAAGCTGATCCGGGGTACGCTGACCGGCGTGTCCAGCGAGGTGGCCTTCACCCGCAATCTCATCATTGCCTTCCTGCCGGCGGCAGTGATCGGCGCGATCTTCATCAAGACCATCAAATCGGTGTTCTACCACCCGGCGGTGGTGGTGGTGACGCTGGTGCTGGGCGGCCTGATCATGCTGTACGTCGAACGCCGCACGCACCACACGCCGGGCGATGCGCCGGGCGCGGCCGACGACACGGCTTCGGACGAGCGGGCATCGGCGCACACGCTGGAGCAGATCACCTGGAAGCAGGCGCTGGGCGTGGGCGTGGCGCAGTGCTTTGCCATGATTCCCGGCACCTCGCGGTCGGGCGCCACCATCATCGGCGGCATGATCGCCGGCATCCAGCGCAAGACGGCCACCGAATTCTCGTTCTTCCTGGCCATGCCGACCATGCTGGGCGCGGCGGCCTACGACATGTACAAGAACTTCGGCGTGCTGACCCAGCATGACCTGTCGGGCATCGCGGTGGGCTTCATCGCCGCGTTCCTGAGCGCCATGGTGGTGGTGCGGGCCGTGCTGCGGTTCGTGGCCAACCACACGTATCGGGTGTTCGCCTGGTATCGGATCATCTTCGGCGGCGTCGTGGCCGCCTGGATCTTCACGCGCTGACCCTGCCGCGACTGCCGGGTAAATGAAATGGGGCCGCTCAAACGAGCGGCCCCTTTTTTTTAAGCCGTGCTTGGCTTGCGCGCCAGGCCTACGATTCCGTTTCCAGGTCGTAGAACTCCAGGCCGTCGGGGTCGATGACCAGCCAGCCGCCGCGCGGCGGCGACACGTGGTCGCAGTCCCAGTCGGGCAGCACCCAGCGCTCGCGCTTCTGGCCGTCCACGTCCAGCACATGGCGGGCGGGGCGGTGCGTGTGGCCGTGCACCAGCACGCGCACGCCGGTCTCGCGGAAGATGGCGTCGATGGCGCCCGCGTTGACGTCCATGATTTCCATGGATTTCGTCTGGTTGGCCGCCTGGCTTTCGCCGCGGGCCTGCTGGGCCATGGCCAGCCGTTCCGGGATGGTCTTGGACAGGAATTCGGCCTGCCATTGCGGATTGCGCACCATCGTGCGGAACTGCTGGTAGGCGGCGTCGTCGGTACAGAATTCGTCGCCGTGGGTCAGCAGGACCTGGCCGAAGTCCGTCTGCAGCAGCGCCGGCTCGGGCAGCAGGCTGGCGCCCACGGCCCTGGCCAGTTCTTCCCCGATGAGGAAGTCGCGGTTGCCGCGCCCCAGCCAGACCGGGATGCGGGCAGCCGTAGCCTTGAGCGCCGTCAGCACCGTGGCAAGCCACGGCGGCGCGGCGCGGATCACGTCGTCGCCGATCCAGGCATCGAAGATGTCGCCCGGCAGCAGCAGGGCGGCGGCTTCTTCTTGCGCGGCCTGCAGGAAGGCCAGGAAGGCCTCCGAGGTAGCCGGCGTGGCCGGCCCCAGGTGCAGGTCGGACGCCAGCCAGATCGGACCGGACAGGATGATCTTATTCAAGAACTTCGGCCTTCTCGATGATCACGTCTTCGTTCGGGACGTTCTGGTGGAAGCCCTTGTTGCCGGTCTTCACGCCCTTGATCTTGTCGACCACGTCGGTGCCTTCGGTGACGGCGCCGAACACGGCGTAGCCCCAGCCGTTCGGCGTGGGCGACGTGAAGTTCAGGAAGTCGTTGTTGGAGACGTTGATGAAGAACTGCGCCGTGGCCGAGTGCGGGTCGCTGGTGCGGGCCATGGCGAGCGTGTACTTGTCGTTCTTCAGGCCGTTGTTGGCTTCGTTTTCGATCGGGGCGTGGGTCTGCTTCTGCTTCATGCCGGGTTCGAAACCGCCGCCCTGGACCATGAAGCCATCGATCACGCGGTGGAACACCGTGCCGTTGTAGAAGCCTTCCTTGACGTAGGTCAGGAAGTTCTCGACCGACTTGGGCGCCTTGGCGGCGTCCAGGGTGATGACCATGTCGCCTTGGTTCGTGTGGAGCTTGACGCGGGGATTGGTGCTCATGGCTTTTGTGCCTTCAGAGGTGGAGGTGGAAGAAGAGGCTGCCGGGGCGGCGCCGACGACCGCTGGGGCGAATGCAGCCAGCGCGAACGAGCACGCCGTCAGGCGCAGCAGGTGAAGAGGGGAGTAACGGGACATCATTTGCCTTGTTTATCCTTCAACATTGTTTCAACTTCGCGGACCTTTTCCTTCATGCCCGGCACGCCGTCGCCGGCTGCCTTCTTGTAGGTGCGCAAGGCCTGCATGAGTTGCAGGTCGCCAAGATTGGCGCGCGCGGCGGCGTAGCCCGGATCGGCGCGCAATGCCATCTGCAGGGCATCTTGCGCTCTTTCGAGTTCGCCGCGGCTTGCATATAGAGCCGCCAGATTGTTCCAGGGTTCCGGAAGTTCGGGGAACCGGGTGGTCATTTCGGTGTAGACGTCGATGGCTTCGCCCGTGCGGTCCAGCGCGGCCAGCGCGCGCGCATGCTGGAACATCAGCTGGACGTCGGTGCCGCGCTGGTCCTTGATCTCGGCCTGGCGCTTTTCGATCATCGCCAGGGCCTCTTCGTTCTTGCCGTTGTTCAGCAGGCGCTCGATGTACGTCGTGATCTGCGAGGCGGACGGTTCCAGGCGCGTGTCCAGGCTGGGTTTGGCGGCCTCGAGCAGCTTGGCCAGCGAGTCCCAGCCGCCTTCGGGCGGGATCGGATCCAGGGTGGTGCGGGAGGCGTTGGGGTTTGCTCCCCCGCCGCCGCTCATCGACTGGGCGACAGACACGCCAACGGGCGCGCCGGCCAGGGCCAGGGCGATCAGGGCAACGCAAAAACGCGGCTTGATAGTCACGTGGGGTTCCGTTAAAAGTCTTGGCCGGCGGGCGCTTACGCGCGCGGCCGGGCCGCTTGCTATACTTGACGACCACCATTTTAGCCCCGGTTGGATTTTTAGCTTGATCGGCCAGCACGGCTTTGGGGCAAGACACCGCCATCCGCGGGGAGGCCCGCCGCATGGCCGGCCGCCAGTCGTGCAAATTGGGGCGGATGGGGCGGCACGCTTTGACGGTATCGTCCGTCGACAGCAACTTTCCGGAACCGCCACGGAAAACTAAACGAAGCCTAGAGCGCCATGCTGCAAATCTACAACACGTTATCGCGTACCAAAGAACCGTTCAAACCGGCGCAGGCCGGCCAGGTGCGCATGTACGTGTGCGGCATGACCGTCTATGACTTCTGCCATCTCGGGCACGCCCGGATGCTGGTGTCGTTCGATGTCGTGCAGCGCTGGCTGCGCGCAAGCGGGCTGGCCGTCGACTACGTGCGCAACATCACGGATATCGACGACAAGATCATCCGCCGCGCGGTCGAAACCGGCCGCCGCATCGGCGAGGTCACCGAGTTCTACATCGACGCCATGCACGCCGACGAGCGCGCCCTGGGCGTCGAAACCCCGGACCGCGAACCGCGCGCCACCCAGTACGTGGGCGAGATGCTGGACATCATCGGCAAGCTGGAACAGAACGGCCTGGCCTACCACGCCGAGGACGGCGACGTGAATTACGCCGTGCGCGGCTTTCCGGGCTACGGCAAGCTGTCCGGCAAGACCCTGGACGACCTGCGCGCCGGCGAGCGCGTGGCGGTCGGCTCCGGCAAGCGCGACCCGCTGGATTTCGTATTGTGGAAGTCGGCCAAGGCCGAGGAACCCGCCGACACCAAGTGGGAATCGCCCTATGGCCTGGGTCGGCCGGGCTGGCACATCGAATGCTCGGCCATGAGCAAGTCCCTGCTGGGACTGCCCCTGGATATCCACGGCGGCGGCCCCGACCTGAAATTCCCGCACCACGAAAACGAGATCGCCCAGACCGAAGGCGCCTTTGGCGGCACGCTGGCCAATATCTGGATGCATTGCGGCCCGCTGATGGTGGATTCGGACAAGATGTCCAAGTCCCTGGGCAACTTCCGCACCATCCGCCAGACGGTCGCGCAGAGCGAACCGGCGGCCGACCAGGCCCAGTACGCGGTGAACCCGCGCGAAGCCGAAATGGTCCGCTTTTTCATCGTGCGCAACCACTACCGCAGCCCGCAGAACTACACGCCCGACAACCTGGTCGACGCGCAGAACGCGCTGGACCGCTTGTACCAGGCCTTGCAGAACGTGCCGGCCGACGGCCAGGGCATCGACTGGAACGAGCCGCAGGCCCAGGCCTTCAAGGCGGCGATGGACGACGATTTCAACAGCTCGGGCGCCGTGGCCGCCTTGTTCGAACTGGCCTCCGAGGCCAACAAGACCAAGAGCGCGCGCAGCGCCGGGCAGATGAAGGCCCTGGCGTCGCTGCTGGGCCTGCTTCAGCAGGATCCGGCCGCCTACTTCCAGTCGCCCACCCGCTATTCCGCGGCCGCGATGGAGCAGGGCGCGCGCAGCACGCTGGACGCCGAGGCCATCCAGTCCATGATCGACGCGCGCGCGGCCGCCAAGGCGGCCCGCAATTTCGCCGAGGCCGACCGCATCCGCGCCGAACTGCGCGAAGCCGGCATCGAGCTGGACGACAAGCCGGGCGGCCTGACGCAATGGCGTCGGGCTTGAATTCCCAGGATACGCCCGACATGTCCACTGCAGATCTCGAGATTCCCAAGCCTGAATATTGGGAAGCCGCCGTAGCCCATTTGATGCGGCGCGACCGCATCCTGAAAAAGATCATCCCCCAGCACCCCGAGGTCTGGCTGACCTCGCGCGGCACGCCGTTCGTGACGCTGGCGCGGGCGATCATCGGGCAGCAGATTTCCACCAAGGCGGCCGACGCCGCCTGGACCAAGTTCATCGACGCCGTGGGCAAGCGCCCGACGCCCGTCGCCGTGCTGCGCGTGGGCGTCGAAGGCCTGCGCAAGGCCGGCCTGTCGCAACGCAAGGCCGAATACGTGCAGGATCTTGCCGTGCATTTCGGCGAGCGCCGTGTCCATCCCGAAAAATGGGCGGCCATGGACGACGAAGCCGTCATTTCCGAACTGGTCGCCATCCGCGGCATCGGGCGCTGGACGGCGGAGATGTTTTTGATTTTCAATCTACAGCGGCCTGATGTCCTGCCGCTGGATGATCCTGGGTTGCTCAAGGCAATCTCGCTACACTATTTCAGCGGTGAGCCTGTCTCTCGCTTCGAGGCTCGCGAAGTCTCGTTGGCGTGGCAACCCTGGCGTACCGTGGCAACCTGGTATTTGTGGCGCAGTCTGGAACCGACGCCGGTTCAATACTGACGCAAGCCAGGCAGCCCATCTACGGAACCACACTACATGCGCAATACATTTCTGGAATTTGAACAGCCGCTCGCCGAGCTTGAAAACAAGATCGAGCAGCTGCGCTATGTGCAGGCCGATTCGGCAGTAGACATCTCCGACGAAATCGGACGTCTGCAGCAGAAGAGCCAGACGCTGGCCAAGGAAATCTACGCCAAGCTCACGCCCTGGCAGACGGCGCTCGTCGCCCGCCATCCGCAGCGTCCGTACACGCTGGACTACGTGCGTGAAATGTTCACCGACTTCCATGAACTGCACGGCGACCGCATGTACGCCGACGACCAGTCCATCGTGGGCGGCCTGGCGCGCTTCAACGGCACGCCCTGCATGGTGATCGGCCACCAGAAGGGCCGCGACACGAAGGAGCGCGCCGCGCGCAACTTCGGCATGCCGCGTCCGGAAGGCTACCGCAAGGCCCTGCGCCTGATGCGCCTGGCTGAAAAGTTCGGCATCCCCGTGTTCACCTTCGTGGACACGCCGGGCGCCTATCCCGGCATCGGCGCCGAAGAGCGCGGCCAGTCCGAAGCCATCGGCCACAACCTGTACGCCATGGCCGAACTGAAGGTGCCCGTGATCTGCACGATCATCGGCGAAGGCGGCTCGGGCGGCGCCCTGGCCATCGCCGTGGGCAACGCCGTGCTGATGCTGCAGTACGCCACCTACGCCGTGATTTCGCCCGAAGGCTGCGCCTCGATCCTTTGGCGCAGCGCCGACAAGGCGCCCGAAGCCGCCGACGCCCTGGCCATCATCGCGCCCCGCCTGAAAGACCTGGGCCTGGTGGACCGCGTCGTCAACGAACCGGTGGGCGGCGCCCACCGCGATCCGCGCGTCATGGCGCGCCTGCTGCGCCGCGCGCTGGGCGACGCCCTGCGCCAGCTGCAGGACCTGACGCCCGAGCAGCTCGTGGAACAGCGCGTCCAGCGCGTGCTGTCCTACGGCGCCTACCAGGAAGTGCGCGCTTAAAGCGCGCGTGGCGCCGGCATTCGCCCGGCGCCGCGGACCGCGCGCATCGCGCCATCCTCCCATGACCGACGTCCCCGCGCCCGAACCCACGCTTCGGGCCGAGGCGGGCGTCGGGCCGGCCCTTCCCCTTTCCGCTGAACTTGCCGCGGCCTTGCGC
>NZ_JBDJLJ010000005.1:0-241764 GCF_039673305.1 Achromobacter spanius
GGGCCCGGATGCCGGCCCCGCCCGCCGGGGCGGCACGCTCGTCGCCACCTGGGGCGGCCTGGAGCCGCAGGCCCTGTTCGTGCCCGGCGGCGGCGGCTCCAGCCCGTTCCAGACGTCGACCAAGATCCTGGAACGCCTGCTCAAGCTGGACGCGGACCTGAAATTCCAGCCCGCGCTGGCCCTGTCCGTCACGCCGTCAGCCGACTTCCGCAGCTACACCATCAAGCTGCGCGAAGGCGTCACCTGGCACGACGGCGCGCCGTTCACGTCGGCGGACGTGGTCTACAACGTGTTGCAGCACTGGAAGCCGATCTCGGCCGGCATCGCGCTGAAGTCGCTGACGGACGCCGCCGCACCGGACGCGCACACCGTCGTGCTGACCTTCAATGCGCCGGTGCCCGAATTCTTCCTGAAATCGACGCTGTCCGGCCAGTATCAGCTGCTGGTGCCCAAGCACCTCTACGACGGCAAGGACCTCATCACCAATCCGCTGAACAACACGCCGGTCGGCACGGGCCCCTGGAAATACGGCAAGTGGGTGCGCGGCAGCCATGTCGAATACCTGCGCAACGACAAGTACTGGAATCCGGCCCAGCCCAACCTGGACAAGCTGGTGATCCGCTGGTGGGCGGACCCCGCCTCGCGCGGCGCCGCGCTCGAAACCGGCGAACTGGGACTGGCCTATTCCAACCCGGTGCCCGCGCGCGACATCGACCGCCTGGTCAAGACCGGCAAGGTCGTGGTGGACACGCGCGGCTACCAGAACACGGCCTGGACGGTCACGGCGGAATTCAATCAGCGGCGCGACATCGTCAACCGCCGCGAGGTGCGCCAGGCCATCCTGCACGCGATCGACCGCCAGTTCATCGTCGACACCATCTACTACGGCCGCGGCAAGCCGGCCATCGCGCCGATCTTCAGCAGCAATCCGCTGTTCTTCACCGAGGACGTGCCGCGCTATCCCTTCGATCCCAAGAAGGCTGCCGCCCTGCTGGACGCGGCCGGCCTGCCGGTCAAGGACGGCAAGCGCTTCACTGTCAACCTGCTGGCCGCCGCCTGGTTCGAGGAAAACGCCAAGCTGGGCCAATACCTGAAGCAGGCGCTGGAAGACGTGGGCATCGCCGTCAAGCTGGATTCCGTGGACCGGGCCACCGCGCTCAAGCGCATCTATGGCGACTATGACTACGACATCGCCGTCTCCAACTTCACGTCGCCGCTGGAGCTGGTGCCCACCGTGACCCAGTTCTTCACCACCGACGGCATCGTGCGCGGCGCCGCCTTCCGCAACGCCACCGGCTATTCCAGCCCCGAGATGGACGCCATCGTCGGCAAGCTCGCGGTCGAGACCGAGCCCGAGGCGCGCCGCAAGCTGGCCACGCAGTTCGCGCGCCTGGCGTCCACCGACGTGCCGATCGTGCCGCTGGTCGAGATCCAGTCGTTCACGCTGGCCGGCAAGAACGTGCGCAACTTCACCACCGGCGCCAACGTGCAGGGCGAAACCCTGGCCGACGTCTGGCTGCAGGCCTGAGGCCGCCATGCCGATCCGCCTGATCTCGCGCCGGCTGCTCCAGGCCATCCCGCTGCTGCTGGGCGTGGTGGTGCTGAACTTCGCCCTGATCCAGTCCGTGCCGGGGACGTTCCTGGACGTCATGACGGCCGAACAGCAGGTCACCGATCCGGCGCTGATCGAACGCCTGCGCGTCACCTACGGCCTGGACCAGCCTCCCGCGGTGCAGCTTCTGAAGTACATCGGATCGGTGGCGCGGCTGGATTTCGGCTATTCGTACCGGCACAACCTGCCGGTGCTGGACGTGATCCTGGCCCACCTGCCGGCGACGCTGGTGCTGATGCTGGCCAGCATCGCCATCGCGGTGCTGGTGGGGGTGGCGGCCGGCATCGTGTCGGCCGTCAAGGTCAACACCTGGTGGGACAGCGCCGTGTCGGCGTTCGCCGTGCTGTGCTTTGCCGCGCCGAGCTTCTGGCTGGGCATCATGCTGATCATCATGTTCTCGGTGAAGCTGGGCTGGTTTCCGGTGGGAGGCATGGTCACCATCGGCCTGGACGGCGGGCTCTGGCGCCAGGCGCTGGACGTGCTGCACCACCTGGCGCTGCCGGCCGTGGCGCTGGGGCTGTTCTATTCGGCGGCCTACGCCCGCGTGATGCGCGCATCGATGCTGGAAGTCAGCCGCATGGACTACGTGCGCACGGCCTACGCCAAGGGCCTGACGCGCGCCACGGTGGTGCTGCGCCACATCCTGCGCAACGCCGTCCTGCCCATTGCCACCCTGCTGGGCCTGCAGCTGGGCGCCGTGCTGGGCGGCAGCATCGTGATCGAGTCCGTGTTCAGCTGGCCCGGCATCGGCGCCGTGCTGTTCGACAGCGTCATGAGCCGCAACTACCCCGTCGTGCTGGGCATCCTGGTGCTCAGCTCGGTCGTGGTCATCATCGCCAACATCATCGTGGACCTCGCCTATACGCGGCTGGATCCGCGCATCAAGGCCGCCTGACATGTCCGCTACCCCCGCCATCCTGTCCCCCGGGGCCGCGGCCCCGGCCCGCCGTCCCGATTCCTTCGCGGCGCGCTTTGCCCGCAACCGCGGCGCGGTGGCGGGCGCCGCGGTCCTGCTGCTGGTGGCGCTGGTGGCCGCCGGCGCCGACTGGCTCTACCCGGTCAACCCGCTGCGCATCGTCGGCGCGCCCGAGATCTGGCCCTTCGAGTCCTGGCGCTTTCCGCTGGGCACGGACTCCATGGGCCGCGACATCGCCGCGCTGATCGCGCACGGCGCGCGCGCCACCCTGCTGATCGGCCTGGTGGCCGCCGCCACCGCCACGCTGATCGGCGTAAGCGTCGGCGCGGCCGCCGCCTGGGCCGGCGGCTGGATCGACGAAGCGCTCATGCGCCTGACCGAGCTGTTCCAGATCATCCCCAACGTCGTCTTCGTGCTGACCGTCGTGTCGGTGCTGGGCCCCCGGATCGAAAACATCACCTTGGCCGTCGGCCTGGTGTCCTGGCCGCCGATCGCGCGCCTGACCCGCGCCGAGTTCCTGTCCTTCAAGGAACGCGAGTTCGTGCAGGCCTGCCGCGCCGTGGGCATGAGCCCGCTGCGCATCGTCGCGGCCGAAGTCCTGCCCAACGCGCTGCCGCCCGTCATCGTGATGTCGTCGCTGGTGGTGGCCGGCGCGATCCTGTACGAATCGGTGGTGTCCTTCCTGGGCCTGGGCGATCCCAACATCGCCAGCTGGGGCCGACTGGTGGGCGAAGGACGCAGCCTGATCCGATCCTCCTGGTACATCTGCGCCGTGCCCGGCGTGGCCATCATGCTTACCGTGCTGTCGCTGAACCTGGTCGGCGACGGCCTGAACGACGCGCTCAATCCCAAGCTGCAAAAGCGCTGAGCCGCAGCCTTTTCGGAAATCCTCTCCATGACGCATTCCCTCAAGAACCTGGGCGACCTGGCCGATCCGCGATTGCCGGCCGACCTGCCCGCCATCGTCGACCTGCGCCAGCCCGACGCGCCCCTGCGCCTGACGCATGGCCAGGCCGACCGCCTGGCGGGCGGCGTGGCCGCGTGGCTGGTCGCACGCGGCCTGGAACCCGGCGCCCGCATCGCCATCGCCGCCCTGAACCGCGCCGAATACCTCATCGCCTATTTCGGCATCATGCGCGCCGGTTTCGTCGCCGTGCCCATCAACATCAAGCAGTCGCAGGAGAACATCGACTACGTGCTGCGCGATGCCGGCATCGCCCTGGCCTTTGTGGACGGCCCGCGCCGCGCCGGGTTCGAGGCCACCGTGCCGGTCCTGGACTTCGACGACGCCGGCCCGCAGGGCTTTGCCGCCCAGATCGCGCCCGCGGACTTCGCGGCCGTCACGCCGGCCCCGCAGGCCATCGCGCAGATGCTGTATACGTCCGGCTCCACCGGCAAGCCCAAGGGCGTGCCGCTGACCCACGCCGGCCAGCTCTGGGCGCTGACGACCACGGCCGGCCCCGCCGCGCCCGCGGACAACCAGGCGCGCTACCTGCTGGCGCAGCCGCTGTTCCACATGAACGGCCTGTTCATGGCCAAGCGCGCCTTCGCCAGCAACAGCCTGCTGGTGATCCAGCCCGCGTTCGACGTCGCCGCCTACGCGGACGCGCTGGAACGCTACCGCATCACCATCCTGACGGCCGTCCCGACCATGTTCGCGCGGCTGGTCAAGGACCCCGCGCTGCTGCAGGGCCGCGACCTGTCGGCGCTGGAACGCGTCATGCTGGGGTCCGCCCCGATGACCGTGGCCCTGTACGAACGCATCCAGCAGGCGCTGCCGCAGGTGCGCATCACGCACGGCTACGGCACCACGGAAGCCGGCCCCGCGGTATTCGGCCCGCATCCCGACGGCCTGCCCACGCCGCCGCTGGCCGTCGGCTACCCGCTGCACAAGGACCAGGTCCGGCTGACGGGCGGAAGCGGTCCCGACGAAGGCGTGCTGCTGATGAAGAATCCGGCGGTGCTTGCCGGCTATCACAACCTGCCCGAGAAAAGCGCCCAGGTGCTGGACGACGGCTGGTACTACAGCGGCGATGTGATGCGCCGCGACCCCGACGGCTTCTATTACTTCGTGGGGCGCGCCGACGACATGTTCGTGTGCTCCGGCGAAAACATCTATCCGGTCGAGGTCGAAAAGCTGCTGGAGTCGCATCCCGACGTGCGCCAGAGCTGCGTCGTGCCGCTGGCCGACGAAGAGCGCGGCAACATCCCCGTCGCCTTCGTGGTGCGGCGCGACGGCAGCACGCTGGACGCCGAAACGCTCAAGCGCCATGCGCTGGCCCATGGTCCGGCCTATCAGCATCCGCGCCGCATCCGCTTCCTGGACGACCTGCCCTGGGCGGGCACCAACAAGGTCGACCGCAACGCCCTGCTGCTATTGGCGCGCGACCTGGAAGCGCGGCAGGACTGGACACAACCCGAGAAGGAGGCCGCATGAGCGCCGCACCCGATACCCTGGCGGGCAAGACCGCCCTCGTCACCGGCGGCAGCCGCGGCATCGGCCGCGCCATTGCGCTGGCCCTGGGCCGGCGCGGCGCGCGCGTCGCCGTGCACTACCACGCGGCGACCGGCGCCGCCGCCGAGGTCGTCGGCCAGATCGAGGCGGCCGGCGGACAGGCCTGGGCCTTGCAGGCCGACCTGGCCGACCCGGACGCAGCAGCCGGCCTTGCTGCGGCCGCCCTCGCATCCCTGCGCGAACGCACGGGAGAAGACGGCCTGGACATCCTGGTCAACAACGCCGGCGTCGGCCTGCGCGCGCGCCTGCCGCAAGTGACGCCCCAGGACTTCGACCGCGTGCTGCAGGTCAACCTGAAAACGCCGTTCTTCCTGATCCAGCACTGCCTGCCTTTCCTGCGCGACGGCGGGCGCATCATCAATATCTCGTCCATGGGCACGCGCGCCGCCTATCCCGAAATGAGCGTGTACGCGCCGGCCAAGGCCGGCCTGGAAGCCCTGACCCTGCTGCTGGCCAGCGAGCTCGGCGCTCGTGGCATCACCGTGAACGCCGTGCTGCCGGGCGCCACCGCGACCGACCTCAACGCGCGCGCGCGGGACCCCGAGCTCAGCCGCGCCATCGCGCAGACCATCGCGCTGGGCCGCGTGGGCCAGCCCGAGGACATCGCCGACATCGTCGCGTTCCTGGCTTCGCACGAAGGACGCTGGGTGACCGGTCAAAGCATCGATGCCACGGGAGGACAGCGCCTGTAGCGCAACGATCTGCCGCGCCCGCCGATGCCCGTGCCGCCCGGGCATACCCATATACATATGTGATATCGGTATTTTTCATGCGGCCCGGGGTCTTTTAGGATTCGAGCGTTGTTGTCCCCTTACGCTGGAATTGCCTTGTCACGCCTGACTCCCCTGGATCCCGCCAAGCTGGATCCCGCCACCGCCGCCCTGTTCAACCAACTGCTGCAGGACTACGGCCCCTATGCCAACATGCTGAGCGCCTTCGCGCCGCGGCCGCCGGCGCTCAAGCATTTCTTCTCGTACCTGGTGCAGTCGCGCGAGGACGGCCTGATCTCGCCGCGCCATCTGGAAATCGCGCTGCTGACGGCCTCCAAGGCCCACGCCTGCCACTACTGCGTCACGCTGCACACGCCCAAGCTGGCCGCGCACGGCATCTCGCAAGAGGCCATCGACCGCCTGCTGGAACCGCAGGTGCCGGGCCTGGACGAGAAGGACCTGGTGGTGCGCGACTACGCGGTCCTTGTCACGCTGACCCCGTCGCAGGTCAGCGACGAGTTCTACCGCAAGCTGCAATCGTTCTTCAGCGAGGAACAGATCGTCGAGCTGACCATCCGCATCGCCCTGTGCAGCTTCTTCAAGCGCTTCAACGAAGCCCTGGAGGTGCCGCACGAAGACGTCGTGGCACTTGAACTGGAGCATGGCGCGGCTTGAGGCGGCGTGCAGTCGTTCCGCCATGAGTCCCACCCCTGCCCTCAAGCTGGAGATCCGCAATCTCTCCAAGCGCTTTCACACCGACACCGGCCCGGTCCAGGTCCTGGACGACATCAGCCTGAACGCGGCCAGCGGCGAATTCGTCAGCATCATCGGCCCGTCGGGCTGCGGCAAGTCCACGCTGTTCAACATCCTGACCGGCCTCCTGGAGCATGACGCCGGCACGATCGCGCTGGATGGCGCGGCCCTGCCCAACCTGCGCGGACGCGTCGGCTACATGCTGCAGCGCGACCTGCTGATGCCCTGGCGCACCGTGCTGGACAACGTCCTGGTCGGCCTGGAGATCCGCGGCGCGCCCAAGGCCGAATCCGTGGAACGGGCGCGCGAATACCTGCACACCTTCGGCCTGCTGCCGTTCCAGGACAGCTATCCCAAGGCGCTGTCCGGCGGCATGCGCCAGCGCGTGGCGCTGGCCCGCACGCTGTTGCCCGACCCGGACGTGCTGCTGCTGGACGAACCGTTCTCGGCGCTGGACTACCAGACCCGCCTGTTCCTGGAATCCATGCTGGCCGACACCGTAAGCAAGCAGGGCAAGACCGTGGTGCTCGTGACCCCCGACATCGACGAGGCCATCGCCTTGTCAGAGCGCATCTTCGTGCTGAGCGCGCGTCCCGGGCGACTCAAGAGCGTACACGAGATCGAACTGGGCACCCGTTCGCCGCTGGAAGCGCGCCACGACAGCCGCTTTCCCGGCTACTTCGACCTGCTCTGCCAGGAACTCGACATACAGACCGCCCGCAAGGACGGCGTCCCCGCATGACCCAGACCACCGCTTCAACACTGCAGGGCGCGCCTGCGTCCAAGCCTGCAACGACCCCGGCCACGGCCCGCAAACCGGGCTTTCGCATCCCCGTCCTGGCGACCCAACTGCTGATTCTTGCCGTGCTGTTCGGCGCCTGGGAAGCCGGCGTGCGGTCCGGCGCCGTGTCGGGCTTCCTGTTCGGCTCGCCCGCGGGCATCGTGCAGGCCGCCTGGAAAATGATTCTGTCCGGCGAACTCTGGGAGCACGCCAACTACACGCTGTGGGCGTCCGCGGCCGGCTTTGTCGTGGGCACCGTCCTGGGCACCGTGCCCGGGCTGGCGCTCTGGTATTCGCCGTACGGCGCCAAGGTGGTCGAGCCCTTCCTGGTGGCGATCAACAGCGTGCCCAAGATCGCGTTCGCGCCGCTGGTGATCCTGTGGTTCGGCACGGGCGTGATCTCGAAGGTGGCGCTGTCGATTTCGCTGACTTCCATCGTCGCCCTGCTGGCCGCCTTCCAGGCCGCGAAGGACACCGATCCCGACATCCAGAAGATGCTGGTGTCGCTGGGCGCGACCAAGCGGCAGATCTTCGCCAAGGTCGTGGTGCCGTCCGCCCTGCCCGCCATCATCGCCACGTTCCGCATCAACATCGGCTTCGCGCTGGTGGGCACGGTCGTGGGCGAGTTCATTTCCTCCAAGTACGGCCTGGGCCACGTCATCTTCGTCGCCTCGTCGCTGTATGACCTGAACACCGTCTGGGTGGGGATCTTCTCGCTGATGCTGCTGGGCTTTGTCCTGTACGCCGGCGTGGACATTGCCGAAAAGCGCCTCCTGCGCTGGAAAGACCAGACCTACGCCACTCAATTCAAACTGTGAAGCGCGCATCCGCGCCGCTGCAAACCATCATGAAAACCCGATTCCCCCTCCGCCTTGCCGCCGCCGCGGCCGTCTCCCTGCTGTCCGTGTCCGCCATGGCCGCCAACGACAAGGCCGTCGTATCCGCCGCCTTCAAGTCCGTGTTCTACCTGCCGGTGTACTTTGCCGAGGAACACGGTTACTTCAAGGACGAAGGCCTGGACGTGCGCATCGACGTGGCCTCGTCGTCGACCAACGCGCTGGCCGCCGTCATCTCCCGAAGCGCCGACTTCTCGCTGCACGGCCCCGAATGGACCGCGATTTCGTTCGGCCGCGGCGCGCCGGTGAAAGTCGTGGGCGGCACGCTGAACCGCCTGGGCGTGTGGCTGACCTGCAAGCAGGACTTCAAGTTCGACGGCTTCAAGAGCCTGAAGGGCGCCACCATCGCCACGGGCGCCATGCCCACCACCAGTTCGTCGGCCTTCATCAAGCTGGTCAAGAACGCCGGCCTGGATCCCAAGCGCGACGTGAACCTGCTGGAAGTGCCGCTGGGCAACGAGATCGGTCCACTGAGTTCGGGCCAGGCCGACTGCGCGGTGCTCTATGAGCCGGGCGCGTCGCAGGCCCAGGCCCAGGGCTACAAGGTCGTGTCCGCGTTCTCGCGCGAGATCGGCCCGTACACGTTCTCGGCCATCTCCACCCGCCAGGACATCGCCCCGCAGGTCTCGCAGAAGTTCGTGGCCGGCATCGACCGCGCGCTCAAGGCCATCCACAAGGATCCGGCGGCGGCGGTGGCCAGCGGCCTGAAGCTCTTCCCCAACCTGGACCCGGCGGTGGTGCGCGCATCGGTGCAGCGCCTGATCGACGACGGCGTGTTCGCGGATTCCGTGGCCGTGCCGGAACAGGCCTTGAAAGACGCCCTGCAGACCCAGATCGACCTGGGCAACCTGGACCGCATTCCGCAGGACGACAAGTGGCTGGACCTGAAGTACGCCGACCAGATTTCCGGCAAGACGTACTGATCGCCCCTCAGTACCGGTGGCGCATCCCCACCGCGTACTGCGACTGGTGCCAGGACGGGTCGTCCCAGGCGCCCCGCATGTAGCCGTAGACGGCGTACAGGTTGGTGCGCTTGGACAGGTCGTACACGTAGCCCGCCGAATAGACCTGCTGGGAATGCGTGGCGCCGTCGCGCTCGAGGACGCCGCCGCCCGGCAGGCTGGCCTGCCACGACGCCATCACCGTTCCCGCGCCCGCCCGCCAGGCGGCGCCGGCCATCACACCATGGACCGTGCTGTCCGGGAAATAGACGCGCTGCCCCGGCGACGGCACGGCCGGTATGGTCGATCCGTTGCGCATCACGGACCAGCCCGCGTACAGCGTGAACGCATCCACCGTCGCACGCGCGGCCAGGGTGTAGGCATCGGGCTGGCGCGCGCCGCCTGCCCGGACCATGGCGGCGGACTGGACCGTGCCGTCCGCCCAGCGCGCGCCTTCGTAGGTGGCGGCGATCGAATAGCCCGCCTGCTCGTACACCAGCGCGGCGCTGTAGAGCTTGTTGGTGGAGGCAGTCTGAAAGCCCCCGCCGCCGTCATAGTCCAGGCTGGCGTCGACACCCACCCGCAGGCCGCCCACGGAAGGACTCCAGTAGGCCACGGTGTTGTCGGCGCGGTTGGCGTTGTAGGGCAGCAGCGTCGTCTGCGCGCCCGTGATGAGGTATGACGCCAGGAAGGCGTCGTAGTCCGCGAGCGTGGCCGACGACGCCGAGGTCTGGCGGCCCAGCCGCAGGTCGCCGAACCCGCCCGATACCCCGACCCAGGCGGCGCGGCCGAACAGGCGCCCGCCCTGCGCGGACCTGCCGTTGTTGGCCAGGATGCCGCTTTCCAGCTGGAAATTTGCCCGCAGGCCATTGCCCAGATCCTCGCTGCCGCGCAGCCCCCAGCGCGAACCGGACTGCACGCCCGACTGCATGTTGATCGCCGTGCCGCGCTCCTGTGTGGAGAAGCCTGCCAGGCTCAGGTCCACGACCCCGTACAGGGTGACGGGGCTTTGCTGCGCGTCGGCGGCCCACGGCGCCATCACCGCCGCGACGCCCGCGGAAAACTTGCGTAACGCCATCGCCGGCCTCACAGGTACTTGAGCCAGGCGATGTCGCGGCGCGCGGCCTTCAGGCGCCCGAACCAGCGCACCGGCAGGTAGAGGGCGGCCGCCAGCAGCACCGAGATCAGCCATACCGAGGCCATGCCGTCCACGCCAAAGTACTTGCCCTGGTTCAGGCCCCAGATGCCCTCGCCCGCCAGGTACAGCGCCTTCAGCACGTACAGGTGCAGCAGGTAGAAGAACATCGGCGCCGCGCCGTACACGCACAGCACGCGCACCCACGTCGCGGACTGGGCGCGCTCGATCAGGACCAGCAGGCACAGGCCCAGGCCGAGCGTCAGCAGCAGGAACATCAGCGACGGCGGGTATTTCGTAATGTTCAGGAAGCTCATCGCCGTGTGCAGCGCGTCGGCCTGCACGGACCACTGCTGGGCCTGGCCATAGCCGTTCAGCGCCCGCAGGGCGACAAAGCCGGCGACCAGGGCAAGGCCCGCCGTCCAGAGCCGGCGCTGGCGCACGGCGGGCTGCACGCCCGCCTGGAACCACGGGCCCGCCGCGAAGCCCAGCGCGATCACGCCGATCCAGGGCAGCAAGGGATACGAGGTCCGCAGGCGCAGCGTCTCGCCCATGTCGATCCAGCCGCGGTCGTGCAGCACCGCCCACGGCACGTGCATGGCGTGGCCCGCCACGAAATGCACGCCGTCCAGCGCATTGTGGCCGGCCACCAGCGCCACCCCCACCACGACCAGCGCCCAGCGCGGCAACCACAGCAGGGCCGCCAGCGACAGCATGGACAGGCCGATCACCCAGATCACCTGCAGGTACACGACCGACGGCGGAAACTGGAACGTCCACGCAAAATTCACGACGATGACTTCCAGCGCGATGAGAAACGCGCCGCGCTTGGCCAGGAACGCCGCCGTGGCGCCGCGGCTGCCCGCCTTCGCGCCATACAGCCAGGCCGACAGGCCCGTCAGGAACACGAACACCGGGGCGCACAGGTGTGCCAGCAGGCGCGAGAAAAACAGATCGGGCGGCGTGGCCGCCACGTCCATCGGGTCGCCGACCTGATGGTGCAGGAAGAAGGTCTCGCGCACGTGGTCCAGCAGCATGATCACGATGACCAGGCCGCGCAGGGCGTCGATGGAACGCAGCCGGGTGCTGCCGGCGGGATTGGGAATGGGAGAAGCCATGTAGGGATACAGGGAGCAATGCCGGCCGGCGCCTGGGCGCCGCGTCGCGTGAAAAAAGGCAGAATAGTAATGTAATAACATTACTATTCCAAGACAAAATTGGAGCCGGATTGATCGGGCGCAGGGCCGCCTTCCGGACGGCAGAAGGGCCGTCAAGCAGCGACGGCCCTCGATGCGCATCAAAGATTGCCGCGGCGGGCGGCATCCCCGAGCCGCGCGGTTGCGCCGCCCCCTACTCGGCCTGGATGCCCGCCTGCCGGACCTTGTCGCCCCACACTTTTTCCTGCTGCACGACGAACGGCCCGAACGCCGAGGCCGGCGCCGGCGTGGGCTCCGCGCCCATCTGCGTCAGCTTCTGCTTGATGTCGTCGGACGAGACGATCTTGTAGAGTTCGTCCCCCAGCCGCTTCGCGATCGGCGCGGGCAGTTTCGCGGGGCCGAAGATCCCGACCCAGGCCGCCAGGTCGAAGCCCGGCTGTCCCAGCGCCTCGGACACGCTCGGCAGGTTCGGCGCCAGCGCGCTGCGCTTCTCGGTGGATACCGCAAGCGCCTTGAGCGTGCCCGCCTGGATGTGCGCCGCCGCCGACGCCAGGTCCACGAACATGAAGGTGGCGCGTCCGCCGATGATGTCCGTCATCGCCTGCGGCGTGCTCTTGTAGGGAATCGCCGCGGCGCCCAGCCCGGTCATCTTGTCGAAGGACGCGGCCGATATCTGGCCGGTGCTGTTGCCGTAGGCGTAGTTCAGGCTGCCCGGATTGGCCTTGCCGTAACGCAGCAGGTCATCCACGCTGCTGATGGGCAATTTGGCGCTGACCGCCAGCACGAAGGGAAAATTGCACACCTGCACCAGCGGCGTGAAATCCTTGACCGGGTTGTAGCGCAGGCTCTTGTACAGGTGCGGGTTCGAGGAATGGGTGGTGTTCGTCGCCAGCATGATCGTGTAGCCGTCGGGCTGGGCGCGCGCGACGAGGTCGGTGGCGACCTGCCCCGACGCGCCGGGGCGATTCTCGACGATCACCGGCTGCCCGAGCGCGGACTGCAGGCGTTCGGCGATCAGCCGGGCGACGATGTCGCTGGCGCTGCCCGCCCCGAACGCCGTGACCAGTTTCACGGGCTGGGCAGGATAGTCCGCCGCCTGCGCAGCGGGCCCGGCCAGGCCGCACGCGAGCAACGCGGCCGCGCATAGCGGCTTGAAGAAAGTACGCATCATGTCTGTCTCCTTGGTGGGACGCCGTCCCTGTGCCGGGCGGTCGATCGGTGGGGGCCTGTGCGGCCAGTCACGGGTAGGTTTTCCGGTCTTCAGCCGCCAGCCGGAACACTGGCAAGAATGCGCAAAGCCTGCTTCACGTGCGCGCGGCGCGGCCCGGGGACGACATGTCAGGCCGCCGCGCCGACCGCCGGCGCCAGCGCGTCCAGATAGCGCCGGATGGCGGCCTCGTCGTAGCCGAGTTCGGCAAGCACCTGCCGCGTATGCTCGCCCACCCGCGGCGGCGGCGACGCGGGCTTCGGGCGCTGGCCGTCAAAGCGCAGCGGCTGCGATACCACGTTCAATTCGCCATGCGCCGAATCGGCGAAGCGATAGATCATTTCGCTGGCGTCCATGTGCGCGTGCGCCAGCACCTCGCCGACGCCCTGGATCGGCGCGCACGGAATGCCGGCGCGCCCCAGCCGGTCGATCCAGGCATCGCGGCTGTCTTCACGCAGCGCATCCGCCACCAGCGCCAGCACCTCGGGGCGGTTGCGCACGCGGTCCGCGTTGGTGGCATAGCGCGGGTCGTCCGCCAGCGACGGCTTGCCCACTTCGTTGCAGAAGGTGCGCCAGAGGGAGTCGTTGGCCACGCCCAGCAGCAAGGGCCGGTCGCTGGCGTCAAACACCTGGTAGGGGCACAGGGATTCGTGGGCCGAGCCCCAGCGCCGCGGCTCGCTGCCCCGTTCCCAGTAGCTCTGCATCACATAGCCCATGAAGCCGACCGAGGTGTCAAAGAGCGACGCCTCGACCTGGCAGCCCTTGCCGGTGCGCAGCCGGCGCACGACGGCGGCCAGGATGCCGGTGGCGGCGTGCATGCCGGTCGCCTGGTCGATGGGCGAGATCGGACTGCGGATCGCCGGCCCGTCCTCTTCGCCGGTGATGGACATCATGCCGCAGAAGGCCTGCAGGATCACGTCATAGCCCTTGCCCCGGTTCAGGGGCCCCTTGCTGCCGAAGCCGGAAATGCTGCAATAGACCACGTCGGGCCGCAGTGCGGCGGCGCTGGCGTAGTCGATGCCCAGCCGAGCCGCCACGCCGGGGCCGAAGCTTTCGACCACGATGTCGGCAGTGGCGATCAGCCGCTGCGCCGCCTCGCGCCCTTGCGGCGATTTCAGGTCCAGCGCCACGCTGCGCTTGTTCCGGTTCACGCTCAGGAACACCGTGCCGTCGTCCTGGCGGAACGGCGGCCAGCGGCGCGTATCGTCGCCCTTGAGCGGCTCGACCTTGATGACCTCCGCCCCCATGTCGCCCAGGTACTGCGTGCACAACGGCCCGGCCAGCACCTTGGAAAAATCCACCACCCGCAATCCCTGCAACGCATCCATCGCGTCTGTCTCCTGGTTGTGTCGGGTCCCGACGACGCGGAACGCGACGTCGGAGTTCCCGCGGCGCAGCTACGTTCAGTACGACTTCGGCAGCCCCAGCACCTTCTCGGCGATGAAGCACAGGATCAGTTGCGGCGACACGGGCGCGATGCGCGGCAGCATGGCTTCGCGGAAGTAGCGCTCCACGTGATACTCCTTCGCGTAGCCCATGCCGCCATGCGTCAGGACCGCGGTTTCGCAGGCGCGAAAGCCGGCCTCGGCGCAAAAGAACTTCGCCGCGTTCGCTTCCGCGCCGCACGGCATGCCCTGGTCGTACATCCACGCGGCGCGGCGGTACAGCAGCTCGGCCGCTTCCAGTTCCACCCAGCGCTCGGCCAGCGGGTGCTGCACGCCCTGGTTCTGGCCGATCGGCCTGTCGAACACCACGCGCTCGCCCGCGTAGGCCGCCGCGCGCCGCAACGCCGCGCGCCCCAGGCCGGTGGCCTCGGCCGCCAGCAGGACGCGCTCGGGATTCAGGCCGTGCAGGATGTACGAAAAGCCCTTGCCCTCTTCCCCGATGCGGTCCTCGACCGGAACTTCCAGGCCGTCGATGAACAGTTCATTGGAATCCACCGCCTTGCGCCCCAGTTTTTCGATCTCGCGCACGCTGATGCGGCTGCGGTCCAGGTCGGTGTAGAACAGGCTCAGGCCCTGGGTCGGCTCCCTGACCTGGTCCAGCGGCGTGGTGCGCGCCAGCAGCAGGATCTTGTTGGCCACCTGCGCCGTCGAAATCCAGATCTTCTGGCCGTTGACCACGTAGCGGTCGCCCTGGCGCACCGCCAGCGTGCGCAGCTTCAGGGTATTCAAGCCCGTGTTCGGCTCCGTCACGCCAAAGCATGCCTTCTGTTCGCCGCTGATGATGGGCGGCAGCCAGCGCGCGCGCTGCGCGTCGCTGCCGTGCACCACCACCGGATGCAGGCCGAACACATTCATGTGGATGGCGGACGCGCCCGACAGGCCGGCCCCGGACGCCGCCACGGTCTCCATCATCAGGGCCGCTTCCAGGATGCCCAGCCCGGCGCCGCCGTACTCGGCGGGCATCGCCACGCCCAGCCAGCCGGCCCCGGCCATCGCGCGATAGAAGTCCTCGGGAAATCCGCCCTCTTTGTCCTTGCGGGTCCAGTAATCGTCGTCGAACCCCGCGCACAGGTCCTGCACGGCGCGGCGGATGGCGTTCTGCTCGTCGGTCAGCGCGAAATCCATGGGCGGCCTCCGGCGTTCAGGCCGCGCGCGCGGCGGGCTGGCGCAGCATCAGCGCCACGCGCCGGCAGGTCGCCACCAGTTCGTCGCGCTGGTTGTAGGCGCGATGGCCGAACACGACGATGCCGTTCCCGGGCCGCGACCGGCTTTCGCGCAGTTCCAGCACGTCGGACTCGACCCGCAGCGTGTCGCCCGCGAACACCGGCGCGGGAAAGCGCACGTCGTCCCAGCCCAGGTTGCCCACGGTCGTGCCCAGCGTGGTGTCGCCCACCGAAATCCCCACCATCAGCCCCAGCGTGAAGGCGCTGTTGACCAGCGGACGGCCGAACTCGGTGGTCTTGGCGTATTCCGCATCCAGGTGGATCGCGGCGGGATTCAGCGTCATGGTGGTGAACAGCACGTTGTCGGTCTCGGTGACCGTGCGGCGCACGTCATGCGTGAACCGCTGCCCGACGTGGAATTGCTCGAAATACAACCCGGCCATCGTTGTCTCCTTTGGCGCTCGCGGGATACTGTTCCCGTCTGGGCATGGGCATCCATGCCTGTTGCGTTAAACTGAACGCTAACATACGGTATGCATGCATACAATATTGGGAACAACCCGAGGAGACGCCCATGCAAGCCCGCAATCCGATCAACCGGCAGGTCGTCCTGAAGGCCCGGCCGATGGGCATTCCGCAGGCCGAACATTTTGAAATCCAGACCGGGCCGGTGCCCGAGCCCGGGAACGGCGAGGTGCTGGTGCGCAATCTGTTCCTGTCGGTGGATCCGGCGATGCGCGGCTGGGTGAACGCCGCCGCCAACTATTCGGAACCCGTCGCCATCGGCGAAGTCATGCGCGCCTTCTCCGCCGGCCGCGTCGTGGCCTCGCGCAATCCGCGCTATCCGGAAGGGAGCCTAGTCATGGGCCTGCTTGGCTGGCAGGACTACGCCATCACGGACGGCAAGGCCATCCGCCGCCAGGTGCTGGAGACCGACCTGCCGTTGTCGCTGTCGCTGGGCGTCCTGGGCCTGAATGGCGTCACCGCCTACTTTGCGCTGAACCACTGCGGCGAGCCCAAGGCCGGCGAGACCGTCGTGGTGTCCACCGCCGCGGGCGCCGTCGGATCCGTCGTGGGCCAGCTCGCGCGCCACCTCGGCTGCCGCGCCGTCGGCATCGCGGGCGGCGCGGACAAGGCGCGCCTGTGCGTGGAATCATTCGGCTTCGACGCCGCGCTGGACTACCATGCGCCCGACATGGCGCAGACGCTGGCGCAGGCCTGCCCCGACGGCGTCGACGTGTACTTCGACAATACCGCCGGGCGCATCAGCGACACCGTGATTCCGCTGATCAACCGGCACGCCCGCATCGTGATCTGCGGCACCGCCTCGGTCAGCAGCTGGGATCCCTGGCCCACCGGCCCGCGCGTCGAACGGCATCTGCTCAACAAGGCGGCGCGCATGCAGGGCTTTCTGGTCTGGGACTACGAGCACCGCTACGAGGAAGCCATCGCCGCGCTCGCGCCGCTGGTGCGGCAGGGCAAGCTGCGCTACCGCGAGGAAATCCTGGACGGCATCGAGGCCGCGCCGGGATCGATCGCCGATCTCTACCAGGGCAAGAACATGGGCAAACGCCTGATCCGGCTGGAGGATGCTTGAATGGCCAAGAAGGTTGCAGCAGATTCGGACGCCCGCGTGCACGACGCGCAGGACATCGAGGTGTCGCCGAAGGGCTCCGCCCAGGAAAACTGGGACCAGCGCCTTGGATTCCTGATGCATGACGTGTCGCGGCTGCGCCGCAAGGTCTTCGATGAAGTCATGAGGCCCGAGGGCATCACGCGCTCGCAGTGGTGGGTCATGGCGCACCTGTCGCGCCATGACGGCATGTCGCAAAGCGACCTGGCCGACGTCCTGGACCTGGGACGCGCGGCGCTCGGCGGGCTGGTCGACCGCCTGGAAGCCCTGGGCTTCGTGCGCCGCGGCGCCGACGAACAGGACCGGCGCACCAAGCTCGTCCTGCTGACGCCGGAGGGCCGCGCCATGATCGAGCGCATGCGGGTCAAGAGCGACGCCATGAGCGAAGCCATCCTGCAGGGCCTGGACGCCGCGCAGCGCCACGAACTCGCCGACATGCTGGGCATCGTCAAGCGCAACCTGCTGGCGTTCGACACGTCCCGCGCCTGATTCGGCCTGCCGCGCCATGCCTTAACAAGATCTTGAGACCCGCCTCGCCAGAATCGCAACGATTCTCACTGAGGCACTCAAGATCACCATGGCGCAATACAGAACACACGGACCGGGCGCGCTCGCCCTGAAGACATTGGGGATGGCGCTGGGCGCCGCCACCGCCCAGGCCCACGGCCAGGCCGCGCCCGCCGAGGGCGCCGTCCTGCTGGCGCCCGTCACGGTGCAGGCCGACGCCCCGCCCTACAAGGCCGACCGCGTGCAGTCGGGCAAATTCACCGAGCCCCTGCTGGACACGCCGCAAAGCATCACGGTCGTGCCGCGCGCGGTGCTCGAGGAGCAGCAGGCCAAGAGCCTGCAGGACGTGCTGCGCAACGTGCCCGGCATCACCTTCAGCTCCGGCGAGGGCAACCTGGGCTGGGGCGACATGTTCACGATCCGCGGGTTTTCCGCGGAGCAAAGCATCACCGTCGACGGCATCCGCGATGCGGGCCTGTCCAGCCGCACCGACATCTTCAACCTGGAACAGGCGGAAGTCTTCAAGGGCACGGGCTCCATCGAATCCGGCGTGTCCGCGGTCGGCGGCAGCGTCAACCTGGCCAGCAAGGAAGCACGCCTGGGCTCGTTCTACCAGATGTCCGGCGGCCTGGGCACGGACCATTACCGGCGCATCACGGCCGACCTGAACCAGGAACTGACCGACAGCTCGGCCCTGCGCGTGAATCTCATGCGCCATCACAACGGCGTGGCCGAACGCGAGGTCACCGAATTCGACCGCTCCGGCATGGCGGCGTCGCTGGCCATGGGGCTGGGTTCGCCCACCCGCGTCACGCTCAACTATCTGCACCAGGAAGACGACAACATCCCGGACGGCGGCGTGCCGATACAGCGCGGCACCGGCGGCCGGCGCATGCCGAACGTGGCGCGCAACGCGTGGTACGGGGACCCCGACCTGTACACGGAACAGACGCGCACGGACCAGGCCACGATGAAGGTCGAGCACGACTTCACGCAGGCCGCGCGCCTGACCAACATCAGCCGCTGGCAGCAGACCGACCGCATCGGCGTGCTGGCGCCGGCGCGCTTCAATTCGACGTCGCGCACCTCGTACGGCTATGCCGGCACGGGCCCGCTGGTCTACAGCGCCGACGGCATCCTGTCGTACAGCGGCGTCGAACCGCTGTCCAACCCGTCGCCCTATGCGCAGCTGCGCGGCAATGACTTCGGCACGTCCAAGCGCTACACCATCCTGGCCAACCAGACCAACCTGAACCTGGATTTCCAGACCGGCGCCGTCAAGCACGCGGTGATCGCCGGCGTGGAGTTCTACAAGGAAACCTACGGCGACCACGCGCGCACGATCCGCGCGCCCTCCTTCAACCCGGTCATCGACCTGCGCGACACCGGCGGCGCGGACATGGGCGGCGTGGACACGCGCAAGGGCGACTCGGGCAACAAGGCCGAGATCTTCAACGCCGGGCTGTACGCCGGCGACACGGTCACCTTCAATCCGCAGTGGATGCTGCAGGGCGCGCTGCGCTATGACCGCTACCGGGTCACGCAGACGACCGGCGCGGCCACGCAGCGCGTGACGGACGGCGCCTGGAGCGGCCGCATCGGCCTGACCTACAAGCCCGTGGAATACGGCAGCGTCTACGTGTCCTACAGCCAGGCGGCGCAGCCGTCGGCCATGGGCGCCTCCACCAACAACAACATCTACGGCGCCACCGGGTCCGACACCTACAAGCCGGCCGTGTCCAGGACCTGGGAACTGGGCACCAAGTGGGACGTGGCGGGCGGCGACCTGTCCTTGACCGGCGCCTTCTTCCGCACGGAACTGACGGATTCCTGGGAATACGGCGACGATGCCACCGACGTGGTGCGCGCCCTGCCCGCCAAGCGCGTGGACGGCATCGAACTGGGACTGTCGGGCAACATCACGCCGCGATGGTCGGCCTTTGCCGGCGCCAGCGCCATGAAAAGCCGCATCACCAAGGGCGCGAACCAGGGCGAAGAGGCCAAGAACGTCCCCGACCTGACCTTCAACCTGTGGACCACCTACGCCGCCACGCAAGACCTGTCGCTGAGCTATGGCGCGCAGTACGTGGGCAAGCGCCGCTATACCGACAACAAGTACGTCGGGGGCAAGAACAACAACAGCGCCACGGTGTCGGGCCCCTACGGCACGCATCCGGTCTGGGTCCGCGACCACGAAAAGGCGCCGTCCTACTGGCTGCATTCGGTCGCCGCGCGCTACCGGCTGAACAAGAACGTGACGCTTGGCGTGAACGTGGACAACCTGTTCAACAAGTTCTACTACAGCCGCGTGGGCGCCTCGCTGGACGGCTTCCAGCTCTATGGCGTGCCCGGCGCGGGCCGCACGGCCACCTTCACCGCCGACGTGTCGTTCTAGGGCGCAGTCGCGCCCAGGCCTGCGTCGCGCGGGCCTGGCCCCGCCGCGGCCAGGTCCACGCGGAACCGGCTGCCCTCGCCCGGCCGCGACGCCAGCGATACGCGCCAGCCCTGGTGTTCGCAGATGCGCTGCACCAGCGACAGGCCCAGTCCCAGGTTGCCGGCGTCGGGTTGTTCGCCGCGCACGAAGGGATTGAAGATCGACGCCTGGCGCTCGACGGGGATGCCGGGCCCGTCGTCTTCCACCTGCATGAAATCCGGCCCGGCCGTGATGACGACCCGCGCCCGCGGACCGGCGTACTGCAGCGAATTGCGGATCAGGTTGGACAGCACGGCGCGCAGCAGCGGCGCGGGAAACAGCAGCGCCGGGGCCGGCTGCCCGGCCGCTTCCGGCGTCGCCAGCGTCAAACGCATGCCGCGGCGCCGGGCGACGGGCGTCCAGGCGGCCAGCTGGCCCTGCGCCGCCGCCACGGCGCTCTCGCGCGCGAACAGGTCGGCGGCGTCGCCGCCCCGGGCCAGCATCAGGTAGGTGTCCAGCCGTTCGCGCATGTCGGACGCCGCCGCCTCAATGCGCGCCAGCCGAGCCAGCCCGGCCTCGTCCAGCGCCTGTTCCTCGCGCAGCAGTTCGCACGAACTGGAGATCACCATCAGCGGGGTGCGCAGCTCATGGCCCACGTCCGCGGTGAAGAGCTGCTCGCGCCGCAGCGCCTGCTCAAGCTGGTTGTAGGTGGAATCGAACGCCGCGGCCAGCTGGCCGATCTCGTCCGGTGGATAGTCCGGGGCCAGCCGGGTCTGCGGCGGCTGCGCCGCGCGCGCATTGACCTGCGCCGCCAGCCGCGCCAGCGGCCGCAGCATGCGCCGCGTGGCCAGGATGCCCAGGATGAAGGCGAGCGCCAGGCTGCCCGCCAGCCCGCTCACGGCGGTCCAGTGCGAGCCCGCCTGGTTCTGTTCGTATTCGGTGTAGTCGCGCAGCAGCATGTAGCGCTGGCCCTTCAGGTCATCGACCATCACATGCCACACGCGGCCGTCGCGCTCGATCTTGTGGAAGCCCGGCGCCAGCGGCCGCAGCCAGGCGGGGAACGCCGCGCTGCCCGGATCGCCGTGAAAGAAGCGGTTCGGCCTGCCCGGATCGATGCCCGCCAGAAAGTCGCCGCGCACCCGCTCCACCGCCATGCCCATGTCGATGCGCTGCAGGTGGGCCTCCAGCTTGCCCACGCTCCAGACCGACAGCCAGGTCAACAGCCCGGCCACCAGCAGCGCCAGCGCCACGTAGGTCAGCACCAGGCGCCGCGCCAGCCCGCGCCGCGCCGCCTGCCTGGCCCGCCTAGCCATCGACGGCCGCCCGCAACTGGTAGCCGATGCCATGCACGGTGTGCAGCAGCGGCGTGGCGTAAGGCTTGTCGACCACGTGGCGGATCTGGTGGATGTGCGTGCGCAGGCTGTCGCTGTCGGGCGGCGAATCGCGCCACAGCGCCTCTTCCAGCCGGGCGCGGTGGACCACGGCGGGACTGGCGCGCATCAGCAGCGTCAGCAGTTGCAGCGGCGACGGCGGCAGGCGCAGCGGCTGGCCCGCCCGGGCCAGTTCCAGCGTGCCGGTGTCCAGCGTCAGGTCGCCCACGCGCAGCACCCGGGCCGCGCCCGCGCCGCTGGCCCGGTGCAGCAGCGCCTTGGCGCGCGCCGCCAGTTCGGCCAGCGCGAACGGCTTGACCAGGTAATCGTCCGCGCCCGCGTCGAAGCCGGCCAGGCGGTTGTCCAGCGTGTCGCGCGCCGTGACCATGATGACGGGCGTGTTGCAGGCGGCCTCGGTGCGCAGGCGGCCGCAGAGCTCGTAGCCGTCCAGGCGCGGCAGCATCAGGTCCAGCACGATCAGGTCGAATTCGCCCGACGCGGCCATGGCGTAGCCGCGCTGGCCGTCCTCCGCGCAGTCCACGATGTAGCCGCGGCGCGTCAGGTGATGGGTGATGTTGGCGAGGATGTCGGGGTCGTCTTCGATGACGAGTACGCGCATGGGGGAGCGATCAGAGAATGGAAATCAATCTCACATTGTATGAGCCACCGGCCGTCCAGGCCCGGCTTGCGGCCTTTGCGCCACAGCTGGCGGCGTCTTAACGAATTCTTGAGACGGGTTGGCGGACACTGCGCGGCGATAGGAATGGTTCGCGTTCCCTGCACCCCTCGCGAGCACCGCCCAAAGGATCCCCCATGCGTACACTTGCCCTTTTCCGCGCGGCCGCAGCCGCGGCCGCCCTGTCGTGCGCCCTGCCCGCCGCGCAGGCCCGGCAGGTCACCGACCTGGCCGGCCGCAGCGTCACGGTGCCCGACCACCCGCGCCGAGTGCTGCTGGGCGAAGGCCGCTTCGTCTTCGCAATGGCGCTGCTGGACCGCCAGGATCCGGTTGCCCGCGTGGTCGGCTGGCAAGGCGAGCTGAAGCAGCAGGATCCGTATTCCTGGAACCAGCTGGTCGGGCGCTACCCCAAGGCGGCCGACGTGCCGCTGATCGGCAAGACCTCCGAAGCCAGCGTCAGCCCCGAGAAGATCGTGTCGCTCAAGCCGGACGTGGCGGTGTTCAGCCTGAGCGGCCACGGCCCGGGGCGCAACAACCCCATGATTTCGGCCTTGCAGGATGCCGGCATCCCCATCGTGTTCATCGACTTCCGCCAGCACCCCGTGCGCAACACCGTGCCCAGCATGCGCATCCTGGGCCAGGCGCTGGACCGCGAGGCCCAGGCCGAAGCCTACATCGCGTTCTACGAATCGCGCCTGGCCCGGGTGCGCAAGGTGGTCGATCCCGTGCCGCAGGCGCAGCGCCCCCGCGTCTTCGTGGAAATGCTGGCGGGCGTCTGGCCGGCCTGCTGCCACACCACGGGCAACGGCAGCTTCGGCGACCTGCTGGAAGCGGCCGGCGGCGTCAATGTGGCGGCGCCCGTGCTGCCGGGCGCGATCGGCGACGTCAGCCTGGAGTTCCTGCTGGACGCCAGGCCGGACGTCTACATCGCCACCGGCAGCCGTTCCGAGCCCGGCCGGCCCGGCCTGCTGGCCGGCCCCGGCGCCGATGCGCAGGTTGCCGCCGGCAGCCTGGCCACGCTGCTCGCGCGCGACGGCATCCGCGACCTGGACGCCGTCCGCAAGCAGCGCGCATTCGGCATCTGGCACGCCTTCTACAACTCGCCCTACAACATCGCCGCCATCGAGGCGATGGCGAAATGGCTGTATCCGGAACGCGCGGTCGCGCTGGACCCGCAGGCCACGCTGGATGCGCTGTACCGCCAGTTCCTGGACGTGGACAACGCCGGCGCCTACTGGACGGCCCCCGCCGCCGCGCCGAAGTAAGCCGCCATGACCGGTATCGCCACGGCCGCCCCCTGCGCCACCACGGCAGCCCCCGAGGACGCCATCGCCGCCTATCGGCGCGCGGTGCGCAAGCGCCTGCTCATCGGCGCCGCACTGGCGCTGGCCATCGTGGCCAGCCTGCTGGCCGACATCGCCACCGGCCCGGCGTCGCTTTCCCTTGCCAACCTGATGGACACGCTGCTGCATCCCGACGCGGCCAGCGCGGGCACCCGCGTCATCGTCTGGCAGTTCCGGCTGCCCTATGCGCTGATGGCGCTGCTGGTGGGCGTGGCGCTGGGCCTGGGCGGCGCCGAGATGCAGACCATGCTGGACAATCCGCTGGCCAGCCCCTATACGCTGGGCGTGTCCGCCGCCGCCGCCTTCGGCGCGTCGCTGGCCATCACGCTGGACTGGCACCTGCCGGCCGTGCCCGCCGGCATGACGGTGTCGGTCTCGGCCTTTGCCTGCACCCTGCTGTCCGTGCTGATCCTGGAGCGCGTGGCGCGCTGGCGCGGCGGATCGACGCTCGGCGTCGTGCTGTTCGGCATCGCGCTGGTCTATTCGTTCCAGGCGCTGGTGATGCTGCTGCAGTTCGTGGCCAGCGAGGAAGCCCTGCAAGGCATCGTGTTTTGGACCATGGGCAGCCTGGCGCGCGCCAACTGGACCACGGTATCGGTCATGGCCGCGGCCCTTGCCCTGGCCGTTCCGTTCTCGATGCGCGACGCCTGGAAGCTCACCGCGGTGCGCCTGGGCGAGGAACGCGCCGCCAGCTTCGGCATCGACGTCAGGCGGCTGCGTCTCGTCAGCCTGCTGCGCGTCAGCGCGCTGGCGGCGCTGGCGGTGTCCTTCGTCGGCACCATCGGCTTCGTCGGCCTGGTGGCGCCGCACATCGCCCGCCTGCTGCTCGGCGAGGACCACCGCTATTACCTGCCCGGCAGCGCGCTGGCCGGCGCGCTGATCCTGTCGCTCGCGTCCGTCGCCTCCAAGACGGTGCTGCCGGGCGCGCTCATCCCGGTGGGCATCGTGACCTCGCTGGTCGGCATTCCCTTCTTTCTCACCATCGTCGTGCGCACGCTCAGGCGCGCCTGACGGCCCTCATTCCAACAAGGAGATATTCCCGATGACCTTCCGCCCGACGCTCACGCTTGCCGCCCTGCTGATGGCTGGCGCGGCCCATGCAGCCCCCGGCGCCGAGTGCGCCATCGACGTCGAGGGACGCCCCGGCAAGCAGTTCAGCCCCGACCACATCGTCGTGCCCGCGACCTGCCAGGACTTCACCGTGCGCCTCATCCACACCGGCAAGAACAGCAAGGAAAAGGCCGGCCACAACTGGGTGCTGACTCGCACGGAGGACATCGACGCCGTGATGGTGGACGGCATCAAGGCCGGAGCCGGCCATGATTTCCTGGCGCCCGGCGATGGCCGCATCCTGGCCAGGACGCCCATGCTGGGCGGCGGAGAGACCGCCACCGTGACCTTCCCGGTCAGCCGCCTGCGCGCGGGCCAGTCGTACACCTACTACTGCTCGTTCCCGGCCCACGCGCAGCACATGCGCGGCACGCTGGTGCTGCAGCCCTGACGATGACGCCGCTTCGCATCCAGGATCTGTCCGCCGGCTATGGCGGGCGGCCGGTGCTGCGCGACGCCAGCGCCGGGCCTATGGCCGCCGGCTCGGTGACCGCGCTGCTGGGCCCGAACGGCAGCGGCAAGTCGACGCTGCTCAAGACCCTGGCCGGCCTGCATCCCGTGATGGGCGGAGCCATCCTGCTCGACGGCGAGGACCTGGCGCGCGCCAGTCCGGCGCGCCGCGCCGAATGCGCCATGTACATGCCGCAGGCCCTGCCGAAGGGCGTGCACATGACCGTCTTCGAATCGGTGCTCGTGGCGGCCCGCTCGGGTCGCCAAGGACATTCGGGGCACACGCTGATGCGGGACGCCATGGCGGTCATCGCGGACCTGGGCATCGCGCCGCTCGCCAGCCGCCACCTGGACGAACTGTCCGGCGGACAGAAGCAGCTTGCCTCGCTGGCCCAGGCGCTCGTGCGGCGCCCGCGCCTGCTGCTGCTGGACGAACCGCTGTCCGCGCTGGACCTGAACTACCAGTTCCACGTGATGGACGTGCTGCGCCGCCAGACGCGCGAGCACGGCCTCATCACGCTGGTGGTGCTGCACGACCTGAACATCGCCCTGCGCCACACGGACCATGCGCTGCTGCTGCACGCGGGCGCCATCGAGGCCGAGGGCCTGCCCGCGGACGTGGTCACGCCCGACACGCTGCGCCGGGTCTATCGCGTACGGGCGCGGGTGGAGCGCTGTCCGCGGGGACAGGCACAGATCCACGTGGACGGACTCGCGGAGCTGTAAGCGACGGAGTTGGCGCGCAAGGTTGGCGCGCAAGCACCGGTATATATTCACCCTTGTACGCCATTCCAGGGAGTCCGCCGATGACGAGCCGCCGCGCCGTGGCATTTCTGCTGAGCCTGCTTGCCGCCCCCGCGGGCGCCGCCGCGATCTACGACAGCCATGGCCTGGTGGTCGACGTCGCGAGCGGCAGCCGCAACGACTGGAACACCGGCCAGCGCCAGAACACCCGCGCCACGACCATCACGTTCCAGGGCAAGGCGCTGTGCGGCAAGGACGTCGGCGCCCTGCTCTATCCCGACGGCAAGGAACCCCAGGCCCGCGCCTTCTTCTGCCCGGGCCCGGCCATCGCGCTGGACACGGACGCGGTGCTGGCCTTCTTCACCAGTTCCAGCGCCAACACCGTGCTTGCGCACCTGCAGGTCGTCAACGGCGCCCTGCGCGTGCAGCGCCTGGCGCTGTCCGGCAAGCCCGACCGCGACCGGATCCACGGCACCCTGTTCCAGGATGCCCGCCTGCCCGGCTGGACGCGCGTCGATACGGCCTGGAACGAAACCGTGATGATCCGCCACGCGCCGCTGGACGCGCTGAACCTGGGGCCGGGCAGACTGCTGGACGTGGCGGGCGACGTGGCTTACCTGGCGGTCCCGCCCGGCCGGGACGTGGTGGTGGTCCAGCCGGCCACCCGCGTCAAGGACGCGCACGGCTATCTGCAATACGTCCCGGAAATCACCAAGTTCGTCGACGCTCCGCTGGCGTTCCGCGCCGTGCGCATGCGCGACGGGCGCGAGCTGGCGCGGCTGGACTTCAAGGACACCTGCCTGCGCCTGCCGGCCATCGCGTTCGACCGGCCCGCCCCGGCGCGCGCCGTCAGCGCCACACCGGACGTCGCGTTCGACGACGTGCCGGCGTGGCGCGCAAGCACATTGGAACTGGTGCAGGCGTCGGGCCGCGCGACGCTGCGCCTGCGTCCCGGCGTCGAACTGCCGCGCAAGCCCGGCTGCGCGCCGGGCTGAGGGGACTTAGATCAGGAACTGCCGGTAGGCCTCGTTGGCGGTTTCCTCCGAGTGCGCGTAGCCAAGCTGACGCAGGAAGGCATCCAGCGCCGCGTCGTCGGCCACCGGCGCCTGGATGCCCACCAGCGCGGAGCTGAAGTCGGCCCCCTGGTTGCGGTAATGGAAGAGGCTGATGTTCCAGTTGGGCGCCATCGCCGACAGGAATTTCATCAGCGCGCCCGGGCGCTCCGGAAACTCGAAGCGGAACAGGCGTTCGCCGCCCGCCAGCGGCGAGCGTCCGCCCACCATGTAGCGGATGTGCTGCTTGGACACTTCATTGTGGGTCAGGTCGCTGGCCGAGAAGCCTTGCTCCTGCAGCGCGGCCATGATGTCGGCGGCCTCTCCGCGGCGCGAGATCTGCACGCTCACGAAGATGTGCGCGGTGCGCGCGTCCGCGATGCGATAGTTGAACTCGGTCACGCTGCGCTGCCCGATCACGCCGCAGAAGCGCCGGAAGCTGCCGCGCTCTTCGGGCACGGTCACGGCGAACACCGCTTCGCGCGCCTCGCCCACCTCGGCCCGGTCGGCCACGAAGCGCATGCGATCGAAGTTCATGTTGGCGCCCGACGTGATCGCCACCAGCGACTGCCCCCGCGCGCCTTCGCGCTCCACGTATTTCTTCATCCCGGCCACCGCCAGCGCGCCCGCCGGCTCCAGCACGCTGCGCGTGTCCAGGAACACGTCCTTGATGGCCGCGCATACCGCGTCCGTGTCCACCAGGATCACTTCATCCAGGTACTCGCGGCACAGGCGGAACGTTTCCTCGCCCACCAGCTTGACGGCGGTGCCGTCCGAGAACAGGCCGACTTCGGCCAGGATGACGCGCTCGCCCACCCGCAGCGACTGCGCCATCGCGCAGGAGTCCTCCGTCTGCACGCCGATGACCTTGACCCCCGGATTGACCGCCTTCACATAGGCAGACACGCCCGCCGCCAGGCTGCCGCCGCCAATCGGCACGAAGATGGCGTGCAGGGGCTCGGGATGCTGGCGCAGGATTTCCATGCCCACCGTGCCCTGGCCCGCGATCACGTACGGATCGTCGAACGCCGGGATGAAGGTCAGGCTCTGTTCCTGGGCCAGCTTTTGCGCGTGGGTGTAGGCGTCGGTGTAGGAGTCGCCGGCCTGCACCACCGTGACGGTCGGGCCGCCGTGCGCGCGCACCGCGTCCACCTTCACCTGCGGCGCCGTCTGCGGCACCACGATGATGGCGCGCACGCCCAGCTTGGCCGCCGAAATGGCGACGCCCTGCGCATGGTTGCCGGCCGACGCGGTGATCACGCCGCGGTCGCGCGCGGCCTGCGGCGTATTGCGCATCTTGTTGTAGGCGCCGCGCACCTTGAACGAAAACACCGGCTGGTTGTCTTCGCGCTTGAGGTGAATGGTGTTGCCCAACCGGGCGGACAGGCCGCGCGCCAGATCCAGTTCGGTCTCGCGGGCGATGTCATAGACCCGGGCGGTCAGGATCTGCCTCAGGTATTCCATGGGCGAGGCGTTGCCGGCCTGGAAATCGGGCGTGTCGGTGCGGGGTGTAGCGGACATGGTTTCTCTGCTTGGGTAGGCTTGCCCGGCAGAGGCGGCCACAAAAAACCCGCCTCGTGGGGCGGGTGGCTGTGACTGTTGTTGCGGTCGCGCGCTAACCCACCATTCCAGGAATGATGGTAATAATCAGCGAAATGCGGACGGCGCGGGAATTCATGGGGGCAAAGCTTGCGCCAAGCGCGGCGCTTTGTCAAACCGGACCTGTGCGCGCGATGTCCGCCGCGCCCGGCGCCGAAGCCAGCACCTCGGGCGGCAGCCCGTCGGCGGCGCGATGCCGGGCCATCTGCGTCGCAATGCCCCGGAACATGCGCTCGCGTCCGGCCGCATCGGGCACGCGCCGCACGAACAGGTAGTCGTAATGGGCCAGCATCCGCCGCAGCAGCGCGGCATCCAGGCCCAAGAGCGCCTGGCGAAGGTCCTCCGGCAACGCCTCGTCCGGATGCGACAGGAACAGCCCGAGCTGCATGCGCGTCAGCGGCTTGGTGCGGTAGAGCTCGGCGTTGGCCGATTCGGACGCGGCGCGGTCGCCCAGCGCCACCAGCGTCGTGCATTTGAGCACCATCAGGAACACCTGAAACTCCGAGCCCGGTTCGGCCAGCTCGATGCCCTGGTCGAAGTCCTCGACCGCCCCGGCCAGCAGGCCGCGGTTCAGCTTGAGCTGCCCCAGCACCGCGAAGGCCGACGCATAGGCGGTGCCCTGCGCGAACGCGTCATCGGCCAGCGCCTGCGCCAGTTCCAGATGATCGCGGCTGACGAAACACAGCAGCTTGGCCGCCGCCAGCATCAGCATGGGGTTGTCGCGGATGTGCGGCAGCGCCTGGAACACCAGGGCCTCAATCCGCGGCTCCAGTTCCGCCGGCAGGCTGGAGATGTCCAGCACCAGCCGCGCGTACAGAAGGGACGCCTCCATCAGCGCGGTCTGCGGATCGTCCGGGTGCTCGGCGCGCAGCTTGTCCAGTTCGTGCGCGGATTCCAGCCAGCTCTGCGGCGTGCGCGACAGCAGCGTGGCGGCCCGGTGCATGCGCAGTTCGAAGGGCTCGTCGGTCGGTCCCGCGTGCCCGCCGCGGGCCCGCGTCAGGCTGCGCCAGATTTCGCTCTTGATCGACGCGGCGCACGCGGCGGCGGCGCGTCCCAGGTCGGGCGTTTCGCCCGGACGGATCACCAGGCGGTCGGCGCGCAGGGCCTGCCCGCCGCCGGCCTCGCGCAATGCGACCGCGCAATGGACGCCCGCGTCGTCCTGGCGCAGGCCGATTTCCACCTGGAACGCCGCCTCGGCGCGCGCGCCCGGCTCCAAGCTGACGGCCCGTTCGCTGGGCAGCCGCTCGCGCAAGGCCTCGGCCAGGGCGGCAAGAAAATCGCCGACCGAGGCATCTTCCCGCAGGCGTTCGGGCCCGGCCACCGGGCCGATGGCCACGTAGACCGCGTCGGGCAGTTCAGGCGCGGCGGCCGCGATCCAGCTGTAGCCTTCGCCGTAGCTGGTGGCGATGTAGCGCGGCGCCCGGGCCGAATCGCCCAGCTTGGCGCGCAGGCGATTGACCAGCAGGTCCACGCTGCGCTCCAGGGCGTCGGCCTCGCCGCGCTGGGTGGCGTCCAGCAGCCGCTGGCGCGGCAGGATCGCCCCGGCCTGTCCGACCAGCAGCGCCAGCGCCGCCGATTCGGCCGGCGTGAACGGCACCACGCGGCCCTGCCCGTCCGTGGCGTAACGGAACCGCTCGTCGAATGTCAGGTCTCCGAATCGCATCTGCCCTCCCTGCCCGTGGCGCCCGGCGGCACGCGCCATCCGCGCGTCTGCCGGCGCGCCGCCAAGACTGCCGGAAAGCCGCAATGCTATTCGATACGCGCCGCAAGAGGCCAGCGCTCCAAGGCCGCGCGCACGGCGATTCAGCCCCGCATTGATACGTCCCTTTTATATTTGGGATAAGCATATGCCTGGGTTGGCATCAAATAGGAAACGTTTCGCGGCGCAATGCGTAGCACGGTATTACAATGGAAGGTTCGTGGCAGCCGCACTTCCCAAGGCGGACCAGGATACGGTTGAGCATCGGACTGATGCATCGCCGGCCGGTCCAGTCAAAAAATAGGGCGGGCGGCGGTCATGTTGGGGGGACGCTCGGCCTGTCGCGTCCGCCCATACGAACCCACTCTCGACAACATCTACCGGCGTACGCCGCTTAGCATGTTCGGGTTTGCGCGATGAGCGCCTGAGCCGAACAGATTCAAGGATCATGTCTCTTACTCCGAAGATTATCTATACCCTCACCGACGAAGCTCCGGCGCTTGCAACCCGTTCGCTGCTGCCCATCGTCCAGGCATTCGCCAAACCCGCAGGCATCACGGTCGAGACCCGCGACATTTCGCTGGCAGGCCGCATCATCGCCCTGTTCCCCGACTACCTCGAAGACAGCCAGAAGCTGTCCGACGCCCTGGCTGAGCTGGGCGCCCTGGCGGTCAAGCCCGAAGCCAACATCATCAAGCTGCCCAACATCAGCGCCTCGATGCCCCAGTTGAAGGCGGCCATCAAGGAACTGCAGGAACAGGGCTACAAGCTGCCGGACTACCCGGACGCCCCCGCCAACGACACCGAGCGCGACGTCAAGGCCCGCTACGACAAGGTCAAGGGCAGCGCCGTGAACCCGGTCCTGCGCGAAGGCAACTCCGACCGCCGCGCCCCGCTGTCGGTCAAGAACTACGCCCGCAAGCACCCCCACAAGATGGGCGCCTGGACCTCTGACTCCAAGTCGCACGTCGCCCACATGAGCGAAGGCGACTTCTACGGCACCGAGAAGTCCGCTCTCATCGCCGCGGCCGGCGACGTCAAGATCGAACTGACCGCCGCCGACGGCAGCAAGACCGTCCTGAAGGAAAAGACCCCCGTCAAGGCCGGCGAAATCATCGACGCCGCCGTGCTGTCGACCGCCAAGCTGAAGTCCTTCCTGCAGGCGCAGATCGACGACGCGCGCGCCACCGGCGTGCTGTTCTCGGTCCACCTGAAGGCCACGATGATGAAGGTCTCCGACCCCGTCATCTTCGGCCACGTCGTGTCCGTGTTCTACAAGGACGTGCTGGCCAAGCACGCCGACGTCCTCAAGCAGGCCGGTTTCGACCCCAACAACGGCATTGGCGACCTGTACGCCAAGATCCAGTCGCTGCCCGCCGACCAGCAGGCCGCCATCACCGCCGACATCGACGCCGCCTACAAGACGCTGCCGCAGCTGGCCATGGTGAACTCCGACAAGGGCATCACCAACCTGCACGTGCCCAGCGACGTCATCGTCGACGCGTCCATGCCCGCCATGATCCGCGACTCCGGCAAGATGTGGAACGCCGAAGGCAAGCTGCAGGACACCAAGGCCGTCATTCCGGACCGCAGCTACGCCGGCGTCTACCAGGCCGTCATCGACGACTGCAAGCGCAATGGCGCCTTCAACCCGGTCACGATGGGCAGCGTGCCCAACGTCGGCCTGATGGCCCAGGCCGCCGAGGAATACGGCTCGCACAACAAGACCTTCGTCATCCCCGCCGCCGGCACCGTGCGCGTCACCGACGCCGCTGGCGCCGTGCTGCTGGAGCAGGCCGTGGAAGCCGGCGACCTCTGGCGCATGTGCCAGACCAAGGACGCCGCGATCCAGGACTGGGTCAAGCTGGCCGTCTCGCGCGCCCGCGCCACCAAGACGCCCGCCGTCTTCTGGCTGGACGAAAAGCGCGCCCACGACGCCCAGGTCATCGCCAAGGTCAAGCAGTACCTGAAGGACCACGACACCAGCGGCCTGGACCTGCGCATCCTCGACCCCGTCGAAGCCACCAAGTTCTCGGTCAAGCGCATCCGCGAAGGCCTGGACACCATCTCGGTCACCGGCAACGTGCTGCGCGACTACCTGACCGACCTGTTCCCCATCATGGAACTGGGCACCAGCGCCAAGATGCTGTCGATCGTGCCGCTGGTCGCCGGCGGCGGCCTGTTCGAAACGGGCGCCGGCGGTTCGGCGCCCAAGCACGTGCAGCAGTTCCTGGAAGAAGGCTTCCTGCGCTGGGATTCGCTGGGTGAATTCATGGCGCTGGCCGAGTCCCTGGACCACCTGGGCCGCACGTACAAGAACCCGACCGCCCAGATCCTGGCCAAGACGCTGGACCTGGCCACCGCCAAGTTCCTGGACGAAAACAAGTCGCCCGAGCGCAAGGTCGGCGGCTTGGACAACCGCGGCAGCCACTTCTACCTGGCCATGTACTGGGCCCAGGCCCTGGCCGCCCAGACCGAAGACCGCGCGCTGGCAGCCCAGTTCGCGGCCCCGGCGGGCGCGTTCTCGGAAGGCGAAGGTAAGATCCTGGACGAACTCAAGGCCGCCCAGGGCAAGCCCGTCGACATCGGCGGCTACTACCAGCCCAACGAAGCCAAGGCCAGCCAGGCCATGCGCCCCAGCGCCACGCTGAACAAGGTGCTGGCCTCGATCGGCTAAGCGCACATCTCGCTGGCCGGCACAACCGGCCTAGCCACAAGCCGGCAGTCCCCATGGGACTGCCGGTTTTTTTTGTTCGTCGCCTCGGCGTCCGCGCACAGCCAAAATCCCGTCCATCCACTGCGGCGCCCTGCGGCAACAAGCCTTTTGACGCGCCGCATCATCGCAAATCCTTGAACCTACCGCGGCGCAGTAGTCCCCTGCCCGCCCGGCCGTTCCTCTGGGCCGCGCCGAATTATCTTCAAAACATATCAACCAAAACTATATTGCTTCAGGGATTCGCGAGATCCAAACTTCTGTCCATGGGCGCAGCATGCCAACCAAGGACAGGAAATGGATGCGAAGAATTCCACGAATCAAAGACAGCTTACGGTCCGCATCGCGCGGGGAACCGAGGACGGAAGCTTCTCCACCTACTCGGTGCCCTGGCGCGAAAACCAGACGGTGCTGGACGTGGTCACCGAAGTCCAGCGCACGCAAGAGCCCACGCTCTCGTACCGCTACGCCTGCCGCGTCGGCGTGTGCGGATCCTGTGCGATGACGGTCAACGGCAAACCGCGCTGGACGTGCCGCACCCACGTCAGCCGCGTCGAAGAAGATGGCGTGATCGTGATCGAGCCCTTGCGCAATATGCCGCGGATCAAGGACCTTGTGGTCGACATGCGCGAATTCTTCCAGAAGTGGGCACGCGCCGGAAACACTTTTGTCGGGACCGCCACACGCAATGATCCGCCGGCACGGGTGTCGCCCCAAAGCAAGAAACGCAAACTCGCGGATGCGGCCATCGAATGCATCAACTGCGGCGTGTGCTACGCAGCCTGTGACGTGGTGTCCTGGGACAAGGACTACCTGGGCCCTGCCGCGCTGAACCGGGCATGGACGCTCTACAACGACGAACGCCATGCCGACCCCAAGGACGTGCTGCACAAGTCCACGTCAGGCAGCGGCTGCAACTCCTGTCACTCGCAGGGCAGCTGCATGAAGCACTGCCCGGTCAGCCTGAGCCCCACTGGCAGCATCGCCGGATTGAAGCGCAGTGCCATCTTCAGCCTGCTCAAGGGAGGCTGACATGGAGGCACGCCTGTTTGCCCTCCAGCGCCTGACGGCAATGGTGATGGCCCCCTTCGTCTTCGTGCATGTCGGACTGGTCATCTATGCCGTCCGCGGCGGCCTGACCGCCGGCGAGATCCTTTCCCGCACACAGGGGAACTGGCTCTGGATCGCCTTCTACGGCCTGTTCGTAATCAGCGTGTCCATCCACGTTCCGATCGGCGTGCGCAACATCCTGATCGAGTGGGTGCGCGTCGGCCGACCGGCGGCGTCCGCCATCGGACTGGCCTTCGGCGCCGCGCTGCTCATCCTGGGCATGCGCGCCGTCGCCGCGGTGGGAGGACTGGCGCCATGAAGTCCGCGCGCAACCACCAGGCCTATTGGGCCTTCCTGGGGCATCGCTTATCCGGCCTTGCGCTGGCCCTTTTCCTGCCCGCCCACTTCTATGTGCTGGCAATGGCGCTGGACCAGGCCAGGCTCGACGCATTCCTGAAGCTTGCCGAAATGCCGGCGATGAAATTTGGCGAATGGGGTCTGGTTCTGCTCCTGACGCTGCACATGTTCTTCGGGCTGCGCCTTCTCGCGCTCGAACTCCTGCCCTGGAATACGCCGCGCGACGCGCGCGTCGCCTGGATCGGCTGGGGCTTTGCGATCTCGATGGCCACCGGCCTGGCATTCCTCGCGGGAGTGATCTGACATGCAAATCGACAACCACAAGACGGACATCCTCGTGATCGGAACCGGAGGCGCCGGCCTGTTCGCGGCGCTGCACGCCAAGAAGGCGAACCCCTCTTTGCGGGTGACGGTGACCGTGAAAGGCCTGCTCGGCAAGTGCGGCTGTACGCGCATGGTGCAAGGCGGCTACAACGTCGCGCTTGCCGCCGGCGATTCGGTCGAGCGCCACTTCATGGATACGATCGAGGGCGGAAAATGGCTGCCGCGCCAGGATCTGGCGTGGCGGCTGGTCGAAGGCGCGGTGGAGCGGGTGCGAGAGCTGGAAAACGAAATCGGCTGCTTTTTCGACCGCAATCCCGACGGATCGCTGCATTCCAAGGCGTTTGCCGGCCAGAGCTTCGATCGCACGGTGCACAAGGCGGATCTGACGGGCATCGAGATCATCAATCGGCTGATGGAGCAGGTCCGCGCGCTGGATGTCGACGAACTCGAGGAACACCGCGCCATCGAGCTCATTCCCGCCGCCGACGGTTCGGGCATCTCCGGCGTCCTGTTCGTCGATATGCGGACGGGCGCGTATCGGTTCATCCAGGCCAAGGCCGTGCTCCTGGCCACCGGAGCCGGTCCGACGATGTACCGGTACCACACGCCCTCGGGCGACAAGACCTGCGACGGCCTGGCCATGGCGTTGCGCTACGGGCTGGCGCTGCGAGACATGGAGATGGTCCAGTTCCACCCGACCGGCCTCCTGGGCGGGCCGGATACGCGGATGACGGGCACGGTCCTGGAAGAAGGACTGCGGGGCGCCGGCGGTTATCTGCTCAACGGCGACGGCGAACGCTTCATGGCCAATTACGACAAGCGCGGCGAACGGGCCACGCGCGACGTCGTCAGCCGGGGCATCTATGCCGAAATGCGCGCCGGGCGCACGGGACCGATGGGCGGAGTCTATATCCAGATGAGCCACCTTGGGCCGGAGAAGGTGGCCAAGACGTTTCCCGGCATGGTCAATCGATGCAAAGACTGTGGATTCGACCTGGCCGGCGGCAAGGTCGAGGTGGTTCCGACTGCCCATTACCTTATGGGCGGCCTGGAGTTCAACGTGGATGGCTCGACCGCATCGCCAGGCCTTTATGCCGCCGGAGAAGACTGCGGCGGCGTGCATGGCGCGAACCGCCTGGGCGGCAACGGCGTGGCCAATTCCACGGTGTTCGGCGGCATCGCGGGAGACTCGATGGCCGCCCATGTCGCCAAAGCCGGCCAATGGCGCGACCCGGACCAGCGCGTCATTGCGCGTGGCGTCGAACGCGCCGAGTTCCCATTTTCCAGGCCGCCCGGACGCATCCATGAACTGCGCGATGCGCTTTCACAGACGATGTGGAACGACGTCGGCGTGTTGCGCACCCGGGGCGCCATGGAACATGGACTTGACGACGTAGCCAGGCATCGCGAGGCCCTTCGGGGCATCGGCCTGGCGGACGGCGACCGGCGCTACAACCTCACGTGGCATGACTGGCTCAACCTCGAAAGCCTGATCGACATCTCGAAGGTCATCACCGTGTCGGCGCTTGCGCGCGAAAACAGCCGCGGCGCGCATTTCCGCGAAGACTTTCCCGAGCCGGGCGACCTGCAAACCAGCCGCTACACGCGCGCGAGCGCGCAGGACGGCGAGGTGCGCCTGGAGATGGTTCCGGTTTCCTTTGACATCGTAAAGCCCGGCGAATCGCTCATCGAAGGCGAAGCGGGCATCCCCCAGAGCTGAGGCACACACCACCATGAGAATCCCCGTTCAGAAAGTTGAAGAGGCAGCGCTGGAAATCATGCGACGCGCGGCAATCGAGATCCCCGCCGACTACAAGCAAGGCATCCAGGCCTTGCAGAAGAAGGAGACCGGAAAGCTCCCGCGATTTGTCATTCACGCCATGGTGGACAACTGGGAGGCTGCCGACCAGGACCGGCGTCCCATGTGCGCCGATACCGGCCTGCCCCGGTATTACGTCAAGGTCGGCAACAACGCCTCCGTGGACGCTGGCTTTGTCGCGGTGGAGCGCGCGCTGCGCCACGCCACCGCCGAGGGCACGGTCACCATTCCGTTGCGCCCGAATCGCGTACACCCGCTCTGGCGCACCGACCACAACAACAATGTGGGCATCAATGCGCCGGAGATCGAATGGTCGTTCGAACCGGATGCGGACTGGATGGAAATCACCACGGTCCACAAGGGCGGGCTGTTCGGCACGGACTACCGGATGCTCTTCCCGGGCGACGGCATCGACGGCATCAAGCGCTTTGTGCTGGACACCCTGATCGCATTTGGCAAGCGCGGGCTGGCGTGCCAGCCGGCCATCGTCGGCATCGGCCTTGGCGGCTCGAAGGACACGTGCATGCAGCTTGGCAAGCAGGCCGCCTGTCTGCGGACGGTGGGCGACCGGAATCCCGATCCCAAGGTGGCGGAGCTGGAGCTCGAGCTGATGCAGCTGGGCAACGCCATCGGCATGGGCGCCATGGGCTTCGTCGGCTCGGGCATGGTGGTCGACTGCCACATCGAGTGCGGCTACACGCATACGGGCGGCATGCCCATCAGCCTGCACACATTCTGCCTGTCTTCGCGCCGCGCAACGGCGCGGATTCATGCCAACGGGGAGATCCAGTACCGCACGGATCCCCAGTGGTTCACGCCCTACATGCGCCGGGAGACGGTCGAATGGTAAACAACGACGACGACATCAAGGTCTTTCACCTGGACTTGCCGGCCAGGAAGGAAGACATCGCCAGGCTCGAACTCGGTTCGGCCGTCTATCTCAATGGCTTGGTGTACACGGCGCGGGAAGGCGTCTACAAGAAGGTGCTGGACGAGGGCCTGCCGCTGCCGCTGGACCTGCGATCCCTCAGCAATGTCAACTTCCATTGTTCGCCGGCTGCCGCGCCGGACGGCCACGGCGGCTTCAACGTAGGCGCCGTCACCGCCACCGCGTCATTCCGGTTCTCGAAATGGATCCCTCGATGGCTGGATGAGACGGGGTGCCGAATCCTGATCGGCAAGGGCGGCATGCCCGCGGACGACTACAAAAAAGTGCTTGCGCCCGGCGGCGCGATCTATCTGACGACGGTCGGCTACGGCACGGGCGCCCTGCTGGGGCGCGGCATAAAGCAGGTGCGCGAGGTGCATTGGCTGGATGAGTTGGGCATCGCGCAGGCGATGTGGCTGTTCGACGTAGAGAACTTCGGGCCTTTCATCGTCGAGAGCGACCTCGAAGGCAACTCGCTCTTCGCGCAACATGCGGAAGTCATCAATGCGGGCATCGAGAAGCTCTACGCCGGGTTGAAACCTCCTGCGCTGCACCGCTATGGCGAAACAGACGACCGCAAGGACGAAGTGATGTAGGGGCGGCGACGCGCCGCGCCCCGCAACCCATACCATTTTGAGAGACTGCAATGATCATCGACTTCCGGCTTCGGCCGCCCGTGGGCGGCTTCCTGAACACCCTGATGTACTCGGCGGGAGAGCGGCGCGACGGCTTCACCCGGACCGTGGGATTCGAGCCGTCCGCGGCGGCGCGGCAGCAGTCGATGGACCTGCTGCTGGAAGAAATGGACGCCGCGAGAATCGATCGTGGCGTGGTCGTCGGGCGGCTGGCGGGGGTGCTGGGAAGCGTGTCCAACGACGAGGTGCGCGGCATTGTGGCCGGCCACCCGAATCGGTTCATCGGCGCCGCCTCGATCGATCCCACCGACCGGCGCAGGGCTTGCCGGACCATCAGCCAAGCCGTCGAAGCGGGATTCCGCCTCATCAACATCGAACCCGGCTCGTATCCGGTTCCGATGTACGCCGATGACCGGCGCCTTTACCCGATCTACGGCCATTGCGAGGACATCGGCGTGCCGGTGATCATGATGGTGGGCGGCACGGCGGGTCCCGACCTGAGCTATTCGGACCCGGTCCGGACCGACCGGGTACTGGCGGACTTTCCCGACCTTAATGTCGTTGTCGCGCACGGCGGCTGGCCATGGGTCAACGAAATCCTGCACCTGGGCTTCCGGCGACCGAATCTGTGGCTGTCGCCCGACATGTACTTTTCGCGCATGCCCGGCTGGGAAGAATACGTGAAGGCCGCCGACGGCTTTCTCTCGGACCGGATGCTCTACGCCAGCTCATTCCCATTCTGCCCCGTGCAAGGGTACAAAGAGTGGTTCGAGCGCTTGCCGATCAGGGAAGAAAACCTGAAAAAGGTCATGGGCGGAAATGCCCGGCGGCTGCTTGGGCTCTAGCGGCCCGCAACGCGCGTTTCGAAACGCCAACCTCTACCAGGACATATCTTGCATGGACATCCGGACACTCTACACGCTGATCGCGATTGCGGACCATGGCAGCTTTGCCGAGGCCGGCAACACCATCGGCCTGTCGCTGTCGGCCGTGAGCATGCAGGTCCGCGCACTCGAGGATGAGCTCGGCATCACGATCTTCGACCGCAGCCGGCGCCCGCCGCTCCTGACCGACACCGGCCTTGCGCTGGTGCACCGTGCGCGCGACCTGATCTCGCATTGGGAAAGCATGAGCGCCTCCCTCAAGAAAGGGACGTCCGCGGGACTGCTCAAGCTGGGCAGCGTCCATACCTGTGTGTCCGGCGTGTTGCCGCTTGCCTTGCGCCACCTGCAGAAGCAGGGGCATGGACTGGAGGTTCACGTCACGACGGGATTGACGCACGACCTGGAGCGGGCCATTTACCATCGCCAGCTGGACGTGGCCATCGTGACGGAACCCGATGCGCCGCGGTCCGGCCTGGACTTCCTGCCGTTCGTCGAGGAAGAGCTGGTCGTCATCGCCCACCGGTCGGTAAAAGGCGCCAGCGATCAGGAGATCCTGGAGCAGACCCCCTACGTCCGCTTCAACCGCTCCGCCCGCGTGGGGCACCTGGTGCAGGAAGAAATGGTGCGCAGGCGCATCACCGTGCGCTCGACCATGGAAATCGACAACCTCGAAGGCGTCATCGCCATGGTGGCCAATGGACTTGGCGCATCCGTGGTGCCGGCCCGGCGCGGCGGCAACGAGTTTCCGCCCGGCATCCGCGTCATCCCATTCGGCTCGCCGACCATCACCCGCCGCCTGGGCATCCTGGCGCCGAAGGAAAACCCCAGGTCCCATCTGTCGCAGTTGTTGCTTGATGCCTTGAAGTCAGTCTGCGCCGGCCAGCACGACATCGCGTAGCAGGCCGGCATCACCCCGTAGTCCGCAGCCCAGCAGTCCTGTAGTCCAGTAGTCCGCACAGACCCAACGCAACGTTCCGAGAAATCGAGCCGATCGGCCCGAGGGGCAGTTGCTGCCTGGCGATCTGCCCGCCGGCCGCAAACCGGCAGGCAGCGCCATCCGCGAACTGAAGGAGACAAAGCCTTGAAAGACGCAAAACAACCTGTCAATGCACGCCGCCGTATCGTCAAAGCCATGGGGTACGGACTGGCGCTTTCCCCCTTTCTGGCGAGGTCCGCGCGCGCGGACTGGCCATCCGACCGAGTCATCCGTATGGTCGTGCCGTTTTCGGCGGGCGGCGCGACGGATCTGCTGGGCCGCGCACTCGCCTCCGAACTGGGCAAGGGCCTGAAGCAAAGCGTCATCGTCGAAAACCGCGCGGGCGCCGGCGGCAGCGTGGGGGCGCAGGCCGTCGCCAGTTCGCCCGCGGACGGCTATACGCTGCTGCTCGCCTCGGGCAGCATGTTCACCGTCAATCAGTTCATCTACAGCAAGCTGCCCTACTCGCTCGACGACTTCACCCTCATCGGCAAAGTCGCGAACGGGCCGATGGTGATCACCGTCAACGCCAGCCTGCCCGTGACCAACACGCGGGAACTCATCGCATACGCCAAGGCCAGGCCAGGGAAACTCAGTTTCTCGTCCGCCGGCGTCGGCAGCCAGACCCATATGGCCGGCGAGGCGTTCACCGATGCCGCGGGGATCGAACTCATGCACGTCCCGTACAAGGGCGAGGGACCCGCCTACACGGACCTCATGGCGGGTGTCATCGAGGTTGCCGTCGGCAACATCAACGCGATCGCGCCGCTGCTCAAGGGGGGCCGGCTGCGCGCGCTTTCCGTCACAGGCAAGGAACGCGCGGCCTTGCTGCCCGACGTGCCGACGACCGCCGAGGACGGCGTGCCAGGCTTCGAGTTCACCGGCTGGTTCGCGTTGCTGGCGCCGGCGGGGACGCCGCAATCCTCGATCGACCGACTCCTGGCGGACGCCACGCGGGCCGTTGAGCAACCGAGCCTGAAGCGCTACCTCGAGGACCAGGGCATGACTGCCACCATCGTGCCGCCCGCGGCGCTCAGGGAGGAAATCGCCAGGGAGTCCGCCAAGTGGAAGGCGTTGGTGCAGAAGAAGAACATCACCACCAGCTGAGCCCGCTCCCAGGCTCTGGGGATCCGCAAGCCCTTTTTCGCCGACCAAGGTTACCCTCTCCCGCATGATGCCCGCCGAATCGCTCGCCATTGTCGCCCCCGTCGTTTTTGTCGCCTACACGGTCTTCGGAATGACGGGATTCGGCGCGGCCATGGTCGCCGTGCCCGTCCTGGTCCAGTTCATTCCGCTGCAGTTCGCCGTGCCGCTCGTCGTCCTGTTTGACCTGGCCTGCACCGCGCTGGTGGGCGGACGAAACTGGCGGCGCGTCTCGCTGGCCGAACTCAGGCGGCTGTTCCCCTGGATGATGCTGGGGATCGCGCTGGGCGTTACGCTGCTGCACGACGCGGGCGCGCGGTGGCCATTGATGCTGCTGGGCGGATTCGTGCTGGTGGTCTGCCTGCGGGGCCTGCGGGGCTCGGCCGGCAACGCCGGGGCGCCGCTGACGGGTTATTGGGCATTGCCATACGGCGTCTTCGGCGGCGTTTTCAGCGCGCTGTTCGGTACCGGGGGCCCCATCTACACCATCTACCTTTCCCGCCGGCTCGACGCGCTGGACCAGTTCCGGGCGACCATCTCGGTCGTGATCCTGCTGAGCGCCGTCGTGCGGACAGCCGCCTTCGCCGCCGCCGGCCTGTATGCGCAACCGGAGATCCTGACGGCCGCCGCCCTGCTGCTGCCCGTCTCCCTTGCCGGCCTGTACGCGGGCTCCCGCCTCCGGACACGCGTTTCTCCCGACTTGCTGAAGCGGGCCATCTTCGTGCTGCTTGCGATTGCCGGCGCGGGCGCCATCTACCGCGGGTGGATGTCGCCCGCCTGAGCCAGACAGCTCAATGCCGTCATGGCTGATCTTGGGATGTCTCCAGTCGTGCTACGGGACGAAACCGGACAGCGGCGGCGCTCGAGGCCTCGAGTTCAATGCCCGGTCGTGGACCGCAATGATGCGCTGAAAACCGGGGCGGCCTCGCCGGCCAGGGAAACATTGATGCAGGCGGGCAGCCCGCTGCCGGCCGCCTGGGTCAGCGCAGTGGCAAGACCCGGGGCGTCGTGCGCCGCGAACCCCGCCCCGCCCAACGCCGAGGCGACGTCGTGATAGCGCGCCGTCGGTGACAGTTCGCAACCGATCAGCCGCTGTGGACCGTAGGTGCGCACCTGGATCAGGTGTACCGCGTTCCAGCGCAGATCGTTGCCGATCACGGCGATGACCGCCGCATTTTCACGCACGGCGGTGTCGAGCTCCATCATGTGAAAGCCGGCGGTGCCGTCGCCCATGAGGACGACCACCGTCGCGTCGGGCCGTGCGATCTTTGCAGCGATTGCGTAGCAGACCCCGGCGCCAATCGCCCCGGACATGCCGTTGATGATGCGTACCGGCGCCCGGCAGAAAGCCTGCGCCCACTGGCCGAATTCACCGCCATCGCAGACCAGGACAGGATCGGGCGCGGACGCCAGGAAGGCCTGTACCGTCTCGCAAAGCGCGCGAGGGTCCATTGCACCGTCGGCGGACGAGGACGGCCCCTTGGCGGAGCGGTTCTTCAGGGCGTCATCCACCTGCGCGCGCCACGACAGGCGTTCCGACGTCGGCTGCGCGGCCCGTATCTGTGCAAGCGCCGCAAATGGGTCTGCCTGGAACGCGAGGATAAGCCGTTCGCCCAGGAGACGTCTCGCGCGCTCGAGCATGGGGCCATCCGGGTCGATGACCACAACCCGCGCATCCTTTCCAAGCGCGCCCGCGCCGCCGAATCCCAGCGTGAAGTCCAGCCGCTTGCCCGCCAGCACGATCAGATCCGCCTGCGGCATGAGTTCGGCCAACGCCCCCAGCGAAGGATCCTTCATGCCGCGCGGGCTTTCCATTGGAATGATGCGCAGCCCCAGCGCCGCCTCGGCCGCAGTCCGGGCCGCAAGCCTGTGCGGCCGCGCGGCGGTCGGCCCCGCCAGCACGAGCGGGCGCCGCGCCGAATTCAACCATTCACCGAGTTTTTCCAGGTCGCCCGCCTGGAGCGGGAGCGCCAGCCGATCCGGCGACATTTCGGGCAGGTCCGCCCTGCCCGTTTCGGCCGTCAGCAAGTCGAAGGGAAGCGCCAGGTGAACCGGACCGCGGCGCGGCGACATCGCCTGCGTGACCGCGTCTTCGAGGGCGGGATAGAGTTCCCCGATGGAGCGCGGCCGGACGGACAGCTTGGTCAACGGGGTGGTGATGGCGATCTGGTCCAGCTCTTGAAACGCGCCCGCGCCGTCTTCAGAGACAGCGGAATCACCCGAGATGACCAGGACTGGGCTTTCGCCTGCGAAGCCGAATACAGCGGCGCGAGGCCGTTGGCGATGCCCGGCGCCGCCGTGAGCATTGCAACCCCGAGCTCTCCTGTGATCTGGGACCACGCATCCGCCATGAAGACCGCGGCCGCTTCATGCCGCACGTGGATGATCCGGATGCCGGCATCGAAGCACGCATCGTAAAGCGGCATGATCTGGTTGCCGGACAGGCTGAAAAGGGTCTTGACGCCCAGCCGGTGCAGCGAACGGATAATCAACTCGGAACCCAGCACGTTTGTCTCCGTTATGGTCGCGCTTGGCTGCGCCGCGACTTTGATTGACCTGCCCTGTGCGATGCAGTTTATCGAGTATCGGCGGCCTTCGAATGGGGCACCGGCGAGCCTCGCCCCGATATGAGCGCCGGCCACACCCGGAATCAGACCAAGGAACATACCCGCGTCCCAACATCGGCGGTACTGCCGACGGTACGCTAGATCCCAGGTTGTCGATAGCAGACACAACTATACCCGTTTCGGGTACACTTTTGGGAACCCCTGACATGGTCGTGCTAAAGCGCAAGGATTTCGCCCGATGGCAGGTTGGAGAAAGACTCTCCGATGCCGCGCTATGCAAAGCCATCCGGCAAATGGAATGCGGACTTATCGACGCAGACCTGGGCGGCTTTCTGTACAAGCTGCGAGTTGCTCGTCCGGGCAGCGGCAAACGCGGCGGATACCGGACGCTGTTATCGGCGCGTATTGGAAGCGGCTATGTGTTTTTGCACGGCTTCCCGAAGAGCGACAAGGCGAACGTCACTTCCGACGAAATAAAAGCCCTGCAATTCGCCGGCAAGGTCTTTCTGGGCTTGACAGCGCATGCCCTGTCGAAGGCTTTGCAGGCCGGCGTATTACTGGAGGTGCTCTGTGAGCAAGATCATTGAATCATTGCGCGGCGACCTCGCTGCGCTTCACAAAGCTGGATCTATCGACAAGATCACGATGCGCGAGTTCGATGCCATCTGTCCGCCCCCCGTGCGCAAATTCAGCCCCACCGACATCAAGCGGCTACGCGAAGGATTGCGATTCAGCCAGCCGGTCTTCGCCCTGCATTTGCACACCACGCCATCCACCGTAAGGAAATGGGAACAAGGCGACACCCACCCCACCGGACCGGCCCTCAAGCTGCTGAACATTCTTGCGGACAAGGGCCTGCAGGCCCTTCTCTGACGCCTCATGTCGGACGCTTGGCCGTCGCCCCTGATTTCAGCCTGTCCAGCCGCAGCCTCCCGCGCTCATCGGTCAGCCGGCGCATGGCGCCATAGGCCGCGCCCATCGCCGCCATGCCGCTGGCCCCGCACAGCAGGAACATCAGCAGGATCTGATACTTGGCGGCGTCCACCGGATCCATGCCGGCGATGATCTGGCCGGTCATGATGCCGGGCAAGGTGATGATGCCCGCGGCCGACATCTGGTTGATGCTGGGCACGATGCCGCGCCGCACGGATTCGCGCAGCAGGGACGAAAACGCCTGGTGCACGGGCGCGCCCAGCGCCAGCCGGGCCTCGATGCCCGATCTTTCCCGGCGTACGCCCGACAGCATGTTGTCCAGCGCCAGGCTGGCGGCGTTCAGCACGCTGCCCAGCACGATGCCGACCAGCGCAATCGTGTAGCGCGGGTCGTACCAGGGATCCGGCCGCAGCGCCGTATTCAGGATGAAGAGCGCCGTGATCAGCGTGGTGGACGCCACCGCCAGCGTGCCGACCCAGCCGTTGCCGTGCCCGGCCAGTCGCGCCTTGGGACGCGCCGCCACCTCGCGCGCGGCCAGCGCCATCATGACCGCCACCACCAGGGCCGTCAGCCATGGCGCGGCATGGGCGAAGACGATGCGCAGGATCTGCCCCACCAGCAGCAGCTGCACCACCGTGCGCACCGCCGCCCACAGCACCTGGCGCTGCAGATTCAGGCGCAGCGCAAACGAGATGCCGGCGCTTAGCAGCACCAGCAGCGAGGCGATCACCAGATCCAGCGCCTGCAGCCTGATTACGTCCATAGCGGCTCCAGGTGGCCTTGCGTCATCCGCCAGCGCCGGCGCGCCAGGCGCGCGGCCTGCTCCGGGCTGTGCGTGACCAGGAGAATGCCGGCCCCGCCGGCCAGGAAGCGCGACAGTTCGGCTTCGACCAGCGCCGTGGCGGCCTGGTCCAGCGCGGCGGTGGGTTCGTCCAGCAGCAGCACGCGCGGGCGTTGCAGCAGCGCCCGCACCAGCCCCATCCGCTGGCGCTCGCCCGTGGACAGCTCATGCACCAGCGCGTCAAGCTTGGCCTCGGGCAGCCCCAGCCGGTTCATGATGGCGAGCGCCGCGGCGCGGTCCCCGTAGTGCGCGGACACGTGATCATCCCACCAGCCGGCTTCGGCCTGGCAATACACCACCAAACGGCGCCACTCGAAGCCGCGCATGGCTGAACGGCGCCGGCCGTCGAGTTCGGCCTCGCCGTGTCCGGGGTCCAGGTCGGCGATCTGGCGCAGCAGCAACGACTTGCCCGTCCCCGATGCGCCGACCACGGCCGCGCACTCCCCAGCCGCCAGGTCCAGGCTTACGGGCGCCAGGCGCTCGCTGTACAGGCCACGCAGCCTGAGCAGCGGCGAAGCGTCAGAAGTGGTTTGCATGGATACGCATCATATAGAAAAGCCCGCGGCTAGGCGGGCTTTGGCGGGCAGAGGCGGCGCGGCTCAGAGCATGTGCGCCAGGAACTCCCGGCTTCGCGCATGCCGCGGCGCGGCGAAGAATTCGGCCGACGGCGCTTCCTCGACGATGCGGCCGTCGTCCATGAAGATGACCCGGTGCGCCACTTCGCGCGCAAAACCCATTTCGTGGGTGACGACCAGCATGGTCATGCGTTCGTCGGCCAGCTGCTTCATGGTGCGCAGGACTTCGCCGGTCAGCTCGGGATCGAGCGCGGAGGTCGGTTCGTCGAACAGCATGATGTCCGGCTCCATGGCCAGCGCGCGGGCGATGGCCACGCGCTGCTTCTGGCCACCTGACAGGCGGGTCGGATAGTTGTCCCGCTTGTTCAGCAGGCCGACCTTGCGCAGCAACTCTTCCGCCTTCGGCACGATCTCGGCCCGCGTCATGCCCTTGACGGTGATGGGGGCCTCGATGATGTTCTGCAGCACGGTCATGTGCGGGAACAGGTTGAACGACTGGAACACCATGCCCATCTTGCGGCAGATGCGGCGCACGTCGGCGTCGCTGGCGTACTGGCTGCGCCCGCCGGCAACGGCGGCGGCCATGGTTTCGCCCTCGATCCGGATGCTGCCTTCGTCGATGGTTTCCAGGTGGTTCAGGCAGCGCAGGAACGTGCTCTTGCCCGAGCCCGACGGTCCGATCACGGCAACCACTTCGCCCTGTCCCAGGGTCAGCGACACGTCGTCCAGCACGCGGTTGTTGCCGAAGGACTTGATGATGTTGCGGGCTTCGATCATGACGGGACGGTCGACCTGCCCGGCCGCGGGATTACTGGTCATATTTGGCATAGCGCTTTTCCATGTGCTGGAAGAACCACGTCAGGAGCAGCGTCATCAACAGATAGAAGGCGGCGGCGACGAGGAACGGCGTGGTCGTGAAGTCGCGCTGCACGATGCCGCGCGCCGTGCGCAGAATGTCGTTGAGCGCCAGCACGTAGATGAGCGAGGTGTCCTTGACCAGCGTGATGGTCTCGTTGCTCATGGGCGGCAGGACGCGCTGCACCATCTGCGGCAGCACGATGCGGCGCAGCGTCTGCAGGTAGGTCATGCCCAGGACCTTGCTGCCTTCGTATTGGCCGCGGTCCACCGACTGGATGCCTGCCCGGAAGATCTCGGCGAAATACGCCGCGTAGTTCAGGGCGAACGCCACCACGGCGGCCGGGAAGTCGGGCAGCCGGATGCCGACCACGGGCACGAACGGCAGCGCGAAGTAGATGAACAGCATCTGCAGCATGAGCGGCGTGCCGCGCATCAGCCAGATATAGCCATTGACCAGCCGGCTCAGCAGCGGCCACTTGGAGATGCGCGCCAGGGCTAGCACCAGCCCCAGCGGCACCGCCAGCGCCAGCGTGATGAAGAACAGCGTCAAGGTGACTTGCGCGCCTTGAGCCAAGGGTCCCAGAAGGGAGAGTACGTAGTCCATGCAGTGGGTTCGCGCCGCGCGGGCAAGAGGGAATCATGGGCAAGCCCGCCTGGCCTTGCGGCGCCGCGGCGGGCTGCGGACTGCAACGGGCGGGCGCCCCGGCCGGCGGGCCGCGGGCGCCTGGCCGCTTACTTGATGATGTTGGCGCCGAACCACTGGGTGGCGATGCGGCCGGCGGTGCCGTCCTGCTTCATCGAATCCAGCGTCTTGTCCAGCTTGCCCAGGAGTTCGGTGTCGTCCTTGCGCACGCCGACGCCGTAGTCTTCCGTGCCGAAGTTCTCGTCCAGCACGCGGTATTCGCCCGGGCGCTTGCTGATCAGGTAGCGGCCCACCACTTCGTCGACCACGATGGCGTCAAGGCGGCCGGCGGCCAGGTCCATCAGGGCGGTGACGTTGTCGCCGAACTTCTTCACTTCCTTGATCTGGGCGGCAACCGGGTCCTTGGCGATGGCGTCGGTGGCGCTGCTGCCGTCCTGCGCGCCGACGACCTTGCCGGCCAGGTCGTTCTTGGCCTTCACGGGCGAGTTGACGCCCACGATGATGATCTGGTGGTTGGCCATGTAGGGCGCGGTGAAGCTGATGTTCTTCTTGCGCTCTTCGGTGATGGTCAGGCCGTTCCACAGCACGTCGACGCGCTTGCCGTTCAGTTCGGCTTCCTTGGCGCTCCAGTCGATCGGCTTGAATTCCACTTCCAGGCCCAGGCGCTTGCTGGCTTCCTTGGCCATGTCGATGTCAAAGCCGACGATCTGGTTGCTGGCGTCGCGGAAACCCATGGGCGGGAAATTGTCGTCCAGGCCGACCACGACCTTCTTGGCGGCGGCCGGCGCCTGGGCGCCCGCGGCGGGCGCGTTGTCGCCGGGACCGCAAGCGGTGAGCATCGTGGTTGCGGACACAAGAAGAACAGCAGTCAGTTTTTTCATCGTTGTGGGTGCGCCGGGCGCAGAATGAAGAATGCCGGAAAGGCTGGGCATTTAGCCGCGAGCCGGTATTTTAGCGTTCTTGCCGGGAAGTGCCGGCGCGGCGCCCGCCTGGACGCCGCGCGCCGCCTGCCGGCCGGGCGCGACATGCTAGGCTGGGGCCCCCCTTCCGAATGGATCCCGCATGCCCCCTGCCATCCGCATTGGCCCCCTGGTGTTTCCCGCCGAACTCGCGGTGCTGGCCGTCGCGGCCGCCCTTGCGCTGCTTGCCGCGCGCGTCCTGGACCGCAGGCCCCGGGCCGAACGCCGCGCCGACGTTTCCGGCGTCCTGTGGGGCGCCCTGATCGCCGGGCTGGCGGCGGCGCGGCTGGGCTTTGTCTGGGAATACCGCGACCAGTTCGCGCAGCATCCGCTGGGCATCCTGGACGTGCGCGATGGCGGCTGGTCCGGCACGCTGGGGCTGGCGGCGGCCTGGCTCTATGGCGTGACCGCCATGCTGCGGCGCACCGTGCCCCGGCCGGCCCTCTTGGGCGCCCTGGCCCTGGCCAGCGCGGCGTGGCTGGTCGGCGGACGGCTGCTCGCGCCCGCGGGAGAGCCCGCGCCTGCGCTGGCCGAACTGCAACTGCAGGCGCTGGACGGCACGCCGGCAGCCCTGTCCGCCTTTCATGGCAAACCGGCCGTGATCAATCTCTGGGCGAGCTGGTGTCCGCCCTGCCGCCGCGAAATGCCCGCCTTCGCCCGGGCGCAGGCCGCCCACCCGGACGTGCACTTCGTGTTCCTGAACCAGGGTGAAACGGCGCCGGAGATCGCCCGGTATCTGCAGGAACACGCCCCCGGGCTGCGCAACGTGCTGCGCGACCCTGCTGGCGCCGCCTCGCTCGACTTGAGCAACCGCGGCCTGCCCGCGACCCTGTTCCTGGACGCAGAGGGGCGGCTAGTCGATCTGCGGGTAGGCGAGCTGTCCGCAGCCACGCTGGCCCAGCGCCTGGTTACGCTGCGGGCGGCGGCGAGCGCTCCTTAGTCCGCAACAGCGGGCGAAGCGCATCCTCGCCCACGCGCCGCAGAAAGTCCGCATCCAGCTCCTGCAGATCCACCACGCCGAGCAGGCCCATATTGCGCCTGACCTCTTCGGCAATCAGCGCAATGGCGTGCGCCACGCCGCGCTGGCCGGCCACCGTCGCCGCATAATTGAACGGACGGCCGACGAACACGCACCGCGCTCCCAGCGCCATCGCCTTCAGCACGTCCGTTCCCCGCCGCACGCCGCTATCCAACATGACTTCCATGTCCCCCGCCGCGTCCACGATGGCAGGCAGGGCGTGCAGGGGCGACATGCTGCCATCCAGCTGCCGGCCGCCATGGTTGGACACGATGACAGCATCCATGCCCAGCGCGCGCGCGGCCCGCGCATCGTCCGGATGCAGGATGCCCTTCAACACCATCGGCCCCTTCCATCGCCGCCGGATGGCCGCCACGTGCTGCCAGTTCAGGTGGCCACGATCCGAGAAGTCGCGCAGCACGTTGGCGGACAGGATGGGGGCGCCGCGCGTCGCATAGTTGTTCTCGAAATGCGGCATGCCATGTCGCGCCAGCGTGCGCAGAAAGGTCCCGGCCAGCCATCGAGGATGCGTCAGCCCCTGCCACGCCAGGCCAAGGCTAGGCCGCAGCGGCGTCGAAAAGCCCGCCCGCACGTTGTTCTCGCGGTTGGCGGCGACCGGCGTGTCGACCGTCAGCACCAGCGTGTCCACCCCAGCCGCGGCGACCCGATCGATCAGCGCGTCGATCTGCGCCTGGTCGCCCGGCAGGTAGGCCTGGAACCAAGTGCCGGGCGCGGCCTCCATCACGGTTTCCAGGCGGATCAGGGAAGAGCCGCTCATGATGCAAGGCACGCCGGCATCGAATGCCGCGCGCGCCAGCACGACGTCGCCGCGATAGCTCGACAGCGCCGAAATTCCCATGGGCGCCACGCCCACGGGCGCGGCATATTCCCGGCCAAGCACCGTGCAGCGGGTGCTGCGGCCGGACACGTCCACCAACACCTTGGGACGGAATTCGTACTCGGCATAGGCGTCGCGGTTGGCGCGCTCGGACTGGCCGTCTTCGACCGCGCCCGACACATAGGCGTAGATGGGCCTGGGCAGCAGTTTTCTGGCGGCGGCTTCAAAGTCGTGCAGGCTGAGCATGCGGCGCAGCGGGTCTGACATGATGTGGCTCCTGGCAGCGCCCGGCGGCGGGGCCGCCGCGCGCAAGACGTCAGTAGAGGCGGATGACTATAGGCGCGGTTGAAGTTTGAATAAAGTGACTTTATTGATCCTGTTCACTACACTTTTATTCGCCCTCAACATCGGTTGGTCGATCCAGCCCGCCCACGCATGACGCTCAAACAGCTCGAGGCCTTCTACTGGGCCGCCACTTGCAAGAACTTTGCCATCGCGGCGAACCGGCTCAATATTTCGGTGTCGTCGCTGTCCAAGCGGATTGGCGAACTGGAATCCTCCATCGGCGCCGAACTCTTCAGCCGCAGCGCCCGCAGCGCCACGTTGACCGCGCTGGGCGAGCAACTCGTGCCGCACGCCAAGGACCTGCTTCGCAATGCCGACCAGTTCATGCAACAGGCCAGCAACAACCTCAGCTATTCCGGCCGCTGCCGCTTCGGAGCAGGCGAGCTGACCTCCCTGACCTGGATGGCCCGACTGATCGAAGTGATTCAGCAAGCGCACCCGAATCTTCTCGTCGAGCCCTTCGTGGGCGTGGGCGAACTGGTGGAGCGCGGACTCGAGGAAGGCGAGCTCGACTTCGCCGTGATCGCCGGCCCCTCGTCCCGGCCGTCGCTCGCTTCACGCGTGATCGGGAACGCACATTTCGAATGGGTGGCCTCGGCGCGGGCCGTGCCCGATCCCACGGCGCTCACGCCCGCCGACCTGCCCCGCCTGACGCTCATCACCCTGCCGCAAAGCTCCGGCGCGATCCGCATCCTGGACGACTGGCTGACCGAACAGCACGTGTCGCCGGGACGAAATCAATGCTGCAACAGCTGGGGCGGGATAGCGGCCATGCTGCGCCAGGGCCTTGGCCTTGGCTTCCTGCCTGCTGCCTGGGCGCGCATCCTGATCCAGCGCGGCGACTTGCAGCCGCTGCCGGGCTTCCCGCCGTTGCGGCCCCTGCTCTATACCTTCCAATGGCGACGCGACGATACGCGCCCCATGCTCGAAAGCCTGCGCGCGCACGCCGAAGCCTGCCTGGATTTCCACGCTCCCGCCGGGATGGTCTAGATCCCGGCAGGAAGCGCCCATTGATTTCCAAAAAGCGAACTTTTTGGCCGAAAATTATTCGCTTTATCTCCGAAAACACCCAGCGTAGAGTCGCCTCGAATCATCACCCAGGAGACAAAGCGCCATGCCGGAGTTCGGATTTACCCTGCAGGACTGCCCCGATGGTCCCAGCCGCGAGACCCTCGCGGCCTATCAAGGACTGGCAGTGGCCAACATCAGCGATGCCATGAGCCGCGGCACGGGCACATCGGCCCTGCGCCCCATGCACCGCACCCGCCGCATCCTGGGCCGCGCCTACACGGTGCGCACGCGGCCGGGCGACAACCTGATGGTGCACAAGGCCATCGATTCCGCACAACCCGGCGACGTGATCGTGGTCGACGCGGGTGGCGACATGAGCAATGCCATCATCGGTGAAATCATGGTTGGATGGGCTGCCAAACGCAGGCTGGGCGGCTTCGTGATCGACGGCGCCATCCGCGACAGCGAAACGATCGGCCAAGGCGATTTTCCCGTCTACGCGCGCGGTGTTGCACACCGCGGCCCGTACAAAGATGGCCCGGGCGCCATCAACGTGCCGGTAACAATCGACGGCATGGTGGTACTGCCCGGCGACCTGCTGGTGGGCGATGCCGACGGACTGCTGGCCATCCGGCCCGACGAGGCGCCCGCCATCGCGGCCCGCGTGCGCGCCATCGCCGAATCCGAAGCCCGCGTGCTGCAGGACATCGAGCGCGGAACGCTGGACCGCGCCTGGGTCGACGCCACGCTCAAGGCGCGGGGCGTACTGTGAGCGCGGCCGCGCCCCACCCGCCAGCCAGGCTCTGCCGCCTGGACCTGTGGCTCAATCCGGTGTTCGACGAGATCATCGGCGGCACGGCGGGTATCTCGCTGTCGGTGCTGCCGGCCAGGGGCGACGATGCCCGCACGCTGGCCGGCTTGAAATCGGCCCATGCCTACCATGTGTCTGCCGCCAAGGACGAGCTCCCGCGTCAGTGGTTCGTCAACGCCGACCTCATCGCGCAGTGCCCCGACCTGGTGTGCGTGTCGTCGGGCGGCGCGGGCTACGACACGATCGACGTGGCGGCGTGCACCGCGGCCGGCATCGCGGTGGTCAATCAGGCAGGCGGCAACGCGGAGTCCGTGGCCGAGCACACATACGCGCTGCTTCTGGCCGTGCAGCGGCGCGTGGTGGAATCGCATGACCGCCTGCGTCACGACACGGGCTTCACGCGCGAGGACCTGATGGGCCATGAAATCCATGGCGGCGTCATCGGTCTGGTGGGCATCGGAAAGATCGGCACGTGCGTCGCCCGCATCGCGCGAGGCTTCGGCCTGCGCGTGATCGCGCATGATCCGCTGCTGGACGCCGACACCATCCGCAGCCGTGGTGCAGAGCCCGTGACGCTGGATGAACTGCTGGCGCAGTCCGACGTCGTGTCGCTGCATTGCCCGCTGGACGCCTCCACGCGCGGCCTGGTCGGCGCGCGGGCCTTCGCGGCCATGAAACGCGGCGCGGTGTTCATTTCGACGGCGCGCGGCGGCATCCACGACGAAGCCGCGCTGTACGACGCCCTGCGCGGCGGGCATCTGCGCGGCGCGGGGCTGGACGTATGGGAACAGGAGCCGCCCGACCGCGCCGCCCCCCTGCTGGGTCTGGCCAACGTCGTCGCCACCTTCCACACCGCCGGCGTAACGCACGAAGCTCGACGCAATGTGGCCCGCTCGTCGGCCACGCAACTGGCCGCGATGCTGCGCGGCGAACGCCCGCCCCAACTCGTGAATCCGGAAGTCTGGCCCCTGGCCGCCAAGCGCATCGCCAACCTGAAATAACAGTGCGGAATGCGCGTCTGTTCGTGCCGAAAGGCCCGACAAACGCCAAGCCGCCAAAACTTACATAGGAGACAACCATGCAACAACAAAACAAGCGCCGGACGCTGCGCGCCCTGGCCACCCTGCTGGCAGGCGCCGCCCTGTTTACCGGCGCCGCGCAGGCGGCCGGCTATCCCGACCGTCCAATCAACCTGATCGTGTCCTACGGCCCGGGCGGCGGCACGGACCTGGTGGCGCGGATGATGGCGCCCTACCTGCAAAAGTACCTGGGCGGCGATGCGCGCATCGTCGTGCTGAACCGCCCCGGCGCGGGCGGCGCCATCGGGTTTGCCGAATTGGCCCGCGCCCAGCCCGACGGCTACACCATCGGCTTCATCAACACGCCCAACCTGTTGACGATCCCCATCGAACGCAAGACCAGCTTCACCTGGCAGAGCTTCGACCTGCTTGGCAATTTGATCGACGATCCCGGCGCCTTCTCGGTCCTGAACGACAACCCGCTCAAGAACTTGGCCGACCTGTCCGCCTTTGCCAAAAAGAATCCTGGCAAGGTCACCGTGGGCACCACGGGCACCGGTTCGGACGATCACCTGGCCATGCTGCGCTTTGAACGCGCATCCGGCACGAAGCTCAGCCATATCCCCTATAAGGGCGCGGGCGAAGTGCGCGGCGCATTGGCGGGCGGTGAAATCACGATCGGCGCCATCAACGTGGGCGAAGCGCTCCAGTACCAGAAAGGCGGCACGCCCCTGCGCTTCCTGGGCCAGATGGGCAAGACGCGTTCGGCGGCGCTGCCGGACGTGCCCACCTTCAAGGAGCAGGGATACGATTTCGAGTTGGCATCACTGCGCGGCCTGGCCGCGCCCAAGGGCCTGCCCGACGACGTGCGCACGAAGCTTGTCTCCGCGCTAAAGCGCACGGTGGACGATCCCGAGTTCCAGGCCAAGGCCAAGGACATGTTCGCCCCGCTACGGTATTTGCCGCCCGCGGATTACGCCAAGGAACTGGCCGCCGGCGAAGCGGCGTTCCAGCAGCTTTGGAAGGAAGCGCCGTGGCTGGACAAGTGATCGTCCGAAGCTGGCCCGGCGCACGCTGACCATGACGCGGGCCGTCCTTGGGCCCGCGCCATGCATCCCTAGCCGATCGCGGCCAGCATCAGATCCAGGTTCTGCACCGCCGCACCGGACGCGCCCTTGCCCAGGTTGTCGAACACGGCCGTCAGCAGCACTTGCCCGTGCTCTTCATTGCCGTAGACGCCCAGGCGCAGGTCATTGGTGCCGTTGAGCGCCTGCGGATCCAGGTGCGTGTGCTGTGCTGCGTCCTCGCGGCCGACCACCTGCACATGGTGCGCGCCGGCGTAGTGCCGCAGCAGGCAATCGTGCAGCGCCGCGGCGTCCACGCCTGCGGGCAGCAGACGCAGATGCAGGGGCACGGTCAGGACGATGCCCTGGCGGAAGGCGCCGTAGGACGGCACGAACACCGGACGCTGCGTAAGGCCCGCATGCCGCTCGATCTCGGGCGTGTGCTTGTGGGCCAGGCCCAGTCCATACAGCTGGAAGGCCGGACCCCGCGCGCCTTCCGGCGCTTCATAGGCGTCCACGCTGGCGCGGCCGCCGCCCGAGTACCCGGACACCGCATGCACGACCAGGGGATAGTCCGCCGGCACCAGTCCGGCCTGCACCAGGGGCCGCAGCAGGGCGATCGCGCCGGTGGGGTAGCAGCCGGGATTGCTTACGCGCCGGGCGTTGGCGATGCGTTCGGACTGTCCTTCGCTCATCTCCGGAAAGCCATACACCCAGCCCGCGTCGGTGCGGTGGGCGGAACTGGCGTCGATGACGCGCACCTTCGGGTTGACCACGGACGCGGCGGCCTGCCGGGCCGGCTCGTCGGGCAGGCACAGGATCGCGATATCGCTCGCATTGATGGCCTCGGCGCGCCGTTCGGGATTCTTGCGGTCGGCGTCGGGCAGCGTCAGCAGGCGCAGGTCGCCGCGCCCATGCAGGCGTTCATGGATCTGCAGGCCGGTCGTGCCCTGGTCGCCGTCGATGAATACTAGGGGTTTGGTCATGATGCTGTCCGCAAAGGTCGGAGTTGCCTGATCCGCTCAGGAAGGCCTTCATCATCGATCCGGCATCCTGATAAGAAAAGTCGAATATCATGACCATCCAGTTCAGCTTTTCTGAATAATGGCGTCTTTTGGCCAAAACGGGGGCACGCTCAGGCCGGTCGGCCCGCCGCCGCTCTGCCCAAGACCGCAGATCCAACCGGAAATTCCCATGCGAGAAATCAGCCTGGACCGCCTGCGCACCCTGGTCGCGATCGCCGACCTCGGCTCGTTCGCCGACGCCGCGCGCGCCCTGCACCTGGCGCCGCCCACCGTCAGCCTGCACGTATCGGACCTGGAATCCCGCGTGGGCGCGCCGCTGCTCACGCGCAGGCGCGGCCAGGTCAGGCCCACCGCCATCGGCGACACGCTGCTGGAACGCGCCCGGCGGCTGCTCGCCGAGGCCGACCAAGCCCTGGACGACGTGCAGCGGCAGGTGCAGGGCCTGGCCGGCCGCGTGCGGCTTGGGGCGTCCACGGGCGCCATCGCGCACCTGCTGCCTCAGGCGCTGGAGACGCTCGGCAGGGACCACCCCGGCATCGACGTGCAGGTGGCGGTGCTGACTTCCCAGGAAACCTTGTTGCGGCTGGCCGATGGCACGCTGGACGTGGGGCTGGTGGCCCTGCCCCAGCCGCCGCTTGACGGCCTGGTGCTGCGCCAGTGGCGGCGGGATCCGGTGATGGCCTTCCTGCCCGCGGCCTGGAAAGCGCCCGCGCGCCTGACGCCGGCCTGGCTGGCGGAACGGCCGCTGATCCTGAACGATGCGAGCACACGGCTGTCGCGCCTGACGGCCGAATGGTTCGCGGCCGCCGGGCTCAATCCCCGCGCCCGCATTCAGCTCAACTACAACGACGCCATCAAGAGCCTGGTGGCCGCCGGCTACGGCGCCACCCTGCTTCCGCACGAAGCCACCGCGCCGCAGCCGGATCCGCGCATCGTCATGCGGCCGGTGCGGCCCGCGCTGTGGCGCCCGCTCGGCATCGCGCACCGCGCCGGACAGGTCGAACGGGCCACGCAGCACGTGCTGGATGTGCTTTGGGAGCTGCGGGCGGCGTCGGCGGGGAATTGACGCGGATTGTTGCGGCATCTGGTGTCTCGATCGGAGTCTGACACCAGATCTTGGCTACCCTGCCTTGCCCACCCGCTTCGCCGCCGGCGCGCCCATGCGGAAGTACGCCGCGCGCTGGCTTTCCTCGCGCAGCCGCCGAGCGCGGGACCGGAACAGGTCCTTGCGGCCCACGATGCCCAGCAGGCGTCCGCTGGCGCGATCCACGATGGGCACCCTGCCCGCGCCGGACAGGGCCATGCGGTCCGCGATCTGGCTGGCCAGCTCGTCGGGATGGCCCTGCACCAGTTCCCGGCCGGCCAGCGCGTCGGCCAGCGTGCGTTCGTCGTGCTCGCTGTCCAGCGCCCACGCCAGAGTGTCGGCACGCGTAACCTCGCCCACCACGACGCCCTGCGCGTCCAGCACCGGGTAGCTCGTGTGCACGGGCTGCGCGGTCGTGAAATGCGCGATGGCCTGCGCCACCGTCAACGTGTCGGGCAAGGTCTGCACGGGCGTCGTCATCACGTCGGCCACGCGCAGCAGATCGAAAGGATCGACCCGATACTCGCGGCTGATATGGTGGCCGCGCCGCGCGATCTTCTCGGTCAGGATGGAACGCTTGAGCAGCAGCACCGTCACGCCGTAGGCGAAGACGCAGGCCGACAGCACCGGCAGCAGCGCGCCGATGTTGCCGGTGAGCTCCACCGCGAACAGCGTGGCGGTCAGCGGGGCGCGCATCGTGCCGCCCATCATCGCGGCCATGCCCACCAGGGCCCAGAATCCCGGATCGGCCTGCGGCAGCCAGGGCGACGCCAGCGCGCCCAGCGCGCCGCCGAAGATCAGCAGCGGCGCCAGCACGCCGCCCGACGTGCCCGAGCCCAGCGCGATCGACCAGATCGCAACCTTGACCACCAGCAGCACCAGCACCGCCTGCAGGGCCAGGTCTCCCGCCAGCATGTGGCGGATGTTGTCGTAGCCCACGCCCAGCGCGGCCGGTTCGATCAGCCCGCCGATGCCGATGGCCAGGCCGCCGATCGCCGGCCACCACATCCAGTGGATGGGCAGTTTTTCAAAGAGGTCTTCGGCCGCGTACACCAGCGACGTCAGCACGCCCGAGCCCAGCCCCGCCAGCACGCCTACCGCCGCGCACGCCGCCAGGTGCCAGGGCGTGAAGGACAGCGCCCCCGCATACGCGAAGATCGGGCCGGGCTCCATGATGAATGCGCGCGTCGCGGCCGCCACCAGCGCCGCCATCGCCACCGGCAGAAAGCTGCGCGGCTTCCATTCGAACAGCAGCAGTTCCACCGCCAGCAGCACCGCCGCCAGCGGCGTCCCGAAAATGGCCGTCATGCCGGCCGCAGCGCCGGCCACCAGCAGCGTCTTGCGCTCGCCGTCGTCCAGGTGGATGGTTTGCGCCAGCAGCGATCCGATGGCGCCGCCCGTCATGATGATGGGCCCTTCCGCGCCGAACGGCCCGCCGGTGCCGATCGACACGGCCGACGACACCGGCTTCAGGACCGCCACCTTGGGCTGGATGCGGCTCTTGCCGATGAGGATCGCTTCCATGGCTTCGGGAATGCCGTGGCCGCGGATCTTCTCGGACCCGTAGCGCGCCATCAGGCCGATGATGAGACAGCCGACGACCGGGATGGCGACCGATCCCGGTCCCAGTTGGCCCGTCGTGATCGGCATGTCCGCGAAGGAAAACACGGCGTGATAGGCCACATTGGTGCACAGCGCGATCAGACGCAGCAGCAGCCAGGCGGCCGCGACGCTGGCCAGTCCGACCGGAATGGCCAGGCCCATCAGCAATACGACGCGGCGGTCGGTGGTGAAGTCGCCCAGCCGCAGGCCGGGACGGCCGGAGGAAGAATTGGAAGGCATGTTCGGGGAAAGGCGGGATCAACCGCGGGAAGTTTGAGAAATGTCATTTATATCGTATCACGACATATATTAGAATCGCGCGGTGACTCCCTCCCGCCCCCCTGCCCGCCCGTCTCCCGCCGACTATGAACTGTTGGCGGACTTCCGCTATGCACTGCGCAAGTTCGCGGCCTTCAGCGAAGGCGCGGCGGCGGAACTGGACCTGATGCCGCAGCAGCATCAGGCGCTGCTTGCCATCAAGGGCACCCGCAAGAGCGCGACCGGACGCCGCGGCCTTTATGTCGGAGAGATCGCCGAGCGCCTGCTGATCCGCCCGCACACGGCGGCGGAACTGGTGGGGCGCCTGGCGCGGCTGGACCTCGTCAGCCGCGAAGCCGATCCCGAAGACGGCCGCCGCGTCGAGGTCGTCCTGACGCCCAAGGCGGAACGCCTGCTGGAAAACCTGTCCGCGTCGCACCTGGAGGAACTGCAGGCCATGCGTCCGCTCCTGACGCGCCTGCTGGCCCGCATGGGCGACGACTCGGACCCGGCCTGACCCCTTTTTTGCGCATAAGCAAATACCTGGAAGCGATTAGCCTCGTGATAAATTGTCGTCCCGCGACATATTTGAGAGCGCGAGGAGAGACGGTTTTGGGAGTTGCAATCAAGCGCTGGCTGGGTTCGTTCGCGCCAGCGCCGGTGGGCGTCAACGGACGCGAAAAGCTTTATGGCGCGGTGGGCGCCCTGCTCGGGCTGTTCTGCACCGAATGGGTGGGCCGCCATGCGCTGGGCTCGGCCAACCCCTGGTTCATCGCCCCGATGGGCGCGTCCGCCGTGCTGCTGTTCGCCGCGCCCGCCAGCCCGCTCGCGCAGCCCTGGTCGCTGATGGCGGGCAACCTCGTTTCCGCGCTGATCGGCGTCTTCTGCGCCCAGTTCATTCCCGTGCCGGGCATTGCCGCGGCCGTCGCCGTGTCGCTGGCGATCGGCGCCATGTTCTCGCTGCGCTGCCTGCATCCGCCCAGTGGCGCGGTGGCGCTGACCGCGGTGCTGGGCGGGCCGTCGGTGGCCAGCCTGGGCTATGGCTTCGCACTGTGGCCGGTGGCCTTGAATTCCCTCATCCTGCTGTGCATCGCCGTGGTGTTCAACGGTGCGCTCAAGCGCAACTATCCGCGCCGCCACGCGGAACCGGCGGCCGGCCACAAGACGCGCGACCCCGTTCCCAGCGCGCGGCTGGGCTTTTCCCGCGCCGACCTGGACGAGGCGCTGAGCCAGCGCGGCGAATTGCTGGACATCAGCAAGGAAGACCTGGAAGAGATCGTGCTTGACGCCGAACTGCGCGCCAGCGTGCGGCGCTTTGGCGACGTGCGCTGCGCCGACATTATGTCGCGCGATGTGGTGTCGGTCATGGAAAAGGATCCGCTGGACTACGCGGTCCGGCTGTTCGACAAGCACCGCCTGCAGGCCCTGCCCGTGCTGGACTCGGCGGGCCGCTACGCCGGCATGGTCGCCCAGGGCGACGTGCTGGCGCGCAAGAGCCGGCTGGCGCCGGTGGCGGCCGCGGGCGAATCCGCGCCGGACCTGCTGGTGGGCGACTGCATGCGCAGCGAAGTGCCCTTCGCCACGCCGGGCCTGCCCGTCATCGAGCTGGCCCGCCCCATGTCCGACAGCCTGCATTGCGTGCCGGTGCTGGACGAGGCCCGCAACCTGCACGGCCTGGTGACGCAGTCGGACCTGGTGGCCGCGCTGTACCAGATGGCGGTGTCCGCCAGTTCCCAGCCGGCCGGCGACGCGCCGTCCCGCAAACTGGCGGCCTGACCCCTCCGTAGCCCTACGGATTCCGGCGCGCGCCGGCCGCAAGGCATAATTTCAGGCGTGAATCCCCTATCGCGCGCGCGCGCCTTTCTCTGCTGGCTGGTCCTGTTCGTTGTCGGCGCCCTATGGATCGGCCGGCAGGAATACGTGGACCAGCACGAGCGCTTTTTCCAGAGCACCAGCGTGGCCCAGCGCATGCTGAGCCAGAAGACGGTGCAGCACGAAGCCGTGCTGGCCACCCTGGCCGCGCTTTCGCACCCCCCGGCTCCCGAACGCCTCTATCCCAGCCTGCAGCCCGCCATGCCGCAGCTGCTGGGCCTGGGCCATCTGCCCGATGGCGTCTGGTCCGGCAGCGTGGCGCAGCCGCAAGGCCTGCCGGCCGCCGTCGAGCGCGCGCGCCAGCTCGGCCGGCCGGTCACCCTGCCCATCGACGACGCGCAGTATTGGCTGGTCGCGCCATCCGGCTGGAGCCTGCTGCTGGACGCGCGCCAACTGGTGCCGGCGGCGGACTTCCCGCCCGGGCTGGCCAACCTGACGCTTACGGTCGACCAGTCGCCCCTGACCTTGCTTGAAAAACAGCCGGACGACGCCGTGCCGGGCTGGACGCTGGCCCTGCAGAAGCCGCTGGGCGCGGCGAGCCAGCCTTTCCAGATGCGCAGCACGCGCACGCTGACGCCCCAGGCCTGGCCCTGGACCGCATGGCTGGCCTGGGCCGCGGCCAGCGCGCTGCTGGTGGCGGGCGCCGCAGCCTGGCAACGCTCGCGCGCCGTGGCGCGCCGCCAGCAGGAGCAGGTGCGCCTGGCGGCCATGGCGCGCCTGAGCACGCTGGGCGAAATGGCCGCCGGCATCGCGCACGAACTCAACCAGCCGCTGACCGCCATCCTGGCGCATACCCGCGCCGCGGAGCGCCTGCTCGACGACGAGGAAGAGCGCCCCACCGTGCGCCATGCCCTCCTGGCCAGCGCCGAACAGGCCCGGCGCGCCGCCGACATCATCAGCCGCATGCGCGCACTGGTGCAGCCCAGTTCCCCCGCGCGGCGCGAGGCCCTGGACCCCGACGCGCTCGTCGCATCGCTGCGCTTCCTGCGCGAGCCCGAACTGGCCCGGCAGGGAATCCGGCTGTCCTGGCACAACGCCAGTCCCGGCGCCCGCCCGCTGGGCGACCGCGTGGCGCTTGAGCAGATCCTGCACAACCTGGTGCAGAACGCCGCCGACGCGCTGGCCGGCGTCCAAGGGGTCCGCCAGATCTCGCTCGAGGGCCGTGCCGTGGACGGGAACTACCAATTCAACGTCAGCGACACGGGTCCCGGCATCGCGGCCGATGCGATGCCGCGCCTGTTCGCCCCCTTCTACACCACCCGCGCGCAAGGCATGGGCCTGGGCCTGGCGCTGTGCGACACGCTGGCCGGCTCCATGGACGGCCGCATCGCCGCGCGCAACCTCAGCCCGGCGGGCGCCTGCTTCACCGTCAGCCTGCCGCGCGCCGGAGCCGCCGCATGAATCCCAACGATCATTCCCCGCTGGTCTACCTGGTGGACGACGACGACGCGGTGCGCGACGGCCTGGCGCTGCTGCTGCGCAGCGTCGGCCTGCGCAGCGCGGGCTTTGCCGACCCCATGGAATTCCTGGACGCCCTGACGCAGTCCGCGATCGGCTGCGTCGTGCTGGACATCCGCATGCCCGGCATCAGCGGCCTGGACGTGCTGGCGCAGTTGGCCGAACGCTCGGACCTGCCGGTCGTCATGCTGACGGGCCACGCCAACGTGGACCTGTGCCGCCGCGCCTTCAAAGGCGGCGCCATGGAGTTCCTGCAGAAGCCGGTGGACGACGACGTCTTCCTGGACGCCGTGCAGGCAGCCGTGCGCACGCACATCGCCAGCCGCGAACGGCTGGCCGTCACGCAGGCGGCGGCCGACCGCCTGGCGCGTCTGTCCGGGCGCGAGCACGAGGTCCTGGAACGCATCGTCCAGGGCATGAGCAACAAGGAAATCGCCCGCGAATTCGACCTGTCGCCGCGCACCGTCGAAACCTACCGGGCCAACGTGTTCGCCAAGCTGGAAGCGGAGTCGCTCGCGCAGCTCATTCGCCAGTACGCGACCCTGCTCGACTGAACCGGCCTCCGTAACGCTACGGAGGCGCGCGCGTAGTCGGGCGTATACCGCCCGGACGGCCTTTTGGCCACACTGTCTGTTCCTATCGCACCACCCCAACAAGGATGCAGACCATGAACAAATTCGCGCTCGCCGCCCTGACCTCCACCCTGGCCTTCGCCGGCGCCGCCCACGCCGCCGTGCTGAGCGAAAGCAATCTGTCGATGGCCGACGCGCAGAAGCTCGCCACCGCTACCGTCGCGGCCTGCCAGGCCAAGGGCTACAACGTCAGCGCGTCGGTCGTTGACCGCGCCGGCCTGCTCAAGGCCTTCGCGCGCGCCGACAACGCCGGCCCGCACACCATCGAGGCCAGCCGCGCCAAGGCCTTTACCGCCGTGTCGGCCAAGACGCCCACGCTGACCATGATGGAAAACGCGCAGAAGAATCCGGGCGCGGCCAACCTGACCGACATCCCGGGCTTCCTGCTGCTGGGCGGCGGCGTGCCCGTCAAGGCGGGCAACAGCGTGATCGGCGCCATCGGCGTGGCCGGCGCGCCCGGCGGCAACCTGGACGCCCAGTGCGCTGACACCGTGCTGGAAGAAAACGCCGCGCTGTTCAAGTAAATCGCCGCGCCGGGGCAAAAAAATAATTGCCCCGGCCTGCATCCAACAGCGGCTCCCGCGTGTAGTACCTGCAACGGCGCGCATTCCGTGCGCCGTTGCCTCAGATTCCTACTCCGCAGGAGACCGCTCATGACGACTCGCCCCACCCCCGCCACCGGCCTTTTCGCCGCCGCCCTGCTGGCCACTTGCGGCATGCTGCAAGCCTCGCCGGCCAAGGCAGCCTCGCAAGATGCCCTGCCCGCCCCCGTCCAGGTACCCGCCGGCCACAAAGTTGCCTGGGAAACCGTGGGCACGGGCGACATCACCTATGAATGCCGCGCCAAGGCCGACGCCAAGGACCAGGTGGAATGGGTCTTCGCCGGTCCGAAGGCGGTCCTGAAAGACCGCCAGGGAAAGCAAGTCGGCACCTACTATGGCCCGCCCGCCACCTGGGAAGCCGCTGACGGCTCCAAGCTGACCGGCACGCAGGTCGCCGTGGCGCCCGCCGGCGCGGGCAACCTGCCCTATCAACTGGTCAAGGCCAACCCCGCCATGGGCGCCGGCGCCTTGACCGGCGTCGCCTACATCCAGCGCACGGCGCTCAAGGGCGGCGTGGCGCCCCAGACGCCTTGCACCAAGGCCGGCCAACGCAGCCAGGTGTCGTACCAGGCCGACTACATCTTCTGGAAGGCTGACTGACACTCGGCGAGTAGCGGCGGCGCTGGTCCGGTGACAATCCCGGATCCGCCGCCGCCCGACGCTTGCCTGCCCGGTCCGTGCCCACCTTCCCTTGCCACGCGCGCATGCCGAACCGAACTGTTCCGGATTTCGATTACGAAGCGGCCCTCGAGCAGTGCGCCGCGGGGCGCCGCTCGGCGCTGGAAGCCCTGTACCGCCATGAAGGTCCACGGCTGCTGGGCGTGGCCCAGCGCATCGTGCGTGACCGCGCCCGCGCCGAAGACATCGTGCACGACACCTTCGTCAATATCTGGAACCGGGCTGGCAGCTTCAACGCCGCACGCGGCTCTGCCCGCGGCTGGCTCTACAGCGTCGCGCGCAACCTGGCGCTGAACGCCGTGCGAGACAGTCGCCACGAAACCGCCGTCGACGACGATACCGCCGCCGCGCTGGATGCCCGCGACGCGATCGACGCCTGGCACGACACGCGCGACGCCTTCGACTGGCGCGACAGCGCCGGGCGCATCGGCCCCTGCCTGGAACAACTGGAACCCGTGCGCCGCAACTGCGTGCTGCACGCCTACGTGGAAGGTCTGTCGCACAGCGAAATCGCACAGCGCGTGGGCGCCCCTCTGGGCACCGTCAAAGCCTGGATCAAGCGCAGCCTGAAAGCGCTGAAGGAATGCCTCGCATGAGCGCCCCGTCTGACCTCCCCGAAAACCTGGACGAACTGGCCGGCGAATACGTGCTGGGCACCTTGTCCGACGCGCGCCGTCGCGACGTCAATGACCGCCTGCCACACGATGCCGCGCTGCGCGCCGCCGTAGACCGCTGGGAAGACCGCCTGCTGCCGCTGACCAGCCTGGCCGTGTCGGTTGAGCCCTCGCCCGGCCTGTGGCCACGCATCGCGCATACGCTGGATCGCCAACATGCTGCCCGGCAAGCCGGGCGGCCGACGCGTCCAGGTTGGTGGGACAGCCTGTTCTTCTGGCGCGGCGTGGCCGCCAGCGGCCTGGCCGCCGCACTGGTTCTGGCGGGCGCCCTGGTGCTACGGCCGGCGCCAACGCCGGGCCCTGTGCAGTACATGGTAGTGCTGGTCGCGCCGCAGTCGCAGACGCCAGGCTGGGTGGTGCAGGCCCAGGCCGGTCAGCGCGAGGTGCAACTGGTGCCGATCGCAGCCATGCAGGTGCCGCCCGATCGTGCGCTGGAATTCTGGACCAAGGCCGATGGCTGGGCCGGCCCGGTGTCGCTGGGCCTGGTCAAGCCGGGCGAGCCGGTGCGCATCCCGCTGGACAAGCTACCCCCACTGGAACCGAACCAGTTATTTGAATTGACGCTGGAACCCGCCACCGGCTCGCCCATCGGCAAGCCCACCGGCCCGATCCAGTTCATCGGCCGGGCGGTAAAAGTGATGTAACCCCGGCGCGACCGCGCCGGCCGGCCGACGTCTGCGGAATGACCTGCGCTTGCCGCAAATCGGATCTGGCGGACGCCAACCGCTCGACGCCCGCGCAACGATCAGCCCTGGCGCTCGCGCGCCACCGAACGGGCCAGCGCCACATGCTTGTCCAGCAGGATCGCATCCGCCACGGCCGGATCGCGGCGCAGCAGGCGGTCGTTCTCGCGCGGTTCCAGGTCCGCGGCCCGCACCAGCGACAGCAGGTCGCGCGTCTTGGTGTCGGACACGGGGATGTTGGTGTCTTCGATCAGCTCGCCCTTCACGTAGGCCTGCATCCGCATGTTCAGGTTGCGCGTGTTGGTCAGCGTCGCCGACGCCAGCGAACCCGCCTCGTAGCGGATGTCGGTCTTGCTGCTGACCTCGTCGTTGATCTGGTAGTAGCGGTAGTTCTGCGAGTCCTTGTCGTTGGTCAGGTCCAGCTGCTGCTGCGGCGTCAGCGCGGTATGGAAGCTGGCGGTCAGGTTGGCGCGCTGCTCCTGCTTGACGGCCAGGTCGAAGAGCGGCCGGCCGCTCACGCTGCTGCTCTGCGAGACCTGATAGGTGAACTGGTCGAATTCGCGGGTCTTGTACGGGTTGCTCGCCTGCATGGTCTGCGAGACCGACGCCGAGAAATCCGCCACACCCGACAGCAGGCTGCGATAGGTATAGCCGGCGGCCACGCGGCTGGGGGCCTGGCTCGACGGCGCGGCGCCCGCCTCGTAGGTCTGGTGCAATTCGGTGAACGCGTCCTTGAACAGCCCCATCAGCGCTTCGTCGCCGCGGCCGCGGGTGCGCGCCGCCTCGAACTGCTGCAGGTAGTCGCTGACGGCCGCGTCGCGCTGCCGCGCGTTGCCGTAGACGGCGGTCTTGCTGATGTCGACATCGACCTTCACCACGCCATCGGCGTTCTTGATCGTGAGCGACCGCTGCTTGCTGTCGGCGGAAAAATCCACGGACTGGGAAATCACGCCATTGGCGCTGGTGGTGGCCTGCAGCGACACCGACGACAGCACCGCGGTGTCGAACTTGGCCAGGCCGGACCAGGCCATGCGCGGCGGCACCGAGGCCAGGCCGTCGACCGCATCCTGGAACGACTTGGACAGGCCGGCGATCGCATTGCGTTCGCTTTCGGACAGTTCACCCTCGGTCACTTCGACCTGCACGCCCAGCCCGTCGGCGCTGTTGCTCAGCGTCACGGCGACCTTCACGCCGCTGGCGGTGGTGATGCGCAGCGTATAGGCGTCATCGCCTTGCGCGGACGCCGGGGCCAGCGTGGCGCCCGTCAGTTCGTCAACCTGCCCTGCCGCGGCCGGCAGCTTCGCGGACTGCGAATAATTGCCGCCGTCGGTCTTGAACCGGTCGAGCAGCGCGGAAGCGACGCCTTCCAAACGGCCGGCAACCGAGCGCGACGAAATGGTGGCCGCGATGGCCGTGGACACCGCATCCACGGCATCCCTTTCCCACGTCACGCCCGCGGCGCCAGCCGCCGACGCGGATTGCGGCGTGTAGGTCAACGGCGTGGTGACGCTCTGTCCCAGGGTGACCGTCGTGGAGGACGGCGTGGTCACCGCGGACACGGGAGCCGCGCGGACGACGCCGGTCGCGGGCTGAACCTGACCGATGGTGGTCGCGGCGCCAATTGGGGCTAAAGATGTCATTGCCTCTATCCCTTCCGGGGGGCCTTGAGCAAGGATTGCCCGTCCATGGCCCCGTCTGTTATGGAATATGTAACGGCAAGACAGGGCCGAACTTAAGCCGGGACCGGTGCGCCCGCGGCAGGCCGCGACGGCGCACCGGCCGGATCATGCATGCGCCGACGCGCCCAGGGCCGCCCGGTTCAGCGCCTGGACCAGGCTTTGCGCGTCCCGCGCGCCGTCGTGCCGCACGCCGTTGATGAAGAGCGTGGGCGTGCCGTTCACGCCGCTGCGCACCCCGCCGCTGAAGTCCACTTCGATCTTGGAATCGAAGGCGCCATCGAAGGCGCGGCGCAGGACCTGCGGGGAAAGCCCGATTTCCTCGCCATAGCGCAGCAGGTCGCGTTCGGCCAGCGCATCCTGGCGTTCGTACAGCAGGTCATGGGCGACCCAGAACTTGCCGGCCTGGGCCGCGGCTTCGGCGAACTCGGCCGCGCGGACGGCATCGGGATGCAGTTCCGAGATCGGAAAGTTGCGGAACACGAAGCGCAGCCGGTCGCCCATGGCGCGCTGCACCGCCTTCAGGACGGGATAGGCCTCCCCGCAATACGGACATTCGTAGTCGCCATATTCCACCAGCGTCACGGGGGCAAGCTCCGGTCCCTCGGCATGGTCCTGGGCGTTCACGGGAATGAAGAGACGGCTCATGCTCGGACTCCTGATGTCGTGGCGGGCGCGGCAAGCCTGTCGAGCGCGTCGAGGATGCCGTCGGCGCCGGGATTGATGCCCAGCGGCGACACGTAGCTCCACCGGATGACGCCTTCGGCGTCGATGACGAACAGCGCGCGATCGGCGATCCCGTCCTGCGCGCGGTAGACCCCGTAGCGGCGGGCCACCTCGCCCTTGGGTTCGAAGTCCGCCAGCAGCGGGAAATGCAGCCTGCGATCGGCGGCGAACGCCGCGTGGCACCAGACGCCGTCCACCGAGATGCCGACGAGCTGTGCGCCCGCCTTGTGGAACTCGGGCAGGATCTCGTTGTACAGCGCCATCTGGTCGCCGCAGACCGGGCTCCAGTCGGCGGGAAAGAACGCCAGGATCAGCGGGCGGCCGCGCAGTTCTTCAAGCCGGACTGTCTGGTCCGGCGTCGCCGGCAGGGCAAATGACGGGGCGGTCGCGCCTGCAGGCAGGGCCGCCGCGGGGTAGTCGTGTGACATGGAAACATCTCCTGGAAGCGCCGGACGGCGCAAGGGACAGGCAGGCCGATGCGCGCGCCTCAGCGGTCGGCGCGGGTGGATTCGTACAGGAACCAGGTGCGGCGCTCGGCCTCGTCGATCCAGTTCTCGATCAGGCTGGTGGACGCCACATCGTTGTGGCTGTCGCACACGGCATGGGTCGCGCGCAGAAAGCCCGTCAGCCGACGGTTGTCGTCGGCAAGCTCGGCCAGCATGTCCTGCGGCGTCACGTAGTCGGCGTCGTTGTCCAGCAGGCGCTGGATGCGGTGGATGTGGCCGATCGAACGCAGCGTGGTGCCGCCCACTTTGCGGGCGCGCTCGGCGATGACGTCGGTGGTGGCATAGATCTGGTCGCCCTGCTCGTCCAGCATCAGGTGGTAGTCGCGGAAGTTCGGGCCCGACAGGTGCCAGTGGAAATTCTTGGTCTTCAGGTACAGCGCGAACATGTCCGCCAGCAGGCCCGTGAGCGCGGCGGCGATATCGACGCGGGCCTCGGCGCCCAGGTCGGAGGGGGTGCGCAGCGGAGCGGTCATGCGGGTTTGAAGCGTAAGGTCGTTCATGGAATTTCTCCTGGTTCGGCTTGCGTGTCGGGCGTCGTTGCCCGATGGAAACCAGAATAGCCACGGCCGCCCGCCAGCAAAATCGGCGGATCGTTTCCTGGCGTCATACCAAGGTTTACCCAGGAAATACGGGTGTTTTCTTTCAAAGATGCCTGATAATGTGCGGGTCTCATTGCGCGCCCGCGTCTTTCCACGCCCGTCCGGGCGCGCCCCTTACCGGAGGTGGAACTTGCTCACGTCTACACTCGGCCGCGCGCCGGGCCAGCCGCCGCGGCAGGCGCGCCCCGAAGCCCTGGAGACGTCCGGCCCGCGCCGCATGCAGCTGGTGTTTCGCCTGGCCGCCCTGCTGCTCGCGCTGGCCATCGCGCTGGTGGACACCTTCACCGCCTTCGACGGCGCGGTCGCGGTGCTGTACGTGGTCGTCGTGCTGCTCGCCGCGCGGACCTCGCGGCGCGCGGACATCATCGTGGCGGGCGCGGGCGGGCTGGTGCTCACCATCGCGGCGTACCTCAATTCACACGGCCTGAACCACGTGGGGTCGCCCACGGCGCGCGCGCTGGTCAGCCTGGCCGCCATCGGCATCACCGCGCTGCTTGCGCTGCAGAACCAGAGCGCAACCCGCCGGCTCGCCTCCCAGGCCCGGCTGCTCAACCTGTCGCACGACATGATCTTCGTGCGCGACCATCCCGGCGTCATCACGTTCTGGAACCGCACCGCCGAAGAAACCTATGGATGGCCGGCGCGCGAGGCCATCGGCCGCGTCGCCGACGACCTGCTGCACACCCGCTACCCCGACCGCCGCGAAACCATCGAGGCCGAACTGCTGGCCACGGGCAGCTGGGACGGCACGCTGGAACAGCAAACCCGATCCGGCGCCACGCTTGTCCTGGAAAGCCGCTGGGTGCTCCAGCGCGACCACCACGGACGCATCACGGGCGTCATGGAAACGCACCGCGACGTCACCGACCGCAAGGCGGCCTACGCCGCGCTGGTCAGCAGCGAACGGCGCTATCGGCGCATGTTCGACGCCAGCCGCATCGGCGTCATCCAGGAGGACTGGCGCGCCGTGCGCGCGGCGCTCGCCGCCCAGGGGCTCATGGACGGCCCCGCGCTCAGCGCCCACCTGGCGCGCCATCCCGAATTCATCGGCCACGCCCGCAAGCTCGCCAAGGTGGACGACGTGAACCCGGCATTCCTGGCGATGGTGGGCCGGCAGGATTCGGCGCAGGCGCTGGACTCCGTCGACGACATCCTTTGCGACGACGACCGCATGTACGCACGTTCGCTCCTGGCCTTTGCGCAGGGCGACGCCTTCCACGAAGGCGAAACCGAGATCGTCCGCGCCGACGGCAGCCGCATCCCCGTGCTCTTCACGATCACCTTTCCCGTCGCGGACGACGTGGACGGCCCCGTGCTGGTGTTCGTGGTGGACAACACCGAACGCAGACAGGCGCAGGACGCGCTGCTGCTGGCCCAGACCGAGCTTGCGCACGCCGCCCGGGTCGCGACGCTGGGCGAGCTCACCGCCTCGATCGCGCACGAGGTCAACCAGCCGCTGATGGCGGTCGTCACCAGCGGCGACGCGGGCATGCGCTGGCTGCGGCGCGAGCAGCCCGACCTGCACGAGGTCGGGTTGGCGATGGAACGCATCGTCTCCGAAGGCCGGCGCGCCAGCGAGATCGTCAAGCGCATCCGGGCCTTCCTGAGCAAGGCGCCGGTGCAGCAGGCGGAGCTGGACGTCGCAACCGTCGTCGACGAGGCCACCCGGCTGGTCGCGCACGAGCTCACGCGCGAACGCGTGGCGCTCCAGGTCGATATCGAGCCCGGCCTGCCGTCCGTCACCGGCGACCGGATCCAGCTCCAGCAGGTGCTGGTCAACCTGATGATCAATGCCAGCCAGGCCATGGCCGGCCAGTCGCAGCCGCGCCGGCTGTCGGTCAGCGCCGCCCGCCACGACGGCGGCATGGTGGCGGTCACCGTGAGCGACACCGGCCCCGGCATCGCGCCGGCAGACCTTGAACGTCTGTTCGACCCCTTCTTCACCACCAAGCCGCAAGGCATGGGCATGGGACTGCCGATCTGCCGGACCACGGCGCAAGCCCATGGCGGCACCCTCACCGTCGACAACACGCCAGGCGCGGGGGCCGCATTCCGGCTCACCCTTGCCGCCACGAACGGGAACACTCCAGCATGAACCTTCGCCCCTCCACGACCGCCGCGCCCGCGGCGCCACAATCCCAGGTCATCATCGTCGACGACGAGGCCGCCGTCCGGGAATCGCTGGACAGCCTGTTCCGGTCTGTCGGGCTGCGCACCACCCTGTGCGCCTCGCCCGCTGAACTGCTGCAGGCGCAGATCCCCGATGCACCGGGCTGCATCGTGCTGGACGTGCGGCTGCCGGGCATCAGCGGGCTCGATTTCCAGGACCAATTGGCCCGCCAGGGCATCGACCTGCCCATCGTGTTCATCACCGGCCACGGCGACATCCCCATGACCGTGCGCGCGATGAAGGCCGGCGCGGTCGATTTCCTGTCCAAGCCATTCCGCGAGCAGGACATGCTGGACGCGGTCTCGGCCGCCATCGAGCGCGACACGCAGCGGCGTTCCCGGGACGCCGCGATGGGCGGCCTGCGCGCCCGCTACGACACCCTGACGCCGCGCGAACGCGAAGTCATGGCGCACGTGGTGTCGGGCCTGATGAACAAGCAGGTCGCGGGGCTGATCGGGCTGAGCGAGATCACGGTCAAGATCCATCGGGGCCACGTCATGCGCAAGATGGGCGTGCGTTCGCTGGCCGACCTGGTCCGCCACGCCGAGGCCCTGGGCATTTCCGCGCCATGACCGGGGTCGGCACCAAACCTCTGTATGATTTTCCTGGCAGCCGCAAAGGTTCATAAGGAAACATGCCGCGCATCGGATGCGCATCGTGATCCGCCCGGCCCGAAGGATTTTCTTACATGAACCACACTCCCACTATTGCTGTCGTCGACGATGACAATGGGGTCAGAATGTCGCTGTCCAGCCTGCTGCGTTCGCTCGGCTACGAGGTCCGGGCCTACGGCTCGGGCCCCGAATTCCTGGACGACCAGGCCGCGGGCGACCCCGACTGCATGATCACCGACGTCCAGATGGCCCCCATGACGGGCGACCAGCTCCAGGGCGCGCTGATCGCCGCCGGGCGCAGATTCCCGCTGATCTTCATGACGGCCTTCCCCACGGAAGCGGCGCGCCAGCGGCTGCTTGGCCTGGGCGCCTGTGCCTACCTGGACAAGCCCGTGGACGGCGAGGCCATGGCCCGCTGCGTGGCCGAGGCGCTGCGGCGCGGACAGGCGGCCCGGTAGCGGTCGATGGCGGGAGGTGGCGCATTGGCCACATCCGCCGCCACGGGGCGCCTATACCTTTGTATGACGCGCCAAGCCCAGCGTAGGATGTCTTTGCTGCACAGAAGGCCCTAGTCTATCCCTGCGGTTCACCTAACCCCCCCGGAGAAACAGACCATGAGCTTCATCACCACCCCCGACGGCGTTGACATCTACTACAAGGACTGGGGCCCCAAGACCGCCCAGCCCATCGTCTTCCACCATGGCTGGCCGCTGTCCAGCGACGACTGGGACGCGCAGATGCTGTTCTTCGTCGCCCAGGGCTACCGCGTCGTCGCCCACGACCGGCGCGGCCACGGGCGCTCCAGCCAAGTCAGCGACGGCCACGACATGGACCATTACGCCGCCGACGCCTCGGCGGTGGCCGAGCACCTGGACCTGCGCAATGCCGTGCACATCGGCCATTCCACCGGCGGCGGCGAAGTCGCCCGCTACGTGGCGCGCCATGGCGAACCGCAGGGCCGCGTCGCCAAGGCGGTCCTGGTCAGCGCAGTTCCGCCGCTCATGGTCAAGACCGACGCCAACCCGGGCGGCACGCCCATCGAGGTCTTCGACGGCTTCCGCAAGGCGCTGGCCGACAACCGCGCGCAGTTCTTCCTGGACGTCGCCGCCGGCCCGTTCTACGGCTTCAACCGCGACGGCGCCAAGGTTTCGCAGGGCGTGATCAACAACTGGTGGCGCCAGGGCATGATCGGCAGCGCCAAGGCGCACTACGAAGGCATCAAGGCCTTCTCCGAAACCGACCAGACCGAAGACCTGAAGGCCATCACCGTGCCCACGCTGGTCATGCATGGCGACGACGACCAGATCGTGCCGATCGACGACGCCTCGCGCCTGTCGGTCAAGCTGCTCAAGAACGGCACGCTGAAGGTGTATGCCGGATTCCCCCACGGCATGCTCACCACCCACGCCGACGTGCTGAACGCGGACCTGCTCGCCTTCATCAAGGGATAACGGGCACGGAACGGCAAAGGAAGGCGCCACGCGCCTTCCTTTTTTTTCGCCCCGGCGCCTGGCGTCAGCCTGCGGCCAGCAGGCGGATGTCCGCGCTGCCGTCGCGCTCCAGCTGCGCCACCAAGCCCAGCTCCCAATCCAGATATTCGCGGAACCCGCGGTCGCGCGCCGATGTGTCGTCGAACAGGTACGGACTGATGCTCTGGTCGTCATCGCCGGTCAGCACCCCTGCCGCACCCGTGCCCACGTCCAGCCCCAGCGCTTTCCAGGCCCGCGTGCCGCCCAGCAGATACTGCACCGGCCGCTTTGCCCGCCAGGCCAGTTCCGCCGCCGCCACGCTGGCCAGCACGCCGTCCGATGATGTCAGCACGATGGTCCGGTCCGCCTGGGCCGGCAGGAACTCCACCAGCCGGTCCGGCGCGGCGAAGCGCGCGCCCGGCACGTGGCCGCGCTCGTAGGCGGCGCGAGAATCCACGTCGAACACCACGGCTGGCCCCGCGTCCAGCGCGGCACGCAGCGCGGACGCGCGCAGCCCTGGGGCATCGGGCCGATGGCGCAGGACGCGCCGCGGCTCCGCACCGCTCTGCAGCGGCGCCAGCGCGGGCGGCTGGTACAGATAGACCTCGACCACGCCCAGTTGCGCCAGCCAGGCGCCGGTCGTCAGCGCACGCACTCCGTCCCAGTCCGCCAGCACCACGCGCGACCTGCGCGTGGCCAGGTATTCGTCCGTGGCCTGCACCAATTGCCCGCCGGGCGCCCAGCGCCAACCCTCCAGGTGCCCGGTCTCGTATTCCTCGCGGGTCCGCACGTCGAACTTGTACAGCGTGCGCGCGTCCTGCTGCGCTTCGAACGCCCGCAGCGTCGCCGTGTCGATGTAGGCGATGCCGGCGCGCCGCGCCACGTCGCGCGCCTGCGCACGCGCGGCGGCCAGCGTGTCCGCGCCCGGTTCCGGCAAAGCCGCATGGCGGCCATAGGCCAGTTCCCGGCCCGACAGCAGCCATTCCATTGTGCCGTTGCGCAGCGAAGCGACCCGGTTGGGAATGCCCGCGTCGATCAGGGTCTGCGCCCCCACGATGCTGCGCGTGCGTCCGGCGCAATTCACCACCACGAAGGTCTTGGGATCGGGCGCAAGCTCGCGAATGCGATAGACCAGCTCCGCGCCCGGCAGGCTGTGCGAGAACGGCAGCGTGAAATTGTGGAATTCCTCGGGCGTGCGGCTGTCGACCACCACGATGTCGTCGCCGCGCGCCACGCGCTCGTGCAGTTCATCCACGTCGATCCAAGGGGTGTGCTTCTCGTGCTCGATGACTTCACCGAACGCCTTGCTATGGACGTTGGTGCCCGAGAACAGCTCGAGGCCCGCGCGTTCCCAGCCGTCCGTCCCGCCCGCCAGCACGGCAATGTCGGTCCACCCCAGCCGCGTGAGCTTGGCCGCGGCCTCGTGCGCCAGGGTCTCGTCGTCGTCGACCAGCACGATGCGCGTGTCGCGGCGCGGCACCAGGCGGTCGGCCAGCAGTTCCAGGCGCCATAGCGGCGCCGGCGCGGCATGCAGCAGGTGCCGGCGGGCATAGCGGCCGGCTTCGCGCACGTCGAGAACGGCGATTTCCTCGTCCCCGCGCAGCGCGTCCCGCAGCGCCCGGGCTGACAGGCGCGTGGCGTGAGCGTGTTCGGTGGGCTTGCTGTCCACCGCGGTGGCAAAGGAGAAGTTGTCCATGATCTGACCCGGCATCGGTGATTGATGAACGGATCAGCCTACGGCGCCGGCAGCGCCCCGCACAACGTAAATATGCATCTATGGATATGCGGCCGACGTTGCGGGCCGGCTTGCATCAGGCGTCGCCCTTCAGTTCACGCTCGACGACCTCGCGCGTCAGCGTGGGCACGAACATCTCGATAAAGTGGAAGGCATAGCCGCGCAGCCAGGCGCCACGGCGGATGGCCAGGCGCGTCAGGTTGATCTCGAACAGGTGGCGCGCGTCGATCGCGCACAGCCGGCTGTCGCGTTCGGCGTCCCAGGCGACGGCTGCCACGATGCCCACGCCCAATTCCAGTTCCACATAGGTCTTGATCACGTCGGCGTCCATGGCGGTCATGACGATGTCGGGCGTGATGCCGGCCCGCGCGAACGCCTCGTCGATGTGCGCCCTGCCCGTGTATCCGCGGCCATAGGTGATGATGGGATAGCGCGACAGCTGCGACAGGCTGACGCCGTCGTGCTGGCGTTCCAGCGGATGGCCACGCGGCACGATGATGCTGTGGCTCCACCGATAGCACGGCAGATTCACCAGGCCTGGATAATCGGCCACCGCCTCGGTGGCCACGCCGATGTCGGCCTCGCCTTCAAGCAGCATCTCGGACACCTGCTTGGGCGAACCCTGGTGCAGATGCAGCACCACCTCGGGATAGCGCTGGCGGAATTCCTTGATGACGGGCGGCAAGGCATAGCGCGCCTGCGAATGCGTGGCGGCGATGGACAGGACGCCGGTGCGGCTGTCGGCGTACTCCGCGCCCGCGTGGCGGATGTTGTCGGCGCATTGCAGGATCTGCTCCACCAGCGGCAGGATCAGTTCGCCGGGCGGCGTCAGGCCGATCAGCCGCTTGCCCGAGCGCACGAAGATGTCCACGCCCACCTCTTCCTCCAGCTCACGGATCTGCCGGCTGACGCCCGGCTGCGAGGTATGGAGGCTTTCGGAAACGTCGGTCAGGTTGAAGTCCTGGCGTACGGCTTCGCGCACGGAACGCAGTTGCTGGAAGTTCATCGCGCGTTCCTCAATCCAGGATGGCCAGTTGGTTTCCCGAGGGATCCTTCACGTACATGACGCGCGGCAGCGCGTCCGGCAGCGAGCAGACGGGATGATGGCCGGCCGTTTGCAGGCGCGCGAGGATGTCGTCGTAATCGCTGGCCTTGATCGCCAGGTAGTCGGGCTTGACCGTGCGGCTGACCTGTTCCACCGGCGACAATGACAGGGTGGCCTCGCCCAGGGCGAAACGCAGCCTGCCGTCGTCGGCGGCGGAGACATCTTGCAGGCCGATCACGCGCTGGTAGAACTCGCGGACCGCATCCTGCCGGTGCGACAGGAATGGAAGTTGTACCGATTCGATGGAAAGAGTTGAAGACATGCCCTGCCGCCAGCAATGGAACCAGGCAAATTCTATTGTGCGCAGCTACAACCGGACAAAGAGGTTGTAATTGCTTCTACATAGCCAGAAACCCTAAAGAGAACGGCTCATTTGCATATGCCCCAGGCCGCCGCTATTTCAGCTTGACGTCCGCCGACGCGATCACCTTGCGGTACGTGGCGATGTCCTCGCGCACGGTCTGGTCCACGGCCTCGGGCGCCGTGGCCGCGATCGTGAAGCCCAGGTTCTCGAGCAGTGCCGCGGTATCGGGCTCTCGCAACACCGCCACCACGTCGCGGTTGATGCGATCCACGATGGCGCGCGGCGTGGACGCGGGCGCGGCGAAGCCCTGCCAGCTTTCCACCACGTAGTCCGGCAGGCCGGACTCCTGGATGGTGGGCACGTCCGGCAAGGCCTTGGACCGGTACGGCGTGGTGACGGCCAGCGCCACCAGCTTGCCGTTGCGCACGTTCTCGGTGGCGGCGGCCAGGGTGATCAGCATCGCGTCCACATGCCCGCCCAGCACGTCCAGCGTGGCGGGACCGCCGCCCGGATACGGAATCTGGTTGGTCTTGGCGCCGATGCGTTCGTTCAGCAGTTCAACGGCCAGATGCTGCAGGCTGCCGGTGCCGCCCGGCAGCGCCATCGAAATCTCGCCCGGCCGCTGCTTCACCAGGGCGACAAATTCCTGGAAGGTCTTGACGCCCAGGCCGGGCCGCACCACCAGCAGCTGCGGATTGACGACGGCCTTGGTCACGCCCTGCAGGTCCCGCACCGGGTCATAGGGCAGTTTTCCCGGCTGCAGCGCATTGAGCGACAGCGCATCGCCGCCCAGCAGCAAGGTGTAGCCGTCGCCCCTCGCATGCGCCACGGCCGCGTTGCCGATGGCGCTGCTGGCGCCCGGCTGGTTTTCCACCACCACGCTCTGCTGCCACTTTTCGCCCAGTTTCTGCGCCACGGTGCGCGCCAGCTTGTCGGCGCTGCCGCCCGCGGACACGGGCACCACGATCTTCACCGGACGGTTCGGGTAGCGGTTGGCGTCTTCGCCCGGCACCGGCGCCGACCCCGCGAAGTTGCTCAGCAGGCCCGCGCCCAGCACCACGCCAACGATCAATCCCAATCCGGCGCGCACGGCCGATTTACGCTTGATGCTCATGCCGCTACTCCGGTTTGCGCGCCGCTTTCGACGCCGAATGCCTCAAAGGGCTTGCCCAGCACGGCGGTCGAATGCCGGCCGTCCACGCCGACTGGCACGTCGCCTTCGAGCGTGATGCGGTACAGCACCCGCTCATCGTCCAGGTAGGCGAAATCGCCCGGCCCCTGGTGCGCGGTCGCACGGTTGTCCCAGAACGCGATGCTGCCCGGCTGCCAGCGGAAACGCGCGGTGTATTCGGGCCGCGTGATCTCATCGAAGAACAGGTTCAGCAGATGCCGGCTTTCCTCTTCGCTCACGTCCTTGATGCGCCGCGTGAATCCGGGGTTGACGAACAAGGCGCGTTCGCCCGTCTCTGGTATCACCCGCACCACGGGATGCTCGGACACCAGCGGGCTGGCCTGCACGCGCTGCGCGTAGACGGTCTGGTTGTCGAAGTCGCCGTTGTAGCCGCCGAACTGGTGCCTGGCCCAGAGGCCGTCGGCCAGCGCGCGCACCGCGGGCGACAAGTGCTCGTAGGCAGCCACGAGATTGGTGAAGATGGTGTCGCCGCCATAGGCGGGAACCTGACGGCCCGCCCGCAGAATGGATCCGGCCGGCGGATTGACCACGCCGGTCACATCGGTGTGCCAGCGTTCGCCGCGGCGGCCCGTGGTCGACTTGGACGAGATGGTGCGTATCTGCGGATAGCCCTCGGGCGGATTCGCGTCATAGGGGTGCGCGGACGTCGGACGGCCGAAAAGCCGCGCGAATGCCAGATGCTGTGCGTGGTCGATATGCTGGTCGCGGAAGAACACGACCTTCCAGCGCAGCAATGCGGCCTTGATCTGTTCGACCTCGGCGCTGCTCAATGGCTGGGTCAGGTCCACGCCGTGGATCTCCGCGCCCGTGAAGACGGAAAGCGGCCGGATGTCCAGGCCCGTGCTTGCGATTGTGGTCATGTGCTGCCCCGTTCTGTGTTGTGTAAAAACAGAATAGGTGCGCCGCGCATGCCCAACAAATACCGATACGCAATGTGAAAATAGCCCGCTACGCGCGCTTTTCCGTCAGGAAGGCCAGCATGCGCCGCGCCAGTTCGCGCGGCTGTTCCTCGGGCAGATAGTGGCCGCAGTCCCGCAGCACGCCGCCCTGCAGGTCGCGCGCCAGGGGCCGCAGCGCCTCGTGCAGATCGGGCGCGCTGCCGCGGTCTCCGCCCAGCGCAAGCACCGGCACCGTCAGCGGCGTGTCGCGCAGGGCGCGGTTCTGTTCAGCGTCCTGCACGGCCGCGCGGTAATAGCCCAGCATGCCGCGCAGGCCCCCAAGCGTCTGGTAGACGCGCTCGTATTCGTCGATGTCCGCGCGGCTGAACACGCCCGGCTTGTTGGCCGTCTTGCGCGAGAAGAACCATTCGATCAGGATGCGCTCGCGCCCTGCCAGCAAGGCTTCGGGCAGGTCCGGCACGCTGTTGAAGAGGAAGTGCCAGCTCTTCCAGTTGTCGGGTCCCAGCTCGATCGCGGGCTTGAGCGTCACGCCGGGAATGTTCGCGTCCAGCAGCACCACGCGCTCGACTTCGTCGGCGTAGCGAGCCGCAAACGGATAGGCGATCCAGGCGCCGATATCGTGCCCGGCCAGCGCATAGCGCGTCAGCCCCAGCGTGTGGAACAACGCACGCAGCCGTTCCCCCGCCGTGCGCGTGTCGTAGCCGTCCAGCGGCTTGTCCGAATCTCCCTGCCCGGGGAGGTCCACCGCAAACACCCGGAAGTGCGAGGCCAGCAACGGCATCACGCGGCGCCATGCGTACCAGCTCTGCGGAAACCCTGCCAGCAGGATCAGCGCCGGGCCCGCGCCGCCCTCCACCACGTGATAGCCCAGGCCGTCGACCGACACGCGGCGGTGCCGGAAAGCCCCATTGTCCAGCGCGAAGGCGCCGACGTCCGAAAGTGCATCCATCGCTGCTTCTCCTTGGTTCAATGCAGCGCGCCGCCGCCCAGCTTGACGTCCTGCGCGACCGCCAGCGACGTGCCCACGATGATCTTCACGCCCTGCACCAGCACGTCCAGCGCCAGGCTGGGCTGGCCAGGGTGCTTTGCGGCCATCTCCGGCAGGTAGGGCACATGAACGAAGCCGCCTCGCAGGCCGGGCTGCTCCGTGGCGATGTAATGGGACAGGCCGTAGAAGATGGTGTTGCAGTTGTAGGTGCCCGCGGTCAGCGACACCGAGGCCGGCACGCCGCCGGCGCGCAGGTCGCGCACGATCGCCTTGATGGGCAGCGTGGAAAAGTAGGCGGCCGGCCCGCCCTGCACCACCGGTTCGTCGATGGGCTGGCGTCCTTCGTTGTCCGGAATGCGCGCGTCGACCACATTGATCGCCACCCGTTCCACCGACACGTCGCTGCGTCCGCCCGCCTGCCCCAGGCAGATCACCAGATCGGGCCGGGTTTCCTCGATGGCCTGGCGCAGTACGCCCACCACCTTGCCGATCACGCACGGCAACTGGCGGGCCGCAATGCGCGCGCCTGCCACGGTTTCTCCGTCCAGGATCCTGGCGGCTTCCCAGGAAGGGTTCAGTGTTTCGCCGTCAAAAGGTTCTATTCCGGTGACCAGCACGGTGCGCATTGCGGCTTCCTTGTCGTGTTCCATGCGGACCATGGTAGAAGCGCAGGCGATGATTCTTGAAATCGATAATCGCTATTCGTATTATTGACGGCATGAATCTGTCATCCGTCGATCTGAATCTGCTGGTCGCCTTCGAGGCGCTGTACGACACCCGCAACGTCACCCTGGCCGGCCAGCGTATCCATCGCGCCCAGCCGTCGGTCAGCAGCGCGTTGAACCGGCTGCGCCGCGTGTTCAAGGACGAACTGTTCCTGCGCACCGCCGACGGCATGCAGCCCACCGCAAGGGCCACGGCGCTGATGCCCACCATTTCGGCCGCGCTGGACCAGATACGGCGCGCGCTCGAACAGGGCGCGGGCTTCGACCCGAAGGCGGCGCAGGGCCAGCGGTTCACCATTGCGGCCAGCGACTACGCCGACGTGGTGCTCATTCCCCACATCGTGGCCCGCCTGCGGCGCGAGGCGCCCGGCGCGAACCTGCGCGTCGCGCGGCTGGACCGCGCGGCCGTCTACGAACAACTGGACAATGGCTGCGTGGACATCGCCATCGGCGGCCACCTGGCGCCGCCCAAGCGCATGCGCGCGACCCGCCTGTATGAAGAAAATTTCGTCTGCATCGCGGACAAGCTGCACCCCGCCCTGCGCGGACGCAAGCTCGATCTTGAACGCTACACCGCGCTGCCGCACGCCTTGTTCGTGCCCAGCGACGACGGTTCGGCGCGGGGCGTGGTGGACGCCAGCCTGGCGCGGTTGGGCCGCAAGCGGCGCGTGGCCTGCACGTTCGCGCATATCGTCGCCCTGCCCCACACGGTGCTTGGCACGGACCTGATCGCCACGCTGGCGCGGCGCGCCGCGCTGCGGCTGGCGGGCAAGGAATTGAGTTTGCGGCCCCTGCCGCCCGAGATCGATCCCGGCCCCTTCGGCATCGACATGATCAGCAGCCGCCGCGCGCCCGCGGATCCGGCGCTGGCGTGGCTGCAGGGGCTGATCGAAAGCGCGGCGCGGGACCTGGCCGGCTAGCCGGCCTGTTCGACGTCCCAGCCGTCAAAGAGCGCGCCGTATGCGTCGGCCAATTCATTGAAGGCCACGCAGCGGCGGAACAGCTTGTCCGACGGCAGGACCTCGACCTTGCTCACGAACAGCGTCCAGCCACCGTCTTCGCCTTCATTCTGGTGGACGCTTTCCACGCGGTAGTCGTGGTCGGCCAGTTCGCCGTAGACGAGCCTGAGCGCGTCCTCCGACGGGGCCATGAAGAAGAAGCCCCACTTCAACGGTCCCGACGTATCCCAACCGTCCTGCGCCATCTTGTTGTACATGCCGTCTATCGACGCCTGGCTGGTTTCCATTGCTGCCTCTGCTCGCCTGGTTTTCAAGGGGCGCGATGGTATCAGAAGGCGCCGTCGGCCTTGCGCCGCCGGCTTTGCTGAAGGCGCGCCCTAATTGGCCTTTTCGTCCTCGCCGGCATAGCCGTCGATATAGGCGCGGCCCGAGCAGCGCACCATGGCCACGCAAGCGGGATTGCCGGTCTTGGCGGTGCAGGCGTTGCGCGATTCGTCGCGCGCCGCCTTCGGATCGGGGTTCAGCGCGGTGAAGCTGGTGCCGCGCCCCTTCGTGCCCTTGGCCCAGGCCAGTCCGACGCAGCTGTCGGTGTAGGTCAGCACCTTCTTGCAGCCCTTGCAGTCGTCCCATTCCAGCAACTGCGACAGCGCGTCCTTTTCGTTGGGGTAGCCGTCCGAATACACCAGGTCGCCCGTGTCCTTTTCGGCGATGGCGCCCCAGTATTCGCGCTGGTTCAGCTTGGCGGACAAGGCTTCCAGTTCACCCGGCCTGACCTTGACCGCCGCCTGCATGTCCCGGTCGCTGTAGCCCGGGCCCACGCACAGCGGCATCGTGGTCAGGCGGCACTTGCCGTCCGGGCTGCCCGCCTCGCAGCGGCGCATGGCCTTCTTGGCGGCCATTTCGGGGGACACGCTATTGCCCGGGAACAGGTCCTGCACCGAATTGCGGGCGTAGACCATGCAGCTGTCCGAGAACCAGCTCAGCTTCTTGCAATCGGCGCCGCCGGCCTTGCGGCATTCCGCCACCGCCGCGGCCTCGGCCTCTTTGCCGTTGGTCTCGGGGAGCACCCAGTAGATTTTCGAATGCTTGCCGTCGGTGGCGATGCCGCCGTAGAGCTTTTCGGCGGCATGCGCGGCGGGCGACGCCAGACCGGCAACCAGGGCTAGTGCGGCGAATGCGGCGCGGATCAGGGGAAGAAAGCGGGCAGGCATCATCGTCGGTGACCGAGTCCAGTGGATTGAGCGGGGACGATCTTAGCAAAGGGCGTCCTCGTTCCGTCCCTCTATGCAAAGGCCGGCCGGGCATATTAAGTAACAAATTTCACATCTGCCTGGACGGACTCCGACCCCGTTTATCGGTAAAAATGGCGAACTTTCTGAAGCGGGCCGTAATAGGCAAGCCTGCCTGCCCACGGACTCGGGACGCCCTGGGACGCCATCGATGTCACGAAGAGAAACAAATCACGTCGAGGCCGCCCAATGCGCTCTCCTCCAGGCGAAGCGCGGGTCCGACCAACAACGGAACACGGACAGCAAACCATGAAGTCGCAACAGCATTCCCACGGTTTCCGCAGGTCGATCCTCCTGCCGGCCTGCGTAATCGTCGCGCTTGGTTTGGCCGGCTGCGCCCCGATGCCGACCGGCGGCAGTTCCACCATGCCGTCGCTGGGTCAGATCTTCAAATCGGGCCTGTCGTTCTCGCCTAGCGTGAACGTGGCCAAGAACATGGAAGGCCGCTCCATCAACGACGCCATCGCGGCGCTGGGCGAGCCGTCCAAGATACGCGCGGTCGGCAACACGATGGAGCTGGAATGGTCCGACTTCCAGACTGCGCCCTATACCGAATGGGTGGTCGACAGCTCCAGCCAGCAGGTGGTGGGCATGATCCCCGCGACCGCCACCACGGCCGCCACCCCCGTGTTCCAGACCAGCAGCAGCGGCCACTATGCGAACCGCAGCCGGGTGTACGAGTGCAAGGTCCTGATGCGAATGAAGGACAGCGTGATCGTCGACACCAGCGTCGACGGCAACGTGTGCCCGGAATTCATTTCGGCGCTGCGCAAGTGGGCCGGCGAGGCCGAGGCCAAGAATTACGTTGTGAAATGAGGAACGGGCGCATGTGCCGCGCCCTTTCTGTCCTGCCCTGACCCAACGCACCACCGGCGCGCCGATCGCGCGCGACGCCGCGGTGATCGAGCTGGGCGTGGGCATCGACGTCAGCAAGCGCACCACGGTGGGCGTGGTCTACGGCGGGCAGTTCGGCGACGGCAACCGCCAGAACTCGGGCACCCTGGACGTGCGCTACCGGTTCTGACGGGCCGCCGTCACGCCCCGGATGCGAGCGTCCGGGGCGCCCATGCGCTGTCCGCGCCGCCGCGCGCCAGCCGGCGGCGGGTGACCCTGGCCATCCAGGCAAAGCCCAGCCCCAGCGCCAGCGCGGTCGCATCCACGCCCAACGCGGCAGGCGACGTGTGCGCCCACAATCCGCTTGCGGGCAACAACGCGCCCAGCAGCGACGTCGCCGGGATCGCCAGCGTCAGGGCGGCGGCCATCCACAGCAGGTGCACGCCCGCCGCCGCGCCGCCACGCAGAAAGGCCCAGGCGATGGCCGCGAAGAACGCCGCGTAGTACAGCCCCTGCAGCCAGCCGTCCAGGTCCCCGACCCGGCCGCTCAGTCCCTTGGCGGCGATCATCATCAGCGAGATGCCGCACACGCTGCCCAGGCACACGCCCACGGTCGCCGACGCCATCAGCCGCGTATCCAGCCGCTGCACCGGCGCCTCGCCCGTGCGCCGGTCCGCGCGCTTGCGGCGCGATTCGATCCAGAGCAGGTTGCCGCTGTAGAACAGCCAGGCGCCGGCCAGCCCCAGCACGAAGTAGAGCCATTGCACGGCCGCGCCGCCGAAGGACGCCATGTGCAGCGCAAAGAAGCTGCTGACCCACAGGTTGGCCGCGTCCTGCTTGCCGGGCAGATAGTCGGTGTTCAGCACCTTGCCGCTGTAGGGGTCGATCGCCACGAAGCCGCCGCGAGCCCGCGGCGACACGGCGGCCGGATCCTTGCCCCAGATGCGCACGATGGCCCTGGGGCCCGTCACCTGCGTGTACTGCAGGGCGAAGGGTTCGAACGACGGCGACAGGCCGCGCGCCCGCGCCAGCAAGTCCTCCGGCGTCAGCATGGCCGAAGGGTCACGCGGCGCGGCGTCCGGCGCCGCCCCGCCCGACCGCTGGAACACCGAGGCCAGCTTGCCGTCGTACATCAGCCGGTCCTGCAGGTCGTAGATGCCGTCATGGAAGGCGAAGACGACGGAACTGAGCGCCATGACGATGTGGAACGGCAGCGAGATGATGCCCACCACGTTGTGCGCGTCCAGCCACATGCGCTTGAGGTTCTTGCCCACGCGCAGCGCAAAGAAGTCCTTGACCAGCGACGGCAGCAGCACGATGACGCCCGACACCAGCGCGATCGCGTACAGCGACGCGACCACGCCCATGAACCAGCGGTTGGGATCGCTGTCCGCCGGCAGTCCCACGACGCGATGGAGCACGTCGATGAAGGCGGCCAGGCCGCTGGGCCGGGTCTCTTCGACCTGCACCGCGCCGTCCGCGTCCAGGCGCGCCAGATAGTGCCGCACCGACGATTCGTCATGGTCGTCGGCCTGCGGGTCGCGTACTTCCCAACCCATGCGTGCGGGGACGTTCTCGGCGTCCTGCAAGTGGATGCTGAACCCCTTGGCCACTTCCGGCCGCGCGGCCAGCGTCCGGGCGATCAGGTCGGGCGCCGTTTCCAGCGGGGCCAGCGCGGCGGCCGGTTGCGGCGAGGCCCAGCGGGCGATCGGCTCCTTGAACACCGTCAGCGCGCCCGCGTAGAAAGCGATGAACAACGCCATGCCCGTCAGGATGCCCGTCCAGGTATGGACCGATTTATAGATGCGGATATAGTCGGCTCGCATGATGGCGGCCCTCCTGCTTAAAGCGCGCCGGCGGCGTACAGCCCGCCGTAGAGCGCCAGGCAGACCCCGCCCAGCCAGCCCCAGGCGCGCAAGCCGCTGCCGAAGAAATAGACGGTGGACAGGATGCCGAGCCACACGGGCGGCACCAGCCACATGGCGAGCTGCGAGCGCGTCGCGAGCGGCACCGCGGACGTCAGCGCCGCCAGGAGCGCGCTGGCTCCCATGGCAATGGCGAAGCCCAGCAGGCCGCCGGCCAGGCTCTTGGACACCCAGTCGCGGCGGATGGGCGCGGGCTTAGCGGGCTTCATCGGGATCTCCCCTGCGCAGCCCCAACAGCACGCCCACGTACGGGATGAGGCAAAAGAACAGCATCAACGCCGTCGCGAACACGAACACAGCCGCAACCGCGGTGAATCCGTGCAGGCAGCCCCAGCCGCCCAGCGCCAGCAGCGCAAAGCCTGTGGTTCGCGCGGGCGCCGTCGGCCAGGGCGCTCTGCCCCAGCGCTGGTTGGGCGACGCGCGATAAATACAGAAACAGCCCAGGAAAAGCGCGATCAGGCTGGAAAGAATCAGCATTGGCATGATCGTCCCTCAGTGAATGGAAGTCGGAACGTTCCGCCCTGCCCTTCGCCCGGCGCCAAGGCGCCGGACAAAGAGCGGGCGGAACGCTGGCTGCAGATCAGAAGCTGATCGTGGCCGACGCCATGACGCTGCGGGCCGGTCCGAGGGTCGCGATCGGGGTCGTGTCGCTGAAGATGCCGGCGTAGTAGTACTTGTTGAACACGTTGTTGACGTTCAGCCTCAGCACCACATCCTTGCCGTTGACCTTGGTGGCGTAGCGCGCGCCCAGGTCGACCTGGCCCCAGCCCGGGATCTCGATGTTGTTGGCCGAATCGGCATACTGGCGCGAGGTCGCCTGCAGGCGGGTGCTCAGCGTCAGGCCGGGCACCCAGGGCGTGTCCCATTCAAGCCCGGTGTTGACCTGCCAGCGCGGCGCGCCAACCGCGGTGTTGCCGTCATAGCGGCCGTACGAGGTCTTGACCTGCGTGCCCTGCGTATAGGTCACGCCGCCCAGCACACGCACGCCCTGCGTGATCTCGCCGAACGTATTCCACTCCACGCCGCGCACGCGCTTTTCGCCGCCGTCCGCGTAGGTGGGGCGCGCCGTCGTGCCTTCGGTCACCAGCATGGGCTTTTCGATCTCGAAGAGCGCCAGCGTGTTGGTGAAGGTGCCGGCGTTCCACTTCACGCCCAGTTCCTTCTGCTTGGTCTTGTACGGCGCGAAGACCTCGCCGAAGTTGGTCGCGGTAGTGTCGGTGACGCTGTCGCCCTTGCTCAGGCCTTCGACGTAGTTGGCGTAGAACGACAGGTCCGGACCCCACGGCTTCACGACGATGGCGACGGCCGGCGTCACGGCGTCTTCGTCGTAGCGCGCCGTCGTCTTGCCCGTCTTGTCGAAGTTGCTGGTCTTCACGCGCTGGTTGCGCACGCCGGCGGTCAGCAGCAGCTTGTCGTCCAGGAACGACATGGTGTCCACCAGGGCCAGGCTGGACAGCGTGTTCTCGCTGGTCTTGGGCGCGCTGCCCGGCACGGCCGGCATGACCGGCGTGATCGGATCGTAGATGTTGGACTTGAAGACCGACGCCGGCCCCGTGGCCGAGCCGTCCTCGAGCTTCAGGTACGAGGCCTGCAGCACCAGTTCATGCCCCACGCTGCCCGTCTTGAAGCGCGAACGCAGGCCGCCTTCGGCGGTGGTGGCGTCCGTGTAGGCGCGCTGGCCGACGATCTGGCCGGTGAAATTGCCGTTGGCGTCGATCTGGCGCGCGTGGGTGCCGTTGATCAGGCCCGATTGGTGGCTGTCGCGCCGGCCCACGCCCGCGAAGGCCGAGATGTGCTCGTTGAACCGGTACTCGGCCTGGCCCATCACGGCGTTGCTCTGGATGTTGCCGTAGGCGGTGCTGAACTGGTTGATGCGGGGATCGGGCGCCACCGGCACCACCGGACCGGCGAACCAGAACATGGCCGGCGTGCCGCCCGTGAACGATTCCTGGCTATGGTAGGCGTCGATGGACGCCGTCAGCGCGCTGCCGCGGTAGTCCAGGCCGGCAGAAAGGAACTCGCGCTTTCTGGACTGGCCGTCCAGCGTGGTGGCGCCGTCGCTGAACGAGCCGTTGACGCGCGCGCCCCATTCGTTGTTGGCCCCGTAGCGCCGCCCGGCGTCGATCGTGGTGCCGAGCTGACCGTCGGACAGCCAGTTCACGCCGAACGTGGCGGTGGGCGTGTCGGTTGCCCGCTTGGTCACGAGATTCACCGTGCCGCCCACCGCGCCGCTGGGCGCCATGCCGCTGAACAGGGAGTTGGGCCCCTTCAAGACCTCCACCCGCTCGACGAATTCCACCGGCGTGCGACCCATGGGCGCCAGGCCGTACATGCCGTTGACGGCCACGTCGTTCTGGTTGACGTCAAAGCCGCGGATGCGGAAGTTCTCGTACGCGTGCCCGCTGGACGTCGTGAACCGCACGGACGGGTCGTTCGCCATCACGTCCGCCAGCGTGCGCGCCTGCTGGTTCTGGATGAGTTCGGAGGTATAGCTGGTGATGTTGAACGGCGTATCCATCACGGACTGGTTGCCCATCAGGCCCAGCCGGGCGCCCTCCGCAACCTGTCCGCCCGCATAGGCAGGCGGCAAGTCCCCACTGCCGATGCCGCCCGCGGTGACGGTCACCGGCTGCAGCGTGGTCGTCTGCTGCGCATCCTGGGCCCAGGCGGCCGGCAGGGGCAGCAACATGCTGAACGCGAGGCATGGCGCCATCCGCCGCGCCCGCGACTCCGTTGAAAAAGGCCGTTCCACAGTCATTTTCCCTATCCCTCATAGCTAATGCAAATGAGAATGATAGTCGGTTATATTGCCTGACATGTAGCTGAAACCGGGGTCGTCGCGTGGCAGCAACATGCCATCGGCTTGCGTTTGGACAAATGCGGGCGCCTCTAGGCGAGCCCCTCTAGCCGAGCGCCTCTAGGCGAGCCCCCCCAATTCCCTCGCCAGGAAATCGATGAACAGACGGGCGCGCGCGGGCGCCTGGCGGCCGAACGCGTGGAGGACCGTAACGGGCACCCGAGGCAGGGGCGCATCCGGCAGGAGCGCGACCAATCGTCCGGCGACGATGTCGTCCCGCACCGCCAGCCCGAGGATCTGGATGATTCCCAGCCCGCCAAGCGCCGCCGCGCGCAGCGCCGTCCCGTCGTCCGTATCGAACACGCCCGGCGGATCCACGACCTGGCCCGAGGCGAAGGTGATGGGAAACGCCCTGCCCGCCAACAGATAGCGCACGTGCCGATGCGCGGACAGATCGTCGATGCCGCGCGGAACCCCGTGACGTTCCAGATAGGCGGGCGACGCCGCCAGCACCAGCGGCAGTTGCGCCAGCTGGCGCGCGTTCAGCTCCGAATCGGCCACGCGTCCCGCGCGTATCGCCAGATCGAAGCCTTCGCGGATCAGGTCCACATGCCGGTCGGCCAGGCTCATTTCCAGCTTCAGGGCCGGATGCGCCGGCAGGAACCGGCTCACGATGGAAGCCATCAGCAGTCGCCCCAGGTCGCCGGGCGCGGTCACGCGCAGGCTGCCCTGGGCAGTCGCTTCCGGCTGCATCACGTCGCCGGCGTCGCCCAGCGCGCGCAGCAGCGGCGCCACGCGTTCGTAGTAGGCCTCCCCTTCGCGCGTCAGCGACAGGACCCGGGTGGACCGCTGGAACAGCCGGATGCCGAAACGCAGCTCCAGGCGCGCAATGGCCTTCGACACGGCGGATGGCGAGGTGCCCAGGATCCTGCCCGCCGCGCTGAACGAGCCCGCTTCCACCGCCGTGGCAAAGGCGACCAGCGCGGAGGCGTCGGGTAGCGCTTCGATCTTTGACATTGAGGAACAGGTGATTGAATCAAGACCATCTATTTAACGCCAATTGGAATAGATAGAGTGGAATTTCCTCATTTACCAGGGAAAAATCATGAACTCACTCTCGGGCAAGGTCGCGCTGGTCACGGGCGGCAACAGCGGCATCGGCCTGGCTTCGGCCACGGCGTTTGCGCGGGCCGGTGCGCAGGTCGTCATCGTGGGCCGGCGACAGGACGCGGTCGACGCGGCCGTGCGGTCCATCGGCCATGGCGCCGTGGGCATCACCGGCGACGTGGCCGACCTGCAGACGCATGATCGCGTCGTGGACGACGTGCTGCGGCGCTTCGGCGGCCTGGACATCTACATGGCGAACGCGGGCATCGCCATCCTGGAGCCGTCGTCCCAGGTGTCCGTGGACCACTACGACCGCCAGTTCTCCACCAACACGCGCGGCGTCTTCTTCGGCGTGACAAAAGCCCTGCCCGCGATGCACGACGGCGCCTCCATCATCCTGGTCAGTTCGATCGCCAGCGCCAAGGTGCTGGAGGGACACGCGGTCTACGCGGCCAGCAAGGCCGCCGTCGAAGCCTTCGCCCGCAGCTGGGCGCTGGAACTGAAAGACCGCCGGATCCGCGTCAACGTGATCAGCCCCGGGCCGGTGGAGACGCCGATCCTGGACAAGCTGGGCATCGGCGCCGACGCGCGCGCCGGCCTGGACGACGCCATGGCCGCCGCCATTCCGTTGGGCCGCATGGGCCAGGCCGACGAACTGGCCCGCGCCGCGCTGTACCTGGCCAGCGACGAAAGCAGCTTCGTCACGGGCGCCAATCTGCGGCTGGATGGCGGCATGGCGCTGACCTAGAGCGCGGTTGGATCGCGCCTGCACGGCAGGGTCAGGCGGCCTCGCCCCCCAGGGTCAGGGCATAGTGCTCGGCCACGTCCACCGCCTTGCGCGAACTCGTCGCCGGCGATCCCTCGCGGGTCCACAGGAACGGATAGAACGAGAAGCACTGGTCCGGCCCCAGCGCCTGCACGTCCGCCTGCCATTGCGGCCAGCGCAGCGACGCATAGAAGTCTTCGATGCGTCCGTCCAGCATCGCCTGCAGAAAACCGGAATAGCCCATCTCCAGGGCCTCCCACGCCAGGCTGTCCGGGGCGCGGTAATAGAGCATGCCCGGGTCGTCCCCCAGCGCCCCGCCGTTCAGGGCGAAGAAGCCGCCGGCCGCGTCATCGGCCACCAGCAGGAAGCCGTCGGCCCTGCCCGCGTTCCAGCCGGCGATGTCGCGGGGCAGCCTGGGATGCCCCGATCCCAATATCCGCAGCCAGCCGCCGTCCAGCAGCAGGCCGCCCGTGCCATGGGCGATGGCGCCCATCGGCGAACGCGTCGTCACCTGCAGCGCCAGCAGGACGTCGTCGCGGCGGGCGGACGGCGGGAGGATTTCGCAGGGAACGGACGCGGCGGCGATCCATTCATGGACCAGCGGCAGGGCCGGGTCCGTATCGTTGATGAGTTCGTTCAAAGGTCGCATGGGGCCGGATGCTGACCGCTTCCGCCGGATCTGGCAAGTTCGGGGGGCCGCCTTCGGGGCGCCAGAGCGGCGCCGGGCGGTCCCGCAATCGGCGCTACAATCCGCGCCGGATTCCCACCGCCGCCGCGCCCGCGCGCGCAGCCCGGCCCGCGCCCAAGCGCATGGCATTGCCCCCTCAAGCCAGGCGAACCATGACGCATTCCCCCCCCAACCCATTGATCGTTTGTCCGGTCGCACCGGATGCTTTTGCTGTTCTGGAAATCGAGGATTTCATGTCTCGGCAGTTGTTGGGCCTGGTGCTCGGGCCCCTTCTCGGCTTGTTCGTTGTCTGCATCGGCAACGCTTTCATCTCTTCCCTTACCACCCTGCAGCTGGACGCGGCCGGAGAATCGGCCACCGTCATCGGCGTCATTTCGTCGTCTTACTTCATCGGCCTGACGCTGGGCGCCATCTTCAACGACCGCCTGATCCTGCGCATCGGCCACATCCGCGCCTACAGCAGCTTTGCCTCGCTCATCGCCGTCACGGTGCTGCTGCAGGGCCTGATCTTCAGCAGCGAAGCCTGGTTCGTGCTGCGCCTGATCAACGGCTGGGCCAGCGTCGGCGTGTTCCTTGTGGTCGAAAGCTGGCTGCTGCTGGCCGGCGATCCCAAGATGCGCGGCCGCCTGCTGGCGCTCTACATGATCGCCCTGTACGGCTCGGGCATGCTGGGCCAGGTCGAACTGGGCGCCATCACCCGGCTGGGCGACATGGCGCCGTTCATGGTGGCCGGACTGCTGGCGTCGCTGTCGGTGCTGCCCATGGTCATCATCCCGCGCGTGTCGCCGCTGGTGGAACGCGTGGAGCCGCTGCTGCCCCAGCATTTGGCGCGCATGACGCCGACCGGCGTGATGGGCTGCTTCGGATCCGGCGTGGCCATCGCCGCCGTCTACACCCTGCTGCCGCTCTACCTGCAGCGCATCGGCCTGGACGTCGCGCAGGTGGGCAAGATGATGGGCGCCGTCATCCTGGGCGCCATGGTGCTGCAGTATCCGGTCGGGCGCTGGTCGGACCTGCGCGACCGCCAGGTGGTGCTGATCGCGCTGGCCGTGTTCTGCGCGGTGCTGAGCCTGCTGATCCTGGCGCTGCCGCCCGCGTCGCCGCTGCTGATGGCGCTGCTGTTCCTGCTGGGCGGCGGCGTGTTCGCGATCTACCCCGTGGCCGTCAGCCACGCCGCCGACCGCGCCCCCGCCGATGCGCTGGTGCGCATGATCCAGGGCCTGCTGCTGATCAATTCGCTGGGATCGGCGCTGAGCCCGCTGGCGATCTCGCCCGTCATGGCGAAGTTCGGTGAGGCCGGCCTGTTCTGGTGCTTTGCCCTGCTGAACCTGGGCCTGGTCAGCTTCTTCGTCTGGCGCCGCAACGAACGTCCGGCGCCGGCCCCTGTCGCCCCGTTTGCCGCCGCCGCGCAGATGTCGCCGGTGGGCGTGGAGCTGCGCGTGACGGAAGACCTGATCCAGGGCGCGCTGGATCACGAGATGACCGAGGACCTGACGAATGCGGTGCCGGGCGCCGAGGCGGCGGAGCCGGTGCTGTCGACGGTGCAGGACGCGTCGCCAACGACCTGAAGGGCCGGATCACGCAGGAGAATCCGCGGTGCCGTCGCCTGGAGGGCGGGCATTGGTACCGGCATGTATCTGCCCCGCCCGCCGCATAGAGTACGACACGAAATTGCGCGTGCCCGGGCGCCGGTTCGGCGGGATGATGCAAGCACCTCCTCAACCTGGTGCAATTCATGCAACACATCCCAACGCTCGACTCCCCCGCCGCGCTCGTATTCGGCGGTTCCCGCGGCATCGGCGCCGCCATTGCCGCCAGACTGGCGCAAACGGGACACGCGGTGGCCCTGACCTACGCCAGCCGCTCAGATAGCGCGAACCAGGTCGTGGCATCCATCGAATCCAGCGGCGGACGCGCGCTCGCCATCGAAGCCGACAGCGCCGACCCGGACGCCATCGCTCGCGCCGTCGAAACCACCGTGCAACGATTCGGCCCCCTCGGCGTGGCGGTCGTCAACGCGGGCATCTACCGCGCCAATCCGCTCAGTGCGGTGCCGCTTGGCGAACTCGACCAGATGCTGGCGGTGAACGTGCGCGGCGTGTTCCTGGCCATCCAGGCGTCAGCCGCCAACATGCTCGACGGCGGACGGATCATCACTATCGGCAGCAACACCGCCATCAGAACCGGCACGCCGGGAAGCAGCGTCTACGCCATGACCAAGGCGGCAGTCGCCGCAATGGTCAGCGGCGCGGCCCTGGACCTTGCCCCGCGGGGGATCACCGTCAACAACATCCAGCCCGGCCCCATACAAACCGACCTTACGGCGGAGTGGACGGCGCAGCTCATCCCGCGAATTCCGCTTGGACGCATGGGGCGATCCAGCGAAATCGCGGGTCTTGCCGCATTCCTGGCGGGCGCCGATGCCGGCTATATCACGGGCGCCAGCCTGACCGCGGATGGCGGATTCGTGCTGTAGCGCCGCGTCGGATGAAGACCGGCTAGCCGCGCTGGCTCAGCGCGCGCCCGATCCGGTTGCGCGCCACCGTCGTGCGCGGCACCTTGAACGGGAACCAGCTGCGCACGTCCTCGTCCAGGCCGATGCCGTGCATGTAGTTGTAGATGGCCTTCTTCAGCCCCTTGCCCAGCGCGTCGTGGTCCACGCCCGTGGGGTCGTGGAAGCCGACGTCGTTCTTGGCGAACGTGACCTCGGGCAAGGGCTTGAGCCGGATGCCGTACTCGTCGGGATTCTGGCCCACCGGCGAATGCACCGTACAGGCGAAGCGGTGAAAGAACCCGCTCTGGATGCAATCGTTCTCGAAGAGCTGGCGCACGTATTCCAGCGCGTCCACGGTGTCCTGCACCGTCTGCGTCGGAAAGCCGTACATCAGGTAGGCATGCACCAGCACGCCGGCATCGGTGAAGGCCCGCGTCACGCGCGCCACCTGGTCGATCGACACGCCCTTCTTCATCAGGTTCAGCAGACGGTCCGACGCCACTTCCAGGCCCCCCGACACGGCGATGCAGCCGCTGTCGGCCAGCAGTTCGCACAGTTCGGGGCTGAAGGTCTTTTCGAAGCGGATGTTGCCCCACCACGAAATGCCGGCGTTGCGTTCGATGAGTTCGGCCGCCAGCGCCTTCAGCGCCTTGGGCGGCGCGGCCTCGTCGACGAAGTGAAAGCCGGTCTGGCCGGTTTCGCGCACGATGGCTTCGATGCGGTCGGCCAGCACCGTCGCCGACGCGCCCTCGTAGCGGCCGATGTAGTCCAGGCCCACGTCGCAGAAGCTGCACTTCTTCCAATAGCAGCCGTGCGCCACGGTCAGCTTGTTCCAGCGGCCGTCGCTCCACAGCCGATGCATGGGGTTCAGCATGTCCAGCAGCGACAGGTAGCGGTCCAGCGGCAGGCCGTCCCAGGTGGGGGTGCCGACTTCCGCGAACGCCACGTCGGGCTCGACCATGTTCACATAGCGCACCGCGCCGGGCTCGCCGTCGCGCAGGAAGGTGCGCACCAGGCGCTGGCGCGAACGCTTGCCCTGCACATGTTCCAGCAGCGCCAGCAAGGGGCGCTCGCCCGCATCGAGCGTGACGTAGTCGAAGTAATCGAACACGCGCGGGTCTTTCAGTTCGCGCAGTTCGGTATTGACGAAGCCGCCGCCCAGCACCGTGACGATGCCGGGGTCACGCGCCTTGATGGCCTGGGCGATCCGGAAAGCCGCGTACACGGCCCCCGGAAACGGCACCGAGATCAGCACCATCGTCGGCTGGTGCCGCTCCAGCGCTTCCATCGTCAGTTCTCGCAGCGTGTCGTCGACCAGGTTCAAGGGCGCCGCCAGCGCCTGCGCCAGCGGATCGAAGGTGGGTTGGCTGCCCGCCAGCGATTCGGCGTAGCGCACGAATTCGAAGCGCGGATCGATGGCGTCGCGCAGCACGTCGGCCAGATCGTTCAGATACAGCGTGGCCAGGTGCTTGGCCCGGTCGTGCAGGCCCAGTGCGCCGAACGCCCAGCCCAGGGGATCGCCGCCGTCCTCGTCCATGTAGACGTCCAGCGAGCTGAACCGCGGCCCCTCGGGCAGGAAATTGCGCCCGACGATGCGGTGCGCCAGCGTGGGATCGCGGCCCTGCAGGAACGCGATGGCCGGGCCGATGGTGGCCAGATAACGGGGCTGCATGGCCACGAAGGCCTGGATCGCCTGTGAGTGCTTCTCGAGCGGCAGCGCGTCGATGCGCTGCGCGACGGCGCGCAGGCCGTCGGCTGACAGCAGGCGCAGCACCAGGGCAAGCGCCAGGTCTTCCTGGAACGACGTGACGTCGCGCGAACGCAGGAAGCCGGTCAGGTAGGCGGTGGAAGGATAAGGCGTATTCAGCTGCGTCATCGGCGGAATCACCGACAGCACGCGCAGGGGCAAGGTGGACATGAGGCACGACGGCAAGGCTGCCGTCAAAAAAAGCGGGGATCGGCGCAATTATAGGCAGCCGGACGAGGGACGGGTCGGCAGACCGGCGGATCGAGCCTCCGCCCGGCACTCCGGGGACAATCAAGGCGTAATACAACCGACTTTGCTGGGCACGCCATGCGCGCGACGATGCCTTCAGCCGTCGAAGACATGGCCGCGAAGACATACCCAATTTGGTGTATCGCGCGCCATGAAAAGTTCAGCAAGGATACGATTTCCGGCTATCGAAGCTCCAGATGGAGCAGATCCGTTCATTGCCACGACAATGACGCGCCCAATGACGCGCCGTCTGGAGTTCCTCGGTAGGGACGTTGTTCAAGCGCCAACCCAGAACTGTACGATGGAGGCAAAGCTTGCGGATGGTGCGATGGACATGCATTGCCGGCTCGATCGCTTTCATGGGCATCGGGCTGCTCATTGCGGGGGCGTCGTCGGCGGCTGTTACGACCGACGCATCGCTTGCGTTCGCGACACCATCAAGCCTGCAATTGCCCGGCGCCCGATTGCAGTTGACACCAGCTGAGGCAGATAAGCTGGCAGACGCCTGGCTCAGGCTACTTGATGAACCCGATCCACGACTTACGGCCGGCGCCCTTACTCTCTTGACAGACGCGCCTGCAGCAGTCATCGACTCCATCGGCAGAAAGCTGTCCGGCACGGACCGTCTCGCACGAGCGTGGGCACGCGCCGATCCGGAGATCCAAGGCCGGATTCGGAACTCCACCGCGATCAGGACCGCGAAGCTTCTGGACTTCGCGGCGGCGGAATTCATCTCAGAGCTCGACGCAGCCCTGGCCACCGGAGACGTGATTTCAGTCGCGAGTGCAGCCTCCACCGCCGGCGGCTTCCGACATCTTCCGGCTGAGGTGGTGAGCAAAATCATGGTCGCCCTAGATGCCGGCAAGCTCGAAGACCAGCAACGACGCGAGCTAGCGGCCGTACTTCGCAACCACCCCGAGGATCTTAAGCCTGTCCAGTCGCAACTTCACGGCTGGCTGAACAACCCATCTTCCGACGCCGTCACGACACAGCAGCGCGATCTCGCACTGATGGTCTTGCTTTCGCTGCGAATTCCGCTTTCCGACAAGCAGGTCGTGACAGCGCTGAAGTCCGGTGACCTCGGCACCTCCAGAGCGGGAATTTCATACCTTCGCGCTGTGGGTGCGGACGCGACGCCATTGCCGCTTCTGACGCCTGCCATATTGGACGAGGTTATCCGCTTGTTTCGCGATGCGGCCCAACTTGGCGACTGGTCGGATATCTATGAGCTGCTGAGGGAACGCAGTCCAGACCTTCTAGAGAACCTGTACAAGACAACGTCGCCAGCCGACATTGCCAAAATCTGGCCGGCCGAGTTGACGGCAGAATGGCTCAAACGATCTCCCGCTGCCGTTTGGACATCGTTGGCCACCGACTTCCCGCTCGATTTATATGCCCCCCCAGCAGGACAACTGGCCGACTGCAACAACCTGCGCTATGAGCTTGCTCTGCTGACCCTGCGAAGCAGCCTGGGGCAACCCACACTGAAGGATTTTTGGATAAATTCCTTCACCAGAACGCACAACTGTCGCGAACGCTTTGGCGATGAAATCAACACCTACTTGGAACAGGCCGGCAAGGATAAAGACATCGGCCCAGACCTGGCTTTGTTGGCTAATAGTGCCGGTGTCGGACAGATGCCCGACTGGCCACTGCGCTCCACGAGCCTGTCACGGCTTCTCGCCCCCGAATTGACGCGCCGGCTGCTGGAGTCCGACTGGAGTGGGGCCAAGCAAATGTTGCGCGCCGGGGTGCGCCCATCATCGACCTCGCTTGAGCAAAATGGGTTCTGGACGAGAACCAAGCCGTCGCCGTCTGGCTTGAACCATGAGTGGTTCTTTCGCATCTTACAGGCCGCTGGATCAGCTCCCGCGCCTATCATGCAGTTTGCTGCCCAAGCTGCTAATGACCCGGGGCTGCAACCCGCCGCACGCGCCACCGCGCTGATCGCCTTAGCTTCGGCGGGCCGTGTCGCCTCGCACCAGGACATTTTCAATACCGCACTCAACGATACCAATGAGCTCGTCAGTCGCGCTGCCTTGGTGCTCTTGGGCCAGGCTTACGACGAGGGACTGCCCAAGAGCGAATTCAAGGGTCCTGACACGGATCTGGTGGAAAATGCCCTCATTCGGCGTGAACTCGCCGACACTGCGGCCAACCTGTTGCCACGCTTGACACGATTCGGTCCCGCCTACGCACAGCTGCACGCAAGACACGCAAATTGGTCTAGTGCCCCGTCCAAGAATTGCTTTTCGCTGGCCCCTGCGAGGCCGTTGGGAACTGCGGCAGGTGTCTCTATTCTCAACGCGATCACGACAAACCCTTCGACCGACGTGCAGCGGGCCTGTGTTGGTCTGCTCTTCGATGCTGACAGCCCAATGGCGCTCGTGGCACGTTCATGGGGCGCTGCGTCCGTAGCAAATCCCGTCGAAGTCACGACCGCGCTTAGAACGCTTTGGCAGTCGCCAGAGTTCAAAGACGCTGGCGCTCCTCTCAAAAAGGTCGTAGGCGAACTGGCGGCGGCGGCCGGGCCGGCCTTGCCATACGAGCTTGAATCCCAAACCGCGCTGTCGTGGTGGAAGAACGCCCTTCTCAACGACCAACCCCAGCTGGCTTCGCAGCTACAGTCCGAGCATCGAAGGCGCATGATATTAAGTGTAATTGTTGGCGTTCCCGCGGTGATACTGCTGCATCTGAGCGTCTGGGCAATCCTGCTCGCGGGATATCCCAGGTCGGCGACGCTGCAGGCGGTGGTCTTCTGGAATCCATTCGTGCGCAAGGTGACCGGTTTTGGCTACATCGATCTGGTATTGCTGTATACCCCTTTCGCGAGGCGAAGATTATTCGCGCCCTTTGCATCGGAATTTTTGCGGGATGTATTGGACACTCGGGCGACGTCCTCACCGGCGCAGGGCTACTTCGATGGAAGCCTGGTTCGACACTGGCCCGCGCACGCGGGCGCTGCTCAGGAATTCCAGGCCCAAGTGCGTCCCCTCAAATCGGCTCTCGCGATCCATCGCGGGCGCATTCTGCTCCTGGGCAAATCAGGACTTGGCAAATCAAGCTTTCTCAAGTTCTGGCTAGGAAAACGAGCCGCCCAAGGCAAGGACATCATGGTCTATCTTCGCGCCGACCAATGCCGCAGCGGCGTCGAGGTGGAGATCGGCAGGCGCATGAAGGGCTTCGGGGCGGACCAGAATCTGCTGCGCTCGGTTCTCTACGCGGGACGAATGTCTGTCTACATCGATGGCTACAACGAAGTGGATTTGACGACCCAGGACTCAATTACGTCTTTCGTCGGTGATTATCCGCGAGGCAATATCCTGGTTACAAGCCAAATCCCGCTGCGCGGCTTCACAGGAATCGAAACCTTTGAACTTTTGCCCCTGGATCGCGTTCAAGTGCGGGATTTCCTGGTGACGCGTTCTGAGGTTCTGCCCGCGGATGCCGTGGTTCGCGATGGGGCATTTCGCCAAGCGGCGAGCGCGTTCCTTGACGATGTCTGGGCCAAGCCAGCTACCGAGGAGGAGCTGCAGGCCTTCGAGGAAGTTCTGGCGAACCCGATGGACCTCACCTCTGTCGCCATGCTCCTGTCGCAAGGAGGGGTTCCAGACTTGTTTGCGCTGGAAAAACAACAGTTCGAGGTCGTACTGCAGCGTCTGCGGGCGAAAGAACTCGCGTTCCGCACGCTAGGATTCTCACGCGCGCTGCTTACCCAAAGGCTCGCCGACCAGGAAGACCTGGGCGTATTGCCCTTCAAACCGGAAGTTTCTGAATTGATCCATGCGAAGCTGGCGCAGGTCCGGACGTTCAGCGAGCCAGCCGGAAAGATATGGGCGCAGGAGATTCGATTCAGGCATGATCGAATAAGGGACTTCTTCAACCATTTCGTCTTCATGGAGATGACTCCGGAAGAGCAAGCCGCCCATGCCAAGGACGCACGGTTTGCCGGTGTTTTTCCATACCTTGCGCGTTCGATGTCACGAAAGAATGCGGAAGATCTGCGCGAACAGCTGATAACCCTTGCAGCGCAGATTGAAGACCACCGGATCAGCGATAGCTTCGTTCGAGAGTTCAGTTGGCGACAACGCTTTGCCTCCCAAGATCCCGATTGGATGCTTTCTCACGACCTGCCGGCTGCGAAGGTCGCCGATCAGGAGTATGCCGAACTGGCACGAACTCGAAGTGACCTGGACCTATCCATGGGACGCTTGCGCGATAAGATCGCTTCTTCGCGCCGGATGACCCGTGTACTGACGACGGCGGATTCCTTGGAAGTGGCGTCGATCGCGCGCGAGATGCTGCTTGCCATCGGCGCAAGCGAAGCCGCAATCCCACATCCGGTTGGCGCAACATTAACGGATCCCGGTGGTCGAGATTTCCTGCTGGTGGCGCTGGCCCAAAGGGAGTTTATCCGTCCTTTCCACATCGATCTGCTGGTCGCTCGGCTCGAACACTGCGAAATGCCCAAGCTCGTCATACTGAACTCGCAAGTGGCGATAGAGCCAGAAGCGCGGGTGGCCAATCTCGCCCCCGACCAGCACGCCGCACTGTACGCCAAATGCGCGGCGACAATGGATAGCGTCGAGCTGTACAGCGCCTACCGGGCCGCCTGGGAAGGCAATCATGACAAAGATATATGGGCGCACTTGGCGAGATGTTGGTCCGTGGCGGCGCAGTCTTCCGGCCCCCGCACCGAGGAGCCTGCATGAATCACATCATCAAGTGGTTAGCTGGCTGCCTTGTTGGCCTGCCTGCCTGCGCCGTAGCGGAGACATTCGAGAACGCCTATATCTCGTTCGACCTTCCTGATGGATGGGAGTGCCAACAGGAAGGCACTGAGTTTGTCTGTCACGCTCCGAGCCCGTCTGGTAAAGACCGCCCTGCGATCATGATCATGACCGCGAAGGAGCCGGGACCGGAAGACACCCTGGCGGCATACATGGAACATCTCAGCAAGGTTCCGCCGGGAACGAACTCCAGCCTCTTCAAGACACCGACCCAGGTAAATGTGGACGGTACCCTGTGGATCGACGCTACGTGGTTCAGTTCGGAGGTCCTGAACTATTACACGCGATACATGGCCACGGTAAAGGACAATCTCGCGGTGCTGTACACCTTCTCGGTACACAAGAGTCACTATCAGGACTTTGCGGGTGTGTCCACGCTCGCCGTGCAGACGCTTCAAGTCAAACCTCAGGCGACACGACACTGAGCCCGCATTGTCCGATTCAAGATGAGCTTCCATCCGCCGTGGTGAATGTTCGCTGATCGTCTCAGGCAGACAACCGCATTGGTCCGCTTGTCCGGAAATGAGAGACAGCATGTGCAAAGACACGTTGGAAATGCTGTCTCGCCACGTCCTCACAACACCCCGTCCAGCCAGTCCAGCACGCGCCGGTTCAGGAGCGACCGGTTGCCCGATTCGCAATGCTCCCCCGCCCCCTCGTCCGCCGAAAACCGCAGCAGTTCCTTGGGGCAGCGCAACTGGTCAAAGAGCGCCTGGACGCCGCCCGCCAGGGGATCATGCTGCGCCTGGGTCAACAGCGTCGGGCACGCGATGTCCTGGACACGACCGTCCAGGGTGAACCGCTCGATGGCGCGCAGGCAATCGCGCAGGTTGTCTACGCCATGGACCCAGAAGCCGCGCTGGACGATTTTCCACCGGAGTCCGGGATCGGCCATCACGAACTGCTCCAGCCGGTCCATCACCGGTGCCTCTAGCTCTCCCAGGTTGCCTGCGGCGGCGGGCGTGGCACCCAGCTTGACGGCCAGGGGACGGAACAGCCCCGCCATGCTCCACTGCCCCGGGTCCGCGATGCAGGCGGCCAGGCGATGCTCGCCGGACGCCGCCCGCGGGGCCAGATGGCCGCCCAGGCTCCAGCCGCTGAGCGCAATGCGGGCCGGATCGACGATCGGAAGCTGCACGGCGCAGTCGATCACCGCCCCCACGACGGTCTCCCAGTCGGGGCGCAGGGGGATGTTCTGTTCATACAGCATCCCGCCCTGGCCCGGGCCGTCGAACACCAAACTGTGGTAACCCCTGCGCGCCGCGGCCACGGCGGACGCGAAGTACATGTCGGTCACGGTCGCGTCATACCCGTTGGTGAAGATGATGAGTGGCCGGACCTCGGTCTCGCGCCCGGCGGCGGGAATCAGGTATGCCGGCATCACGGCGCGCTCGAACGGGATGCCCAGCGGCGCGACCGGATGATCCGCCAGCGCCAGCCCCTGGTCGAACGCCGCGATCTGCTGGCGGAAGGCGGCCACCAGCCGCGGATCCGCCGGCGCGCCGTAGAGCGGCCGGTAGGACGTGGCATAACACGCGCTGGCAAGCAGATACTGTTCGCTGGCGCTGGCGCGCAGCCCGCGCCGGTTGGCGGCGTCGGCCTGTGCCGCGTGCCGGTCGCCCGCGGCCACCCAGGCCTGCAGGAAGGCGGCGTCTTCGCCGTCCCCCACGGCCCGCCCCACGGCCAGGATCTCGCCCAGGTCGGCCCCGCCATAGGGCAGATACGCGACGGGCCGCGTGCCGAAATCATCGTGCAGGGGGTTCTTGAAGGCCAGGCCCATGATGACGCTCCGCAACAAAGGGGTTAGCGCAACGCAGCGGGATTGCCCACGGGGAGCCATCCCGGCCAGGGCAGCCTACCCGACAGGCGACGCCGTGGCGATCCCGTCTATCCCTGATCCCGCAACGCGCGACAGCGCGATCACAATCTTCAAACCGGCGGACTATCGTTCAATACGCCGCGCCGGCCCGCTGGCACATTGGCGGGGTCCCTCACCCCGGCATCCGAAGGAGCCATCCCATGCCCATCACCGCGACCCCCACCCCCGGCGCCAAGCTGCTGTCCCCCAAGGACCACACGCTCATCATGATCGACTTCCAGTCGCAGATGGCGTTCGCCACGCATTCCATCGACGCCGTCACGCTGCGCAACAACGCCGCGCTGGTGGCGCATGCCGCCGCCGGCTTCGGCGCGTCCACCATCCTGACGACCGTCGCCGAAAAAAGCTTCTCGGGCCCCATGTTCGAGGAAGTCACCGCCCCCTTCCCCGGCCAGGCGCTGCTGGACCGCACGTCCATGAACACCTGGGAAGACGCCGCCGTCATCAAGCAGGTCAACGAAATCGGCAAGAAGCGCATCGTGCTGGCCGGCCTGTGGACCAGCGTGTGCATCGTGGGCCCGGCCCTGTCGGCGCTGGACCAGGGTTTTGAAGTCTATGTGATCACCGACGCCTGCGGCGACGTGTCGCTGGAAGCGCACAACCGCGCCGTCGAGCGTATCGTGCAAGCTGGCGGCCAGCCGATCACTGCCCTGCAGTACCTGCTGGAAATGCAGCGCGACTGGGCCCGCACGGACACCTACGACATGACGACCGGCATCGCCAAGAAGTTCGGCGGCGCCTATGGCCTGGGCATCATCTACGCCAAGTCCATGTTCAACGCCCACGAAGGCTGATCGGAGAACGCCGATGAAGGTCTACCTGGTTTCGCTAGGGCTCGGCCTGCTGGTCGGGATCATCTATGCGCTCTTCAACGTGCGTTCGCCGGCGCCGCCGGTGATCGCCCTGGTAGGCCTGCTCGGCATCCTGGCGGGGGAACAGATTCCCCCGCTGGTCAAGCGCCTGCTTGCGGACGAGCCCACCCGCACGTCCTTTATCCACGAGCAGGTCAAACCCCATATGTTCGGCGAACTGCCCAGCTGCCCCAAGCCGGCCGCCGACGCCGCCCGTCAACCCGCCGATGCATGTGGAGACAAGCGCAATGGCTGACACCCCCGACCGCGCGCAACCTGGCGCCCCCGACCTTATCCTGCACCAGGGCCGCTTCACCACCCTGGACCCGGCCAATCCCGTCGCCGACGCCGTGGCCATCAAGGACGGCCGCTTCACGCGCGTGGGCGCGGCCGCCGACATCCTGCCCCTGGCCGGCCCCGGCACGCGCGTGATCGCGCTGAACGGCCGCGGCGTGCTGCCCGGCCTGATCGACAACCACCTGCACATCATCCGCGGCGGCTTGAACTACAACATGGAGCTGCGCTGGGACGGCGTGACCAGCCTGGCCGACGCCATGGCCATGCTGCGCCGTCAGGTCGCCATCACGCCCGCGCCGCAGTGGGTGCGCGTGGTGGGCGGCTTCACCGAGCACCAGTTTGCCGAAAAGCGCCTGCCAACCATCGAGGAACTGAACGCCGCGGCGCCCGACACGCCCGTGTTCATCCTGCACCTGTACGACCGCGCCCTGCTCAACGCCGCCGCCCTGCGCGCCGTCGGCTACGACAAGACCACGCCCGCGCCCCCCGGCGGCGAGATCGTGCGCGACGCCGCCGGCAACCCGACCGGCCTGCTGCTGGCCAAGCCCAACGCGTCCATCCTGTACGCCACGCTGGCCAAGGGCCCCAAGCTGCCGTTCGAGTACCAGGTGAACTCCACGCGCCACTTCATGCGCGAACTGAACCGCCTGGGCGTGACCGGCGCGATCGACGCCGGCGGCGGCTTCCAGAACTACCCCGAGGATTACCAGGTCATCCAGCAACTGGCCGACGCCGACCAGCTGACGATCCGCCTCGCCTACAACCTTTTCACGCAAAAGCCCAAGCAGGAAAAGGAAGACTTCCTGAATTGGACGGCCACCTCGCAATACAAGCAAGGCACCGATTACTTCCGCCACAACGGCGCGGGCGAGATGCTGGTGTTCTCGGCCGCCGACTTCGAAGACTTCCGCCAGCCGCGTCCCGAGATGGGCCCGGAAATGGAAGGCGAACTGGAAGAAGTGGTGCGCATCCTGGCGCAGAACCGCTGGCCGTGGCGCATGCACGCCACCTATGACGAAACCATCTCGCGTTCGCTGGATGTGTTCGAACGCGTGAACAAGGACGTGCCGCTGGCCGGCCTGAACTGGTTCTTCGACCACGCGGAAACCATCTCCGAACGCTCCATCGACCGTATCGCCGCCTTGGGCGGCGGCGTGGCGGTGCAGCACCGCATGGCGTACCAGGGCGAATACTTCGTCGAACGCTACGGCGCGGGCGCCGCCGAGGCCACCCCGCCCGTCAAGCGCATGCTGGAAAAAGGCGTGAACGTATCGGCGGGCACGGACGCGACCCGCGTGGCCTCGTACAACCCCTGGGTCTCGCTGTCGTGGCTGATCACCGGCAAGACGGTGGGCGGCCTGCGCATCACGCCACAGCGCAACTGCCTGGACCGCGACGCCGCCCTGCGCATGTGGACCGAGAACGTCACCTGGTTTTCCAACGAACAGGGCAAGAAGGGCCGCATCGCCGCGGGACAGCTCGCCGACCTGGTCGTGCCTGACCGCGACTTTTTCTCCTGCCCGGAATCGGACATCGCCGACACCAGCAGCCTGCTCACCATCGTGGGCGGCAAGGTGGTGTGGGGCGCGGGCGAATTCGCCGCGCACGACGACGCCGCCCCGCCGCCGGCCATGCCGGACTGGTCGCCCACCCGCCTATTCGGCGGCTACGGCGCCTGGGGCGACAGCGAAGGCAAGCCCCTGCAGGCCACGCTGCGCGAAGCGGCCGCCGCCTGCGCCTGCGCCAACCACTGCAACGTCCACGGCCACCAGCACGCCGGCGCGTGGGCCAGCAAGCTGCCCGTATCCGACCTGAAGGGGTTCTGGGGCGCGCTGGGTTGCGCGTGCTGGGCCGTATGACGGCGCGCCGGCTGTTGACCTCGCCGGCGGTGCGCTGGCTCGCCCTGCTGGCGCTTTGCGGCGCCTACATCCAGGGCGGGCTGGTCAAGCTGCTGGACTTCGGCGGCGCGCAGGCCGAGATGGCGCATTTCGGGCTGCAACCCGCGCCGCTGGCGGCCGCCGCCGTTATTCTTCTTGAACTCGGGGCAAGCGCGCTGGTCCTGTCCGGCCGCCTGCGGTGGCTGGGCGCGCTGGCGCTGGCCGCCTTCACCGCCGCGGCGGCGTTGATGGCCAACCGCTACTGGGAATCTCCCCCCGAGGCGCGTTTCATGAACATGAACGCGTTCTACGAGCATTTCGGGCTGGCCGGGGCGTGGGTCCTGGTCGCCTGGCACGATCTTACGGAGCGCCCGCATGGCCGGAGCTGACCGCACTACCCCCCCGCCCGCCGCCGGCGGCATGGCCCCGCTCAAGCACACGCTGTTCGCGGTGCTGTGGGGCGCCACCATCCTGGGCAACATCGGCAGCTTCATGCGCGACGTGGCCAGCGCCTGGCTCGTCACGGACCTGTCGTCCAACCCCGCCGCGGTCGCCATGATGCAGACCGCCGCCACCCTGCCCGTCTTCCTGCTGGCGATCCCGGCCGGCGTACTGTCCGATATCCTGGATCGTCGCCGCTTCCTGATCATCATCCAGGTGCTGCTGGCCTGCGTCAGCTTCACGCTGCTGATGATGGCCAAGACCAACACGCTGACCGTGGAATACCTGATCGCGCTGACCTTCCTGGGCGGCGTGGGCTCGGCGCTGATGGGCCCGACCTGGCAGGCCATCGTCCCGGAACTGGTGCCCAAGCCCGAACTGAAAGCCGCCGTCGGCCTCAATTCCCTGGGCATCAACATCGCCCGCGCGCTGGGCCCGGCCCTGGGCGGCCTGCTGCTGGCCGCCTTCGGGGCCGCGGCCGCGTACGGCGCCGACGTGCTCAGCTATGTGTTCGTCATTGCCGCGCTGCTGTGGTGGAAGCGCCCGAAGAAAGTCGACGACGGATTGTCCGAGCAGTTCTTCGGCGCCTTCCGCGCCGGCGTGCGCTATGCCCGCGCCAGCCACGACCTGCATGTGGTGCTGCTGCGCGCGGCGGTGTTCTTCATCTTCGCCAGCTCGGTCTGGGCGCTGCTGCCGCTGGTGGCGCGCCAGATGCTGGGCGGCACGGCCGGCTTCTACGGCCTGCTGCTGGGTGCGGTGGGCGTGGGCGCCATCCTGGGCGCGCTGGTGCTGCCCAAGCTGCGCCAGAAGCTGAGCACCGACGGCCTGGTGCTGGCCGCGGCCGTCGCGGCGGCGGTCGTCATGGCCGCCCTGTCGCTCGCCCCGCCCCAGTGGGCGGCCGTGCTGCTGCTGTTGCTGCTGGGCATGGGCTGGATCGTCGCCCTCACCACCTTCAACGGCGTGGCCCAGGCCATCCTGCCCAACTGGGTGCGCGGCCGCGGGCTGGCGATCTACCTGATGGTGTTCAACGGCGCGATGGCCGCCGGCAGCCTGGGCTGGGGCCTGCTGGCGCGCCAGATCGGCGTGCCAGCCACGCTGCTGGCGGGCGCCGTCGGCCTGCTGGTCGCCGGCGTCCTGCTGCACCGCATGCGCCTGCCGCAAGGCGAAGCCAACCTGGACCCGTCCAACCACTGGCCCGAACCGCTGCTGGACGCGCCGGTGGCGCACGACCGCGGTCCCGTCATGGTGCAGATCGAGTACCGCATCCGCATCCAGGACCGTCCGGCGTTCCTGCAGGCGCTCAAGGCCGTGGCCGAAGAGCGCCGCCGCGACGGCGCGTATGCCTGGGGCATCGCCGAACACACGGGCGATCCGGAACGGGTGCAGGAATGGTTCCTGGTGGAATCCTGGGCCGAACATCTGCGCCAGCACCACCGCGTGTCGCAGGCCGACGCCGACCTGCAGGGCGAAGCGCAGCGCTTCCACGTCGGGCCGGACAAGCCCGTCGTGCATCACTTCCTGGCTTTGGATATGAAAGCGCCCGGCTCAGGGAATCCCGGCTCAGGGGCGCCCGGTTGAGGGGCATCCGGTTCAGATTCGGCCACGGCGGAAACCTCCCCGCCGCCTTCCCTGCCTGAGCGACGCCGGCGCTCAGTGCGCCGAGGCGTCCAGGAAGCGGTGCACCACCTGCACCGCGGCCGCGCCCTCGGCGATGCTGGCCAGCACGTGCTTGACCGAGCCGGCGCGCACCGCGCCGACCGCGAAGACGCCCGGCTGCGAACTTTCGTAGGCGCGGGCCTGCATCGAACCCGCGGCGGCGCGACCGGTGTGGATGTAGCCCTGGTCGTCCGTGTCCAGCCAGCCGTCCAGCCACGCCGTGTTCGCTTCCAGGGGCGCGCCCCCCGCCGCGGCTTCCTGCATGCCGGTCGCCACGATCAGGCTGCGCGTCTCGACCATCTGGCCGTCATCCAGCCACACGCGATACGGATAGCAGTCGCCGTCGAACCCGCTGACGGTGCGGCGCGGCAGCACGTGCGCGCCGAATCGGCTGCTCTGGTCCTCCGCGCGGCGCAGCAGGCCGCCGTCGCACAGGCCCGAGATCGTCCCCGGAAATCCCGACAAGGCGCCCAGGCCGGGCGCCTCGCCACAGGACATCGAACCGCCCACCAGCAGCGTCTGCAGCCCCTCGGACGCGGCATAGGCTGCGGCCGCCAGGCCTGCCGGGCCGCCGCCGATGACGGCAAGGTCCATCACCGGATCTTCCCGGCCGTCGCGGGCGGCGCAACGCAGGATGGCCCCGCCATACGGCCGCTGCCGCAGGTAGCCGATGCGCCGCAGGATGAACGCGCGCAGAAGGATCTCGGCCAGCGCGCGCTCGGCCAGGATCAGGTGCTCCAGCGCCGCGCGGCTGATGCGCAAGAGGCGGCTGGCGGAATCGGCGCGCACCGTGACCGCGTTGGGGCGGTCGGTGAACAGATCCAGGCTGCCCGTAAACTCCCCGTCACGATGCACGAGCAGACTGTGCATGGCGCGGTCGCTCTCGCATTCCAGCACCTCGATGTAGCCTTCCAGCACGATGTAGAAGGCCGCCTCGCGGTCGCCGCTGTTGAGCAGCACGCTGCCCGGCGCAACCGAGATCTCCATGCCGTAGGGCGCGGCCCGGTCGATCATGGCGCGGTCGAGCATCGGAAACGCCTGCGCATGCAGGACGGACAGGCTGGGCGGCGGGTTGGACGGCGCGACGCCGGCCGCACGATGGTTCATAAGGGCACTCCCGGATCTCCCGAGGAAAGCGGCAGGATAGCGGACAAGTTAGCGCCGGGCGCGCGGGCAAGTCTTGCGCACTTGCATCCTGGTTTGTATGAAAGAGTAATGATCGCACTATTGCGAAGCCGGCTTCCTGTAGCCTGTTTCCAGGCCCGCAGCGCGCTTTTGTCCAAACCAGCGCACTTGCGTCCAAGCCTTCGAGCGTGTGCGCCCCTAGCATGACGCCGCCCTGCAAACCGCGCCTTGCGCAAACGTAAGCCCACCAGGACACCCTCCCTCGGACCATGCCTGCCCTGCTCGACGCGCCCTCCAGCCTGCACGACGCCTATCCCGGCGCATCGATCCAGGCCATCCGCACCAGCCCTGGCTGCAAGGCCGCGATGGAGATCGCGCGCGTGGGCTATGCGCATCCGGGCTTCGGCACGGCGCGTTCCGACGGGGACGGCGACGGCTTCCTGCTCAGCGTCGCGCTCACTGGCGCCCGGCGCGTCCTGTACGGCGCGGCCCCGCCCCGCGCCCTGCCGCTCGCGCCCGACGAGATCACCATCCGGCCCGCGGACGCGCCCTATCGCGCCGACCTGGACACGCCCTTCGACTTCCTCTATTTCCGGGTGGCTCCTGAATCGCTTCACCGCCTGTCCGAAGACCTGGGCGTCTCCAGCGTCCAGACGCTCTCCTGCGAGCCCGGCAGCGCCGATCCCGTCCTGGCCCGGTTGGGCAATGCGCTCCTGCCGGCGCTGGCCGACCCCGCGCATGCCGACCCGCTGTTCGTGGATCAGCTGGCATTGGCCGCGCAGGTCCACATGATCCAGGCCTACGGCGGCGGCGCGACAGCCTCGCAGGCCGACCCCGCGCCCGCGCGCGGCGGCTTGGCGGTCTGGCAGCAGAAGCTGGCCAGGGACATGCTGGCGGCCGACCTGCTGGCCGACGTGTCGATCTCGGATGTCGCCCAGGGCTGCGGCCTGTCGCGCAGCTACTTCATCAAGGCCTTTCGCCAGACGATGGGCACCACGCCGCATCGCTGGCTTCTGGAATGCCGCGTCGAACGCGCCAAGCTGCTGCTGTTGAATTCGGAAGCGCCGGTGTCGGACGTGGCCCGCGACTGCGGATTCTCGGATCAGGCCCATCTGACGCGGGTCTTCGCTAGCGTAATGGGCGCCCCGCCGGCAGCCTGGCGGCGGCAGAACCGCAACTGATGATGCGCCGCCTCAGGCGGCGTTTTCCCTGCGCCACGCGCCCGGCGACACGCCCACCACGCTGGTGAACACCCGCGTCATGTGCGCCTGGTCGGCAAAGCCGCACAGCAGCGCGACATCGGTGATGGAACGGCCAGGCGCGCGCAGGAGTTCCTGCGCCTTGTGCACGCGCTGCTCAAGCAACCAGCGATGCGGCGTCGTCCCCACCGTCTGCCGGAAGGCCTTGATGAAATAGCTGCGCGACAGATTGCAGGCTTCGGCGATGTCGGCGATGGACGCGTCCTCGCGCAGCGTGGCCAGCAGCATGTCCTTGGCGCGCGCCTCCAGCTTGCGCGACAGGACCCGCGCGCCGCCCGAGTCGGCCCACCCGGAGGTGGCGCCGGCCCCGTAGTGGCCCAGCAGGTGCGTGCCGATGGCCAGGCTCAGGTGGTCCACGAACAGGCTGCTGCTGGTGGCGGGATCGGCCACCACACCCGCCAGCACCTGCGACAGATGCGCCAGCACGGGGTCGCCCTGGCCGTTGCGCGGCAGCAGGCTGCTGACGCGCGGACCGCCCTTTTCGTCATTCACGCGTTCGATGAAAGCGCGCGACAGCTCGATCAGCATGAAGTCGAAGCCGCCCTGCAGGTCCGCCCTGTAGTCGTCGGTGAAATCGCGGATGTAGATCGAGCCCTGGTCGAAATCGTGCGTCGACGCGTGATTGCCCTGCAGGATGCGGCGGCGGTGACCGCCGCGCATCGCCACGCCCACCAGGAACCCGCGATCCGACGCGGGCGTTTCCACATTGCCGAAGCGTTCGTTGTCGGTGCTCTTGCGGTAGAAAGTCAGCCCGCCGCCGTGAAACTCCTGATTCAACACCAGCTTGCTGGCGGAGCAGCCCAACGCATCGGTCGATGGCGCGGGCAATGTTGCAGGAGATAGGCGCTGGTGGGCAGGCATGGAGAGAGTCCGGATCGCGGCGACCGCGTTTCGGACTCGAAGATAGCAGGCCATGCTGCTTCGCAACAAGCAACAATTCGCAAAAATGGCGGGCGCCGGCAGGTCTGCGCCGGCGCCGCCCGCACGACCTCAGCGCCCGTTCGCCGCGTCCACGAACGCCGACAGATCCCGGTTGAAGCGGTTCGCCTCCTCCAGGAACGGCGCATGGCCGGATTGCGCGTAGATCGCGCTGCGAATGCGCGGATTCAAGCCCGTCGCCCGGTCGATCGAAGGACCCGGATTCACCAGCGCGTCCCGTGCGCCATAAATGAGCAGCATCGGCTTGCGCGCGGCGCCCAGGCCTTGCGCGGCGGCGATCGTCATCGACGGAACGGCCGCCTGCATCTCGAACGACGCGAGCGCGGCGTTGGCCAGCAGGCGCTGTAACGTGGCGGCGTCGGGCTGCTGCGCGAAGCACAAACCCAGGAACTCCCGCTCGGCGTCCAGGTGGGTCTTCAGATCCGCCGACGCCATGCCCCGGTACACCTCGGGATGCGCGGCGATCTGCGCGGCATCCAGCTCGATCACCCCGCCCGCATACACCGCCCCGGCGATGGCGCCGTCTCCGTAGGCCGCCAGATAGTTGGTCGTCACGGCCGCGCCCAGCGACCAGCCGACCACCACCGGCGCACGTGCCCCCGTCGCCGCGATCACGGCCGCCAGGTCGTCGGCCCAGCGCCGGCCGTCGGTATAGGCATCCGCGGCCGCCGGCTTGCCGGACAGGCCGTGGCCGCGCAGGTCGTAGGTGATGAGCCGGTAGCGCTGCAGCGCCGGGCTAGCGACCTGCGCCGCCCAGCTCAGATGGCTGCCCAGCAGGCCGTGGACAAAGACCACGGCCGGGCCGTCCGGGTCTCCCGCCTCCTGGACCGCCAGCGCGACGCCGTCGGGCGCGGTCACCGTGTACTGCCTGGCCTGCGCCGACGCCGCCGCCGCGGCCGCCATGAGGATGGCGCCGGCCGCCAGCCGGCGCAGCCGGGAAAGAAAAGGATTGCGTTGCATGTCTGGGTATCCGTTAGTATGGGAAGCGGCAGTTTCAACCCTCACACCAATGTCAGGGTCAAGCGCCATCCTGATATGCGGTTCCCCATGCAAAAAAACACGCCTCCCAGCCCGATGTCCATCGGCCAGCTTGCCCGCGAAACCGGCGCCAGCCTGCGCTCGATCCGCCATTACGACGAGCACGGCCTGCTGGCGTCGGCGCGCGCCGACAACGGCTACCGGTCCTTCCCGGCCACGGCAACCGTGCAGGTGCGGCAGATCCAGCGCCTGATCGCATCGGGCTTCAGCCTGGCGGAAATCCGCGGGTTTCCCGACTGCATGCGCCTGATCGAAGGCGCGGCCGCCTGCCCCGAGACGTCCGAAGTCCAGCGCAAGCGGCTGGCCTCGGTGGAGCGGCAGATCGCCGACCTGGAGCGACGCCGCGCGCGCCTGCGAAAAATGCTGGAACAGACCGACACGCCGCCGCCGGACTAGTCTGCGGGGCAATTCAGCAACCTGCACGGTCACACCACCAAAAGATCCCATGGCCACCGCTACGCCCCGCTCCATCGACAAGCATGCGCCGACCTGGCTGCGCTGGCTTCCCGGCCTTGCGGTCCTGAAGTCCTACCAGGCCGCCTGGCTGCCCAAGGACATTGCCGCCGGCCTGGTGTTGACCACGATGCTGGTGCCGGTCGGCATCGCCTACGCCGAGGCATCCGGCGTGCCGGGCGTCTACGGCCTGTACGCCACCATCATTCCGATGCTGGCCTATGCGCTGTTCGGCCCCAGCCGCATCCTGGTGCTGGGGCCCGACTCCGCGCTCGCGGCGCCCATTCTTGCGGTGGTGCTCAGCGTCTCCAACGGCGACCCCATGCGGGCGGTGGCCGCGGCCGGCATGATGGCCGTCGTCTCCGGCCTTTTCTGCATCGTGCTGGGGCTGATGCGCCTGGGCTTCATCACGGAACTGCTGTCCAAGCCTATCCGCTACGGCTACATGAACGGCATCGCGCTGACGGTGCTGGTCAGCCAGCTGCCCAAGCTCTTTGCCATCTCCATCGACGATGCCGGCCCGCTGCGGGAACTGCAGCAACTGGCGCGGGCCGTGATGGACGGCCAGACGCACTGGTACAGCTTCGCCGTGGGCGCGGGAAGCCTGGCGGTGATCCTGCTGCTCAAGCGTTTCGACCGCGTGCCCGGCATCCTGATCGCCGTCATCCTGGCCACCGCGGCGGTCAGCCTGCTGCGCCTGGACGAGCAAGGCGTGAGCGTCCTGGGCGAAATCCCGCAGGGCCTGCCGTCGCTTGCCTGGCCCTGGCTCAGCAATGCGGACCTGGTCAAGATCGTCCTGGGCGGCTGCGCCGTGGCGCTGATCGCCTTTGCGGACACCAGCGTGCTGTCGCGCACCTACGCCGCGCGCACCAACACGCGCGTCGACCCCAACCAGGAAATGGTGGGACTGGGCGTAGCCAATCTGGCCGCCGGCTTTTTCCAGGGCTTCCCGATCAGCAGCAGCGCGTCGCGCACGCCGGTGGCCGAGGCCGCCGGCTCGCGCACTCAGCTTACGGGCGTCGTCGGCGCGCTCGCCGTGGCCGCGCTGCTGGTGGCGGCGCCCAATCTCCTGCGTTATCTGCCCAACAGCGCGCTGGCCGCCGTCGTGATCGCGGCCGCCATCGGCCTGTTCGAATTCAAGGACCTGCGCCGCATCTACCGCATCCAGCAATGGGAATTCTGGCTGTCCATGCTGTGCTTCGCCGCAGTGGCGGTGTTCGGCGCGATACCAGGCATCTGCCTGGCCGTGGTCATTGCCGTCATCGAATTCCTGTGGGATGGCTGGCGGCCGCACTTCGCGGTGCTGGGCCGCGTCCCCAACCTGCGCGGCTACCACGACCTGAAGCGCTACCCGCATGCGGCGCTGATCGACGGCCTGGTGCTGTTCCGCTGGGACGCGCCGCTGTTCTTCGCCAACGCCGAACTGTTCCAGCAGCGGCTCATGGAAGCCGTGGAGGCGTCTCCCACGCCCGTGCGGCGCGTGGTGGTGGCGGCCGAACCGGTCACCAGCGTCGACGTCACCTCGGCCGACATGCTGCGCGAGCTCTGCCAGAACCTGGCGCAACAGGGCATCGCCCTGCACTTCGCGGAAATGAAGGATCCGGTGCGCGACAAGCTCAAGCGCTTTGAGCTGGCGCGCCTGTTCCCGGACGACCACTTCCATCCCACGGTGGGAAGCGCGGTGGATGCCTATCTGGGTCACGCAGACTTGCGAGACCCCGGCGCCTGAGGCATTCAGCCCGGCGCCATCGCCTTCGCGTGCTCTTTCAGCACCCGCACGAAGCGCTGCACATGCCGGCTGGGGGTGTCGAAGCGGGACCGCACCAGGCTCAACGCCAGCGGGATCGATTCGCGCAGCGGCCGCACCACCACGCCCGGCCACCCGGCCCCGCCAACCGAGAACTCGTCGACGATCGCCACGCCCGCCCCCGCGCGCACCAGCGCGCAGGCAAGTTCCGCGCGCACGATGTCCACCGACGGATTCCAGTCCACGCCCGCCCGCTGGAAGGCCGCGGCGACCAGCCGGCCGAACGGGATATTGCGGCTGTACAGCACCAGCGGCCAGGCCGCCAGCTCGGCCAGTCCCACGTCCGCCTGCGCGGTCAGCGGGTGCCCCTCGGGCAGGATGCAGACCATCTCGCCGGTGGCGAAGGGTTCGACCACCAGGTTGGGATGGTCGATGGGCAGCACCGACACGGCCAATTCCGCCTTGCGCCCCAGCAGTTCGTGCGCCATGTCCGCCAGCAGCGTCGTGTGGAACTTCACCCGCACGTTCGGGTAGCGCTCCAGGTAGCCCGCCATCACGGGCGGCAGAAAATTCAGCGCCAGGCTGGGGCTGGAACACAGCGTCAGCGCGCCTTCGGGCTTGGCCGCCAGGTCGCGCGCGAACTCGTCGATGCGCAGCGCTTCCTCGAACAGGGGGCCCACTTCCTCGAACAGCCGGTGCGCTTCCTGCGTGGGCGTGAGCTTGCCCTTGTCGCGGTCGAACAGCTGCAGCCCCAGGCTTTGTTCCGTGTGCGCGATCAGCCGGCTGACGGCGGGCTGCGACACGAACAGCAGCTTGGCCGCCCCGTTCATGGACCCGGTAATCATCACCGCCCGGAAGACCTCCATCTGCCTCAGCTTGAACCGCATCGTCTCCATCCGATAATCGTTTGTTATATCCCCGAGCCAACTTAGCATAAGAGAAAAGCCAGCCACATCGGTAGCATCCCAGGGTGTCGCCGGGCATTTATCCGGCCGTTTCGATAAAGGAACTGCATGATGTTGAAGCTGGGATTCGTCGGCCTGGGAATGATGGGTCTGCCGATGCTTGAAAACCTGGCGGGTGCGCCCGACATCGCCATCCTGGCCCATGACCGGGATCCGGGGCGGCTGGACCGCCTGAAGGCGCACCCGGCCTGGGGCGTCACGCTGCGCCCCGCCGCCGCCCTGGCCGACCTGGCCGATTGCACCGTGGTCATCACCATGCTGCCCAACAGCGCCGTCACCAACGCGGTCATCGAAGGGCATGGCGACGAACCCGGGCTGGCCGCGCTGCTGCCGCGCGGCGCCACCCTCATCGACATGGGCTCGTCCAACCCCGCCGAAACGCTGCGCCTGGCGCCCCTGCTGCGCGAGGCCGGCATCACCCTGATCGATGCGCCGGTGTCCGGCGCGGTCGCCAAGGCCGCCAATGGCACCCTGGCCATCATGGCAGGCGGCGACGCGGCCGACCTGGACCGCGTGCGGCCCGTCCTGTCGCGCATGGGCGCGACGCTGATCCACACGGGCGCCGTGGGCTCGGCCCACGCCATGAAGGCGCTGAACAACTACGTCTATGCGGCCGGCCTGCTTGCCGCCAGCGAGGCCATGCTGATCGCCCGCGGCATGGACCTGGACCCGGACATCTTCACGCAAGTGCTCAACGCGTCCAGCGGCCGCAATGTCGCCACCGAAACCAAGCTGGCCCAGTTCATCGTGCCGCGCACCTTCAATGGCGGGTTCGCGCTGGCGCTGATGGCCAAGGACCTGCGCACGGCGGACAGCCTGCAGCAGTTGACCGGCACGCCCGCGCCGCTGCTGTCCCTGTGCACCGGCACCTGGCAGCAGGCGCAGCAGACGCTGCCCGCCACGGCCGACAACACCGAGATCTACCGCTACCTGGAGGCGCGGCGCGACGCCGCCTGACACCGCCCGGCCAGCAGGACCACGGATGGACCGGCCGCAAGCCACGCGGACCGCGACACCGATAACGACACCCATCCAGGGGAGACAACCCATGCACAGAACCACCACCTCCATCGCCCTGGCGCTCGCCGCGGCCCTGACGGCCGCCGCCCCCGCGCAGGCGGCCCCTTATCCCGAGCATCCGATACGGATGGTGGTGCCTTTCCCGCCGGGCAGCATCACCGACGTCGTCGCGCGCAGCCTGGGCAAGCACATGGCCACGGACCTGGGCCAGCCCGTCGTCGTGGAGAACAAGCCGGGCGCCAACGGCATCATCGGCACCCACGACGTCGCCCGCAGCAAGGCGGACGGCTACACGCTGGTCGTGGTCGGCGTGTCCACGGCCGCCAGCGGCGTCAGCCTGTTCAAGGACCTGCCCTACAACCCCGCCAAGGACCTGTCGCCCATCGGCGCCGTCGCGGAAACGCCCTACCTGCTGGTGGGCACGCCCAAGGTCGCCGGCGCCAACGTGGGCGAACTCTTTGCCTGGGGTCGCCAGCACCCGGGCAAGCTGACGTATGCCTACGGCTCGGGCAGCGCCCAGGTCTTCGGCGCCAAGCTGGCGGCAATGGGCGACATCAACGTCACCCCGGTGCCGTACCGCGGCGGTCCGCAGGCGTTGACCGACGTCATCGGCGGCACGGTCGACCTGACCTTCACCGACATGGCCAACGGCCTGCAGCAGGCCCGCGCCGGCAAGGTCAAGGCCTACGGCGTCAGCACGCCCGAACGCTTCGCGCTGGCGCCCGACATTCCCACGCTGAACGAAAGCGGCGCGCCCGGCTTCAACCTGACGGTCTGGTTCGGCCTGATGGGCCCCGCCGGCCTGCCGCAGCCCATCACGGACCGCCTGGCCAGATCGCTGAACCTGGCATTGGCCGACAAGGAACTGCAGGAAACCTATGCCCGCCAGGGCCTCACCGTAAAGACCCAAAGCCCGGCCGAGTTCGGCGCATTCATCGGCGCCGAGATCGACAAGTGGGCCGCCATCGTCAAGGAAACCGGCATCCCGCCGCAATGACCCCATAGAAGGAACCGCAATGTCGTTGATCGATATCCGCAAACGCTGCCTGATCGTCGAGACCAGCTTTCACGAAAACGGCCCCGCCCCCGCCCGGCCGCTGAAGCTGGCCGCGTCCTGCGCCGTCATCAAGAACCCGTACGCCGGCCGCTACGAGCCGGACCTGATGCCGTTCATGGCGGAACTGCGCGAACTGGGCACGCTGCTGGCCACGGAACTGGTGGACACGCTGGGCAAGGACAACGTCGAGGTCTACAGCAAGGCCGCCATCGTCGGCCTGGACGGCGAAATGGAGCATGGCGCGGTGTGGCACGAGGCCGGCGGCTGGGCCATGCGCAGCGTGCTGGGCGAACCGAAGGCCATGGTGCCGGCGGTCAAGGCCGTGGCCGTGGCCGGCTACCGGATGATGGTCCCGGTTCACTACATCCACGCCTCTTACGTGCGCAGCCACTTCAACAGCATCGAGATCGGCATCCAGGATTCGCCGCGCGCCAACGAGATCCTGTTCGCCCTGGTGATGGGCACCGGCGGCCGGGTGCATTCCCGGCTGGGCGGCCTGACCAAGGAAGCCGTGTCGGTACACGACGGCCAGCGCTGACGAGGCGGCTGGCCGGACGCGTCACGCGTCGCGCAGATAGGTCTCGGCCAGCCGGCTCCAGAACGCCGCGCCCACGCACAGGTTGTCGTCGTTGAAGTCGTAATTGGCGTTATGCAGCGCGCGCCCGCCGTCGGCGGGCCCGTTGCCAAGCCGCACCAGCGCGCCCGGGACGGCCTGCTGCATGTACGCGAAGTCCTCGCTGCCCATCAGCGCGGGCATGTCGCCCACCACCTGTTCGACGCCCACCAGCTCGCGCGCCACCTGCAGCGCCAGCGCGGTCGGCGCCTGGGCGTTGTCCACGACCGGATAGCCCTCCACGTAGTCGATCTTCACGCTGGCCTCGTGGCTGTCCGCGGTGGATTCGCAGATCTGCACGATGCGCTCGCGCAGCCGCGCCCGCACCTGCGGGCTGAACGACCGCACCGAAATGCCGATCTCGGCCTCGCCCGGAATCACGTTCAGCGCATCGCCGGCCCGCAGCCGGCCCACGGACACCACGGCGGCCTGCGACGGATCGATATTGCGCGACACGACCGTCTGCAGCGCCATCACGATGGCCGCGGCCGCGACCACCGGATCGGTCGCCAGATGCGGCCGCGCGGCATGTCCGCCGTTGCCGATGACCTTCACGAACACCCGGTCGCCCGCGGCCATGAACGGCCCGGTACGCGAGAGGAACTGGCCCACGGGCGCCCCCGGATGGTTGTGCATGGCCAGCACCATGTCGCACGGAAAGCGCTTGAAAAGCCCCTCCGCGACCATGCGCTTGGCGCCGCTGTCGAAGCCGCGCTCTTCGGCGGGCTGGAAGATCAGGTGCAGCACGCCCGAGAAATTGCGCGTGCGCGCCAGATGGCGGGCCGCGCCCAGCAGCATGGCCATGTGGCCGTCGTGCCCGCACGCATGCATGCGTCCTTCCGCCTGGCTGGCATAGGGAAGCCCCGTCGTCTCGGCGATGGGCAGCGCGTCCATGTCGGCGCGCAGGCCCAATCGCCGGGGTGCGGTCCCAAACCCGGAACCGGCACGCAACGTGGCCACCAGCCCCGTGCCCGCCAGGCCCGTGACGACCTCGTAGCCCCATTCCGCCAGCAGCCCGGCCACGCGGGCCGACGTGGCGTGCTCCTGGAACGCCAGCTCGGGCCGCTGGTGCAGCGCGCGGCGCAGCGCGGTAAGCTCGGGCTTCAGGTCCTGCAGGTCGCCGAGCGTGGTGCGCGGGGCGGCGTCGCGGGCGGTCATCAGGCGATCCCGGTGGCGCCGACCAGCTTCACCAGCGCGCCCCACTTCTCGTACTCGCGCTTGAAGAACGCGGCGAGCTCGGCCTGGGACATGGGCGCATACGGCGGCACGCCTTCGTTTTCCAGGCGCGACCGGATCGCGGGATCCTCCATCGTGCCCTGCACCGCCTCGCGCAGCTTCGCGACGATCTCCGCGGGCACGCCGCTGGGCAGGCAGAACGCGTTCCAGGTCACGATGTCGTAGTCCGTCTCCAGGACCTCGGCGACCGTCGGGATCTCGGGCGCGGCCTTGAGCCGCTCCGTGCCCGACACGGCCAGCGCCACCAGCCGCCCGGCCTTGACCTGCGGACCCAGCACCGACCATGCGTCGAAGGCGAACGTGAGCTGGCCGCCCGTCAGGTCGGTCAGCACCTGCGGCCCCTGCTTGTAGGGCACGTGCAGCAGATTGGGCACGCCCATCTTCTGCGCCAGCACGTGGCACGCGATATGGCTGGACGTGCCGTTCCCGTTGGAGCCGTAGCTGGCCTTGTCCGGATTGGCATTGACGTGCGCCATCAGCTCCTTGAGCGTCTTGATTCCCGAGCTGGCCGAGACGACCAGCACCACGGGCACCTGGATGGTGACGGCCAGCGGCTCGAACGCCTTGACCGGGTCAAACGGCAGGTTCGCGTAGATGTGCGGATTGATCGCGTAGGTGCTGGCCGTGCTGTAGAGCACGGTATAGCCGTCGGGCCTGGCCCGCGCCACGGTGGCCGCGCCGATGTTGCCGCCGGCGCCGGCCTTGTTCTCCACCACGATGTTGGCGTCCAGCCGCTTGGCCAGCCCGGTGCCGATCATGCGCGCCACGATGTCGGTGTTCCCGCCCGGCGCGAACGGCACCACGACGGACACCGGCTTGTCCGGATAGCCGGGCGCGGCCTGCGCGCTGCGCCAGGGCAAGGCGCCCGCGCCGGCCAGCGACAGCAGCGGCAGCCCGGCCAGATGTGCGCACAGGGCGCGACGTTTTTCGTTCATGATTTCCCCTTGTCGGTTTATTTGGTGGAATCCGGCGCAAACCGGCCCACGTGCGCGCTGACCTCGAACCGGCCGGCGTTGGCCGATGCGCGGTGATTGTCGTGCAATTGCATCGGCGTCGCCCACCACACGCCTTCGGCGTTGGCGATATGGGCGAAGAACTTGTCCAGCAGGCGCAGGCGCTGCGCCCGGCCCGAGATCCAGTCATGGACGGTGATCATGCACAGTCCGCCCCACTCGCGCACGCCCTCGAATTCCTCGATCCAGCTTTCAAGCACCGCGTTCGGATTGGCCGGATGCGTCTTGTCGCGCGGCCCGTTGGTGTAGCGGAAATACAGCGCGTCGTCGATGGTCCAGGTCACGGGCACCTGCACCAGACCGTCAATCGAGTACGGATGGTCAAAGCCCATCAGCGAACTGTCGTAGGCCACACCCGCCCGGCGCAGCGCCGCCAGGCTGGCGGGCGAATGCTCGAACGACGGCGCGCGATATCCGCGGCACGCCTTCCCGGTCTGCTGCTGGAAGACCTCGATGCTGCGGCCCAGGTAATCGTCCAGCGTGGCGTCGTCCAGCGTATCCAGCCGCTCGTGAAAATACCCGTGGTAGCCGACCTCGTGCCCCGCCTTCAGCAGCGTGGGCAGCAGGTCGGGATAGGTCGCGGCCACCACGCCCGGCACATAGAACGCGCCCTTGATCCCCCACTTGTCCAGCAGCGCCAGGATCCGCGCCACGCCTTGCCGCGGGCCATAGCGGCGCTGCTCCAGCTCGCCCAGCGCCAGGGGCTGCTTGTCGCGCGCGGTCCAGAAATACGGGGATTCGGCGTCCAGGTCCAGCGTGAACGCCACCGCGCAGCGCTTGCCCTCGGGCCATGCGTACGCCGGAAACGAAATGCGGCTGTCTTCATGCATCGTGATTGCGCGCATGGAGGTATCCATCTGTTTTCTCCTTGATGATTCGTCTTCGTTGTTCAGGTCGGAGCGCGCCGGTTGATGCCGCCCCCGCCGTCCACCGACAGCACCTGGCCCGTCGTGAAGGAGGCGGCGTCGCCCGCAAGAAACAGCACCGCCCGCGCCAGTTCCCCGGGCTGGATCATGCGTCCCAGCGGGATCGCGGCCGCGATGCTTTCCAGATGGGCCGGCGGCAGCACGGGGCTGTTTTCGCCTTGCGCCAGGCCCGGCCGGACCGCGTTCACCCGGATGCCATGCGGGGCAAGCCTTACCGCGAGAATGCGCGTCGTCTGCTCCAGCGCCGCCTTGGACGGCCCGTAGATCGCGCCATTGCCTCGGGCCACCTCGGCCGACGCCGAGCTCACATTGACCACCGACCCGCGGATGCCCGCGGCGATCCAGCGCCGGGCCAGCGCCTGGATCAACTGCAGCGGACCCAGCAGATTCACTTCCAGGATGGCGCGGCACAATTCCGGCGGCGCATCCAGGATGTCCGCGAAGGGAAAGATCGCCGCGTTGTTCACCAGCACGCGCGGCAGGGATTGATCGTCCCAGCCCGCGACCAGGCGTTCGATGGCCGCGCAGTCGGTGACGTCCAGGTCGATGTGGCGCCCTGCCCCGGCGTGCGCGCCGTCCCCGGCGCGGTCAGCGCCGGTCACCGTGGCGCCCGCCAGCGCAAAGGCCTGCACCAGCTCGCGCCCGAAGTGCCCGTTGCTGCCCGTCACCAGCACGTGGCGGTCCGAAAAATCGGCTGCGCTCATGCCGCGGTCTCCATCAGCGCATCCAGGTTCGCGTTGCCGAAATCGCGCGTGCCCGCCTCCATCTCGCGGATCATCGCGATCAGGCGCGACACCGTCGGCGTCTCGATGCCGGCCGCCTGCCCATGGGCCACGATGTCCGTGATCTGCGGATCCACCTCGGTCGGGCGTTTGCGCACCGCCAGGTCGCGCCACACGCCGCTGCGCGGCTTGCCCACCCAGCGGCGGCAATGATCCGTGATCTGCTGCATCTGCGCCCAGGCGTCGTCCACGCTGGCCGACGCGGTGAAGGCGTCCGGCGCAAAACCGTCAAACGGCGCCGGGTCCACGCCGCTGGCGCGGGCCACCGTCACCACCTCGCGGCACAGCGCGCGCCACAGCGGCAGATAGCGCCGGTTGCCAAGCTGCTCCACGATCGTGTCGTTCGACATCGCGGTCGTGAACAGCAGCGACCCGATGGCCACCTTGCTCCACTTGTAGCCCATCAGGCGGTCCGTCCAGCCCGACTGCGGATCCACCTGGCGCAGCAGCGCCTCCACCTGGCGCGAGCGGGCCGTATCGGCACCGTCGATCTCGCCCACCCGCAGGCTGCCCAGGCCGCCGAACTGGATGCGGCCCGGCCCCACGTAGTCCGACGCAAAATTCACCAGCGCGCCCAGCGTGCGCTCCTGCCCCACCACGCCGGCGATCGTCGCCTCGGTCAGGCCGTTCTGCAGCGCCAGCACCCAGCCGTCCGCGGCCAGGCGCGGCGCGATCGACGCCATCGCCGGGCGGGTGTGCTGCCCTTTCACCGACAGCATGATCCGGGAATATGTCCCGTCCACCTCGGACGCCAGGCAGGCTTTCATCCGCGAAAACGTGCTCCTGCCGTCCGGACCGACAATCTCCAGCCCGTGCGCGCGCACCGCCTCCACATGCTCGGGCACCACGTCCACCAGCAGCACATCCTGGCCGGCATCCGCCAGCTTTGCCGCCACCACGCCGCCAATGGCGCCGCCGCCCCACACAACAATCGGATCCTGACTCACCGCCTACCACTCCCTTGTTACCCGCGCGCCTTCAACGACGGCGTCAGGGAGAAATTCTGAAAGCAGCGGACATATAATTCAATTTCGAAATTTGATCGAATACTTGCGCCAAACGCATGTATTTCCGCAAGGGGAAACCGGCATGAACTACCGCGCCTACGAAGCGCTGCACGCCTTCGTCGAAGGCGGCAGCGTCGCCCAGGCCGCGCTGCGCCTGCACCGCACCCAGCCCCAGGTCAGCCGCCTTCTGGCCCAGCTTGAAGAAGAAGCCGGCTTCGAAATCCTGCGCAAGACCGGCCGCCGCCTGGAACTGACCGACGACGGCCACGAGTTCTACAAGCGCGTCTACGGCCTGCTGCGCGCCCAGGACGCCGTGGCCGACTATGCCGAAGACATGCGCCAGGGCCGGCGCGACCGCGTCCGCGTCCTGGCCGCCAACCACATCATCGACGGCCTGGCCATCGAGGCCCTGGGCCGCTGCCGCCTGAAGACCCCCGACTTCACCGCCGCGCTCAACGCGCGCATGCCCGCAGAGCTGCAATGGTGGCTGGCGCAGCAGCAATTCGACCTGGCCCTGGTCCAGCTTCCGCTGGAGCACCCCGCCATCGAAACCGAACTGCTGTGCCAGAGCGAAATCGTCGCCGTCATGCATCCCGGCCACCCGTACGCCAGCCGCGCGCAGATCGGCCCCGAAGACCTGCAGACCGAGCCCTACATCAGCCTGGGCCGCCGCAGCATTCTTGAACAGCGCTGCCTGGCCGCCTTCGAAGCCACCAACGCCGCCGCGCACAGCGAACTCGAAGTCTCCTTCAGTACCATGGCCATCCAGCTGGCGGCGATGAACTGCGGCATTGCGCTGGCCGATCCCATGGCTACACTGGCCCAACGGCATCTGGACATCGCCGTCCGACGATTCCGCCCCGCCGTCAAACTGCACTACGGCCTGGTCTTTCCCAAAGGCAAGCGCCGCAGTCCCGCCACCGAGCAGCTGGTCGACGAACTGCGCCACGTCGCCAAGGCCAAGATCGCCGACCTGAAGCGGCTCCTGGACGGGCCCTCACAGGACGAGACATGAGCGAACAGACCCGCAAGGCAGCCTCCCCCCGCAACAAGCCCCCCGCCCCGGCCGGCGACGTCGTCCTGCTGTCCGGCGGCAACCCCCAGATCGCCAAGGGCGACGGCAACGGGCCGGTGCAGGCCTACATCGCGGCCATGCCCGGCTGGAAATCCCACATCGGCCAACGCATCGACGCCCTGGTCGAACAGGCCGTGCCCGGCGTCGCCAAAGCCGTCAAATGGAACTCCCCCTTCTACGGCAACGCCGGCGACGGCTGGTTTCTCAGCGTCCATTGCTTCAACAAATACGTCAAAGTGACCTTCTTCCAGGGCGCCTCGCTCCAGCCGCCGCCCGCGGGAAAATCCAAGTATCCCCAAGTGCGCTACCTGGACATCCACGAAGGCGAATTCGACGAAGCCCGCTTCGCCGAATGGGTCAGCCAGGCCAGCAAACTACCCGGCGAAAAAATGTAGACCGCGCGCCTGCCCGGCGCATGAATCCCACACAAGGCATACCCACGCATGCAATCAGGCAACCTGGAAAAGCAACTGTACTTCCTGCGGGAAATCGACCGTCTCAAGACCGTCATGCGGCAATCCCCCTTGCTGGACCAAAGCCGCAAGGAAAACTCCGCTGAACATTCCTGGCACCTGGCGATGTACGCCCTGGTGCTGAGCGACTACGCCTGTGGCGCCGTGGACGCAACGCGCGTCATCCAGATGCTGCTGCTGCACGACATCGTCGAAATCGACGCCGGCGACGTGCCGATTCACGGCGCGTCCGGCCAGGACCTGCAGGCGCAAAAAGAAGCCGATGCGGCAGCACGCCTCTTCGGCCTGCTGCCGTCGCCGCAGGGCCAGGAATTTTTGCGCTTGTGGCAGGAGTTCGAGCAGGCCGAAACCGACGACGCGAAATTCGCCAAGGCGCTGGACCGGTTCCAGCCTTTGCTGATCAACGTGTTCACGGATGGGGGGACGTGGACGGAGAACGGCGTGTCGATGGAACAGGTGCTGTCGCGTTATGGGCCTGCGATTCAAAAAGGTGCGCCGCAGTTGTGGGCTGTTTGCGAGGAATGGGTCAGGCGGCATTTTTCGGGCGTGGCGTCCGGCGCCGGCGAGTCACGCTGATCACACTGGCGTCGTCAGCGCATTGCGGCGCCCGCAGACCGGTGGCCGCCACCAGACAGGCGGTTGGAGCAGCCTGACAGACGATTGGCGCCGCCACGCCAACCGCTGCCGGCCACGCGCCAGTTAGCCCCCTTCACGGCGTGACTTGATAGCCCTTCTGCTGCATGCAACTGCTGTAGGCTGATGACGCTGCGGCATTCTGCTGCGACTGGTTCGCGCGATCCTGACGCCGATCCTGCCGCTGCCGCGAAGCGCCCACCACCGCCCCGGCCGCAGCGGCATCCTTCGCCTGGTTCTGCCGATACTGCTGCTTGGTGTCGTCGTCCAAGCGGTCATACACCTCTTCATGCTGCTGCCCACGCGCGCCGGCAACCACGGCCCCGGCCGTCGCCCCGGCAGCGGCGCCGCGGGCGCGGCCGCCTACATTCGGACTGTTTGTGCTGGCGCTGCTGGTGCTGCCCGCCTGCGCCTGGCAGGCGGCGATGTCTTGTTGAGTGGTTTCCGGCGACTGGCCTTTGAGCGGCGTCACCGTCTGCGCCGCGGCGGACAGGCAGAATCCGGAAAGGAGAAACGCTGCACAGGGGAAGATGGACTTTTTCATGAAAAGCTCCATTGGTTTTTGGAGACCCTGGAACTTTCAGATTAGCGCTGGGGTGGCGGGTGGGCAAGGTTGGAGGGGGATCGATCCCGTCCATACGCACGGGAATCGCCTTTAGACTTGCCATACACCCGGGGTGCGTCCCCGGCTTTACATCGACTTTGGGCTTGCCCGCCTGACAAACATCATGCCGCTGGCGTGCCTCCCCGAGCTTAGTTAAATATCAAAGCAAACCATGAACGACGGACGCGAACTGGAAAGACATGTTCAGCAGGTTTACTCATTCCTTCTAAACATGAGGGATGAAGGGATAGTTGTCGGGCAAGACGTCCAAATTGTTGATAAGTTTGGTCGATCACATCAGGTGGATGTTTATTATCAATTTGAAAAAGCGGGAATTACCCATAAAGTTGCAATTGAATGCAAAGACCATGGTCGCCCAGTCGACAATGGGCAAGTTGCGAAATTTTTTGGAAAGTTAACGAACGCTGGAAATATACAGAAAGTTATGATTTCCCGGCTTGGCTATCAACAGCTTGCCAAAGACATAGCCCAGGATAATGATGTCCTTCTGTTAACGATTGAGGATCTTCCTAAGTTGAATCAGTTGCTAGCAGCGCGCCTTAAGTCGGTGGCCTTGCCAGATGAAACAACGGTCGGCGAGCCATTTTGGACGATCATGGAAAAACGGAATGGTTCCGTTACAGGCAGCTTCTTTGCCTACCCTCATCCAACCACAAAACGACCTGAAATGCTCTTATTTTACTCGCAGGAGCATGCGCAGAGAGTTTTCAAAGAGGCTGAGTTGGATAGCAATCGCTGGTGCGTTAGAGGCATGCCTCAATATGTCTTTAGAGCTTTTCTTATTCAGCTGGAATGGGCTGAAATGAGAGGATATGGAGCTGCTGTTTTGTTTGCCCCTCCTGGCGCGCTAAAAAGCAAACCGTTTATTACGCTTCCCGCGTCAAGAGAAGATCTCATCGCGGAATACTATAAGGGTAAAATACCAAGCATTTTGGGACAGAAATCCTGAATCGACCGACAGCACCATCAAAAAAATAAGCGGCAGACCACAAATATGCAAGCCAACGTATTTGTACGAAAGTAGGTGTCAGACTGCAATTTCTCAGCCCTCAGGTAACGAAATCGTAGTTTCACACCCATTTTCGCGCGGCGCACGACACCCGAGCGGGTGTAGTTCAATGGCAGGACCGCGGCTTCCAACGCTTCATGCGAAGGTTCGATTCCCTTCACCCGCTCCAATCCCTCTCTTATCACGCCACTTCCCACAATGCCGCTGTCAGACCCAGCAACAGCAGTATCGCCGACGCGATGAACCATCGAACGGTTTTCCGATATTCATCCTCGGTTTCATCCTCCAAACGCAAGGCTCGGTAAAGAGCAATTATCTGCAGCAGGATGGCGACCAACAAGGACAGGCCCGGCAGCACGGACAGCGCGCTCCAATTGCCCGGCGCGTCAAAGCCCCAGTAGCGCAGGAAACCCAGCGAAAAGCCCAGCAATACCGTGATGGCCGTAATCAACCCAGCCCGAAAGCCCTGGGGCAGATCGCGTGACCTGTGGCTGCGGGTCCGTACCAAGTTGTCGTCTGGCGTTTCCGGATTCATCATTGAGATATTCCGCACTGTGTACGCTACGGTCCGCCCGCTGCCGGTTTATGTGGGAGCGAAAACTGAGCTCCTGCCGTCGCGCGGGGCCAGGTTGAATTGATTATGGCTAATATCGCGGCACACAGGGCTGCTGCCCCGTCGTGCTGCAGCCCTGTGCCTTGTCGCCTTGCTTGCCGGCTGCTCATCGACCATTTCCACCAACGATGCTGGGCCCGGGTGGGCGCGGATCTGTCCGCGGGGTTGCTCTCCGTGCAAGAAAAGGTGTCAGGCTACGATTTCGCTACCTCGATGCTGAGAAATTGTAGTCTGAAACTTTATCTCTTGAGGCATCTAACGCCCCAGACAGGGGATTTTGCCTCCTCACCTTCGTGGTACACCTTCATCAACCATCCTCGACGAGTGTGCATTTGCTGCCGGCTCGTTGCACTTCCATGCTTGAGGACGGAAGCCACCGACTACTTACGCAATTTATTGCGCGTCGCCAGAAATACTCAATTTTAAGTATTCCATCTCCACCCCCCCCTCCATAGAATTCTTTACAAAGCGACACCGCGAAAGACCAATTTTTGCACACCACAAGCCCATCAAAAAGTTGACTACAACTGAACTCTTCCCAATAAAAATGGGGTTGTATTTCACCATTTTATGTCGCAAAAATACAAAAAAATGGAAAACAATAGCTCCGAAGTTTCCGAAAGGGAAAAATGGGAAACTGAGAAGAGTTTTCGGCAACGGGAGATGCTACTTCGCGAAGTCCAAATTGAAATTTCTAGGCGAGAAAGTATGCAATCCCAATGGAAAAATCCATTGGTCCTCGCAATACTCGCCGCGTCAATAGCCGCAGCTGGCAATGCCGTTGTGGCGGTTGTCAATGGGAATCTTCAACGAGATTTGGAAGAGCTAAAGTCCGAGCAAACACGCATACTGGAAGTTATAAAAGTGGGAGGCAACCCGGACAAAGCTGCTGAGAATCTCGACTTCTTGCTGAAATCCGGGCTGATTCGGAACCCAGTCCAAGTCAGCTCCCTTGGCAAATTCCTCTCTCAACGAGTGCCAGGAACCGGCCCTTCTCTTCCAAGCGCCGGAGTAACAAATACATCAAGCACTGAAACAGCGAACAAAAATGCTGCCGAGAAAAGTGCAACGATCATAATATCTATGCTTGAAAAAGCACAATATTCAGATTTGTGGGACTTCAACACCAGTGATTGGTTCAAAAAGCTAACGACTAAGGACGCATTCATAGCCAACATGACATTGAGTCGGGCGAGATTAGGTCGTCTAATTGAAAGCAAGGTCGTAAGTAACGACTTCTCAAATTTCGATCCGAGCAGCGGCTACACGGGCCCTATTTACGCCATCACATTTGTAAATGCGTACGCCGGCAGCAGAATCTTCGAGCGCATTGTTGTGATCCAAGAAAAGGATGGCAATTTTCGTCTCAGCGGGATATGGACTGACCAAGCAGACAAGAGACGTTAGTTAGATTTAGGTATCTGGGCATGAGGAACTAATCGCGTGAGAACTTGCCGCACGGCCGCAGGTTCGAAAGAGACCTCCACACAGGGAAAGCGGCTATGTTTACTTTCTTTAAAAGCACCCCCTTACTAGCCCTCTCGATTTATCTGCTGGCTGGCCCGAGCAATGCACAGCAATACAATCCCCCCAGTTTCGATTACAGCAGATATCCACCGATTCACCATGCCGTGCCATTTCACCAGCAGCAAACTATGGTTTGGTGCTGGGTTGCCGCTGCGAAAATGGTGGCAGAGTATTATGGACGCCGGCCCGTCCCAGATCAGTGTTCAATGCTCCAAATGCAATATGGTGCACCTTGCTGCCAAAATCCACAGTTGTGTTCCCGCCCGGGGCACATAACCGAAGTGCAAGCTTTAATTGGCAGATTTGGCGGACGGTTTTCGACTATTTCTCCGCCGGCCAACGGTTTCGCGCTATATGACATATTAAAACATGGCCCCATAGTGATGCATACTAGACAAGGCGCCGGGCATTTCGTGATTGCGACCGGGATGAGAGTGGTTCCATCCTCCATCGGGCCGCTTGGACGGGTGTCGATCAACGACCCTTTTTTTGGCCAATACGAGGTTGATTTTCCGAGCCTAATGCAAGCATGGACCGCTGCATTGGTTGTCTATTGAAGCGGTCACCAAATCAGTGAGCCGTACAGTGCATTACCTGCTTCTTGCACCGATTTCCAACACATAAAATTGTGCACTTATTGATTCACCGATCTACCAACAGTAAGCTCATAATGGATCGCGGGAAACCAATGCCGTGATGTTCCTTTCCTTGTATTTTCCTGCGACTATTTCGCCACCGAGGAAGACTGCCGTGGATGAGGATGAAGCAAGAGATTTAGTCTCGACTGCAATCATTTCTGGGCTTCGCCCCCTTGACCTGAAGTTGCCCAAAGCACAAATCGAGGATCTCGCTGCGGAGTTGCTCCCCCTTTGGATGGAGCAACCTTCGGCAGCACCTGGGCCTGGCACCCTCGGGGCCCTCCTCCCGTGCAGATATGTCATACGAAATCAAGATATCAACGTCGTAGAGACTTGCTATTCTGTGTTGATGGCTGCGGCAAACGCTGGCTTTTTTTTCCTGCACGCCGGTGGTTCCGTCAGAGAGCTATTAGTGCCAGTCACGGGCATCATCGGGGCGGCGCTTAAGCTTGTATACAGCTTACGACTAGCAGCTCGGCTAGATCCACGCGATTACGCTGTCATTGCATTGCTGTCGAAGGCTCGGACTGATGGTATGCCGATCGCAGCGCTTCTTGAAGCTCTTCGCCCTTCCTATCCCGATCTATCCCAGCAGGAGCTCGAAAGCAGCTTAAAGGCAATGACCGCCTGCGTGACGGTGTCTGGAACAAAGACCTCGCTTGTATGGAAGGATGAGGCCGGCATCTGGCGCACGGATGGAGTTTGATGATGTTCTACCGGAGACAACTTGCCGCACCACGGTCGGCTCTGCGGCTGGCAATCGACCCAATTTCGAACGCCGTCGCCATCAGCGCGGCGAATCCGGCTTATCCGCCCAAACAGCCAAATACTACGCTCCAAACGCCCGACATGTGGGCCGCTGCTCTTGCCGAAGGCGTACTTGCTGATGACTTGTTGTGGCCAATTGTCCATGAACTTACGCATCACGCGAGCCTAAACACTCCCGTTGGGGTCAGTCTATCGGCGCTCGCTGTCTCGCATACCAGTTTATTGGGTGTTCAGAGTGAGAAAAGTGGCGTCTCCTGGATCGCCAAAGATGCCGTTCGGCACGCTCTCACGGAGCGTTTGCTGCGACCAATATTGGAGGGCCTAGCACTCTTTGCCGAATTCGATGCGATTTCGCGAGATGCTCCGATAGCCACTTGGAGCATGCAGACCGCCGCTATACTTTTCAGCAAGAAAGAGATGTATGCCGCCATGACGCGGGGGGAAGACTGCCTTGGTCCAATTACTCGCAAACTCGAATCATTGCGCGTGAGTGCGCCAATAGTGCGGAGAAAAAAGGAATTGCTTTATCGCAGCCTGGCTGACGATGAAGGCTATTTGCTTGGGTACTTGCTAATCAAGATGATGTGGAACGATCTCGTCGCACGTTCTCGCATGTTTAGCCACTCTGATATTTTCCTCGCGTTTCTCAACGACTATTTCTTTGACGATTTTCGGCTCGCGGAGCTGCTGGTTCCCATGTCTCCACCAGAGCACGACGACGATTTGGATATGCTACCTATTTATCTACACAATCGCCTCGTCCTGCTGTCCGGGAACTGCACTTCCTACATCCAAGAATTCTTGCTCTGGATGGAGGATCCTAGAAAACCACGACCAAACTATCAGGGGCACAGCGCGGCCATTGAAGATCGACTGAAACTGTGTTGGACAGCCAGGACGCTTCGACAGCTTCATTGGCACACTCCAGATTTCATAGCGAGTCGCAATATCCCGAGAATCCTTGTCGCGCCGGCCAAAGTGACGATTGCGACCGGCGGACGTTTCGAAGCGCGGTTTGACGACGGGAGTCCTCCGCTGACAGGCCCCGCATTGGATGCTGCGAGGCCCATCAACAGAGGAGAGACGCTGGGCGATGGCTCGGTCGAGGCCCTACTTCTCTTGCCTGACGAGACCCGTGGGGTGGCTGGCTTGATTCTGTGCGTATTCTTGGACAAGGACTTGGTGGCGACTTTCAATCCAGTGACTGGAACGTTCAACGAACCTGATATGGCACAGGCATGCGACAAGATGGCCTCGTTCCTCGCGCTGGAGTCCTTCTGCAAGATGGTGGAGAGCGAACGCATACTGGCCGACGGAAGCGAAACGCAACGTCTAGTCGATGAACTCCGTGGGTGTAAGGGCCTCCGCAAGATGTTGGATTTGTGGCTTCCGTTTGCATTAATTCCCGAGCTCACACAACCCGATCGACCTCGGTCCCTGGACCTATTCGTATCAGCCGGCCTGAAGCGCACCTTATGTCTTGCGGACTCGCAGATGCGCCTATTGAGCGCGGCATCCCTCACCCCCATGAACTCTCAGGCACAGTTAGATTCGCCGATCACTGCGCAAGATGCTCAGGACATTGCTGCGATCAACTCAACTAGCCGGGAACTCCTGGGGTTCTCGCTACTTAACATTAAGGATCAGACCCTGCTGCCTAGCCGTATTTAGCGACCGAGAGCGGGGCGTCCAAGGAAAACTAAACGGTTGATCCAAGCGCGAAGGAATCGACTTCTCAAAGTTCAAGCCCATGCAAGACGGGTAAGACGCGCCCCGACAACCCCTCTCCAACGCCTTACTGTTCGCTGCTTCGCCCCTTCGCGCTGGCCTCAAACTCATCCGCCAACCCCATAAGCTCCCGCTTATAGTCATCCAACGTCCCCGCATACTCCTCCAAATACAAATCCCGCCGCGCCTTATCCATCGCCTCCGACGCAACCGCCTGCTTCACAAACTCCGCCAGCTTCGTCCTGACCGGTTCCGGCGTACCACTGCGCACCGCGACGCTATAGCTGCTGTGAAACACCATATCCGGCACGCCAAGCTCGGCAAACGTCTTGACGCCAGGCAAATGACTGACGCTCCCCGCCCGCCCGCTATAGGCCAGCACCTTGACGTGCGGATTGTCCTTGACGCTTTGCGTGGTGCCGATCGTGGTGAAGTAACCGTCGATCTGCCCGCCAAGAATGGCCGTCAGCCCTTCCGCGCCACCCTTGAACGGAATCGGACGGTATTGCGTGTGCAGCCCTGATGCGAGTCTCGCCGCCAGCGTCGAATACGTGCCCACGCCCAGGTCTGCGACGCCGATGTCCAATTCCCGGTTCAAGCCCTTCAGGTCTTCCAGGCGATTCCAGCCCTGGTCGGCCGGGACGATGAAGGCGTAGCTGCTCTGGCCCAGCGGCGCCAGGATTTCGAAGTCGGAAAACTCATAGCCCGCGCCGGGTGTCGTGATTTTTGCGCTGTAGAAGCCTTCGGCGTGGACCAGCAAGGTGTACCCGTCGGCGGGCCTGCTTTTGACGGCCATGATGCCGATGGCCGAGCCGGCGCCGGGGCGGTTTTCGACGACCACGGGCTGGCCCATGATCGTTCCCAGTTGCTGGGCGAAGGCGCGCGAGATGGCGTCGGTGGCGGCGCCCGGGGGATACGGGACGACAAGGCGGACGGGTTTCGATGGATAATCGGTTTGCGAGGCTGCCCCGAACGAGAACAGGGCGCTGAGGACTGCGCTGCCCAGCAGCAGGCGACGGCGTGTGGCGAAAGGCATGTGTTGCTCTTTTTCAGTTGTCTCCGCCTGAAAGTGTATCGATCGCCCGGCCGCCGATTCCTCGATATTCCGAAGAACTCTTCTGCAAAAAATGAAGCATGCAGGCATCGGCATTGCCCACGGCGATGTCGGCGACTCCTTCGATTCGTGCAGTTCTGATCTGCGGGATCAGCTATAGCCAATCCGTTTGCGCTACCTAGAATTTAGAGCTTTCCAATAACTCAAAAATTCTGGAGACGCTGACATGACCCACCCCCTACCCACGCGACGCGCGATCCTGCTTGGCGGCATGCTGCTGAGCCTGGGCGTCAACGCTTTTGCCGCCCCGGGCAATTGGCCCGAGCGCCCGATCCGGCTGGTGGTTGCCGGATCGTCGGGCGCGGGCGGCGACATTTTTGCGCGGCTGATTGCCGCTCCGCTGGCGAAGGCGCTGAACCAGCCGGTGGTGGTGGAAGCGAAGCCCGGCGCCAACGGCATGATCGCCTGCGAGACGGTGGCCAAGGCCACGGCCGATGGCTACACGCTGCTGTTCGCGCCGTCGTCCGCGATCCTGCTGAATCCCGTGGTGCTCCCTTCCCTGCCCTACGACCCGGAGAAGGACCTGCTGCCCATCGCCCAGGTCGGCGCGGCGGGGATTTTGCTGGTGGCCAACCCGAGCACGGGCTTCAAGAACCTGGCGGATATGGTCGCCTATGCCAAGGCCAATCCCGGCAAGCTGGCATACGGTTCGTGGGGCACAGGCTCATCCGGCAATCTGGCCATGGAAGGCATCAAGGCCCACTATGGCCTGGACATGCCGCACGTACCCTACAAGCAGTTGGTCACCGAAAGCACGGACCTGATCGCCAACAACATCAGCGTCGGCTTCATGGACATCGCCTCGCCCATTCCGCACATGCGCGCCGGCAAGCTGGTGGCGCTGGGCCAGACGGGGTCGCGGCGCTGGCCTGCGTCGATGGACGTGCCCACGCTGGCGGAACAGGGCTACAAGTTCGAGGCCGACGGCTGGTATGGCGTGTTCGCGCCGGCGGGAACGCCGCCCGAGATCATCGACCGGCTGAACGCCGAGATCTACCGCGCGCAGCATTCGCCTGAAGTCCGGGAGAAGATCGAAGGCCAGAACATGATCGTGCCGGCGGACATTTCAGCGAAGGAGTTTGCGGCGTCGATCAAGCGCGATGCCGTCGTCTGGCAGGGCCTGGCGAAAGTGGCTGACCTGAAGAACAAGTAGGGAGAACGCTTGGAAACTTCGTTCAATCTCCCTTTTGCGCCCGACGCCCTGCAGGGCCGCGTGGCGGTGGTGACCGGCGCGGCCGGCGGAATTGGCCTGGCCATATGCCAGCAGCTGCGCTCGATGGGCGCGGCGGTGGTGCGGGTGGACGTCAACGCGGCTGGCGTCGCCGCCGATGCGGATGAGTTGCTGGATGTGCGCTGCGACATCTCCGATCCCGACTCGGTGGCCGCTATGGCCAATCAGGTTCGAGCGCGTTTCGGGCGTTGCGACGTGCTCGTCAACAATGCGGCCGTCAGCGCGGCGCCGGTGGCGCTGGAGGAATTGCCGGTCGACCTGTGGGACCGCATCTTCCGCGTCAACCTGCGCGGCGCGCTGCTATGTGCGCAGGCGGTGTTTCCGCTGATGCGGGATCGGCGGGCGGGCAGCATCGTCAATGTGGCGTCGATCTCGGCCCAGTCGCCCACCCGGGTGGGCGCCTACGGCTCAACCAAGGCTGCCCTGCAGGCGTTAACCCGCCAGATGGCCGTCGAATGGGGGCCGCGCGGCATCCGCGCGAACGCCATCAGCCCGGGGATGATCCGCACGCCCTTGTCGGAAGCGCATTACCGCGACGAATCGGTGCTGCAAAAGCGCGTGGCGCATATTCCCGCAAGGCGCATCGGCCTTCCGGCGGACATTGCGGGCGCGGTGGCGTTTCTGGCCAGCGATGCCTCGCAGTATGTCAACGGGCAGGACATCGTGGTGGACGGCGGGTTTCTCAAGGCGTCGCTGAGCAATCTTTACAGCGTTTGATGACACCCGTGATCGCCGGAGATGACGCCTTCCGCTTGGGACTGTCGCCCTTGTCCTCTCAGCCCTTGAGACGCGCCGGAACGTGCTCCATGAGCCAGTCGATGAACACGCGCAGGCGCTGCGTGACATGGCGATTGTGGGGGTACACGACGTGGAAGGGATACGGCTGCGGCCGCCAGGGTTTCAGGATTTCGACGAGCGCCCCGCTCTTGAGCGCGGCGCCGGCTGCATACGTGAAGGTCTGGACGATGCCCAGCCCAGCCAGCGCGGCGGCCAGATGGGCGTTGCTTTCGTTGACGCCAACGCGATGTTCGACCTTGATCTCGAATTTTTCACCGTCGCGCTCAAAACGAAACGGAAACGCGCGGCCGTTCTGCGGCGACAGGTAGCTGACCAGCTTGTGGCCGTTTTTCAGCTCATCCGGATACGCCGGCGTGCCGAACTGTTTGAGGTAGGCCGGCGCGGCGCAGGTGATCAGATCTGCGGTGCCGATGTGCCGCGCCACCAGGGACGAGTCGTTGAGCGGACCGCCGCGGATCACGCAGTCGACGTTATCGCTGATCAGGTCGACGGCACGGTCGGACACGCCCAGGTCGATCCGGATGTCGGGATAGCGTGCCAGGAAATCCGGCATGGCGGGGATCAGCACATCGCGCGCGGTGGATCCGCCGACATCGATGCGCAGGTGGCCTTTGGGCCTGCCGGGCGCGGCGCTGAACGAGCTGTCGATGTCTTCCAGGTCGCGCACGATGCGCAGGGCTTTTTCGTAGTAATCGCGTCCTTCCGGCGTGACCGTGACGCGCCGCGTCGTGCGCTGCAGCAGGCGCACGCCCAGGTGCGCCTCCAGGTCTTGCACCACCTTGCTGAGCGTGGCGTTGGGCATGTCCAGCGAGTCCGCCGCGCGGGTGAAACTGCCTGCTTCCACCACACGGGCAAAGCCGCGTATGGCCGTCAACTGATCCATGCCGGGTGCTCCTGAAGGCCGCCATTATCCATAAAGCTGGATAGTTATTTCAATTTTACATGGTTTATCCAGAATAAATGCGCCCTTAAAGTTGCTCCATACCCAGTCGACAACGGCATTTCACGAGAAATGAGTCCGGTGAAGGCCCGACTGACAAACCACCCATCAAGGATTTGGAGCACATCATGAATCAGCAACTCAACGGCAAGGTCGCACTCGTTACCGGAGGCACCACGGGCATCGGCCTGGCAAGCGCGCAGGAATTGGCCGCACAAGGCGCGCGCGTCTTCATCACCGGGCGGCGTCAGGCCGAACTCGACGCCGCCGTCGCCAGCATCGGCAGCGCGGCAACCGGCATCCGCGCCGACGCGTCGGTCTTGAGCGACCTTGACGGCGTCTACGCGCAGATCGCCAAGAGCGCCGGCAAGCTCGACATCCTGTTCGCCAATGCCGGCGGCGGCGACATGATGCCGCTGGGCGCGATCACGGAAGAACACTTCGACCGGATTTTCGGCACCAATGTGCGCGGCACGCTGTTCACCGTGCAAAAGGCCCTGCCGCTGCTGGTCGACGGCGCCTCGGTGATCCTGACGGCGTCGACCGTTTCGATCCAGGGGACGGCGAACTTCAGCGTCTACAGCGCCAGCAAAGCGGCGGTGCGCAACTTCGCGCGTTCCTGGGCGCTGGACCTGAAGGAACGCGGCATCCGCGTGAACGTCGTAAGCCCGGGCCCGATCCGCACGCCGGGACTGGGCGGCCTGGTTGCCGACGAGGCCCGCCAGGGACTGTTCGACTACCTGGCCGCGCAGGTGCCCCTGGGCCGCCTGGGCGAGCCGCAAGAGATCGGCAAAGCGGTGGCGTTCCTGGCGTCGGACGCGGCCAGCTTTGTGAACGGGATCGAGTTGTTTGTGGATGGGGGGATGGCGCAGGTCTGAGCTGCGACGGAGTGTGATGCCAGCCGTCAGGCTGCAAATCCGAGGCAGGGATTTGCAGTCCGACGCCTGCATGCGCCATGCCAATAGGTCGGCGCCCCAGGTTCGGACCGATCATGCCCGCCGCGCCCGCATCGGCCAGGGTACGGCACACCGCACAGGCCGGGGTGGTGGCTTTCAGGAAGAGCGCGCGACCGGCTCCCGGGCGACCGGCATCGGCGTCGCCCGCTTCCGCGGCAACGACCGACGTGCACCCCTAGCCGTTCTTTAACAGGAACAGGGCCAATCCAAGAAGATCCGAAACGGCACCATACACAACGGCCAGAATTGCGAGCACGCCACACAAAACAGCTGCATACGGAGCAACAGCATCAAGCAGCCGATGGGGCGTGAAACCAACTTTGGCATACCAGCTAAAGAAGAGACCTGGAAAACCAAATCCGCAGAACGCAAGCATTACGATTGAGAAACCAGTCCACGCCTCCCGCCCGGCAAGCGCCGGGTACATGCCTATTCCGGCAAGGAGCATAAACATGGTGATAAGAAACGTCCCGATTCCCCTGGTAAGCATGGACGCGTATCCGAGGCACGCGTTAAGGTCGCTCACTCTGTCCTTGAACCTGCTGTAAGCGCCGAAAGCACACGCCCATACTGTAAAAAAAACGGCGGAATGTCGGACAAGTTGATCAATTATCCAATCTCCCGGATCCAGTATATGGCGCACGAGAGGATCGGAGGCTGCATGTTCGAGAAACGATTGGAACGCAGCAGAACTAAGAAACGGACCAAATATGCATAATCCGATGAACGAAGCCGTCAGGTATATTGTCCACCGAATAACTCGTCCCACAATCGAGCGAGCCGAGTGGACTGTTTGCAGTAGCAAGTTCATGTATTGCATTCTTGACGGAATCCAACACCCCACGCCAAGTGAGTCAACGTCAGAAAACCCCATGATCAAACATGGACGGTCACAAGATGTTTGTCAGCCGGCCTTTTTGGAAACCTGTTCATATAATATTCAAGTCGCTTTTGCTCGAGCGTTAAATTCATCGTCTGGTTTTTTACCGAAATAGAAATAATGGGCTGTTTTGCTCCCCGTACATGGCTAAACCGTTTCAGTTGTGGAGTGTCGGTGTTTGTCTCACGGTAGAGCGTCAGACGCCAGTGCTTGGCCGATGGCATTTGCACGGCCAGGCGGGGAATATCCCAATTAGGAGGTTCACCTTCATATAAAAGAGGCTTCACCTTGTAGAAATCAAATTCGGTCATATCGACCCGAACCGTCTGGCCGGCAATGAGCCTGCGAGGTTCTCCGGACAGGGAAATGATGAACAGCCAGTCATCCGCATAAAGGTGAAAGAACATCCGCCTCAACTCAACGTGAACGTCTTTACCGTTGGTCTCGAGCGAAGCGAAGACCGTGAGCACCGCATCCTGGGGGTACAAGCCATTTTTATCCACCTCGAACGATTCATAGTAGCCACCCACGCCGTTATTGATCGTCTTTAGCGATTCCCGCGTGTCTTCTTCAAGCAGCAGAGAGGGAATAAGGTTTAGAACTCGAAAGCGCTTTACCTCAGTTGTCTCGCCTACCAGAGCGGGATGATCCAGGTACTGCTCCCCACGCTGGCAAAGCCAGCGAGACAAGTCGCTGGCGCCGCTACCCGCGAACAGAGTCTCGCCAAAATATGGAGCCACGTCGAAGCGTCGGTTTACATCGTAGCGTGTATCCAGACGCCGCGCCTTATGAAACGCGATGAACTCAAATTCGGAATATCCACCCAAATCGGTGACCACACTTGCGGTATGCAAGACACTGAGAGGGTCGGATTCATTCAGGGTGGCGGCCAATCGAGGTGGGAGCTTATATCTTCCAGCTCGTATCAATTCAAAAGAATCGACCAATTTCTTAAGATGAGATACGGTACCGGCAATAAGCATGACAACTTCGCCCCTACCGTGCTTCAGTCGATGAATCTTCCGGACAAGGTTTGTAGGGGATAGCGATAAATCTTTCAGGTTGTACGTGCTTCCGATGCTCGGTAGCTGAACGGGCGCCCCACCTGGTCTATCCATGCTCAGCAGCAGATCTGACGCCGCGATAGAAAGGTCGGGAAAATAGGCGATAACCGTCATATAGCTTTCCGGTAACGTGGGTATCGCTCCCCTCGCATTACGCGCGACTCCTGACTAAGCATCAGCAAGGATATCCGCAGCACATTGCACCCGACCCGACTGGATCAGGTGAAAAAGGCCTCGCTCGATGTCCACTACCCGCAGGCTTGGAAGGTAAAGCCCCTGGATCTGCGCCAACCTTGCGCACCATGCCTCATACGCTGCGGAGTTGCGCGTATTGACAGGAATGGTGTTCCTCAAAGCCCGCACGGCAGCAAGTACGGTAGTTTGTCGCAGCCCATGAATCTTCATGATCTGTTTGTCAAGCGTGGCTGAACCATTTGGGTCCAGGAACATTCGCACCTTGCTGACAAACGAGACACCGGAAAACTGCGGTAGTTTAAGACGCGCAATGGACACAAGACTCGGACATGGGCTGACGGAAAATAATTGCGTCGCCGAGGCGAGCTGGTCTTGGGTAACCGACGAGCGGAAGCGGTCTGCGCGAATGGGGGCCAATCCACCCATTTGGGCAAAGCCCCAGTAGAGGACGTTCGACAAGCCGTCTTTCACCCCCGTCTCGCTGAGTAAATCCTGCCGAATTCGGCTTTCCACCTGCGCCATGGTCAATCCCATGACCGGGCTATTCATCGAAAAGTCATAGTACGCAGGAGGGAAAGCGTAAGCGTCCGCGGCTGCACTTAGGGAAGCTACCTGAGTCGGAGTAAGTGGCATGATCCGCAATCATTTTACGTTGCAATTGTTTCAAATAGTATAAACTGAATACTAAGCTACGGCCATGAAGCGATTTGGCTCAAGATCAACTTCCCCTCGCAATGAAGTATGTGCACGTGCCACGGATATCTCTACCTGCTCGTCCAGCGTGACAGCGGAGTGTTCAAAGTCGGAATCAGCGAGGTGCCTGCCAGGCGTCTGTATAAACACGATCGCCAAGGTTTCGACATCGCTGAGGGCGCTCTGTACAAACTGCCAAGCATGCAGGCAGCACGTCACATAGAATCGCTGATTCTGCGCTCACTACCCAACGCACGAGGCAAGGGTGCCAGCCACATCGCTGATGGCAGTTCGGAGTGCTTTCGCCTCGGCTATTTGAACCTTGTACGCAGAATTCTACTCGCAGCGCTGGAATCTCCATTGGGCGAGGGCTACGAGGAGTGCGACATCGATGGCCACGTTAAGGTTCGGTCTGCGATGAATGGATGGGACATTCCGGAAGTGCGAGCGGCACGCCGGGACAGCCCGCCATGCCGAGTGAACGGAGTGACGTACAAGTCCTTTCGAAGCGCCTGGATCTCCCTATTTGGCGATACCATTCCAGGCCGTCAAACTGCCCGGATCAAGTGGAAAGAGGCTGGGAAACTGGAAATCCGAGGCCTGTTGTTCGAAAAAATCTGAGGCGCTTGGAAGAGCTTTTCCATTTCTGGCTCGTAGTGCCGCAGTCATACATTCGTCCAGCCCCCCCTACCTACTGCCCTCCCGTCACCCCCGCCACATACTTCGCCAACGCCTGCACGTCCGCATCGCTCAGCGCATCAAACGCCGGCATGACGCGGACGCCATTGCGAACCGCCTGGGCGACCCGATTGGCGTCCGGCTTCAGTTCATCCAGATTCGGACCAATGGTCCCCGCCGCGCGCGCATCGGCCAGGGTGTGGCACACCGCACAGGCCGGGGTGGTGGCCTTCAGGAACAGCGCGCGCCCGGCTTCGGGGACCAGCTTCGACGTCGCCCGCTTCCGCGGCAACGACCGAAGCCCCGCCAGGGACAACAGGCCCGCCGCGGCGATGGGCAACAACCGCCGCCCCACCGGGCGGCGGCGCACAACATACGACAACAAGGCGCTACGCATCGACACCGCCATGACTAGGACACGTTGACCGTCAGGCCGTGGTCGCGCCAGCTGCTGTTGACGTAGCCATCCGCGTTCTCGACCCGCGCTTCCACCTGCACGTTGCCTTGCGAGTCGTCGACCCGGCTGACCAGCACATGTTGGCCGGCGGACAGTTCCACCGGCAGGGCGAACTGGCGCCAGGCGTATTTGCCCAGGTCGGGTCCGATCAGGGCGGCCTGTTTCCAGGTCTGGCCTCCGGCGATGGACACGTCCACCCGCTTGACCGCGTGCATGCCGCCAAAGGCCACGCCGCGCACCACGGCGCGTCCCGCCTTGACCGGCTGACCATCCGACCCGGGGGTGGTGATCCAGGACTTGGGCTCCATGCCCCACACCGACGGGTTGTCGGGGCCCGGCTTGGAGCCGATGGCCGCCATGCGATAGCTGGTCTGCTGGATCTTCGCGGGGCTTTGTTCGGCGGTGAAGGCCAGGCGCTTGATGTACTTGACGTTGTTCACGCCGGTGTACCCCGGCACGATCAGCCGCAGCGGGCCGCCGTGGGCCAACGGCAGGGGCTCGCCGTTCATCTCCCAGGCCAGCAGGGCGTCCTGCATGGCCTCGCGCGGCACCGAGCGTTCCACCAGCAAGGTCTTGGGGTCCAGGCCTTCGGGCAGCGTCTCACCGCCGGTGCCCGTCATGTAGCCGGAGAAATAGTAGTCCGACACAGTTATTCGGTGGAATTGCAGACTTGGACGGCATGTTCAGAACTGCAGGGTCATCACTATCGGGCAATGATCCGAAACTGCGAGCAGCGGCTCCGCTTTTGCTTCGGTTGGCCCTTTGCTGCCTCCCATTCGCCCGATCGACAACTTTTCGGCAGACGTGACCTTCGAAGCAAGGGAGTTCGAGATCACGAAGTGATCCAGACCGATGGGATTGCGACAGCCCAGCGCATTGAAACCAGACAATAGTTTGATCTCATCCTTGTTCAAGACCCGCGTCTTCGCCGCATCACAAAGAGCCTGATTGGCTGCATCTTGCGTGCAGGCAAGCGACACCAGCGTTACCGGACCGCCCGGCTGCCCATCGAAGACTTCTTTGAACAGACTCTTGCTCAAAACGCCAGTAGGCATGGGTCTAGCCAGCTGACGTTCTCCATCGGAACGGACCGCCTCGGAACCGGTCACTTCATAGAATTCGTGCCACAAGTTCCGGTTGAAATCGCCCAGCACCACAAAATGGTCTGCCCCTGCAGATAGCGACTCAACGCCAGATTCCAATGGACGAATTTGGCGCTGCAGCAGCGTGCATGCCTCTTGCTTGCCATCATCGAGTTTTCCCTTCTCCAGAGAACTCACACAGGATGATTTCAGATGCACGTTCATGAACCGCACCAGCTTACCGCCCACAAACAGGCCCATGGTCAAGGCCGGCCGGACCTGATTCTCCTCGGCTTCCTGCGGCAGCGACACGGGTATCACGACTTTGCAGTCCTCCACTGGATCGCCAAACTGCTTGCGCCATGCGAACGCAAGGCGCTGCACCTTGAACTGGCCATCGAAAGAGCAGATGTTGTACTGATCGGCGATGGTGCCCAGTGCCTCGCGGACGGCAGCGGTACCGGAGACTTCCTGGAACGCAATGACATCGGCGTGCACCGCCACCGCCATCAATCCGGCAAGCTGCCGGACGCGGTTCGAATAGGCATTTGGAGTGACGGCAATGCCGTTGAAACGGCCGTCCTTGTAGACGCCGCAAGGCGGGATCGTGGAAAGGTCGACACCTTCAAGATTGGCCCTGGACTCTTTGATGAACCAGCCCACAGTGGTGCCGGCTGTGTCGCCATCTGCCAGGTCCCAACGTTTGGTTGCCGGATTTTTCTTGAAACTGCGACTGCACTTGTCAATCCAGTTGGATACCTCCGCAGTAGAAACGTGCCATCCCAGGTTCCAACTTGCGACACGTACTGTCTGCGCCTTCCCTAACGCAGGCATTGAGAAGAGTGCAGCTAGCAAGACTCGGGTACATATTCCCATAGGTCCCTCTGTGGCAGAGCTGTCGGAATTCAATACTGGAAAATGCGCTTTAACGCTGCTCACCACTCCATGGTCCGGCGCCGCAACCACGCATGGATCAGGGCCGCTGCCAAACCCTGTCGCGCCAAAGGTGCTAGCGACGGTTTCCGGCCATCGGACTTGGCGAACCAGAGGATTGCGCGGACCGAGACGAACGCCATGTCAGCATATTTGTTGGCGACAACATTATCAGGATGCCGCCGGCTTAACATCCTTCAAATTGGGGATAGCGGTCAACCGATTTGCGCTAATCCACCACCTGACTGCGCCTGCCGCCTGGAAATACGATCCGCCGCCTGGACGCCGCGCGACAGCTCGCTGAGCGCCGAGTTTGGAAACGATAGCAATGACTTGCCTATGCCGGCACGGTGCTTGTATTTTTCGAAGATCAAATGCCCCGGCCCATTGAACACTTCTTCGTACGTTCCGTCTTCATAGAGCTTGAAGCCCAAGAAGTAGTCTGGCGTCGTCTTGAACGTCAGGCTGTCCTTGAATGTCGCCTTCACTTGGACACGGCGACCATCTGACGTGACTCCGTCGTAGTCTGGCTGCGAGACTTCATGGAGGGCAATGTCGTATTCGAGTTCGGCAATGACTTCTCCAACATCGCCCACAAGGCGCCCGTCTATGGTGAAACGGCGACTGGGGAAAGCACGGCCCAGACGTTCGATTCCCTGGAACACAAGAGCGAGACCTTCAGTAAGTGCTAGACGTTGAGGCATGCGAGTGAGAAATAACCTGAAAAGGACTATGGGAAACCGCAGGCCACACCCGGCGCAACGGTTTGATGGGGGCAAAAGAAACACGCCGCAAAACTTATGCAGACTCTCTTTGCGGCATATGGGCTTAGCAAACGCACGTGCTTGGGTCTGTCGTGAAGCCCACCTCACAACCGCTCTAGCGCGGCGGCCGAGGCAAGCGGGTCGGGTTTGACGAGGGTGCCCACGCCATGCTTTGAGCGCAACTCGTCCCACCAATGGCGCAGCAGGCGCTCGCGATACTCCACCGCTTTCGGATCTACCTTGACCAGCATCTGCTCATCGGTGATGCGCAGTTCAGAAAGATAGTCGTCGATTTCCAGTCCGGCATTGTGGCCTATATACACCGCCAAGTAGTACGGATAGGGGGACTTCCGAAACACCTTGTCCTCCACGGCGTCGGGGTCAATATTGTCGGCCTTGGCCATGCGAGCGATCGCCCCATCGACCGCCGCGTAGAAGCGCTTGCGCAGGTCGCGATTGTCCGACCCGCCGAAGTTAACGAAAACGACCCCTGCCGCATATTCGTGCGCAAAAAACCACTGGAGCTCCTGGTCGCGGGGAAATGCCTCGAATACTTCGTCAAAAACCGTGGTTGTGGATGGAACGCCGGTTATGTCAGAGCGGTGCCGGACAAGGGCGGGAAGGCCCAGCATGTTGTCCTCGACGACATGCACGCTGAACCGGCACATGCGCAGGTCCCGTTCTCGCTGTTCGACGATTACGTATTCGCCATCGCGCAGCACGCCGCCGTAGCGCTTTTCATCCACGGCCGCGATCCGCGATTGATATTTCGCCAATTTCTCGTCGGCGGGCAATTGCGCAATAACTTCCTTCGACAGCCACACATCTCCCGCGCGGATACCATCAACCGTCGTAGCATAGGGGGCAACCCAGTCCACCTGAACGACCAGTATCTTGGCCTTCCCCTTATCCAGTTCCATGCTGTGGCGCATCAACGTCGACGCACCGGAGCTATTGAACTCATACAAGCCACCCCAGCACATGGGCGCTGCAGCGATCGACAAGCGCGTACTGAATGCGAAGGACCAGTTGAATGCCGTCAAATGGCGCAAATACGTGCCTTTGGGCTGGGTCCGCACAGGCGGCGTCACGTCCGGGAAAAAGTCACGCAGCGCAGAGGGATCGACCCGCGCGGCCTCTGCCCGAGCCGATGGCGCGTCATAAGGCTTGCTCATCAAATCGCGGCGCACGGCGGACAAGTCCGAGCATCCGCCCAACGCCAAGACCGACAGCGCTAAACAAATTCTGCGACTGGAACACTCAAATGAACGAGCGAGATTGCGACGGAACCGCATATGGAGGGCGGCAGGACCAACTGTTCACTGGCCGCCCGCCCCTTCGCCAGATGCGAAGGCGCTTAGGCTAAAACCCATATCGTAACTTATCGCACACTTCTGTTACTTATACATAGCCGTAGTTGCACCGCCTACCCTTTCCAGCCTGGCCGTCGAGTCGATTCGGGATGATCGTGGATCATGCTTTCTTGGAATATGTCTTCGTTTCGTCGGGCTACCCGAATTTGAAGCTTGGTGCCTAACATGGCGCTCGGCCAAGGCACGCGATTGCTTTATGTATATCCCCTGGAAACCATTAGGCGAGCTATTTGCAGGCGACTTTCCAAGTCTGGAGCTGGCCGCAAAAGGCCGTAGTCTGACGCTTGACCGCTACGTATGGCGGGATCAAGTTTGCGTCAGTGGCATACGCATTCAGTTCGGTCAAGACATCGCCGGCATCTACGTCATCGATGAGCGCGTTGAAATCACGACAAATTACTCCACGCGTCCCTCGGAGTTCGATAATTCTGACCCCGCCTGGCGCGGATGCGAAATGTGGTTTGAGCAGAATAGTTCGCGTATCGAGCTGTATGGAGAGATGGCGAAAGCAATTTATGTTTGCTTGAACAGTTATTGCCTCATCGGACAGAATGTCGTGATTGTCGTGGACGCGGAACACGAACCCACAGTGGTTGAGCTCTCCGCCCGGTCGTTACGACCTCGCGCTGACTCACAGGCGTTGTTCCTGTGACGGCCCGCCCTACTGCCCCCCCGTCACCCCCGCCACATACTTCGCCAACGCCTGCACATCCGCATCGCTCAGCGCATCAAACGCCGGCATGACGCCAATGCCATTGCGAACGGCCTGGGCGACCCGATCGGCGTCCGGCTTCAACTCATCCAGGTTCGGACCAATTGCGCCCGCCGCGCCCGCATCGGCCAAGGTATGGCACACCGCACAGGCCGGGGTAGTGGCTTTGAGGAACAGCGCGCGCCCGGCTTCGGGGCGACCGGCTTCGACGTCGCCCGCTTCCGCGGCAACGACCGAGGCCCCCGCCAGGGACAACAGGCCCGCCGCGGCGATGGGCAACAGCCGCCGCCCGACCGGGCGGCGGCGCACAACATACGACAACAAGGGACTACGCATCGACACCGCCATGTCTAGGACACGTTGACCGTCAGGCCGTGATCGCGCCAGCTGCTGTTGACGTAGCCGTCCGCGTTCTCGACCCGCGCTTCCACCTGCACGTTGCCTTGCGAGTCTTCGACCCGGCTGACCAGCACGTGTTGGCCGGCCGCCAGTTCGACAGGCAGCGCGAACTGGCGCCAGGCGTACTTGCCCAGGTCAGGCCCGATCAAGGCGGCCTGCTTCCAGGTCTTGCCCCCGTCGATGGACACGTCCACCCGCTTGACCGCGTGCATGCCGCCAAAGGCCACGCCGCGCACCACGGCGCGTCCCGCCTTGACCGGCTGACCATCCGACCCGGGGGTGGTGATCCAGGACTTGGGCTCCATGCCCCATACCGACGGGTTGTCGGGGCCCGACTTGGAGCCTATGGGCGCCATGCGATAGCTGGTCTGCTGAATTTTCGCGGGGCTTTGTTCGGCGGTGAACGCCAGGCGCTTGATGTACTTGACGTTGTTCACGCCGGTGTAGCCGGGCACGATCAGCCGCAGCGGGCCGCCGTGGGCCAGCGACAGGGGCTCGCCGTTCATTTCCCAGGCCAGCAAGGCGTCCTGCATGGCCTCGCGCGGCACCGAGCGTTCCACCATCACCGACTTCGGGTCCAGGCCCTCGGGCAGCGTTTCACCGCCGGTGCCCGTCATGTAGCCGGGCGCCCCTTCGATGCCGCCCAGGTAGTCGACCAGGGTGCGCACCGGAATGCCCGTCCACATGACGCAACCCGCCGCGCCAACCTCCCACGGCGTGCCGCTGGGTTTGTGGGGAAAGAACTTGCGGCCGTTGCCGGAGCATTGCAGCACCGTGGCCAGCGTCTCGACGCCCAAGGTCTTGAGTTCGCCGACCGTCAGGGTGCGCGGCTGTTTGATGCCTGCGACCTCCACGGTCCAGGCATCGCGGTCGTCCAGGATGGACGGGTTGGGCGGCGGCAGGTTGTTGCGCACGTACAGCTGGCGCGATGGCGTGATGACCCCGTCGCCAAAGGCGCTGCGCCGGGTTTCGATGGTGTTGGGGGTGTGGACGATGACGCTGTCGGCGTCTTTCCAGGCCGCATAGGGCGGCAGCGGCTTGGCCGCCGGGGCGGCCGGTTTGGCGGGCGCGTCGGCGGCGTGCGCGATGCCCGATGCGCCCAGGCCGGCCGCAGCCAGGGCGCTGGCGCTGCCGGCCAACAGGCGGCGCCGCGCGGGGTTGTGGGGGGTTGTCTCCATGGCATGCCTCTCTGGTGGCCGCACAGTTGCGCAGCGGACGCGGCGCTGTGCTTATCTTGGCCCGCGGGGGTGCGGGCCACTGCATGATCGGCAATGCCTTTCTTTATGTCAACAAGTTCTAAAGAACTATAGATTTAGGGTCTGTTCAGATATAAGAAATTCGGATATCGATCTGAGATGCCGTGGGACTCAATCTGCCGCACCCGCCTGCCATTCGGAACGCAACAGCCCCATCATCCCCGTGTCCCAACGCGCGTCGCCCGCGCGTGTGGAGGAACGCCGCACGCCTTCCAGCGTGAAGCCCAGGCGTTCGTAGGTGCGGATCGCCGGCGTGTTGAACATGTAGACGTTGAGTTCCAGCCGTTCGATGCCGGGCATCCGAAAGGCTTCGTCGATCATCAGCGCGACCATGGGCCGAGCCTGTCCACGTCCGCGCTCCGTGGGCGCGACCGCGACCCGGCCCAGACGGGCGTTGCCATCCTGCCAATCGTAGGCCAGTTGCGCATGGCCCACGGCGGAGCCGTCCCGGCAGGCCATCCAGCAGCGCCGCTCGGGCGGCTCTTTCTGACCTTGCGCCAGCATCGCCGACAGCTGGTCGTCGGTAAGGGGAAATGACAAGTGCGAGCCGCCCCATTGCACGACGTCGGGCAGGCTCTTGAACCAGCTGGTCAGCAGGGAAAAATCGGAAGTCGCGAAGGGGCGCAGGGTCAGCATTCGGGCAGTCTCTCAAGCAACGATCGGGTGCCCGGGATGGTAGCGCGGGACAGCCTGCACAGGCATGCAGGCGCAACGCCGCTCACCCCGCCAACGCAGGCCGGGCGATCTCGACCACCCATTCCACGAACGCCTTCACCGCCGCCGTGGCCCGCGCGTGTGGATAGACGATGGAGACCGGCACCGGCTCGCACCGCGCCTGCGCCAACACCTCGCGCAGGCGTCCGCTGCGCAGGTAAACGGAAGCGGCCAGTTCCGACAGCTGGATCAGGCCCAGCCCTTCCAGGCCGCAATGCAGATACGCTTCGGTTTCGTTGACGGCGTAGCGGCTGGGCAGGGTCAACGACACGGTCTCGCCGCCGACACGGAAGCGCCAGTCCAGCGGCCGGCCCGTGGCGTTGGACAGATAGTTGACCACCCGATGCGCCTGCAGGCTGTCCACCGATTCCGGTTCGCCGAAGCGGGCCAGGTACATGGGCGAGGCGCAGGTCAGCCAGGCCAGTTGGCCCAGGCTGCGCGCCACCAGCGTCGAGTCAGCCAGTGCGCCGCTGCGGATGGCGCAGTCGATGCCTTCGTAGATCAGGTCGGCGGGACGGTCGCTCAGGCCCAGCACCACGTCGATGTCCGGATAGCGCGCCTCGAATTCGATCAGCCGCGGCACGACGATGGCGCGCCCGATGATGCCCGGCATGTCCACGCGGACCCGGCCGCGCGGCGCCTGGATCGTGGCTGAGACGTCGCTTTCCGCGCTGGCGATCTCCGCCAGGATCGCCTGACAGGCCTGCAGATAACGCGCGCCCGCGTCGGTCAGGCTCAGGCTGCGGGTGCTGCGCCGAAGCAGCGGCGTGCCCAGATGCGTCTCCAGGTTCTTGATCAGCGTCGTCACCGACGAACGCGGCATCGCCAGGGACTGCGCCGCCTTGCTGAAGCTGCGCGCCTCGACGACCCGAACGAACGTCGCCATCGCTTGAAGTTTGTCCATGAGCCGGCCCTGCCGATAGTGCGTGCGCCACGTGGGGCGGGAAGGTCCCGATATTACCAACGCCGATGGCCCGCAGGCGCGCCGCCCGCGCGTTGTGAATTCACGCGCGGCGAACAATGGCCGCCCTGCCCGCTCCTACACTGCAAGCCATTGCGGGACCACACCGATACGCGTCGCCGTCCGTGGTCCCGCCACACACATTCATCTCATCGAAGGCATCCCATGATTCACCACAACGCAACCCTCGTCCTGGGCGCAGGCCAGCTCGGCATGGCCATGCTGCGCCATCAGGCGCGCGGCGCCGGCGGCGGCCCGCTGTCCGTCCTGCTGCGCCCGTCGACCCAGGCCTCTGCCGACCCGGCAAAGCAGCAGGACCTGGCCGAGCTGCGCGCGCTCGGGATCGACATTGTCCTGGGCGACCTGGCCGCGCAATCCGGCGAAGCGCTTGCCGCCACATTCAGCCGCTACGACACCGTGATCTCCTGCACCGGCTTCGTCGGCGGCCCGGGCGTCCAGCGCAAGATCGCCCGCGCCGCGCTGGACGCCGGCGTCAAACGCTTCGTGCCGTGGCAGTTCGGCGTGGACTACGACATCATCGGCCGAGGCAGCCCCCAGAACCTGTTCGACGAACAACTGGACGTGCGCGACCTGCTGCGCGCGCAGCAGGCCACCGAATGGATCATCGTGTCGACCGGCATGTTCACCAGTTTTCTTTTTGAGCCGGCCTTCGGCGTGGTCGACCTGGACGCCAATACCGTCAACGCGCTGGGAAGCTGGGACAACGCCGTCACCCTCACCACCGCCGACGACATCGGCGCCCTCACCGCCCGGATCCTGGCCGCCGAGCCGCGCATCGCCAATCAGGTGGTGCATGTCGCGGGCGATACCGTGACTTATCGGGAGGTGGCCGATGCGCTGGACCGGTTGCGTGGCGGCGCGGTCCGCAGGCGCGTATGGACGCAGGAGGAGCTCGAGCGTCAGCTTGCCGAACAGCCGGAGGACTCGATGCGCAAGTATCGGGCCGTGTTTGCCCAGGGACGCGGGGTGGCCTGGGACAAGGCGCGGACGTTCAATGGCGAACGCGGGATTGCGGTTTTTGGGTTGGACGCCTGGATGCAGGCGAATCTGGCAGGTTGAATCCAGAGACGAGCCGCCGTTCCGCTGATATGGGATGGGGCTATCCGAGTGCACGCGCCCGGCGCACCCGGATTGGCGGTGTTTCCGTCTTCAAGGCGCCGAACGCCTGATCGCCGGTCAGACCGCGCCTGTTGACGGAATGATCCTGCGCTCCATCAGCACCTGCAGCCAGTGCTTGACGCATGCCTCGGTGTCGTACGTCTGCGTGAAGCCCGCCTGCTTGATCTTTACCGTGCTGACAAAGGCCGGCGGAGGTGGCGTCTTCAGGCCGTATCCGAAGCGGGCATCGGCGGAATAGTGGGATTCGCCCAGGATCTGGGCCATGGTCAGGGACCGCAAGCCATGCTGCCTGACGATCCCGTCCCACAGGGTCGCGCGACTGGGCAGGTATTCGGCGAGGCGCAGGGGCTGGTCCGGACCCGGTTCGACGTGCAGGAACTCCGCCAGCGACGGCCACAGGTCACGCCAGCTGAAGACTTCGCCGTTGGTCAGGTTGTAGTGTTCATTCCAGGATTGCGGATTCTCCGCGGTCCAGACGCCCGCATCGCCGATCAGTCGCACGTCCACGGCTTCGCGCGGGTAGGAAATGTGCCCGGGATAGCTGAACGGTTTTCCTTCGGCGCGGCACAACGCGGCGTAGACGCCAATGACGGGCACGGTGTTCATGGCCACGCCCACGTTGGGACCGACCACGATGGTGGGACGGAATATCGTCCAGCCGAAGCCGCACTGCGCGGCCCTTTCCCGGATGTAGTCTTCCTGGAACCAGTAAGAGTTCGGATGATCGTCCCGGGGCTGGCGTTCACGCGCCGGAATGCGGATGGGGTGCAGGTGTACGCCATAGGCCTTGGTGCCCTGCAGCACCGTGACATGGCGCAGCGCGCCGGCGCGGGCCAGCGGCTCGATGACGTTCCTGATCATGCCCAGGTTGGTGCTCATCTGCTCGGGGTCCTGCCAGCCCGCAATGAGACCGGCCTTTTCATAGACGGCCGCATAGAAGACATGCGTGACTTGCGGCAAGGACTCGAAGGCGCGGCGGCAGGCTTCGGCGTCCTGCAGGTCCACCTGTAGATGGGTGAACGGCCGCTGGCTGATGATTTCCGGGCGCCGCCGCGAGACGGCGATGACGTCCCAGCCCGCGTTCAGGAAGGAATCGACGGCAGCGGAGCCGACCAGCCCGCTGGCGCCAGTGACGATAACAGTGCGCGACATGATTCCCTCAGTCCATGACAAGGTTGATCTGCTTGAACAGCGCCTTGAAGCGTTCGTGCTCGTCCGTCATGCGCTTGCCGAAGTCCGCGCGGCTGTCCGTGGACGGCACAATGCCCAGGCCGGCAAACTTCTCCTGCGTTTCCGGGTTGCTCACCGCCTTGACGATCTCGTCGTGCAGGCGGTCCAGGATGGCCTGCGGCGTACCGGCGGGCGCCACGAGGCCGTACCAGGCGACGCTTTCGGCGCCCGGCAGGCCGGCCTCGCCGACCGTGGGCACGTCCGGCAGCAGCGGCGAGCGTTTGGTGTCGGCCACGGCCAGGGCGCGCAATTGGCCGGACTTCACGAACGACAGGATGGGCGGAACACCGCTGATGACCATCTGCGTGCGCCCGCCCAGCGTATCGGTGATGGCGTCGCTATTGCCCTTGTAGGGCACATGCAGGATTTCGGTCTTGGACAGATGCTGGAACAGTTCGCCCGCGATGTGGCCGCTGGTGCCGACGCCCGCCGAGGCGTAGTTGACCTTGTTCGGATTGGCCTTGATATAGGCGATCAGTTCCTGCAGGTTCTTCACCGGGATGGAAGCGTTGACCAGGATGACGTTCGGGCCCGTCGCCACCAGGGCTACCGGCGCCAGGTCCTTGAGCGGGTCATAGGGCATTTTGCTGCGGGCATTGGGATTGACCGTGATCGGGCCGGCCGAGGCGAAGCCGATGGTGTAGCCATCCTTGGCGGACTTGGCCACAAGGTCGGTGCCCAGGTCGCCGCCGGCGCCGGGCTTGTTCTCTACGATCACCGGCTGGCCGAGCTGCTCGCCCAAGGGCTTGGCAACCAGGCGCGCGATGATGTCGATGGAGCTGCCCGGGCCGAAAGTGGCGATCAGGCGGATGGGGCGCGCGGGGTAGGCATCGGCGGCCTGTGCGCTTGTGAAGGCGGCCAGGCTCAAGGCCAGTCCGGCAATCAATCGGGAAGAAATCATGATGTTGTCTCCGGTGTACGGTGATTTTTATGGTGTGAACGGGATGCGTGGCGCGCGGGTCAATCCACGTGCGAATACATCGGCTTGCCGGGATGCGGCAGGCGGGCGCGCAGGATGACGCCCTGCTCCGCTTCGGTGATGTAGAGGCTGCGCATGTCCTCGCCGCCGAAGGCGACGTTGGTGGTGCGCATGCCCGCGCACGACCGGATGCGGTAAAGGGGTTCGCCCAGCGGGCTGAACAGCCACACGGTGCCCGCCTGGGCATGGACGATGGCCAGGTTGCCGGCGCTGTCGATGGCCATGCCGTCCGGCCCGGCAGTGCTGCCGGAAAGCTGGATGAAGCGGCTGGCCTTCTTCATCTGGCCGTCGGGTTCGAGGCGCAGCGCATAGATCGCGTTGTCGTGCGTGATGGCCACATAAAGCACGTTCTCGGCCCGGTTCATGACCAGGCCGTTGGGGCCGGCCAGGCCATCCATCAGCAGGTCCACGGTCTTGCCGTCGGCCCGCAGGCGGAATACGCGGCCGGTCGGGTTCTCGAGGGCGCTTTCGCCCTGGTCGGTGAAGTACAGATCGCCGTTGGACGCGAAGAACAGATCGTTCAGGCCCTTCAGGCCTTCGCGCTGCACGTGCTGCAGGCAAGGCCGGATGGTGCGGGCTTCGGGATCCAGCAGCATCAGCCCGTGCAGGTGGTCGGCGACGAAGATGCGCCCGTCGCGGTGGATTTTCAGGCCGTTGGGCTCGCCTTCGTAGCTGACGATGACCTCGAAGTTGCCGGCCGGGTCCACGCGCAGGATGCGCCCATGCGCCAGGTCCACGCACCACAGATTGCCGGCGCGATCAAAGGCAGGCCCTTCCAGGAAGGAGTGCATCTTCACGTGGCGCGCGGCCAGCCAGGTCGACGGCTGTTCGGTCAGATGCAGGGACTCGGGCAGCCGGGCGAAAACCTCGGTACCCATGGGTTCAGCGGGAGGATACATTGCGGGTCCTTTCAGGATTGCGGTTGACTGGCCGGAAGCTCGATTCCCAGCATCAGCGAACTGAGCGACTTGCCGTGCGGATCCAGGCGCAGCGAACGCGTGACGCCGCCCGACAGCACGTTGGGGATCACGAAGTTCAGCGCCCTCAGGCTTTCCACCTCGTAGCGTCGCACCGTCCCAGCTCCCAGATGGGCAAAGGCCTGCTCGACGCGTTCGGCGGTCAGCGCCTGGCGCAACACCCGCCAGCCGTCCTCGTCGTAGGCAATGACGGCGATGCTCGAGGTATTGCCCTTATCGCCGGCGCGCGCATGCGCAAGGTCGTAAACCAGGATGCTCATCGTCCGGCTCCCAAAGTAATCACTTCCGGGGTGACCCAGCCGCGCGGAATCAGCAACGCGTCCACGGCGATCACCTCCTTGGCGCCCAGGTTGACGGGGCCGCCAGCGCCATAGGGACCCTGCATGTTCAGTTGCCGCACGTGGTCGCCCAGCCGGTGGGCGCTTTTCTTGTCGGGGCAGCGCGCGGCGACGCGCAGCCGGACCTCGTACGGATGGCTCGCCAGCGCCTGCGCATGGTCGCCATGCAGGCTGCTGATGCCGATCAGGTCGACCTGGATCTCGCTGGCCACGCCGCCATCCAGGCGAAACCGTTCCTTCACCGTGTCCGCCGCCAGCCGGGCGCGGGCGATGGCGTTCACGCCCGCATAGGCGACCTCGCCCGTCCCTATCCAGCCGTCGAAATAGCCGACCACGACCTTGTAGCTGTCGGTGCGGGGCGCGGCCTGAATGCCGCGCACGGCAACCCGGTCGGCGCCCTGTTCTTCAAAATGCAGGCCTTCCAGGTTCAGCACGCAATCGGGTGTGACATAGGCCCGCGGATCGTGGATTTCGTACAGCGCCTGCTCGGTGCAGGTCATCCGGTCGAGACGGCCGCCCGAGCCGGCGGGCTTGCCGATGTAGAGCTCGCCGTCGCTGTAGAGATCGGCATAGGGATACGCCAGCTCGGCCAATCGCGGGACATCCTTCTTGCCGGGGTCGGCGAAGTAGCCGCCGGTGATCTGGGCCGAGCACTCCAGCAGATGGCCCATGATCGTGCCGGCCGCCAGCCTGGGCAGGTCGTCGTCGCGCCAGCCGTGATGATGCAGCGCCACCCCCAGAAACAGCGAGGGATCGGCGACCCGGCCGGTCATCACGACGTGCGCGCCGGTGGCCAGCGCATCGCGGACGACATCGGCGCCCAGGTAGGCGTTGGCCGAGGCCAGCTGGGGCAGGATCGATTCCAGCGGCTGGTCACGGTCCATCAGCCGCAGCTCGGGATGCTGGCGCACCCGGTCGGCCACATCGTCGCCGACGACCGCGGCGCATTTCAGTTCATGCCACCCCAGCTCGCGGCCGATGTCGAGCGCCGCCTGGGCGGCGCCGGCCGGATTGGCCGCTCCCATGTTGGACACCAGCCGCACGCCCTTCTCCCGGCATGCGGGCAGGAAGGCGCGCATGCGCTCCTGCAGCATCGGGTTGTAGCCGTGCGCCCCGTCGTGCTTGCGCGACAGCGTTTCGCGCGCGATGGTCCGCTCGGCCAGGCATTCGCACACCAGGTAATCGATGTCGCAGTTTTCCAGCAATGGCATGGCGGGGCCGATGCGGTCGTCGGCCATGCCGGCGCCGACGCCGATGCGCAGCCGCTTGCGCGGGTCATTCATGTCTGTCTCCGTCCGTGTTTACGGTTCGGACCAGTATGGGGCGACTTCCCTGATCTGGAAATTGATATATTTACATCTTGGTGATAATCCAAACGCATCAGGCAAGCGATGACCCTGACCATTTCCGAACTCGAGGCCGTGCTGCTGGTGGCCGAGACCCTCAACTTCCGCATGGCCGCGGAACGCGCGCACATCTCGCAGCCCGCGCTCAGCCGGCGGGTGCAGGCCGCGGAACAAAAGCTGGACGCCAGGCTCTTCGACCGCGACAAGCACGGCGTCGCGCTCACCGCCGCCGGCGCGGAACTGGTGCCCATCGCCATGCGCATGCTGTCGGAATTCCGCGATTCGCTCAGCGATCTGTCGGAGTTCATCGCAGGCCGGCGCGGCAGTATCAACATCTGGGCCCTGCCCTCGGTCGCGTCCGCCCTGTTGCCCGCGGCGGCGCGCGCCTTCCAGAAGTCGCATCCCCAGGTGCGCCTGAATATCCACGCGGTCTCCGCGCGCCAGATCACGCAGGCCGTGTCCGAAGGCAACGCCGACATCGGCATCTCCATCGAAGTGCCCGACCAGCCGGCGAGCGTGACCTTCTCTGCGCTGCTGCAGGAGAAATTCGTGCTCATCTGCCCGATCGACGATCCCCTGGCGCGCAAAAAGCGCGTGGACTGGAGCGTTTTTGCCGACCGCCCCTATATCGCGAGCGGTCCGGCCAGCAGCATCCGCCAGGTGACCGACCGGATTCTTGCCGCCTCCGGGCGGATGCCGCAAATGAACTACGTCTCGGACAATATTTCCGTGGTGGGCGCGATGGTGGCCGCCGGCGTGGGCATCGCGGCGGTCCCGCAACTGGCCCTGCGCCTGATGGACGCCACGCGCCTGAGCAGCGTGGCGCTGCACGCGCCGACGGCATCGCGGGAAATCGGGATATTGCTCAAAAAGCAGCGGTCTTTGTCGGCAGCAGCGCTGCATTTCCTGGATACGTTGCGCCGGACGGAACCGGACTAGGAAGCGGGTCGCTCCAGCGGCCAAACCTCCACCACCCCATGCGCAACCGCGCACGGCGTGCGCGACACTTTCTCTATCGCGTCGGCCATGTCCGCCGCTTCAATCACCGCGAAGCCCGCCACGGGCAATGGCGACGCCATGAACGGTCCATCGGCCGTTTCAACGCCGGACGCGTCGGGATTGCGTACCTGAACCGGGGCGCCCGCAATACCCATTAGCACCCCGGCCTTCTGCAGCGCGGCATCGTGCGCATGTGCGGCATCCCGGACCGCTGCCGCGGTTCGGTCGTACCCTTCCTGGTCTCCGTATCCGATCGTGATGAACAGGGGCATGATCGTCTCCTTGGGTTGGCTGACAGCATGACTACCCACCGATGGTACGGCCTTGCCTGCGCCGAAAGCGTGACCGTTCTTGACACTCAACCGACCAACTAGTAGATTGGTTTGGTTTGTCACGCTAGAACCAGGCGGAATTGCCATGACTTCCTATGCAGTCGACCCCATCGGCGCGGCCGGCATCGATGATGTCCGCGATCCCTACCGTGCCGAGCGCCTGCGCGAGCAGATGCGCGCCGGTCACGCCGCGCGCCCGCAAGCCGCGCAGTTCCAGCGCTTGCAGGCCGCGCGCAAGCCGGCAGCGGCGGCCCCTGGCCAGAGGCCGGAGATCGCGCGCACGCACGGTCCCGCCACGTCCGCCAACGCGCTGCGCGACGACTACACGGCCCATTGCCTGAAGGCGGCCATCCAGGCGTTCCACGATCAGCAGGCCAGGCTGGATGCCCGCGCCATTGCGCTCAATCAAGCCTTGAAGGACGAGCAGACCTTGCTGCAGGCGCGCGCCGAAGCGGCCAATGACCTGGGCACGATCCAGGGCCTGCTCCCGCAGCAAGCCTATCGCTACACGGCGGGCGTGCCGCCTTTTCTTGCGCAGCAGATGACAGGCACGGCGGGCGCCGCGCAGATGATGGTGGGTCCGGTTGCCGAAGCCGCCAAGCCACGCGGCAGCACTGACGACGCGTTCGGCGCCGGTTTGCCTGATCGCCGGCCGCGAAAGACTGCTGCCTGATGGCGGCTTCTGTACACTCGGCCTATTCATTGCCACGCCGACGCCCATCGCCCATGCTCGAACTCCCCCGCACAGCAACCATCGAAGGCAACGCCATCCGCTGGGGCAAGCTCGGCCAGGGGCCCGCGCTGGTGGCCATCCACGGCACGCCGTTCTCGTCCCAGGTCTGGCGCCGGATCGTTCCCCTGCTCGCGGATCGCAGGACGGTCTATTACTTTGACCTGGCGGGCTATGGCGCATCCGAGATGCGCGACGGCCAGGATGTGTCGCTGGGTGTGCAGAACAGGATCCTGGCGGCCTTGTTCAAGGAATGGGGCCTGGACCGCCCCGACGTGCTGGCCCACGATTTCGGCGGCGCCACGGCGCTGCGCGCCTATTACCTGGACGGGCTGCGCTATGGTTCGCTGACGATCTTCGACGCGGTGGCGCTGGCGCCCTGGGGATCGCCCTTCGTGCAGCATGTCCGCCAGCACGAGGCCGCGTTTTCCGGCATGCCCGACTACATGCATCGCGCGCTGCTCAAGGCCTATTTGCAGACCGCCGCGCACAATCCGCTGTCGGATGAAGCCTTGGAGGTTTACAGCGCCCCATGGCTGGGCCCCGTCGGCCAGCCCGCCTTTTACCGGCAGATCGCGCAGATGGACCAGAAATACACGGACGAAGTCCAGCAACTGTATGGGCGCATGGATTGCCCGGTGCAAGTGCTGTGGGGCAAGCAGGACCAGTGGATTCCGCATGACCGCGGAGAAACCCTGGCGGCGTTGATTTCCGGGCAACCGCTGGTGTCCGTGGAGAACGCGGGACATCTGGTGCAGGAAGACCGGCCCGAGGCCATCGTGGCGGCGGTGTTGAGGCAGATTGCCGCAAGCTGAAGAATGCCGAACTGCGATTTCTACGCCACGCCGCAAGACCACGCTTGCCTGCTGGATTGGCTGTTTACGGATGCGGCGTGCCACGCATACGGCGTCTGAATCGGCAGATCAGCATACGAAGCGCCGGCAAGCTGGGCAGCCGCCCGGTGCTGCCCGGCGCACTTCAGCTCTGGGAGCAAGGCATTTCGCTGTCGCCCTACTTGCCGGGCAAGGATGCGCTTCGGGTCAAGAAGTAAGGCCGGCCCAGGCGATCTCGGCACAATGCGCAACGGCCGATCGGCGGCGCGATCATTGTCCGCGGCATCGCGCACACACGGCCGCCATCAACGGCTGCCCGGCGCCTGCCGCCCCCAGCCCAACCGCCTGACCGACAACACGACGCCCGTGGCACACAACGCCAGGCCGCCCAGGCTGAGCAGGATGATCGCCAGATCCCTGCCCGCCCCCGCCTGCAACAGCATCGGCGTGTCCCAGCTGTGCAGGAAGTAGAACAGCCAGCGTCCCACCCGCTGGGCGCGCGAAAGGCTCAGGCTCGCCTCTCCGGAGCGCAGGTCGACATAGACACGGTCGCGCGCGGGCGTGTCAAAGTCCAGCCGCAGCACGGGCAGGCCGCGCTCGGCCCCGCCGTTCATGGCTTCGGCGTGGCGGGCGTAATAGTAGGCGTCGTAGTGGTCAAGCACGCTCGCCTGAAAAGGCGCGCCCGGGAACAGCGCGCGCGCCGCCTCGATGACCGGAACCCGATCCCAGGCCGATTGGACGATGAGGCCATTGGCGCCCGCGCGGACGATGCGGCTATCCGCCTCTGCATTGCGAGCCAGCACGTAGTCTTCGCCGCCCATGCCGCGCCACGTGAGTTCCACCGGCAAGAAGCGCGCATCGTGCAATGCCCGCAGCACCGGCGCCGGGTCGGCCAGGCGGGCGGCGGGCGCCGGCCCCGCCATGGCTTGCCGATCCGGTCCGGGGCCATCGGCCGAGAAGATTCCGCCCGGGTTCATGGACATGAGCCCGCTGAAGATCCAGGTGCAGACAAAGGCGCTGAACAGCAGGCCGGCGATATGGTGCCAGCGCATCCAGGATTCCCGGTACGGCGTGCGCGCGCCCGATTTGTAGCGCCCGCGAAAACGCCAGCGCCACACGCCCACGACCACGCCGCTGACCGCCAGCAGGGTGCAGGCGGCCGACGCGATGATCACGATCCAGCTCCAGCCGGGGTCGACGGAGCGGTCCCGCACCAGGTACAGCCAGTGCAGCCATGCGCCCACGTAGTTCCATCGCTGCTGGACCAGCGGCGCATCCAGCACGACCTCGCCGGTCGCCGAGGAGATGTACAGCGTTCCCGCCGGATCGCCGTCCATCCGCACTTTGTGCAAGGGGCGGTGCCGGTCCAGGCCGCGCGAATGCGTCCACCGGTCTTCCGTAACAAGCGCCTCATACCGCGGTGTCGCGCCGGGCCAGAAGGCATGGGCCGCGGCGACGGCCATGTCGGCCGTCACGGTCCCGTATGGGGCGCCCGTCAGCGCGTCATAGGCGCGCGGGCCGTCCTTCGATGCCATCACATAGGTGGGCTGGCCGCGCACCGACGTGAGCACGCGGCCCTGCCCCGGCGGCCCCTCCGGAGTCGGGTAGGCCTGCGGCGCCAGGACCGGCAGCCCGGCCAGGCGCTCCGCAGGCGTCAGCTTCGGGTAGCCGACATACAGCATGACGACGCCGCTGAGAAACCACAGCAGCATCAGCAGGCACCCCGCCACCCCGAGCCAGCGGTGGGCCAGATAGGTCAGCCTTCGGCATCGCGTCCGCAGGTTCATCGGCGCGATTCCTCAGAAGCGGTGATTCAAGGTCAGTTCAAACCGCCGGCTCGGTCCATACAGCCATTGCGTGGTCGTGTAGTAGGCCGTCGTGAAGTAGGCGCGGTCGAAGACGTTGTAGCCGCGCGCGGTGATGGTGGTGTCTTTGTTCACGTCCCAGCGCAGCGCCAGGTCGGTGGTGGTGTACGACGGCAGTTCGATCGTGTTGGCGCTGTCCGCGTAGCGCTTGCCCACATATTGCACTCCGCCCATCGCCGTCCACCCGGGCTGGAAGTTCCAGCTCAGCCACAGGTTGGCCAGGCGCTGCGGCACGTTGGGCGGCACGTTGCCCGCGCGGGACACGGCGGCGCCCCCGGCCGATTCGGTGAAGTCGTCGTACTTGGCCCGCAGCATGGCCGCGTTGGCCTCGATCTTCCAGCCGGGCGCGAAGGCCAGGGACAGCGAGGTCTCGATGCCCCGCGTGGACTGCTCGCCGACCTGCACGCGCAGGCTGGGATCGGCCGCGTCCCGCGACAGCAGGTTCGACTTGCGGATCTGATAGGCCGCGAGCGTCCATTCGCCGCGGTTGTCCAGGAAGGCCTGCTTCAGGCCGACTTCGATCTGCTTGCCCGTGGACATGTCGAACTTGCCATTGGCCGGGCTGATCATCAGGAGGCCGCTCACGGGGTCGGCGGCCTCGGCGTATTGCGCGTACACGGCCAGGTCCGGCGTCACGTCATAGACGGTGCCGATGCGCCAGCCGACGTCCGAGTAGGTCTGCGACATCGCGCGTTGGTTGGTCACCAGGTCGTCGCGGGTTACCTTGGCGTGGTCGTAGCGCAGGCCGCCGATGACGGACCAGCGCGACGTGAGCGCCAGCCTGTCTTCCAGGAACAGGGCGAACTGGTCCGCCTTGTTGCGGTAACGGGGCAGGAACGGCGCATCGCTCTGGAACCGGCCGTGATCCGGGTCATAGGGGTCGACGGGCCCGGAACTGCCGGCGTACGTGTTGTTGATGTGCTCGAAACTGGCGTGGTTGACGTCGAACCCCACCGACACGGAATTGTCCAGGCCGGCAAGCCTGCCCTTGAAGACCGCGCTGGTGGTCAGCCCGGTCTGCGTCTGGTCGTGCGTGATCTGGGTGTTGTCGGACCGGTCGATCAGGCCGCTGCCGGGGTTGTAGACGTACCGCTCGGCATTGCGCCAGTCGCGGTCGCTCTGCACGTGGTACAGGCGCGTGCGCACGGTGGTTGCGTCGTTGGGGGTCCATACGGTGTCCAGCTGCGTCCACTGGTCGCGAAAGCGCATGAAGCTGTCGCCGACGTTGTAGTTCTGTTTGCGGATGGCGTCGTCCTGTTCCCCATTGATCAGCGGTGTGCCGAAATACCGCATGGGGCGCTGATAGCCGTAGGCGTAGCTGAGCGTGACGTTCAGGTCCGGCGTGGCGTCCCAGCGCAGCGCGCCCGAGAACGTCGCGTCGCCGGACTGGCCGCGGTCGACCCAGCCGTCCGTGTAATTGCCGCTGACATCCAGGCGATAGGACAGCGTGTCGCTGAGCGAACCGCCGCTGCCCAGGCCAAGCCTGGCGGTGTCCTGCGTGCCGATGGTGGCCTGGATCTCGTTTTCGATCGGGCCGCGCGTGGGGCGCTTGGGAATCACGTTGACGACGCCGCCGATGGCGCCGTCGCCGTAGATGACCGACGCGGGACCGCGCAGGACTTCGATGCGCTCCACCGACCAGGTGTCGAACGGAAACGTCAGGCCGACGCCGCCGTATTGGCGCAGGCCGTCGTACAGCCGCATGACGGACGTACTGTCCGTGAAGCCGCGCACGGACAATGCGCTGTTGCCGTTGCCGGGATGGGGCAAGGCCGAAAAGCCGGGCGCACGCGTGATGGCAGTGACGACGCTGGCGTCGCCGCGCGCTTCGATCTGCTCGCGCGAGATGATGTCCACGCTGGCGGGCGTCTCCATCGGCGTAAGGCCCAGATTGGAGCCGGTGCTGGCCGGGGTGGCCAGTGCCGTGTCGGCGCCGCCCGTGACGGTAATGGGCGCCAGCGTGGCGGGAACGGATTGGGCGGCGGCATGGGATGCCGCCAGAACCAGGAGCGTGCTCAGGCACGCCTGCGAGCGAACGATGGCCAAAATGACCCCTCTTCTGTGTCTGTCTTGTCTTGGTCAGCCCGCGGCGCATGGCCGCATGGCGGAGCGGAAAACGAAGAGGGGAAGATCGTGCTGGCGGCGCGGGCGGCATGCCGACGCCTGATGGATGACGTTGCGCGGGCTCCCTCTCTTCGTTGCCATGGACGGCGCTACGCGCGCGCCGATGGCAGATCAGGCAGACAGCGAAGGAGGCGCTCTGGAACCTAGCGGGGGGCCAAGCGGCGGCAGCGGCGGCGCCGCGCGGTGGACGGCCGCACGCGGCGCGTCGTAGGCGGCATGAGCGGCCAGCGCGGGCGCCAGGGCGGCCTCTGGCAGGATTGCATGGGCCGCCAGCGCGCCGAAGGCGCAGGCATCGGCCGGCGCGTGCTTGGCGTCGGACTGTCCCGGCAGGTCGAAGGAAACGTTCATCGTTCCCCCGGCCTCGCACAGGGTGAGCATCAGGGACGTCGTCGAAGGCGCCGCCATGAAGCCGTTCGGAATGACCGCGCGCAGCAAGAAAGCGGCCAGCGCCAGGCAGATGAGAATCCGCCAAGGCAGGCCGCGAGGCTTGATCGCAGGGTACCGGAGTCCAGGCATGGGCCGGATTCTATTACATCGTTTCACTTGCGCTATCAGATTTGACGCAAGTGCGGCAATCGGACGCAGGCGCGGCGCCTGCCTGTCTTCAGGCCTTTAGCGCGATGTGCCGCAACGCCGGCGACGGCTGCCCTACCCCCGCACCCGCGCCGGATTGCCGACGGCCGTGGCGCCCGCCGGCACATCCCGCGTGACCACGCTGCCCGCGCCGATGATGGCGCCGTCTCCGATGGAGACGCCCGGCAGGATGATGGCACCGCCGCCGATCCACACCTGGCTGCCGATGCGCACGGGGCGCCCGGATTCGAGCATCGCGTGGCGCAGCGCCGGATCATGCGGATGGTCGGCGGTGTAGATCTGCACGGCCGGGCCGATCTGCGTGCCGTCTCCGATGATCACCTGCACGACGTCGAGAATGACGCAGTTGAAGTTGATGAAAACGCCCGCGCCCAGCGAGATGTTGTAGCCGTAGTCGCAATGGAACGGCGGCCGGATGATGGCGCCCTCTCCGACGTGCGCGAAGCGGGCCTTGAGCAAGGCATGCCAGCGCGCCGGAGGTTCGTCCAGCATGGCGTTGTACTGCTTCATCCATACCCCGGCCGCCAGCTGGTCCGCCTGGAGTTCGGCGTCTGCCGCGGTGTACAGCTCTCCCGCAAGCATCTTCTGCTTCTCCGTCCGTGTCATGGCGATCTCCTTGTCATCCAGGCCCAGGGTAGCCCGAATCACGTCCGAATCGCGCCCGAATCGCGCCCATTACGCGCCCTTCACGCGCCGGCGGCTTGCCTGCTACGCGCCCTGCGGGGCTATCCCCACGTACCGCCCCCTGGGCCGTATCACCTGCGCCACGCTCAGCTGTTCCAGGCTGTGGGCCAGCAGGCCGATGCTGCGGGCCGTGGCGAAGAGGCCGAACGCCGCGTCGTCCGGCAGCCTGCAATGCGCGGCCAGCGCGGCCAGCGCCACGTCGATGTTGGGATGCAGGCCGGTGAGTTGCGTCGCCTTGTCGATGAAGCGCGTGATCACCTCGGCCGGTTCGAAGAGCGCCAGCAGCGCGGCCGCGCGCGGATCGCCATCCGGGTACAGATGGTGCCCGAAGCCGGCCAGCGGCAGGCCCGTGGACAGGTAGTGGGCGATGACCTGGTCTTCGCCCTGGCGTTCGACGTCGTTGAACAGCGCCTTGACGCGCCCGGAGGCGTCGCCGTGCAAGGGCCCCGACAAGGTGGTCAGCCCGGACAGCAGGCAGGCGGGCAGCGACGCGCCCGTCGACGCCGCGATGCGCGCCGCGAAGGCGGAGCTGGTGAGTTCGTGGTCGACCAGGAGGACCATGGCGGTGCGCAGCAGCTCGGCCGCCTGTTCGGATTGCTTCCAGCCGCGCGCAAAACGCAGATGCAGCGGCTGCTTGCCGTGCTGCGCCCCGAAGGCGCTGGCCAGCTGGCCGACTAGGCTCTGGCATTCGCCGTGCAGGACGCGCGTCATGCGTCCGTGGGTGGAGTGCCCGGTGGCCGCCAGGCCTGCCAGGGTGGTAAAGGCGGCCACGCGCCCCGGCGTGGGCACCCGCGACGCGGACGAGAAATCCGCCGCCTGCCCGGAGTCCCACAGTAGCTGCGCCACGTCTTCCAGGCTGGCCGAGCGCGCAAGTTCCACGGCGTCTTGGCCGCGGTAGTACAGCCGCTGGCGGTGGAAGGTGGAAATGGCGGTGGGAATGCTGGGTTCGGCGCCGAACAGCGTGTTGGCGGCCAGCGTTTCGTGCTTGCGGCCGGCCTGCTTGCGCTTGGCCAGCCCGGCGACGTCTTCCGCCCGATAAAGGCTGCGGCGCGTGTCGGCGGGATCGGGCATGACTTCGAGCTTGCCGCGGCTGACGTAGGCGTAGATGGTCTGCGGCCGCACGCCTAGCCGGCTGCAGGCTTCGGCCATGGTTATCCAGGAAGCCATGATCTCTTGTAGCAAAGTTTATATATTGATTTTATAGATCAATATTGCCTTGCAAATCAATCATTAAATACGATGGACCTATCGTCAACGCGGACCTCAACCCGGTCCGAACTTCAGAGCCGAACCGACATGAAGCCTCAGGTCCTGCAACTCAATCCCATCCTGGTCCCCGCGGTCAACGACCAGCTCGCCTCGCTGTACCAGGTGCACAAGTTCTTCGAGATTTCCGACCAGGCCGCGTGGCTGCGCCAGCACGGCGCGGCGGTCGATGCCGTCATCACGGGCGGCCACACGGGGATTTCGCGGGCCATGCTGGAGCAGCTGCCCCGCGTCAAGGTCGTGGCCGTCAATGGCGTGGGCACCGATGCCGTCGACCTGGCGTACTGCCGCGGCCGCGGCCTGCCCGTCACGGCCACGCTGGGCGCGCTGACGGAAGACGTGGCCGACCTGGCGATCGGACTGCTGATCGCCGCTTGCCGCAACCTGTGCGCCGGTGACCGCTTCGTGCGCGACGGGCTCTGGGAGCAGTTTCCGTCGCCCGGCGCCATTCCCCTGGCCCGCCGCTTCAGCGGCATGCGCGTGGGCATCGTGGGCATGGGCCGCGTGGGCCGCGCCGTGGCCACCCGGGCGGCGGCATTCGGATGCCCGATACGCTACACGGACCTGCGCGCCATGGACGACGTGCCGCACGAATTCGTGCCGGCGCTCGCCGACCTGGCCCGCGCTTCGGATGCGCTGGTCCTGTGCGCGGCGGCGGACAAGGCCGAGGGCATCATCGACGCCGCGGTGCTGGACGCCTTGGGCCCGCGCGGCTTCCTGGTGAACGTGGCGCGCGGGCGCCTGGTGAACGAAGCCGACCTGACGGCGGCGCTGACCGCGGGCCGCATCGCCGGCGTCGGCCTGGATGTGTTCGTCGACGAGCCCCGCGTGCCGGCGGCGCTGCGCCAATCCGACCGCGCGACGCTGCAGGCGCACCGCGCCAGCGCCACCTGGGAGACGCGCGCCGCGATGGGGCAGATGGTGCTGGACAGCCTGGCCCAGGCGCTGGCGGGCCAACGCCCGTCGATGAGCCTGACCACCTGATCGCGGGCCAGACTGCCATGACGGACTTTGCCTTTCCCGCCCCAGCCCCGGTCGCCTTGCCGATCGCCGGCAGCGCGGCCCGGTTTCCGGTGGCCCGCGTCTTCTGCATCGGCCGCAATTACCGGTGGCAGCCCGACGAGCCGCCGCCCAGCGCCCTGCCCGCCTGGTTCATGAAGCCGGCCAGCGCCGTGGTTGCGGCCAGCGGCGATCTGCCCTATCCCCCCGGCACGTCGGACTTCTGCCATGAGATCGAGCTGGTGGTGGCGATCGGCCGGGGCGGCCGCGACATCGCGCCCGAGCACGTCCAAGACCGGCACATCTGGGGCTACGCGGCCGGGCTGGACCTGACGCGGCGCGACCTGCAGCGCGAGGCCAAGCAGGCGGGCGGCCCGTGGGAACCCGCCAAGGCCTTCGACCGCTCGGCGCCCTGCACCCCGATCGTTCCCGTCGCCGATTGCGGCCATCCCCGCCAGGGAGCGCTGTGGCTCACCGTGAACGGCGTGGAACGCCAGCGCGCGGACCTGTCGGACCTGTTGTGGCCCGTGCCCGAGCTGGTGGCGATGCTGTCGCGGTCGGTCGCGCTGGTGCCCGGCGACCTGATCTACACCGGCACGCCCGCCGGCGTGGGCCCGCTGGCGCCCGGCGACACCGTAAGCGCCGGCGTGGCGGACGTCGGGCAGTTCACCCTGACCGTGACGGCCGGCCGCGCCGGCTGACGCCAGCCCCCCCTTTCATTCTTTGCCCTATCCCATCCGAACCAAGGAGTCTTCCCTTGAACGCAAGCGCTACCCCGAAAATCGCCCTGGTCACGGGCGCAGGCAGCGGCGTCGGCCGCGTCACTGCCATCACCCTGCTGAACGACGGCTGGACCGTCGTGCTGGCCGGCCGCCGCGCCGATCCGCTGCAGACGCTGCAGGCCGAGGCCGCCTCGCGCGGCCACACCGCGCTGGCGGTGCCCACCGACGTCACCAGCCCCGACAGCGTGCAGGCGCTGTTCGACACCATCGAAAGCCGCTTCGGCCGGCTGGACCTGTTGTTCAACAACGCCGGCGTGAATGCGCCCGCCGTGCCCATGGACGAGCTGCCGCTGGACAAGTGGTTCAACGCCATCAACACCAACGTGACCGGCGTGTTCCTGTGCGCCCGCGCGGCCTTCGGGCTGATGCGCCGCCAGTCGCCGCAGGGTGGCCGAATCATCAACAACGGATCGATCTCGGCGCACACGCCGCGCCCCTACACCGCGCCCTATACCGCCAGCAAGCATGCCGTCACGGGCCTGACCAAGTCGCTGGCGCTGGACGGCCGCGCCTTCAACATCGTCGCCGGCCAGATCGATATCGGCAACGCGTTGACCGAGCTGTCCGAACGCATGACGCGCGGCGTCCTGCAGGCCAACGGCACGACCGCGCCGGAACCCATGATGGACGCCGTCCACGTCGCCAACGCCGTGCGCCACATGGCGTCGCTGCCTTTGGACGCCAACGTCCTGACCATGACCGTCATGGCCAGCGCCATGCCCTACGCCGGGCGCGGCTGAGGCCCCACCGCGCCAGCGGGGCCAGCCCCCGCTGGCGCATCACAGAGTTGACAGAAGTTGACCACCCCAAGGAGACAAGCATGACCTTCACCACGCTGGCCAGGACCCTGGCCTTGACCGCGGCAGCCGTTGCCGCGGCGCCCGGCCTGGCCGCGGCGCAGAACTACCCCGCCCGCCCCATCAGCATCATCGTGCCCGCGCCGCCGGGCGGCGGCATCGACATGATCGCCCGCGTCGTCGGCGAGAAACTCTCGGTGTCCCTGGGACAGCCGGTGATCGTGGACAACCGCCCCGGCGCTTCCAACAACCTGGGCACCGCCCTGCTGGCCAACGCCAAGCCCGACGGCTACACCATCGGCATCGTGGGCGGCAGCCACAACATCAACAAATACCTGTTCAAGAATCTGGGCTGGGATCCGCAGAAGAGCTTCGAACCCATCGTCTACACCCACGAGATCCCCCTCGTGTTCTCGGTCTATCCGAAGATTCCCGCCAAGACGCTGCCCGAACTGGTGGACTGGATGAAGGCCCATCCCGACGACGCCAAGGTCGCCACGTCGGGCCGCGGCAGCGCGCAGGAAATGGCTGCCGAGATGTTCCGCATGGTCAGCGGCGCCCCCATGCTGCTGATCCCGTACAAGGGCTCGTCGGCCGCCCACCCGGACCTGCTGGCCGGACGCACGGTGCTGTACATCGACACCCTCAGCGCCATGCAGGAACAGGTCAAGGCCGGCAATGTGCGCGCCGTGGCAATTTCCACGGGCAAGCGCGCCAAGGCGCTGCCCGACGTGCCCACCGCGCAGGAACAGGGTTTCAAGACCTACGACGCCAACACCAACGGCGGCTTCCTGGCGCCCGCCGGCACGCCCAAGGAGATCATCGCGAAGCTCAACGCCGAGATCAACGCGGCCCTGAAACAGCCGGCGGTGCGCGCCAAGCTGGAAGCCGCCGGCATCGAAGTCCAGGGCGGCACGCCGCAGGACTACGCGGCGCTGATCCAGTCGGATCTGGACAAGTGGGGCAAGGTGGTGAAGGAGGCGGGGATACAGCCGGAGTAAGGGTTGGAGAGGCAACGGCCGAGAATTGGGCCTTCGACCGTTGCCTTGAATCAGTATCCCAGCTATCACGACAAGCCGGAGAGGTCGGACGGCGCCAAGGTCGCGGCTGTGCACAGTTCCGAGCAGCTCCTCTCAACGACGCGGGTGACTATCGACGGACGAGGGAGTTCTCGGCCTGCAGACAATTGACTTTTCGTGGTCGATCTCCCGTGTTCCAGGGGTAACAGTATCCTCGAGAATAGATCTCACCAGGTCGTAGTACAGAATATCGAGGCGCTGAACGCGCTCTTCGGTAAAGTATGCATTCCAGTCGCCATCCCACCCCGACTTACTGCCGGCAACTTTCTCTGCCTTGAAGGATCTGATTCTTGCCTCCGGCCATTCGTACGTTTTAAACGCGCCTCCCGTAAAGGCCGCATAACGCATTTCTGTATTTTCGGACCAGTACGGCAAGTAACTGCAAAATTGGCGGTCGACTTCACGCTTGAATTCGACAATTTGGACGGGGTTGTAAGAGCGAAAATCGCCCACGTCCGACACATACACAAATATGATGTTTAGCTTGCGTCCCATGTCCTGGTAGATTTTTTGCTTCTCCGCCAGAACCTGCTTCTCCCTATCCAAAGCCCCTTCGCGCTCCTGGAGCGCATTGTTTACCACCCAGGTGAGCATGAGCAAGACCAGTGGCACCAATGCAGAAAGAAAGAACTTCCACCGCTCGATCCGTAGTTCCTGCTCCCGGAAGCGCATTTCGTCGGGATCCATTGGTGCCTCTCATTCTCCCTCCGGGCTGTGGAGGAAGGTCAACGGCTCGCAGCATCGATCAATGCCTGATTCAAGAGCGAACCACGAGGATGCGCCGTTCGCAGTCTTGTCGGCGCATCGCGTACACCTGTTACCTTCGTAGGATTATTTGATTTCGCGCACGTCTGCGCAATAGTGAATCTCTACTAATTAAATCCCGTGGTTAGCAGCGCTGAGAAATGGCCCACCCTGCCTCACGCATACCGTTCCAGCCGGAACGGCCGCACATCCACCGGCGCCGGCCGTCCCTGGATGATCGCCGCCATGGTCTCGCCCACCGCCGGCCCGATGCCGAAGCCGTGCCCGGAAAAGCCCGAGGCCAGGAACAGCCCGGGCGCCTGGTCGACAGGCGCCATGACGGGCATGGCGTCGGGGGTGACGTCGATGTATCCACCCCACGACTGCGCGACGCGCGCCTGGCGGAATACCGGAAAGGCGTGCAGCAGCCGGTTCCAGGCTTGGTCGATGCCGCGCGCGTACGGCGCGGGGTCCAGCACGCGGCAGCGTTCATAGGGGGTTTCGCGGTCTGCCGGGAAGCGGCGCGGAATGGCCAGTTCCTCGAAGAAGCGCTTGCTGAACCGCACCCGGACCAGCGCGTTGTTGGCGATCCAGGTGCGCAGGAACTTGCTCATCAGGCGGAAGCTGTCCGGCACGACCTCGGCCAGCGATGCCGAGAATTGCGATACGGTGTAGCCGCCGTCGGCGCGCTTGCGGCAGGTGAAGTCCTTGCCGTTGATGGCCAGCGATACGCCGGCATCGAAGGGCTCGGTGCGCAGGGCCGACCCGCGCACCTTGAGCTGCGGGAAGTCCACGCCCAGGTTGCCGCAGAACAGGCGCGACCAGCCGCCCGCCGCCACCAGCACGGCCTGCGCGCGCACGGCGCCGCGCTCGGTGATGACCGTGTCGACCCGGCCGGCGGTCTTTTCCACGCCGCGCACCGCACAGCCTTCGTAGATCATCGCACCGGCCTCGCGCGCCAGGGCCGCCACGCCCTGCGTCGCGATCTGCGGCTCGGCCACGCCGTCGCCCGCGCTGTACATGCCGCCCGTCCAGGCGCGCTCCGTGCGCGGCAGGAGGCGCAGCGCCGCGTCTCGGCCCAGCATTTCCGCCTGGACGCCATGGGCGCGCGCCTCGCGCAGCCAGGTCTCGTTGGCCGCGGCGTCGGCCTCGTTTTCGTGCAGGTACACCAGCCCGTTGCGGCGGTAGCCGACCTCGACACGCGCCTGGATGTCGCTCCAGAGCTGGTGCGCCCGCACGGCCAGCGGCACTTCGGGCAAGTCGCGGCCCAGCGTGCGCACCCAGCCCCAGTTGCGCGAGGACTGCTCGCAGGCCAGCGTGCCCTTTTCGAACAGCGCCGTGCGCACGCCGGCGCGCGCCAGCGCAAGCGCCGTGCTGGCGCCAATGATGCCGCCGCCGATGATCGCCACGTCCACGGTGGCGGGAAACTGCGTTTCAGTAGTCATGACGTTAGGAAAATGGCGGCATTCATGCGGGGTAGCCCAGCGCGTCGCGCAGGCGGTACCAGTTGATGGCCAGCGCGGCGCCGAACTGCCGCGCCGGATAGAACGGCATGCGCGCAACGGGGGTGACGGGGTAATCGAGCTTGTCCTGCGCCACGCCGCGAACGGCGTCCGTGAGCACGCGGCCCAGCGCCGTGCCCATGGCCACGCCACGGCCGCAATAACCGTAGGCCGTCCAGATGCCCGGCGCCAGCCGATGCAGGTGAGGCAGGTCGTCCATGGTCATGCCCACCCGGCACGCCCAGCCATGGCGCCAGGCAGCGTCGGCCAGCTGTGGGAAACGCGCCACCGCGGCGCGGCGCAGCTGATCGCTGGTCGACGGGTCCAGCCGTTCAGACGAATGGCCGCGTCCGCCGATGACAAAGCGGCCCTCGGGGTCGATGCGGCAGTAATAAGTGATCTTGCGCGTTTCCGAGACCCCGGCGCGCAGCGGCATCAATTGCTGCTGCAGCGACGCGGGCAGCGGGTCGGTGGCGATCTGCGCGCTGGCCACGTTGACATAGGACTGCGCCACGGCCGGCCAGAGCCGGTCGGTGTAGGCGTCCGTGGCCAGCACCACGTGGCGCGCCTTGACCGGCACGCCGTTCACGGTAAGCGTGGCGCCGCCGTCCGCCGCCGGGGCGATGGCCGACACCGGCGAATGGTCATGGATCGCCGCGCCCGCCTCGACGGCCGCGCGCGCAAGGCCCCGCGCGAACGCCAGCGGATGCACCGAGCCGGCGCGCTTCTCGCGCAGGCCGGCCGGCCAGAAGGTCGAGCCCGTGGCCGCGCGCATCGCATCGAAGTCCAGGTATTCGACATCGGCGCCGTGCGCGTTCAGTTCGCTTGCCCGTCGCTTCACGTAGTCGCCCGAAGCGGCCGAGAACGCGCCCTGGATCCAGCCGTTGCGCGTGGGCGCGCAGTCGATGCCCAGGCGCTCGACCAGTTCGAACAGGTAATCGGCGTTGCCATAGGCAAAGCGCATCATCCGCCCGGCCGCGTCGGCGCCGAACCGGCGGATCAGGGCCTCGGGCCCGGGTTTGACGCCCGGCACCACCTGGCCGCCATTGCGCCCGGAGGCGCGGTGCGCCACTTCGTGCGCCTCGAACAGCGCAACGTTGAAGCCGGCCTGCGCCAAATGCAGCGCGGCCGACAGGCCGGTGACGCCGCCGCCGACCACGGCCGCGTCGACGTCCAGCGGCCGGTCCAGCGCCGGCGACGCGGGGCGCGGCGGCGTGGTGGCGGCCCACAGCGACGCCGCGGGCGAAAACAGATCGTTGTTCATGGGGCCGGTGTCATTGAACGTGAGTGACGCGTTTGAGGAAGTCGCGCATGCGATCGTTGCGCGGATTGGTCAGCACTTCGCGCGACGGGCCCTGTTCCGCGATGCGCCCGTGTTCAAGGAACAGCACGCGGTCGGACACGTTGCGCGCGAAATCCATTTCGTGCGTGACGATGACCATGGTCATGCCCTTTTCGGCCAGCGTGCGCATGACCGCAAGCACCTCGCCCACCAGTTCCGGATCCAGGGCCGACGTGGGCTCGTCGAAGAGGATGGCCTCGGGCTCCATGGCCAGCGCGCGGGCGATGGCCACCCGCTGTTGCTGGCCGCCGGAAAGCTGCTGCGGATAGTGGTTCATCTTTTCCGCCAACCCGACGGACGCCAGGATCTCGCGCCCGCGCTCGGTGGCCGACGCCAGGCTTTCGCCCTTGACGTGCACGGGGCCTTCCACGACGTTCTCGAGCGCCGTGCGGTGCGGGAACAGGTTGAAGCGCTGGAACACCATGGCCACCCGCTGCCGGATGTTCTGGATGTCTTTCCGGCGCGCATCCACCGTGACGCCGTCGACCGTGATGCGACCGCCTTCGTAGCGTTCCAGGCCGTTGATGCAGCGCAGGAGCGTGGACTTGCCGGAGCCGGAAGGCCCGATCAGGCAGACGACTTCTCCCTGGTTGATCTGGGCGTCGATGCCGTCCAGCACCCGATGGCTGCCGTACGACTTGCTGAGGTTTTCGATCTTGATCATTGGCGGCGTCCCAGGCGGCGTTCGAGTTTGCCGATGAAATACATCATGGGCAGGCTCATGGCCAGGTACATCAGGGCGACCAGCGTGAAGATGGTGGCGCTCTTGAAGGTGGCCGAGGCGATGAGCTTGCTTTGCATGGACAGCTCGACCACGGTGATGACCGCCGTCTGCGAGGAGTCCTTGAGCATCATGACGACGTTGTTGCCGTAAGGGGGCAGCGCCACCTTGAACGCCTGCGGTAGCACCACGCGCCGCATCAGCTTGGTGCGCGACATGCCCAGCGACTGGGCCGCCTCGAACTGGCCAGGATCGACCGCGTCGATGCCGGCACGGAAGACCTCGGACATGTACGAGGAATACGCCACGCCCAGGCCCAGCGCCCCGGCCTGGAAGGCAGTCAGGCTGACCCCGGCCTCCGGCATCACGAAGTACATGTAGAACAGCACGACGATGATCGGCACGCCGCGGATGAGGTTGGTCAGGATGCGGCTGGCGTGCGACAGCGACGCAATGCCGCTGACCCGCAGCAAGGCCCAGAACAGGCCCAGCGCCGTGGCGATCACCAGGGCCGCGGCAGTGATGGCGATGGTGGTCATCACCCCCTGCATCAGCACCGGGAAGAACTCCGAGGCGTCACTGAAGAAAGATTGGAACATCTTGGGAAACCCTGTTTGGCTGGGCGCCGCCGCGGCCGGGCCGGGCGGCGCGCGGGATCAGTGCGTGACGCCCCACTTCTTCATGATGGCGGCGATGGTGCCGTCCTGCTTGAGCGCGTCGATGGCGGCATTGAGCTGCTTGACGCGGTCGGCGTCGCCCTTGCGCACCGCCAGCGCGATGTTGGTCGGCATGGCCGGCTGGTAGCTGTCGACGTAGCGCACATTGCGCACGCCCTGGGTGCGCACCTGATACGAGATCACGGGACCATCGCCGAACGCGGCGTCCAGCCGGCCGAGCGCGACGTCGCGCACCAGGTCGGCCATGGTCTCGTACATCTTGACTTCCTTCAGGCCCGCGGCGGACTTGAGGGGTTCGACGTAGAGCGTGCCGATCTGGACGCCCACGGTCTTGCCCTTCAGGTCGGCAATGCTCTTGTAATCGGCCTTGTCCTTGTCCGGCACGATCAGCGCCTCGCCGTATTCGAGCACCACCTGCGTGAAGTCGACGACCTCGGCGCGCTGGGGCGTCTTGGCGAATGCCGAGGCGATCATGTCGATCTTGCTGGTCTGCAGGGCCGGCACCAGCGAGGCGAACGGGATGGGCATCACTTCCGGCGTGAATCCGGCCTTTTTGCCGACTGCATCAGCGATGTCGATCATCACGCCCTTCAAGGTGTTGGTCTTCGGGTCCAGGAAGTTGAACGGCACCGCGGTGGGCGTGGCGCCCACCTTGACGGTCTGGGCATGCGCACCCGAGAGCACGGCAGCGCACAGCGCCGTGGCCAACAACGATTTCAGTGTCTTGTGCAGCATCGGAATCCCCTTGGAAGCCGGAATCGCGCGCTGTTACGTCGGTTGGACGTCCGATTTCGTCCCGTTTCGGCGCGCATCATCATATCGAATAGCGATATGGCTATATCGCATGTAGATTTTATAAGCGCTGCGGCCAACCGCTGTCAACACGGGTCTACCCACCCATAAGACCTTATCAATTAAGGGTTTTCCCGAAACTTCCGAATGACCTTCCGCAAGAATTTCTGTAATTCAGCCTGCTTTTTCTTGCTTTCATTCGCATTGGAATGCAATCTGTGCCTATCGCAATTTGTAAACGGCGGCCGCGGCTGCCCCTTCCCATGAATCCGGAATCTTCTTCGCTGTATGTGCAATCGCTGGCCACGGGCATCGCGGTGCTGGACGCCTTCACGGCCGAACGCGCGTCCATGAGCCTGCCGGACATCGCCGCGGCGGCCGGCATCACCCGCAGCGCCGCGCAGCGCTTCGCCTTCACGCTGGAAGCGCTGGGCCTGCTCAACAAGGATCCGGTCACCAAACGCTATTCGCTGTCGTCGCGCACCCTGGACACGGGCTGCCGCTATCTGGAATCGCATCCGCTGCTGGACCGCGCCAACCCCTTTCTGCTCGAGCTCAACCGCAATGCGGGCGAAACGGTCAACCTGGCCGAGCCGGCCGGCCAGGACATGATCTACATCGGCCGTTTTCCCAGTCCGCTGCGCCTGCTGGTGCACATGCCGGTGGGCCGCCGCATCCCGCTGTACTGCTCGTCCACGGGGCGGGTCTATCTGGCGGGCATGAGCGATGACGACGCCCGCGCCGCGCTGGCGGCCTGCGACCGCGTGAAGTACACGCCCAACACGCTGACCGACCTGGATGCGCTGATGGAGCAGGTTCGGATATCGCGCGAGCAGGGCTACGCCTGCTGCCTCGAGGAGTACTACCGTGGCGACCTGGCGCTGGCCGTGCCCATCTACGACCTGAGCCAGCGCGTGGTGGCGGGCCTGCAGTTGTCGGTGTCGGCCACCAAATGGACCGCGAAACGCGCCATTTCGCGCTTCATCCCGATGATGCTGGAAACGGCGCGGCAGATATCCAACTCGCCGTCCACGCCGCGCCCGCTGGCCCCCTATGGCGGCGGGGCGGCGCGCGACCTGCACGCGCAGCCGCCTGGCCGGCCGGCCGGACGCAAGGCCTGAAAATCAGGCTGGCGCGCCGGCGCTTTCTTCCAGCAGCCAGTCCCGGAACGCCGCCACCGCCGGGATCGCCAGCTTCTCCGGCGGCGCCAGGAAGAAATATCCCGCGCCGGTGTTGAACGTTTCGTCCAGCGCCGGCGCCAGCACGCCTTGCCGCAGTTCGTCTTCCACCAGGAAAGTGGGCAGGAGGCCGATGCCGATGCCCGACGCCGCGGCCTGGATCAGGTGCGTGGTCAGCTCGAACTGCGGCCCCCAGCGCATGGAGCGCAGGGGCAGCCCGTGCGCCTCGAACCAGCGCTGCCAGACTGACGGACGCGCGGCCACCTGCAGCAGCATGTGGCGGGCCAGGTCGGCGGGCTGGCGCGCCGGATGGCTGGCCGCCAGTTCGGGGCTGATCACCGGGATGACCTGCTCGTCCAGCAGGCGGTGCGGGACGAGTCCCGGCCAATCGCCGTCGCCCACGGCGATCACGGCGTCGATGCCCGCCAGGTCCAGGTCGAATCGGTACACCCGCGAATGCAGGTGCACCAGGATGCCGGGGTGGCGCGCGTAGAAGCGATTGAGCCGCGGCATCAGCCATTTCGCGGTAAAGGTGGGCAGCGCGGCCAGATGGAAGGCGCCGCGGCCCGTGCGATGCGAAATCGCCTGCAGCGAGGCGCTACGGATGCGCTGCAGCGCGGCCGCCAGCTCCTTCTGGTAGCCCACGCCGGCTTCGGTCAGCAGGATGCGCCGCTTCTCGCGCCGGAACAGCGGAACCTCCAGCAGGTCCTCCAGCGCCTGCACCTGCCGGCTGACGGCGCTTTGGGTCAGCGCCAGCTCGGTCGCGGCCCGCGTGAAGCTCAGGTGGCGCGCGCTGGCCTCGAAAGCCAGCAGCAGGGACATGGAGGGGGTCAGGCGGCGCGGGTTCATTCTATAAACACATGAATTCGACCGGGCCACTATACCGTGCCGGGCCGGAACTCCCATTTCCTTGCAGACGGATAACCCGCTCCGTAGGCGCAAGTTCATTCATAAAGTGAATGACGTGCCTGAATATTTTCCGCTTTTTCCAACCCGGCCCGGCGGCGGACAATAGCCCCGAAGATTGCGATTGCGCAGCGGACCAAGGACGCGGCACGCGCAAGATGAGGACGGACGGCGCGTGTTCCGGCCGTCCGGGTTTTATTCCGTGGAGGTAAAGATGGATCTGGGTATCGAGAACAAGACCGCGCTGGTGCTGGGCGGCGGCGGCGGACTGGGCGGCGCGATTGCGGCGTCCCTGGCGCGTGAAGGCGCGAAGGTGGTGGTGGCGGACCTGAATCTGGACGCCGCCGCAGCCACGGCCGACAAGATCAAGGCCGACGGCCTGGCCGCCCATGCGCTGCAATGGGACCTGCGCGCGCTGGACGCCTTCGACAGCCAGGTGGGCTGGATCGAGTCCAACGTGGGCCCCGTCGACATCCTGGTCAACAATACCGGCGGCCCGCCGCCCACGCCCTCCTCCGGCCAGTCCGCCGACCTGTGGCGCGAGCATTTCGAAGGCATGGTGCTGTCCGTCATCAAGCTGACCGACCGTGTGCTGCCCGGCATGCGCGAACGGCGCTGGGGCCGCATCATCACCAGCACGTCGTCGGGCGTGATCGCGCCGATCCCCAACCTGGGCATCTCCAATGCCCTGCGCATGTCGCTGGTGGGCTGGTCCAAGACGCTGGCGCGCGAAGTCGGCAAGGACGGCGTCACGTCCAACATCGTGCTGCCGGGCCGCATCGCCACCGCGCGCATCGCCTTCCTGGATGAAGCGCGCGCCAAGCGCGAAGGCCGCAGCAAAGAGGACGTCAGCCGAGAAAGCACGGAATCCATACCCGTGGGCCGCTACGGCGACCCGGCCGAATACGGCGACGCCGTCGCCTTCCTGGCCAGCGCCCGCGCCAGCTACATCACCGGATCGACGATCCGCGTGGACGGCGGCCTGATCGCCAGCATCTGAACGCGGCAACCACCACGACCGCATTTTCAAGGACATCGACCATGAAACTGACTGCCGACGCCAAGGGCGTCTTTCCCATCGCCCCCACGCCGTTCTTCGACGACGGCGCCGTGGACTACGCGTCCATCGACCGCATGATGGATTTCTACCAGGCTTGCGGTTCGACCGGCCTGACCGTGCTGGGCCAGCTGGGCGAGGCCCCGAAACTGGACTTCTCGGAATCGCTGGAGATCGCCTCGCGCGTCATCGCCAAGTCGGGCGGCATGCCCATCGTGGTGGGCGTGTCCGCGCCCGGCTTCGCGTCCATGCGCTCGCTGACCCGCGAAGTGATGGACCGCGGCGCCGCCGGCGTGATGATCGCGCCACCCAACACCCTGCGCACCGACGACCAGATCGTCACGTATTACCAGCAGGCGGTCGAGGCCATCGGCGCCGACGTGCCCTTCGTGCTGCAGGACTATCCGCTGACCTTTTCCGTGCAGATGGCGCCGTCGGTCATCCGCCGCATCGTGACCGACCTGCCGTCGTGCGTGATGCTCAAGCACGAGGACTGGCCCGGCCTGGAAAAGATCTCGGCGCTGCGCCGCTTCGAAGCCGACGGCTCGATGCGCCACATCTCGATCCTGTGCGGCAACAACGGCCTGTTCCTGGACTACGAGATGGCGCGCGGCGCCGACGGCGCCAACACCGGCTACTGCTTCCCCGACATGCTGTGCGACTTCGTCAAATGGGTGGGCGAAGGCAAGACCGAAGAGGCGCACGACCTGTTCGACGCCCACCTGCCCCTGCTGCGCTACGAGCAGCAGCCGGGCGTGGGGCTGGCCGTGCGCAAGTACGTGATGATGCGCCGGGGCATCCTGGCAAGCGCCGCGCAGCGCCGGCCGGGCGGCGCGCTGACGCCGCAGGCCAAGTCCGAAGTCGACCACCTGCTGGGCCGGCTGGGGCGGCGCGATCCCCGGGCGAAGATACTCGATTGATCCAGCAATAACCCGGAGCAAGAGGCGGTAGTATCCGTCTCTTGCCCGCTTTCTTTTCAAGGACCGCGGAGCCCTAATTCTTTTCTGCAACCGACGCAATACGGTCCATGCCATCCGAAAACAATCTAAGAATCAGCTTTCTCGCTGTCGGAAATGGTGACTGCGCCCTAATTCAGTTCAATAGCGGCCAGTACAGTATCTTGGTTGATTCAGGCCCCAGCCGCTCAACCGTGGCGCAACGAACTGTTTCGCAGCTCAAGCAATTGCTGCCCAACTCCAAACCCGTCGATTTGGCGATCCTGACACATCACGACGATGACCACATCGGCGGATTTCTTGAGTTTTTTAGATCTAACGATATTCCCATTCATCAGGCTCTTTTCAATTCTCCAGCCCTGCTCGCCGCTTTGCTGGCTAACGACGACCCTCAAGAAATATCCGTGAAGCAAGCCAGGTTGCTGCAGGATATGAAAGCGCCCTGCAACACCCACGTTATTTGTTCCGGAGAGACGATCAAAGTGTTCGGCGGCAAGGCGGAACTGCGGATCCTGACCCCGTGGAAACGTGACATCCTGCAGTACGGCCGGTCGATTCTTGAGGAACTCACGCCTCCTCAGCCAATATCCGTAAAGAAGCCCTTCCGACGCATCGACGAGGTTCTTTCCGGCGTCGACACTTTCGAACAAGATTCGTCAAAATCGAACCTGCTCAGCATTTCTTTCATTCTCAATTACATCGGTAGATCATGGCTCTTCCTGGCTGATGCTTGGCCGTCTCGAGTTGTGCGCGCACTGAAAACAATCGATGCAAGCAACTCTCCCGAGTTTGCGCTAACGAAAATTGCCCATCACGGCAGCCAGGGAAACACGGACAAACAACTGGCAGAACTATTACGATGCTCCGATTTCGTGGTCCCCGCAGCTGGCGGGCGGCATCCCGACGAACAGGTTTTCGGTCGCATCGTGGCCGGCACTGGCAACCGCCGGGCCAGATTCCATTTCCCGGAAAAAACGCCTGACCTTGCCAGGCTCACGGCGGAAAGCGATTTCTGCTTCCAATTCCCTGATAACGGCAGGATGCTGGATTTCTATTACGACGATATTGAAAAATGAGAGACACAATCCTTGAACTGGTCGACATGATCGCACCCAAGATCGAGTCGTCCATATTGCCGATTAAGCTACTGAAAGATGGCGTACCAGCCGAAATCATCGGGACCGGATTTCTTGCGGTCTTTGAGGACGCTCCATGCTTGGTAACTGCGGCGCATGTCATTTCCGAATACGGACAAGCGAACTTGTGCTTAGTCCTGAATGACATAGTGCATGGCCTGTCCAGTTGGACTTTCGCCTCGAGTAGGGAAGACGACTTGTGCGTTGCCGGCTTGAGCCCAGAATTCAGCGAGCTTGTGCGAGGGAATTACAAGATTCCAATTGTTCGCAACTTAGGGCCATTGCGGAACTCATGCATGGGCGTGGTTGTCTTGGGATTCCCGCAGCATTTCATCGTGGACGGAACGCAATGGGCTCTGCCGATTTCAACCCATCTGGAACATCGGGACATCAGCACCAGCACCAAGATTCACTCTCCAATTATCTACTATCTGAACGATGAGGAGCTGGCTAACCGGATTGGCACACTGACCATCCCATCCCCGGACATGCCGGGCATGAGTGGATCCCCCGCAATGGCATGGACATATATTTTTTCCGGCCCAGAGGAAGGAAATTTGAGCGTTGCGCTGCAATCCGTATTGGTCCAATGGCACTCCGGTGATGGATATCTGGTCGGATCAGCCACTGGCAGACTGGTCGACCTTCTCGACACCGCCAGATAGGAATCGCGCCGCTTAGGTAACGGCGACTATTTCCAAGGTAACAGCAAGTTAATTCCCGGCATTCGCTCATGCGGCGTTTGCCGGCCCGCCCGCGAGCGGCCACCGCCCTCGAAAGCGCCCTCGCCGGCGGCATTTTCCCGGCCGCTTGCGCACCCGGCACGGCCCGTCTCCCCTCGCGATGTCCCCTGCGCGCGCCGCAATACTTGTGTTGACACCATCGGAACGCAGCAACTATGTTCTGTGCCGCCGATGATTCGGCACCAATAACCCCCCCTCTGGAACCCGCCTCGCGTCGCCATTCGGCGTGACCCCAGGCGGCTTGCGCACGCGGCGTTCACACGACGCATCCGACGCGCTTTTAAACACTGAGAGACGAGTCCATGGCTTTTTCGCGAAAGTCCCACGCAAAGGTTTGGCCCGCCCGCAAGACGGCGGCCGGCATGCTTGCCGCCGCCACCCTGGCAGCCACGTCCGCGGCCTATGCGCCCGCGCGCGTGAACGCCGCGCCGCAAGAAGCGGCCCAACCCCAGGGCGCCATTGCGCCGCCCGACGGCGGCACCGTCCTGTACTTCATCCATCAGATCGACGGCAAGGGCGCCACGTCCTACGAAGTCGCCAACCGCAGCATCGCCACCTACTGGTTCGGCCATGCGTTCGAACTGGAAGGCACCCGGTATTTCACCGGCTTTGCGTGGGAAACCGCGGAGCGCTACGGCAAGCCCGGCGAAGACGATATCGCGCCCACCACGCCCGTCAACCTGTCCGAGGCCACCTTCATCCTGGCCAACCCCACGTCTGACCGCCCCTGGAAGTTCCGCGGCATGGAACCCACCATCGGCGAGTTCGGCGCGTACGAACGGGCGCCAGAGGTCGACACGACCCGCAAGCCGCTCGAGTACCGCACCGCCTCGGGCAAGCTGGTGCTGGCCGTGCCGACCGAGACCTTCGAGAACGGAATCACCATCGGCGCCTACACGCTCCTGGTCTTTACGCCGCCAGAGAAGCGGCAGGACGAATCCAAGGACAAGGTCTGGGCCTATGCCGGCAACGTCCTGACGGGCGAGGACAATGGTCCGGCCTGCGCCGACGGCGACGTCATGCCGTGTACCCACAGCGACGGCGCATTGACCTTCAGTGCGAACGGCAACAACGAGATGCCGCTTGTGACCGTCCAGTTCACCGGCACGACGATCTCCGGGCCGGGCAAGACCCGCAAGCTCGGCGCCGCCGACGCCGTCACCTATGCCTATGACGCCACGCGCAAGGAGTTTGTCGCCCGATAGGCGCAGGGAAAGGCCAGGCCGCGGCCGACGCTCAGACGACGGCAGGCGCTTGCGCCTGCGCCAGTTCCAGGCGGTTGCCGCCCAGCGACTTGGCGCGGTAGAGCGCCTGGTCCGCGATGGCGAGCGCATCCATGATGGTGGGCGCGTCGCCCTGGAAGCGCGCAAGGCCGATGCTGACGGTAGCCGCGATGCCGACGCCGTCGATCCGGTTCGACACCGTAACGGCGAAGCGCTCGGCGACCGCCTTGCCCAGTGTCTGCGCGAGCGGGGCGTCATCGCCCCACAGCAGCGCGGCGAACTCCTCGCCGCCAATCCGCGCAAGTATGGCGTCGGGCCCCAGCACCTCGCGCGCGATTTCGGCAAAAGCCTTGAGCACTTCATCGCCCGCCTGGTGGCCGTAGCGGTCGTTGACGGACTTGAAGTGGTCCAGGTCGAACGCCAGGACCGACACCGCCCCCCGCCCTTCCTTGCCGTTGAAGATGCGCGCGCCCTGCTCGAAGAACCAGCGCCGGTTGCCCAGGCGGGTCAGGTAGTCGGTCTGGGATTCCTGCAGCAGCTGGCCGTGGGTTTCGTCGCGGATGAGCTTGAGCAGCGTCATCGGCAGCACCACGGAATACAGCACGCCTTCGTAGATGGTGAGTTTGCCCACCAGCGCCTGGATCTCCTGGCCGGGCTGCGTCGCGAACCAGGGCAGGATGAACGCGCGGGCGGCATATAGGGCGGTGTGCACGCCGGCCACCGCCACGACGATGTAGCGCGACTGCAGCGGCTTCATTGCCCGGCACCGCAACATCTCCCAGGCCGTCAGGCCGCTGATGAGCGCGATCGGCACCGAGCTGACGTAGGTCCACATGACGTCCAGCCAGCGTACGCCGCCGACGCCCCACACCAGCGCCATGCCGGCCAGGATGACCAGCGAGGTGCGCCGGTAGTGCCGGCCGCTGAGCGCGGCCACGCCATTGAGTATCAGCATATACCCGCCCAGGATGACCAGGTTGCTGAGGGCCGAGCCTGTCACGCCGGGCAGATCGCGGCGGTACAGCGCCGCAGCGCAGCCGATCGCCAGCGTGGCGAATCCTGAAGCCAGGATCCGCAGTTCCTTGCGGCGCTTGGGATTGGCCCGCAGCTCCCAGAACATCATTCCGGCGCTGGCGAGCAGCGTTCCGATGGCCAGGAAATAAAGGGTGAGAAGATCGACGTACATCTCGGCAGTGAGGAGATTGCGCCGAAATATCGCGGCGGCAGCCGGATTTTACGGGGAAAACGCGGTTGCTCCTCCTTCCGGATTGCGCGGGCCCGGCCGCCCGGGGGCAACCCAGGCGGCAGGTACAGTTGTCTCAGGCAGTCATCAAACCGCAGGATTTCCGGTTTAAGGAACTCGGCGTCCCCAATGGGATACGCGTTCCGGCACCGCCGTCAGCCCCGCCGCGCCGCCAAGATCGCCGCGATGTCGATCTTCTTCATGGTCATCATGGCCTCGAACGCCCGCTTGGCCGCGGCCTGGTCCAGGTCGGTGACCGCCTCCATCAGGGCGCGGGGCGTGATCTGCCATGACACGCCCCATTTGTCCCGGCACCAGCTGCATTCGCGTTCTTCGCCGCCGTTGCCGACGATGGCGTTCCACAGACGGTCGGTTTCGGCCTGGTCTTCCGTCAGGACCTGGAACGAGAAGGCCTCGTTGTGCTGGACGCCGGGACCGCCGTTCAGGCCCAGGCAGGGAATGCCCATGACCGTGAATTCCACCATCAGGACATCGCCCTGCTTGCCGGCGGGATAGTCGCCGGGCGCGCGATGGACCGCGCCGACCGCGCTGTCCGGAAACGTCTTGGCATAGAACGTGGCGGCGTCGAGCGCGGCGCCGTCGTACCAGATGCAAATCGTGTTTTTGCTGGCCATCCTGGTTCTCCTGAAAGGGAAAGTGATGCGCTCAAACCCTGATGCAATGCGCGACGTTCAAGCATAGACCACGATGCGCCGCGCGGAAAACCCGTTGCGACGGACGTGCGGGCCGCTCAGGTGAGATTCAATCCGCCGTCCGAGAGCAGGATCTCGCCGGTCAGATAGTCCGAAGCCACCAGCATGGCGACGGCCTGCGCGATGTCTTCGGGGGTAGCCGCCCTGCGCATGGGGGACCGCTCGTTCCAGAGCTTGCGGGCATCGGTCCAGTCTGCTGTCAGCGGCGTGTCCACCAGGCCGGGCGCGATCGCGTTGACGCGGATGTCGGGCGCCAGGGACAGCGCGAGCAGGCGCGTGACATGGTTGAGCGCCGCCTTGGTGGCCGAATACGGAATGGACGCGCCCTTGGGGCGCACGCCGGCGTGGGAGCTGACATTGACCACGCAAGCCGGCCTGCCGCGCGCGGCGGCCTCGCGCAGCGCGGGCTGTGCTTCGGCCACCAGCCGGAACGGCGCGACGACATTGACCTCGTGCAGCGCCTGCCAGATTTCGGGCGTGGCCGCCATGAGATCCGCGTGCGGAATCACGCGGCTGATCCCGGCATTATTGACCAGGACGTCCAGCCGCCCCCAGACGCCGGTGGCTTCCCGGATGAGCCTGACGCGGTCGGCGTCGTTGGCAAGGTCCGCCTGGACGTAGGCCGCGGCGCCCAGCTCCTGCGCCAAGGCCTGCCCGGCCTGCACGGACGTTCTTGAATGCACGACGACGGCGTATCCGTCCCTGGACAGACGCCGCGCGATCGCGGCGCCGATGCCTGACGTGGAGCCGGTGACCAGCGCGACGGGAGTCTCGGTTCTCATGGCGCCTTTCAAACGACGATGTTTCCGTCGATGCACGTCACTGACTGTCCGCCCACGCGTATCGTGTCCGCGCCGTCGAACGAAATGCGCAGCCTGCCCGACCGGCCGACGACCGCGCCCTGCGTGCTGAGATACTCGGTTCCGAACTGCGCGATCTGCCCGGCGTCGCGAATGAACGCCGCGACCGAGCCATTGCCGCTGCCGCAGACCGGGTCTTCGTTGGCGCCCAGGCTGGGCGCGAAGGCGCGCACCTCGATGGCGGATTCCGCGCCCTCGCCGTATGCGCCATACACCACGATGCCCGCGGCCTGGTTGCCGCGGTCGAACTCGGCCATGCGGGCGAAGTCGGGCTTGAGGGTCAGCACCGCCTGCGCGCTGGCCATTTGCGCAATCGTCCATACGGGGCCCACATTGACCCGCTTGGGAACCGGGTCTCGCAGCACCGCGGCGCCCAGGATGGCCTCCAGTTCGTCCACCTGCGCGGGGTCGAGCGGCGCCAGGCTTGCCTTGGGCAGCGTGAACGCGATCAGCGGGCTGGCGCCGTCCGAGGCCGCCACCGTCAATTCGATCAGCCCTGCGGCGCATTCCTGCACCACCCTGCCGTTGCGCGCCGCGACGCGGCCGGCCTCGAGCAGCGCGTGCGCCGTGCCCAGCGTGGGATGGCCGGCGAAAGGCAGCTCGGCCTGCGGCGTGAAGATGCGCACGCGGTAGTCGGCGCCCGGCTGCGTCGCCGGCAACACGAACGTGGTTTCGGACAGGTTCGTCCAGTTGGCGATGCGCCGCATCTGCTCGTCCGAGAGGCCCTGCGCGTCCAGCACCACGGCGACGGGGTTGCCCCGGTACGGTTCGCTGGTGAAGACGTCCACTTGCTTGAATGCCACGGTCATGATCAGGTCCTTGTGTTCAGGCGCTTGCCTAAGCGCTAGGCGCGGGCGCTGCCGCTTGCAGTCGGCGCGCCGCTGTCGGTTGGCTGATATTACGAGCCCGTCCGCCTGCGGTACAGTGACAATCCTTGCGGTCTTTATCGTTACAGTTGACGTCGCCCCCACCCGGAACGCCTGCCGCCTCCCCAGGAGACTCCATGCCGCCAAGCACTGCGATCGACCCGAAAAAAACCGCCCTGCTGGTGATGCATTACCAGACCGACATCACACGCCTGTTCTCCACCGCCGCGCCCGCCCTGCTGTCCAACACCCGCCAACTCTGCGATGCCGCGCGCCGCGCGGGCGTCCTGGTCTGCTTCGCCCAGATCCGGTTCAGCCCGGGCTATCCCGAAGTCAGTCCCTTGAACAAGAACGGCCTGGGCATCCGGGATCTTGGCCTGTTCACCGCGGACGAGATCGCGCCCGAACTCGGGCGGCGCGACAGCGAACCGCTCATCATCGCGCACCGCGCCAGCGTGTTTTACGGCACGGATCTCGACGTGCGGCTGTCGGCCCGCGGCATCGACACCCTGATCATGGTGGGCATTGCCTCCACCGGCGTGGTCCTGTCGTCGGTCGCCTACGCCAGCGACGCGGACTACCGCCTGTACACGATCAAGGATTGCTGTTTCGATCCCGACGAGGTCGTGCACGAACACCTGTTTTCCACGGCATTCGCGTCGCGCACCACGGTGCTCTCGCTGGCGCAAGCCCTGGCCTTGCTGGCGTAGCGCGACACCCGCGCTCATTCGATGTCGGGATGCCGGTCCGCCAGGCGTTGGCGGCGCACTCTCAGGGCCTCGAGCTTCTCTTCCAGCGCCGCGATCTCGGCGTCGACATCCTGCACGCTCTGCTCGATGTGCTCGTAGGCCTGCTGCAGCAGCACCTTGGCCTCGCGGCGGCTGGACGCGGTGGGCGTTTCGCCGCGCAGCGGCCGGTTGGCCGTCTCGGGCAGGAAGAACGATGTGATCAGCCCGATCACCGACGCCGCCATCAGGTAGTAGGCCGGCATCATCAGGTTCTCGGTTTCTTCCACCAGCCACGCGGCCACCGTGGGCGTGAGCCCGGCGAAGATGATGGCCACGTTGAACGAGCTGGCCAGCGCGCTGTAGCGGATGCGCGTGGGAAACAGCGCCGGCAGCGTCGCCGCCATGATGCCGATCAGGCAGTTCAGGAACACGGCGATGAGCAGCAGGCCCAGGAAGATCAGGCCGGTGTTGTCGCTGCCGATGAGCCAGAACGCCGGGATCGCCGACACCAGCAGGCCCAGGCTGCCCGCCAGCAGAAAGGGCTTGCGGCCGATCTTGTCGCTGATGAAGCCGACCACAGGCTGCACGAACAGCATGCCCACCATGACCACCACGATGATGAGCACGCCGTGGCCCTCGGTGTAGCCCAGGCTGCCCGACAGGTACGTGGGCATGTAGGTCAGCAGCATGTAGTAGGTGATGTTGGTCACCAGCACCACGCCGATGCTGACCAGCAGCGCGCGCCGGTACTTGGCGAAGATCTCGCGGAACGACACCGTGGGCTTTTCCTGCACGGCGTCGCGGTCTTCCTTTTCCATGCGTTCGAGCTGCTGGGTGAAGGCCGGCGTTTCCTCGGCCGCATGGCGCAGGTACAGGCCCAGCAGGCCCAGCGGCCCGGCCACGAAGAACGGAATGCGCCAGCCCCAGTCCAGGAAGGTCTGGTCGCCCAGCATGGTCTGCAGCAGCACGACCATGCCGGCGCCCACCACGAAGCCGGCGATGGAGCCGAAGTCCAGCCAGCTGCCCAGGAAGCCGCGCTGCCTGTCGGGCGCGTACTCGGCCACGAAGACGGCCGCGCCGGTGTATTCGCCGCCCACCGAGAAGCCTTGCGCCAGCTTGCACAGCAGCAGCAGGATGGGCGCCCACAGCCCGATGGTCTCGTACGACGGAATCAGCCCGATGCAGAAGGTGCTGATCGCCATGATGATGATGGTGAGCGACAGCACTTTCTGCCGCCCGAAGCGGTCGCCCATGACGCCGAAGAAGATGCCGCCCAGCGGCCGCACCAGGAATGGCACCGAGAACGTGCCCAGCGCCGCGATGGTCTGCACCGCGGGAGAAGCATCCGGAAAAAACACCTTGCCCAGCGCGAAGGCCACGAAGCCGTAGACGCCGAAGTCGAACCATTCCATCGCATTGCCAAGCGCCGCGGCCGTCACGGCCTTCTTCAGCTTGGTGTTGTCGATGACCGTGATGTCGCCGATCTCGAGCGGCCGGACCTCTTGTGCCGCTGGTGTGGTTTCTGCCATGGCTCGCCATCCATAAACTCGACATGCCGATTATGGACCTGAAATCCCCGACGGTCATCGTCCCCGCCCGCGCGGCGCGCAAACCGGGCGCCGCGCGCCGCGTTGCGCGCCGCAGGGCGTGCGCACATAATTCGTCCACGCAGACACACGCCTGGAGCCCCGGCATGCAAGAAAACCTGAACCCGCCGCTGATCTACCTGGAAGACCTGGCCGTCGGAGACGTCTTCGTCAGCAAGACGCATGCCCTGGATGCCGCGCAGATCATCGCCTTCGCGTCCCAGTTCGATCCGCAGCCTTTCCACCTGGACGCGCAGGCCGCGCGCGACACGCTGTTCCAGGGCCTTGCGGCCAGCGGCTGGCACACGGCGGCCCTGACCATGAAGCTGCTGGTCGAAAGCTTTCCCGTCGCCCAGGGCGTGATCGGCGCGGGGGCCGAAGTCGCCTGGCCCCAGCCCACCCGCCCCGACGACGTGGTCAAGGTGACGAGCACCGTGCTGAGCATCACGCCGTCGCGCTCCAAACCCGACCGCGCCATCGTCGTGGTGGAATCCGTCACGTCGAACCAGCGCGACGAGGCCCTGCAGAAGCTGACGAGCAAGGTCGTCGTGTTCCGCAGGCCGTGACGCGATCGGCGGGCCGCCAGCGTGTTTTTCGCCGGGTCACGCCGCGGCGCCCTCCGGCAGTTTGGCGATCACCTTGATCTCGAACTGGAAACCGTAAAGCCACGTCACGCCCACGGCCGTGATCGTCGGATGCGGCGCGGCGCCCCAGAATTCCGGCACCACTTCCCACATGGTTTCGAACTGCGACTGCGGATCGACCATGAAGACGGTCACGTCGACCACATCGTCGAAGGTGATGCCCGCCGCCTCCAGGATGGCGTTCAGGTTCTGGAACGCCAGCCGGACCTGCTTGCGCAGATCGGGTTCGGGCGATCCGTCCTCCAGGCTGCCGACCTGGCCGGATAGGAACAGGAAGCCATTGGAACGGACCGCCGGGGAATAGCGGTTGCGCTCGTAGAGCGCGTGGCGGGTCGGGGGAAACACAACATCGCGGGTCGTCATCAGGAATCTCCAAGTGTGGGCCGAAACCAGCCCGTATTGACCATGAGGAAACTCTAAAGGCCCCCGCCCGCCGGATAAACGGCCGACTTCACCCAGCACTATTTGTAGAATCCAAACAATCACCGAACGCACTGGAGCCGCCATGGACCGTTTCGATGCAATGACCGCCTTCGCGCGCGTGGTGGAGACCGGCAGTTTCACCAAGGCGGCCGAGACCCTGCGCATGAGCAAGACCACCGTGACGCAGCTAGTGCAGCAGCTCGAGGCGCGGCTGCGCGTCCGGCTGCTGAACCGCACGACGCGCAAGGTCAACGTCACCGCCGACGGCGCCGCCTATTACGACCGCGTGATACGGCTGCTGGCCGACATGGACGATGCCGAGACCAGCCTGTCCAGCGCGTCCGAGGCGCCGCGCGGCCGCCTGCGCGTGGACGTGCCCAGCCCGCTGGCGCGCATGGTGCTGGTGCCGGCCTTGCCGGCCTTCCACGCCCGCTATCCCGACATCCAGCTGGACATGGGCGTCAGCGACCGCATCGTCGACCTGATCGGCGAGAACGTCGACTGCGTGGTGCGCGGCGGCGAGCTGGCGGACCAGTCCCTGATGGCGCGCCGCGTCGGCGACCTGCGGCTGGGCGTCTACGCCGCGCCCGCCTACCTGAAACGCGCGGGAACGCCCGCGCACCCGCGCGACCTTGAAGATTCGCACCACCGCATCGTCGGCTTCCTGTGGGCGCGCACCGGCAGGGCCCTGCCCTACGCCATGCGCCGCGGCGACGACAGCGTCAACGTGCATGGCCGCTACATCCTGGCGGTGGACGACGGCAACGCCTACCTGGCCGCCGGCCTGGCGGGCATGGGCGTGATATGGCTGCCCGACTACATGGCCCGCGACCACGCCGCGCGCGGCGAGCTCACGCCCGTCTTCGAGGACTGGCAGCTCGACCCGATGCCCATGTACGTGGCGTTTCCGCCCAACCGCCACGTCAGCGCCAAGCTGCGCGCCTTCATCGACTGGATCGTCGAACTGATGGGGACCTATGCGCCCCCGCGCGCGCAGTAGGCGCTGACGGCTCGGCTGCGCCGGGCCTGCCCGTTCAGCGCGGCGGGCGCTGCGGGAAGCTGCGCTCGAAGACCCCTTCCGCGATGCGGTTCTTCAGGATCTCGATCGATCCGCCGGCGATCATCCAGCCCCGGCAGCGGCGCACGCAGTATTCAACCAGGGACTCGCGGCTGTAGCCCAGACCGCCCAGCACCTGCAGGGCGTCGTTGGCGACGTCGAAGCCCACCTGGTTGCAATAGGCCTTGGCGATCGCGGTTTCCGTGGCGGACGGGAAACCGGTGTCCGCGCCGGTCGCAGCCCGGTACAGCAGCAGTTGCGCGGCGTCCAGCTTGATGCGCATGTCCGCGAACTTCCACTGCAGGCCCTGGAATTCGCACAGCAGGCGCCCGAACTGTTTGCGCTGCAGGGCCCAGTTGCGCGCTTCCTCGAACGCATAGCGGCCCAGCGCCAGCGAGCGCGCGGTATTGCCGATGCGCTCGACGTTGAAGCCCGCGATCTGCTTCTTGAAGCCGCCCTCGCCCAACACGACCATGTCGTCCGGCACGAACACGTTGTCGAAGAAGATCTCGACCCATTCCTCGCCCGACATGAAGGCCGAACGCTTGCCCAGCTTCACGCCTTCGTCCCGCGTGCCGATCAGCACCGAGCCGATGCCGCCCGTGCCCGGCCCGAAGCGCACGTAGGCCAGGATCACGCTGGCGTGCGGGCCATGGGTGGTGAAGATCTTGGTGCCGTTGATGCGCCAGCCGCCGTCGGCGCGCGTCGCGCTGGTCTTCAGTTCGGTCACGGCCGAGCCGGCGTCCGGCTCGGTCATGCCCACCGAGATCAGCCCTTCGCCGGCCAGCAGGCCGGTCAGGTACTTCTGCTTTTGCAGCGGACTGCCGTACTCGGCCAGCACGCGGATGGCGCCGAAGTTGCCGGCCTGCACCACGTCGGCGCTGCGCGGACACACGGACGCCACGGTCTCGATGGCGATGACGGCGTCCATCAGCGAGCCGCCGACGCCTCCGTCTTCCTGCGCGACGGTGATGCCCAGCAGTCCCTGGCCGGCCATCTTGCGGGCGATGTCCCAGGGATAGTCGTCGGAATGCGCGCGCTCCACCGCGCCGTCGCGCAGTTCGCGGTCGGCAAAGCGGCGCACGGCCGTCTGGAAGTCCTGTTGTTCCGGAGTCAGTTTGAAGTCCATCTTATGTTTCCTGTGGCAAGAATGGGAATGCGGACGGCCTGTCAGGCCAGGCGGACCAGGCCGTCCACGGCGACCACGCCATCGGCGCGGACGAACAAGGGGTTGATTTCGGCTTCCTCGACACGCGCACCGGCGATCAGCGCCAGCCGCGAGAACGCGGCAATGGCGTGGGCCAGCGCTTCGCAATCGCCTTCGGGCAGGCCGCGGAAGCCGCGCACCAGCCGGGTCTGGCGCACGTCGAGGATCATGCCCCGAGCCTCCTCCACGCTGACCGGGGCCAGGCACAGGGCATAGTCGGGCGCCAGTTCGGCGGCGATGCCGCCGGCGCCCAGCAGCACCGTCGGTCCGACCAGCGGGTCGTGCCGGTAGCCCAGGATCAGTTCGATCAGGCGGCTCTCCATGGGCTGGACCAGGATGCCGTCCACCGCGGCGTGCGGCGCATGCCGCAGGACCGCCGCGCGCATCTCGTCCACGGCCCGAGCCAGGGCCGCATCGTCGGCGATGCCGACGCGCACGGCGCCCAGCTCGGTCTTGTGGGCCAGGTCGCGCGAGCAGACCTTGGCGACGACCGGGTACGGAACGGCATGGGCCAGCGCACCGGGCGCCAGCAGCTCCCCCTGCGCGACGGGCACCCCCAGGCTGCGGAACAGCGCGCCGGCTTCAAATTCGCTGAGCATGCCCCGGCGCGGCAGGCCGTCCGGCCAGGCCACGCCCGCGCCCTGGACGGGCGGCGCGCCGGCGGGCATGAAGAACACCGACAGCGCGTCGGCGCAGGCTTCCGGCGTGCGAAAGGCCGCGATGCCGCCCTGCCGCAGCAAGGCCAGCGACTCGGGCGCTTCCGGCGCCAGGAATACCGCCAGAGGCTTGCCGGCAGGCTTGTCGGCCTCCAGCAGAGGCTGCACGGCCAGGCCCGGATGGAACTGCGCCGAGGATCCGACGACGCTCAGCACGGCGTCGCACCAGTCGGCGCGCAGGAGCGCTTCCAGCAGCATTTTGTATTGCGCGCTGGTGGCCGCCAGCGTCAGGTCGATGACGGGCGTCTCGCGGATCTTCAGGCCCTGCTCCGCGATCATGCGCACGAAATCGGGCGGCGGCGCCACGGCCGCCAGGCCGCGCAGGCCCAGGTTGTCGACGACCGTCGCCGCGCCTCCACCCGTGGTGGTGATGACCGCCACCCGCGCCACGGCATCGTCCGGCGCATGCGCGCGCGGGCGACGGGCGTAGCGCGCGGCCAGGGGCGCCATCTCGAACAGGGTCTCCAGGTGCTGGACCCGCATCACGCCGTGCGCCTTCAGGAAGGCATCGACGGCCGCGTCGTTGCCGGCCATGGCGCCGGTGTGCGATTGCGCCAGCGCGTCGCCCTGCTCGGAACGGCCCAGCTTGTAGGCGATCACCGGCTTGCCCGCGTCACGCGCGCGCGCCAGCGCGCGGGCCAGCTCGGGCGCATCGCGCAGGGTTTCCAGGAACAGCAGGATGACTTCGCTCTGCGGGTCGTCCACCAGCGCGCCCACCACGTCGCCGACCGTGATGTCGCTTTCATTGCCCACGGACACCGACTTCGAGAATCCGAAGCCGCGCGCGGCGGCGCGTGACAGCAGCGATCCCATCATCGATCCGCTCTGGGACACCAGCGCGATGTTGCCGGGCAGCAGCGTGTCGGCCTCGAAGGCGGCATTGACGGACAGGATGCAGCCGGCATGCAGGTCGGCCAGGCCGATGCTGTTGGGGCCCAGCAGGCGCAGGCCCAGTTCGCGGGCCTGGCGCACCAGGTCCGCCTGCCGGGCCAACCCGTCCGGCCCGGTCTCGCCAAAGCCGTCGGAATAGACCGTCACGATGCGTGCGCCGGCCCGGGCGCAGTCCGGCAGCAAGGCGGCGACGCCGTCGCCCGGGATCATGATGAAGACGTGGTCGACCGGCCCGGGCAGCCCGGCCAGCGACGGATAGGCGCGCTCGCCCAGGATGTCCGCGCGCGCGGCATTGATGGGATAGATGGCGCCGGTGTAGCCGTGTTTGCGCATGAACCGCAGCGGGCGCGCGGTGTTCTTGCGCGCGTCGCCCGAAGCGCCCACCAGGGCGATGGCGCGCGGGGACAGCAGCGCGTCGGCGAAGGAAGTGGAAGACATGGAGGTGGCAGTCGTCATAAAGGCCGGAGGGAGTGGGAATTCAAGGCTGGGGCATGTCGGCCGCCAGGCGCAGCGCGCGCACCGGCATGGCGTCAAGGCGCCAGACCGCGTCGCGCAGCGCGTGCGCGCGGGCGCGGCCCAGCACGGGGCCGGCGAGTTCGGCGAACTTGTCGTTCAGGTCCGCGTCCGACAGCGGCGATTCGGGATCGCCCTTGCGGTAAGGAGCATGGTGTTCCAGCACCTTGCCGCCGTGCGTCGTGGCAGTCAGCCGGGCGGCGCGCATCTTCGGAAATCCGGCGGTCAATGCCGGGTCTGCCCGCAGATCCAGCCGCTGCATCAGGGCGCGCACCTGCGGGTCGCGCAGGCGCTCGTCGCCAAAGGCGTCCAGCCTTACCGACCCGTGGACCAGCGCATGCGCCACCACGTACGGCAGGCTGAACTTGGCCTCGAAGGCGGTTGCCGGCTGGAAATTGCCCGTGACGTCCAGCGCCGTCTGGTAGGCGTCCACGCGCAGCGAGGCCACGTCCTGCGGCCGCAGCCCGCGTTCGCGCAACGCCAGCGCGGCGTCGATCGCGGCGAAGGTGTGGCCGCAGCAGCCGTGGTTTTTCTGCGTGATGGACAGGATGTTGTAACGCTCGCCCAGCCCGGCCGTGGCGACGGACCAGTCGGGGTCCCGCGCCAGGGCCGCACCGAAGCCGACCTCGCCTTCCAGGATGTCCGGCACCCCCGTGATGCCGTGCGCGGCGCCCTGCCCAGCCCGCACGCCGACCTCGGCGGCGTGGCCCGCATGCAGCGCCTTGCTCATGGCATCCGACCGGAAGGCCTGCTGCAGGCCGCTGGCCAGGGTGCCGGCGGTGGCCAGCGCGTGCAGCATGACCTGCGCGTCGCCCGGCGCACACAAGGCTGCCGCGGCGGCGGCGCTGCCAAAACAGCCCACGGTGCCCGTCGTATGGAAATACCGGTAATGGGCGGGCTGCACCGCCGCGCCGATGCGCGTGGAGATCTCGTAGCCCACCACGATCGCCTGCAGCAGCGCAAGCCCGCCGGCATCGTGCTCCTCGGCCAGCGCCAGCGCCGCGGCGATGGTCGGGCAGCCCGGGTGGTAGATCGCGTCGCGGAAGATGTCGTCGAATTCCACCGCATGCGACACGCTGCCGTTGATCCAGGCCGCCGTGGCGGCAAAGGCGGTGGTCGCGCAGCCCGGCAGGCTGGACGCGCCCGAACCGAGTTCGGCGCCGTGCGCGCCCAACAGTTGCTGGCATGGCGCGGCGCGGGTGCCGGGATACAGCGCCGACAGCCAGTCCAGGAAGGCGCGCTTGGCGTAATGGATGACCTCGTCGGGCAGCGCGCCCACCGCGTCTTTGGCGCCGTAGGCGGCGATGGAGTCCAGCAGCATTTGTCTCTCCGGAGTTATTGCGGCGCAACAAACGGGCCGCGATGTTCTGCCGATCACTCTAGGCGGCCCCGCCGTCCGAGGATTGATAAAAAGGAAAACGAGCGTTCTTGATACGCAGGGGACGGAATTGGAGAAACTTGCTTTGCCAATTTTTCATACCGGCGCTCGGGCGCAGTCCGTAAGCTGCATGGCAAGACCAAAAAAACAGACGCAATCCCAAGGAGGAAGTAATGAGCGAGACCAAGACCCCGCTGGGTTTCATCGGCCTGGGCGTCATGGGTGAACCCATGTGCGCCAACCTCGTGCGCAAGTCCGGGCACCCGGTTTACGTGACGGACATCAGCCCCGAACCCGTGGCCCGCATCGGCGCATTGGGCGCCCATGCCTGCGCATCCATCATCGAGGTGGCGCAAAGCGCCGAGATCGTGTTCCTGTCCCTGCCCAGCATCGTGCAGGTGGAACAGGTGTGCACCGGGCCGGGCGGCCTGGTCGAGGCCGCCGGCCGCGTGCGCATCGTCGTGGACATGAGCACCAGCGACGTCACGCGCACCCGCCAGCTGGCCGAGACGCTGCGCGGGCACGGCATCCTGCTGATCGACGCCCCCGTGGCCCGCATGCGCGAGGCCGCGCGCCTGGGCACCCTGATGATCACCGTGGGCGCCACCCGGAAGGACTACGACACGGTCCTGCCCTACCTGTCCTGCATGGGCACCGACGTGCTGCTGTGCGGCGGCACCGGCAACGGGCAGGTGGTGAAGATCATGAACAACATGGTGGTGTTCATGACCGTCCATGCGCTGGCCGAGGCCATCACCATTGGCCGCAGCGCCGGCGTCGACGGCGCGCTCTTGCTGGACGCGCTGAGCAAGGGTTCGGCCGACAGCTTCGTGCTGCGCAACCCGGGCCAGAAGGCGCTGGCTGCGCAGGCCTTCCCCGAGAAGACTTTCCCGACCGAGTACGCCATCAAGGACATCCTGCTTGCGCTGGAACTGGCCAGCCAGGGCGACGTGGACGCCCGCGCGGCCAAGCTGACCCACGACCTGCTGGAGCGCACCCGTGCCGCCGGCTACGTCAAGGAGTACTACCCGGTGATGGTCAAGCTGATCGAGCGCGGCTACGCGTAAGCGCCCCCCGGCGCTTCATGCGCCGCCCCTTTCCTGTCCGAGACAACCATGACACCCATGCTGCGCAGGTGGGCTTTGCCCCTGCTTGCCGTCACGATCGGCTTCAATGCCGCCGCGGCGGATTACCCGACAAAACCGATCACGCTCGTGATCGGCTTCACCGCCGGCGGCCCGACCGACGCCGTCGGCCGCTACCTGGCGCGCCAGCTTGAGACCGAGCTTGGCCAGACCATCGTCGTCGAGAACCGCGCCGGCGCAAACGGCGTCGTGGCCGTGCAGGCGGTCAAGCGCGCCCCCGCCGACGGCTACACCCTGATGCTGGGCAGCAGCGGCACGCTCTCCATCGAGCCGGTCTACAAACAGAAAGTGGACTACCAGGTGCTGAAGGACTTCCAGCCCGTCGCCCTGGTGGCCAGCTATCCCTATCTGCTGGTCGTGCCGGCGAGCTCGCCGTACCACAGCGTCCAGGAACTGATCGCCGGGGCGCGCAAGAAGCCCGGTGCGCTGACGTTCGCGTCCGCGGGCAGCGGCGCGGTGAATCACCTGGCCGGCGAATGGTTCAAGAGCGCCACCAAGGCGGACATCACCCATGTCCCCTACAAGGGGGATTCGGCGGCCATCGCCGACCTGGTGGCCGGGCGCGTGGACATGGCGTTCCTGAGCGCGATCGCCGCCATGCCGCAGGTGCAGGCCGGCAAGATGCGCGCCCTGGGCATCGCCGCGGCGCAGCCCTCCTCCGTGGCGCCGGGCGTGCCGACGGTGGCGCAGGCGGCGGACATCCCCGGCTTCACGGCCGAGCCCTGGAACGGCGTGCTGGCGCCCGCCGGCGTGCCGCCCGCGGTGACGCAGCGCCTGAACGCCGCGATCAACAAGGTGATGAGCACCCCTGACGCGCGCGACGCGCTGCTCAAGCTGGGCCAATACCCCATGACCGGCAGTCCCGAGGACTTTGCCAAACACATCGGCACGCAGACCGAGCGCTGGGCGCAGGTCATGCAGGCCAGCCACATCGCAAAGGCGGACTAGATGGAATATCCCGAACTGACCCTGCTCATCGGCGGCCGCGCCGTCCCCGCCGGCCAAAGGCCCGGCCTGGAAGTCGTCGACCCCGCCACGCAGGAGGTGCTGGGCCGCCTGCCCGTGGCGTCGACCGACGACATCGACGAAGCCCTCGAGGCCGCGCTCCGCGCCTTTCCAGGCTGGCGCGACACCGCGCCGCTGGAACGGGCGGCGATCCTGCGCCGCGCGGCCACGCGCATGCGCGAGCGCACGGCGCGGCTCGCCTGGCTGATCACGCGCGAACTGGGCAAGCCCCTGGCCGAATCCGAAAAGGAAGTCGCCACCGCCGCCGAAATGTTCGAGTGGAGCGCCGAGGAAGCGCGGCGCACCTACGGCCGCCTGATCCCCGGCCGGGTCGGCGGCATCCGCCAGATGGCCATCCCCGAGCCCGTCGGCCCGGTCGCGGCCTTCTCGGGCTGGAACGCCCCGGCGATCACGCCGTCGCGCAAGATCGCCGGCGCCCTGGCCGCGGGCTGCTCCATCGTCATCAAGCCCTCCGAGGAAACGCCCGCCATCGCCCTGGAGATCGGCCGTGCGCTGACGGATGCCGGCCTGCCGGCCGGCGTGCTGAACATGGTGTTCGGCGACCCCGGGGAGATTTCCCGGCGCCTGATCGCGTCTCCCGTCATCCGCATGGTGACCTTCACCGGCTCCACGTCCATCGGCCGCGAACTGGCGGTGATGGCTGCCAGCGGCCTGAAGCGCGCCACGCTGGAACTGGGCGGCCACGCGCCCGTGCTGGTGTTCGGCGACGCCGATCCGGCCAGCGCGGCGGACGCCGTCCTGGCCGCCAAGCTGCGCAATTCCGGGCAGATCTGCACATCGCCCACCCGCATGTACGTGCACGAAAGCGTGTACGAGCCCTTCGTGCAGCGCCTGGCCGACCGCGCCCGTGGCTGGCGCGTGGGCAACGGACTGGACGCCAACGTGCAGATGGGCCCGCTGGCCAACCCCCGGCGGCTGGCCGCCATGGAAACGATGGTGGCCGATGCGCTGCGGCATGGCGCGCGGCTTGCCGCGGGCGGCCAGCGCCTGGACCTGCCCGGCTGGTTCTGGGCGCCGACGGTGCTGCGCGACGCGGGGCCGGAATGCCTGGCCGCCAACACCGAGCCCTTCGGTCCGTTGGCGCTGGTGCAGCCCTTCCGCGACACGGACGAGGCCCTTGAACAGGCCAACCGCCTGCCCTTCGGGCTGGCCTCTTACGTATTCACGCGCGACGCCGCCACCGCGCGGATCGCCTCCGAACGCATCGAAAGCGGCGTCGTCTGCATCAACCACTGCCAAGCCTCGCTGCCCGAGACGCCCTTTGGCGGCGTCAAGGACAGCGGCCTGGGCAAGGAAGGCGGCGTGGAAGGCCTGCAGGAATTCATGCAGGTCAAGTATGTGAGCCAAATGTAGCCACCCGGCGGCCCCTCGCGGCCGCCGGCGTTACGCGAGCGGCGCGGCGATCGACCGCGCCGCCGGACCATCCAAAGGAGAAGACCATGCATAAGAAGATCACGGCCGCCATCGCGATGGCCGCCATGGCCGGCGCGGCGCAGGCGTCGGACGGCATATCCGACGGCGTCGTGCGCATCGGCGTGCTGACCGACATGTCGGGCGCGTATTCCGGCAACGTTGGGCCGGGGTCGGTCCTGGCGACCAAGCTCGCGATCGAGGAATTCGGCGGAAAGGTGCTGGGCAAGCCGGTGGAGATGCTGTCGGCCGACCACCTGAACAAGACCGACGTGGCCGCCAGCCGCGCCCGCGAATGGATGGACCGCGAGAAAGTGGACGTCGTGACGGAACTGGGCAACAGCGCCGTCGCCCTGGCCGTCATGAACATCGCCCGCGAAAAAGGCCGCATGACCATGGTGACCGGCGCGGGCGCCACCCGGATCACGGGCGAGGACTGCTCGCCCAACAACGTCCAATGGGTCTATGACACCTACGCGCTCGCCAAGGTGGGCACCCTGCCCCTGGTCGAGGCTGGCGCGAAGAAGTGGTACTTCGTCACCGCCGACTACGCCTTCGGGCACTCGCTGGAAAACGACGGCATGCGTTTCGTGAAGGACGGCGGCGGCTCGGTGGCGGGTTCCTCGCGCTATCCGTTTCCGGGCAACGACTTCGCCTCCTTCCTGCTGTCGGCGCAGTCCAGCAAGGCCGACGCGGTGGCGTTCGCCAGCGCGGGCGCCGACCTGCAGAACGAGATCAAGCAGGCGCGCGAATTCGGCCTGGCGGCCAGGCAGAAGCTGGTGGCGATGCTGATGAGCATCACCGACGTGCACGGCGTCGGCCTGGACGCCGGCCAGGGCATGACCTTCGCGGAAACCTTCTACTGGGACATGGACGACGAAACCCGGGCCTTCGCCCAGCGCTTCTTCAAGGCGTCCGGCAAGATGCCGACGGCGCTGCAGGCCGGCCAGTACTCCGCCGTGCTGAACTACCTGCGGGCGGTGGAGAAATCGGGCTCCGACAACGTGGACACCGTCATGAAGACGCTGCGCGGCATGCCGATCCATGACGCCTTCGCGCGCAACGCCCGCCTGCGGGAAGACGGCAAGCTCATCCACGACACCTATGTGGTGGAGGTGAAATCGCCCCAGGAATCCAAGGCTGCCTGGGACTACTACAAGATCGTCAAGACCGTGCCGGGCGACCAGGCGTTCATGCCCCTGTCCGAAAGCCAGTGCAAGCTGGTCAGGCAATGACGCCCGCGCCGCAGGCGGCGGGCGTCCTGCCCGCCTACGAGGCCTACGCGATCCGCTACGCCAGCGTGACGCGGCGCGCGGCCGACAATTTCCTGTCGCGCGCGGATATCCACGACGGGCCGATGCCCCTGGACTTCTATTGCTGGCTGCTGCGGGGTCCGGCGGGCAATGTGCTGGTGGACACCGGGTTCAGCGCCTGCTCGGCACGCGCCCGCGACCGGGCGTTCACGCTGGCGCCCGACGCGGCGCTGGCGCGGCTGGGGCTGGCGCCCGGGGACATCGGCGACGTGGTCCTGACCCACCTGCACTACGACCATGCCGGCAATGTCGAGGCCTACCCCAACGCCCGCGTCCACCTGCAGGAGGCCGAAATGCACTACGCCACCGGCCGCTACATGTGCTTCGAATCGATGCGGCATTTTTTCTCGGTGGACGACGTGCAGTCGGTGGTGCGCCAGGTGTACGCCGGGCGCGTGCGCTTCCATGACGGCGACGCGGCGCTGGCGCCGGGGCTGGAGCTCTACCGCGTCGGCGGCCACACGCCCGGCCTGCAGGTGGTGCGCGTGCACACCGCGCGCGGGTGGGTGGTGCTGGCGTCCGACGCCCTGCATTACTACCGCAACTACACCGACAGCAATCCTTTTCCCGCCATCTTCCACCTGGGCGATATGCTGCAGGGCTATGCGCGCATCCGGACCCTGGCGGATTCCGAGGCGCACATCGTGCCCGGCCACGATCCCGCCGTGGCCGAGCGCTATCCGCGCGCCGGCGATGGCGACGGCATCTACCGCCTGGACGTACCGCCCTTGTAAAGGACAGCACCATGCAAGACGACGATTTCATTCTTCACCGCCTGGCGGACGCCGTGAACCGGCGGGAACGCCTGGTGTGGCGGGGCCGGCACCTGAACACCGTGTTCCTGCTGGAGTGCGGCGACGCCGCCTACCTGATCACGGTGGCCTCGGGCCGCATACAGGACGTGCGCCGCGGCCCCTTCGTCATGCCGCGCTGGCAGTTCGCCCTGCGCGCGGCCGCCGCCGACTGGGCGCAGTTCTGGCGCCCCACGCCGCCGCCCGGCTTTCATGACCTGATGGCGCTGGTGAAGTTCCGCCGCCTGCGCGCCGAGGGCGACCTCTATCCGCTGATGTCCAATCTCTTGTATTTCAAGGACGTGCTGGCCTGCCCGCGCGCCGAAGGAGCGACCCTGTGAATGCGCGACCCGCTGTCTTCGAGCCGATCGTCGGCCGCTATCTGCAATTGACGCTGGGCGGACGCCCGCATCGCGTGTACGTCGAGGAAGCCGGCAGCGGCACGCCGCTGCTATGCCTGCATACCGCCGGCGCGGACTCGCGCCAATATCGCGCGGTGATGAACGACCCCGGCATCCTGGAATCGTTCCGCGTCATCGCCTTCGACCTGCCCTGGCACGGCAAGTCCTCGCCGCCCGAAGGCTGGCACGAGGAAACCTACCGGCTGACGTCGCAGGACTACGCGCAGGCGATCATCGCGGTGGCCGATGCCCTGGAACTGGACCGGCCGCTGGTCATGGGCTGCTCCATCGGCGGGCGCATCGTGCTGCATCTGGCGCTGGAGCACGCAGACCGCTTCGGCGGCGCGATCGGCCTTCAGTCCGGCGCCCATGTGGATCCGTACTACGACCTGGAATGGCTGAACCGGCCCGACGTGCACGGCGGCGAAGTCTGCGCCGGCATCGTGTCGGGCCTGGTCGGCCCGGGCAGCCCCGACAAGCATCGCTGGGAAACCCTGTGGCACTACATGCAGGGCGGGCCGGGCGTGTTCAAGGGCGACCTGCATTTCTACACGGCCGACGGCGACATCCGCGACCGCGTGGCCGGCATCGACACCCGGCGTTGTCCGCTTTGGCTGCTGACCGGAGAATACGACTATTCCTGCACGCCGCAGGACACCGAATTCCTGGCCGGGCGCATCCAGGGATCGCAATGGCAGATCATGGAAGGCATGGGCCACTTTCCCATGAGCGAAGACCCGGACCGCTTCCTGGGCTACCTGCGCCCGGTGCTGGCGCAGGCGGCGCAGGCCCGCCGGCCCAGGTAGCCGCTGCGCGCCGCGGGGCCCCGGGTCAATCCGCCTGCGGCTCCGGCGCCAGCAGCGCCTGCAGCAGTTCATCCACCGGCCGTGCAAGCTGGGCGCTATCGCGCACGCACACATAGAACTGGCGCTCGGCCCAGTCATCGCGCAGGCGCAGCAGCGCCAGACCCATCGACGCCAGGTAATGGCGCGCGATGCCCTCGGGCACCACGCCGATGCCCAGGCCCTCGCGGATCATGCGGCAGCGGGTCTCGAAGTTGGACACCTGCAGCTTGACGTTGGGCGGCCGCGACAGCGTCTGCCCCGCATAGGCCAGGAACTGGTCCAGGGAATGGCGAGGGAAATAGCCCAGCAGGTCGTAGTCCAGCGCCTCTTCGAGGTACAGCTCGGACCGGTCGGCCAGCGCGTGGCCCAGCGGCACCACCAGGCCCACCCGGTCGCGCCGGAATGGAAACGAGGCCACGCCCGGCATGGGATGGTCCGCGTGATAGATGCCGATATCCACCGAGGCCTCCGCGACCATGCGCGGAATGTCATAGCTGTGACCCTCCAGCAAATCCACGCTGACGTCGCTGCGGTCCGCCAGGAACCGGCCCATCACGCCTGGCAGGAACTGCAGGATGGTCGACGGATTGGACGCCAGGCGGATCTTCGCCTGGCCGTTCAGGGAATAGCCGTTGATGGCCTGCTCGGTCAATTGCACGCTGCGCAGGATGGCCTTGGCGCGCTGGTACAGCAACGCGCCCGCCGGCGTGGGCTCGACGCCGCGCCCGTGGCGGTGCAGGAGCGTGCGGCCCAGGTGCCGCTCCAGCTCGGCCACGCGCTTGCTTGCCGCGGAAGTCACCAGGTTTTCGCGTTCGGCCGCTTTGGACAGGCTCTTTTCCTCGACGGCCGCGACGAAGATTTCCAGCGCTGGGATGTCTAGCTTTTTCATGGGGGCAATATACCGTGGCGGGCACTGTCGCCGTGCGGCCGGATGTGCCGGCGGACCAATTCCAGCATCGGCGCGAGCAGCGGCCCGTCGGCCGTCAGCGAATACATGCACTGCACATGCGCCGCGATATCGGTGGCAATCGGCCTGAAGGCGACGCCATGCGTGCCCGTGCGCGCCAGGCACTCGGGCACGACCGCGATGCCCATTCCGATGGACACGAACGACACCGCGGTCAGCCATTGGCTGACCTGGTGCTCGATGCGCGGCACGAATCCGGCTTCCGCGCAGATCGACAGAATCGTGTCGAAATAGAACGGCGACGACTCCCGGTTGAAGATGATGAAGTTCTCGTCCCGGAAGCTTTCGATGCGCACCGGCCCGTCCGGCACCCGGTATGACGAAGGAATGCAGACCAGGAACTGCTCGCGAAAGAGGTTGACGCAGCCGATGCGCGGGCTGTCGTGCTGCACCAGCGAATGCGCGAACCCCATGTCCAGGTCGCCGCGCTGGATGCTGTCGCGCTGGCGGATGGTCGACATTTCGTGCAAACAGACCTGCACGTCGGGATGGGCCTGGCCGAATGCCTGCATCAGGTCGCCCAGGCCTCGATAGATCATCGATGCATGGAAGCCGACGTTCAGCCGCCTGCGCAGCGCGCCATCGAAGGCGCGCATTTCGTCGAAGGATTGGGAGGCCTGCGTGATCAGGTTGCGGGCGCGGAAATGGAAAGCCCGGCCTGCATCAGACAATTCAACATTGCGGCTGTTGCGCAGGATGAGCTTTTGGCCGAGGAACGATTCCAGTTGCTGGATGGCCACGCTGAACGGCGGCTGCGACACGTTGCAGCGCGCGGCCGCCCTGCTGAAGCTCAATTCTTCGGCCAGCGCCACGAAGTACCGCAGGTGGCGCAATTCAATCGCTTCTTTGTGCATGGCGGATCAGGCTTGGGTCAGCATGAAAACGCCATTGGCAATGGCGATCTTGTCTCCTTCGGAATCATAAACCACCCCGCTCGCGAAACAGGTGCGGCTGCCGCGGTGTTCGCAGCGGCACTCGGCGATCAACGTCGAGCGTCCGGGCTTGAGGAACTTGGTCGACAGATCCAGGGTGGCCACGCGCCAGCGCAGCGGATCATGCGCCCGCACCGCGGCCGCCAGCGTGAAATCCAGCAACGCCACGATGGCCGGCCCGCTGATCGTTCCCGCGGCATTCAGGAAGCGGTCGGACCACGGCAGGATGGCGGTCGCCGCGTCTTCGGACAGCGCGTGCGCCCGCAGGTCGAACAGGTCTACGAGCGGCGCGCGCACGCCGAAGAAGGTGCCGTCGTCCAGGTTCATGGCACGGGGTATCCGTAGTATTTCAGCACCTCGGGCGGCCGCGCCGGCCCGGGTTCGAAGAGCTCCAGCAATACGCGGTCCGGCGCTTCCAGCATGAAATAGCCTCCCCCGTCGGACTCCCGTATGCCTTTGGGGATGTGCAGGCCCGCCTGCACCATGCGCTGGTACAGGTCCCGCAGGCCCGCGACCTGGATGCCCAGATGGTGGACCGCGTTGCGCGGCGCCGGGTCGATCTGCTTTTCGTAGAGGTGCATGGCCCCCACCCCGATCTTCATGAATACGTTCCGGGTGCCCGCGAATACACCGTCCCAGGCGACCTCCGCGTCGAACCAGCGCCGGTAGAACGCCACGGCCACGTCAATGTCCGCGCAGATCACGTGGGGATGGTGCATGTGATACCGCTTGGCCGAGCCATAGGGATAGCGCAGCGCCTGCGTCGAGTCGGTCATGGCGTCAGGCTCCGGGAAAAACCGGCGGCGCATGCCGGTACGTTGCGGGCGTGTCCGACAGGCGGATCGGCGATGCGATCCCCTGATAGCCCTGCTCCATCTCGACCAGCAGCCCCATGTGGCGCGTGTGCGGGTCCTCCAGCACGTCCTGGACGCTGCCGATGGGCGCGGCCGGCACGCCGTCGTTGACCAGCGCGCGCACCAGCGCACGCCCGTCGGCGGCCTGAAGCGCCTGCGCCAGCAGCGGCCGCAGCAGCGCCCGGTGCACCGAGCGCGCCGGGTTGGTGGCATAGCGCGGGTCCGCCGCCAGCGCCTGCAGCCCGAGATGCCGGCACAGCGTGCGGAATTGCGCGTCGTTGCCTACCGCCAGGTAAATGCTGGCGGTGGCGGTGTCGAAGCTGTCGTAGGGATAGATGTTCGGATGCGCGTTGCCGGTCGGCGCCGGGCACACGCCCGCGCCAAAGAAATTGGACGTGTGCGGATGCAGCATGGAGATGGCGTTTGCATACAGCGTGGTCTCGACGAACTGTCCGAATCCGGTGACTTCCCGCGCCCGCAGCGCCAAGAGGACGCCGATGGCCGCGTTCAGGCCCGTCGTCATGTCCACGACCGGAAGCCCGACGCGCAGCGGCCCCGATTCGGCGCTGCCGTTCACACTCATCAGTCCGCATTGGGCCTGGATCGCCGTGTCATACGCCGGCAGGCCGCCATAGGGGCCGTCCGGCCCGAATCCCGACACGCGGCAGTGCACCAGGCGCGGAAAGCGGCGGACAAATTCGTCCGGCTGCCAGCCCCATTTTCCGAGCGTGGACGGTTTGAAGTTTTCGATCAGGACGTCCGCGTCCGCGAGCATCCGCAGGAAGCGGTCCCGCTCGGCGTCGATCGTCAGATCGAGCACCACGCTGCGCTTGTTCCGGTTGGCGCCGGCAAAGTACGCCGCGTTCGGCCCCAGGTCTGGCGGCCCCCACTTGCGCGTGTCGTCGCCCGACGGTCCCTCCACCTTGATGACGTCCGCCCCGTGATCGCCAAGAATCTGGCCGCAATACGGGCCTCCCAGCACGCGGGAGGCGTCGATGACCTTGATGCCGGTCAGTGCCCCGAAGCGCAAATCCATACAGTTCCTGTGTCGAGTTCGTTATCAGCCGCCAAAGCCGGCGCTTCGGAAAATTCTAGGATTGGCGCGGCGCCGTTCGATACGAACTGCGTATGGCTGCATTCGAAGATCGAATCATTGACCACGCGGGGCCTGCCTATCATTCATCACCACACATGGTGAGGAGACAAAAAATGAAAAAGCGCTTGATGGCCCTGCTCTGCTGCGCGACGGCCGCTGCCGTTCCCGCGGCCCATGCCGAGGCCCGCTTTCCGGCGCGCGCGGTGACCTTCGTGGTGCCGTATCCGCCCGGCGGCCCCGCCGACCTGCTGGCGCGCGCCGTCGCGAACAAGATGAGCGAGCTTGCCGGACAGTCGGTGATCGTCGAGAACCGGGCGGGCGCAAGCGGCAACATCGCGGGCGACTATGTGGCGCGGGCGGCGAAAGACGGCTACACCCTGCTGTTCGGCTCCTCGCCGGTGCTGGTGATCAATCCCGGCCTGTACCGCAACCTGAAGTTCGATCCGCTGAAAGACTTCGAGCCCATTGCCGACTTCGGCAGCCTGCCCAATGCGGTGCTGATCAACCAAAGCCTGCCGGTATCGTCCGTCCAGGAGCTGATCGCCTACAGCCGCAAGGACAACGCGACATTCGCGTCGGCCGGCAGCGGCGGCACCACCCACCTGGCGGGCCTGCTGTTCGCCCGCTCGGCCGGCGTGCCGCTCACCCATATTCCGTACAAGGGGTCCGCTCCCGCGCTGCAGGCGCTGCTGGGCAACCAGGTGACGATGACGTTCACCGACGTCTACACCGCCTTCCCGTACATCGAAGCGCAGAAGCTCAAAGTGCTGGGCGTGACGTCGGCCAGCCGCTCCGACCTGCTTCCCCAGGTGAAGACACTGCAGGAGCAGGGCATGAAGGACATGGATGTGAATGTCTTCTTCGCGCTGGTCGCGCCCAAGGGCATTCCCGAGGAAGCCCGCCAGCGGCTGGAGCAGCTGTCGCGGGACGTGCTGGCCGACAAGGCGGTGCGGACGCAGTTCCAGTCGCGCGGGCTGCTGCTGCCCCAGGACCCGTCCGGAGCGGCCCTGGGCAGGAAGATGACGGCGGAAACGGCGACGTGGAAGAAGCTGATCCAGGAAACGGGTGCGGCGATTGACTGACGCTGCAGCTTTTCCGCACGCGCCCCCCGACCACGAGCGGCGCCGCGCCCTGGTGCACACGCTTGCGCAGGCCCGCCGTCTGGGCCGCCAGGTGCAGGACGTGGAGGATCTGTATCCGATCGCCGGCGAGGAGCAGGCGTTTCGCCTGATGCTGGACGTCGCGCGCGAGGTCGGATGGGAAAGGCGGGGCTGGAAGATCGCGGCGACCAATCCCCTGCTGCAGCAGAAGCTGCGCACCAAAGGTCCGGTGTGCGGCGCCACGTTCAGCCGATTCCATGTGCCCGCCCCGGCCATCCTGCGCCGCGACGAACTGCTGGACCCGGTCATCGAATGCGAGTTCTTCTTCACGCTGGGACAGGCGCTGCCGCCGCGGCCGCTTCCCTACGCCGAGGACGAAGTCGCCGCCGCCGTGTCCGCCGTGAACCTGGGCATCGAAGTGGCGGAATGCCGCTACCCGCGACGCGCGCTGCCCTCTGCCTGGCACGTCTACGCAGACGGGTTTGCGTCGGGGCGCTACCTGCACGGTCCGGTCCTGCCCCGGTGGCGCGCCCGCCTGGACGCGGGCATCGGCGTGACTTTGCTGCGCAACGGCGTACCGCTCGGACAAGGATCCTCGCATGATGTCATGGGGCATCCGCTGCGCGCGGTCGTGTGGCTGGCAAACCGGCTGCGCCTGGCGGGCATTGCATTGCACGTGGGCGACACCATCAGCTCCGGCTCGTGCAACATCCTGGCCTCGGCGCGCGCAGGCGACCGGTTCACGGCGCAATTCCACGGAGCGGGAGACGTCTGCCTGGAGGTGGTGTGAAGGGCTTCGGACCGCGATCCTGACCAAGCTGCGTTAAGCTCCCCGCCTCGCATCCCTGACGGACCCCGCCCGATGACCAAAACCTGCGCCCTGCTCTGCGCGCTGTTCCCCGCCCTGGCCCACGCGGCATACGTTCCCGACCCGACCGAAGCGGCAGTGCTGGAGGCGGTCGTGCGCGACGAGGTCCGGGCATTCCTGCGCGGCGAGGGCAGCGTCATCGCCGGTTCGCCCGAGCTCGCCACGGTCCGGCCGGACCGGCCGGAAGCGGCCGCTGCCGCAACGCAGGCGGCAGCCCGGCTGAAGTCGGACATCGCGGCGTTTCACCAGGGCAAGCCCACCGATATCCGGGTGTCGACGCTTGCGGTCAACGTGGCCATGTATTCCCGCCTGCTGCCGGCCGACCATGGCTGCCCCGACGACATGGACAAATGCCGGCAGTCGCTGCTGGCGACAAACGGGTCCGGCAAACGCAATGAAGTCCTGGCAAGCGTCTTGAAGCAGTTCCAGGCCGCCGGCCTGGACCTCAGCCCCTTTGAAGCGCTGCGCCAGCCCGCCAGCCAGGGCCGCTAGGGCCGCGCCAGGGACTCGGCCAATTCCAGCGCGCGCGCCAGGAATGCCGATGCGTCATCCTTGCGGTAACTGACAATCACCGGCGACACGAATGTGTCGGCCTCGATCCGCACATGGGCCACGTCCTGGCGCTGCAGCCGATGCACCGACGCCGGCACGACGGTCACGCCCAGCCCCGCCGCCACCAGCCCGATTGCGGTCTGCAGTTCATTGGCCTCCTGGACCACCTGCAAAGAATGGCCGGCGGCGCGGAACAGGCCCAGCACGTGGTCCGCGTAATTCGGCCGGGGCCGCGCCGGATACAGGACGAACGGTTCGCGCGCCAGGCGTTCGACCGTGACGCTGCCCGTGCCGGCCAGCGGGTGATGCAAAGGCACCGCGGCCAACAGGGGTTCGGTCATCAGCACCCGGCGTTCAATGGCGGGATCATCCAGCAGGATGCGGCCGATGCCCAGGTCGATGCGGCCGGCCTTCAGGGCCTCGATCTGCGGCGAGGTGTTCATTTCGGTAAGGCCCACCTCGACCAGGGGATCGGCGCTGCGCAGAAGCCGGATCAGCTCCGGCACGAACCCATAGAGCGTGGACGGCACGAAACCGATGCCGAACCAGCGGCGCTGCGTCTGCCCCAGCCGGCGCGTGCCTTCCAGCACTTCTTCCAGCCGGGCCGTCAGCAGGCGCGACTGTTCCAGCAGGAAGCGGCCCGCTTCGGTCAGGCGCAGCGCGCGCGTGGTGCGCTCGAAGAGCACGACGCCCAACTCGTCTTCCAGTTGCCGGATCTGGCGGCTGAGGGGCGGCTGGGCGATGTGGAGCCGGGCGGCGGCCAGCGTGAAACTGCCTTCCTCGGCCACCGCCTGGAAATAGCGCAGATGCCTGAGTTCCATGATTGATTCAGACCCAAAAGGTATCAATAGAGACCCATATAGTCTTGGACTGCCTGGAAAAAGGCAAGCGATACTGCCGTCATCGTTCAACCCCCGGCCATGAAAGTATGAATGCGGTCATTGGCGTCGCGGTCCAGGCCTTACGGGCAAACCCGCCGGCAATCCCCGCCCATCGACTGGCCGGCCAGCCCTGACGGCCGCTCCCCTTTGCCGGACGCGGCCCACAATAATTCAAGAAAAGACGGAGACAACCATGCGCATGCGCCATGTATTCAATCCCTTTGCCCGGGCGCTCGTGGCCCTGTCGCTGCTGGGCGGCGCGGCCGCCGCGCACGCGGAGGGCTACCCGGACCACCCGGTCAAGTGGATCGTGCCCTTCCCGCCCGGCGGCGCCATGGACAGCATCGCCCGCACGCTGGGCGAGTCGATGGGCAAGCAGCTCAACACGTCTTTCATCGTGGAGAACCGCGCGGGCGCGGGCGGCAACATCGGCGCGGCCAGCGTGGCGCGCGCCAAGCCGGACGGCTACACCATCCTGATCGTCGCCAACGGCATGGCGGTCAACCCGGCGCTGTACGCGGACCTGAACTACGACCCCATCAAGGACTTCGCGCCGATCTCGCTGCTGGCGGTGGTGCCCAACGTGCTGGTCACCAATCCTGCCCGCACCGGCGCCACCAGCGTGCAGGACGTGATATCCAAGGCCAAGGCCCAGCCCAACCACTACACGTACGCGTCGGCCGGCGTCGGCACGTCCATCCACCTGGCGGGCGAGCTCTTCGTTTCCATGACGGGCGTGGACATGCTGCACGTGCCCTACAAAGGCAGCGGCCCCGCCGTCGCCGATCTGCTGGGCGGCCAGGTGGACTACATGTTCGACAGCATCACGTCGGCCAAGCCGCACATCGCGAGCGGCAAGCTGCGCGCGCTGGGCGTGACGACCGCCAAGCGCTCGCCCGCGCTGCCCGACGTGCCGACCCTGCAGGAAGCCGGCGTGCCGGGCTACGAGCTGATGCCCTGGTTCGCCGCCTTTGCCCCCGCCGGCACGCCGCCCGAGGTGGTGGCCAAGCTGAACGAAGCCATGCGCAACGCCCTGGCCGAACCCAAGGTCAAGGCCACGCTGGACTCGATCGGCGCGGAATCCATCGGCAGCACGCCGGACGCGCTGCGCGATCACCTGGCCAAGGAAACGGCGCAGTGGAAGGACCTGGTCAAGGAACGCGGCATCAAGATCAACTAACGTGCCGTTCCAACGATGCGGCGGCATGGCGAAACGTGCCGGCGCATCCCTGGGCAGCTGACCGGGCCAGCCGTGCCCGGCGCGGGGATGCGGTATCGTCTGAATCACCCCCTCTTCGCGCAGGAAGCTCCATCATGGCTCTCAAGCATGCGGATCCCGGGCAGGTCATCGACCTGTCGCCCTACGGCGGCGATCTTGCCCGGAAGCAGTCGATAGCGCTCTTCAAGTCCCAGGACCTCGAGGTCATGCGGCTGGTGCTGCTGGCCGGCAAGACGATGCCTTCCCACGACGTCGCCGGGGAAATCACGATCCAGTGCCTGGAAGGCAGCGTGGAAGTCGCCGCGGAAGGCGCGACACAGGTGCTGTACCCCGGTCACCTGATGTACCTGCCAGGCCGCGCGCCCCATGCGCTCTTTGCGCTGGAGGATGCGTCGGTGCTGGTGACAGTGGCGCTCAGGCGCGAATAGCGGCTGGCGGCCACGGCCGGTTGCCGTGCGACCGGCCGCCGGACTCCCGCCCGGTCCGCCGCTAGACCGCGTCCGCGCGCGGTTCAAGCATTCTTTGATACGCGTTGTAGTAGCAGGCGGCCGCCGCGCGGGCATGGCCGAGCATGCGAGCGCGCACGAGCTCGGTGTCGCCGGACAGGAACGCTTCATACAGCCCCCGCATCCCGTCCAGGATGATGCTGCGCACCTCCTGGTCGCCCATCGTGACCAGGCGCACTACCTGCACGTGGTCGATGTAGCGCGAAATCGTCCCGGCAAGCTCGCGGTTGGGCACCATGGTCAGCCAGACCCACCGGAATTGCGCATTGCTGCGCATGAATTCATCGAGATCGCCGGCGGCGTGCGCGGCTTCGGCGTGCTCCAGCGCGGACTTCATGTCGGACAGCCCCTTGGGGTCCGCATGCACCGACGCCGAGGCCGCGGCGGCGGGTTCGAGCAAGGTGCGGATCTCGAAGATCTCGTTCATCTCGGCCAGCGTGAACCTGCGCAGGACAAAGCCACGCGCGGTGCCTTCGAGCAGGCCCTCGCTCTTCAATTGCATCAGGGCTTCGCGGACCGGCATGCGCGAGACATGCATTTCCTGCGCGATGTCGTGGTCCACCAGGCGGTCGTCCAGGCGGATCAGTCCCATCTGGATGCGCTGCCGCACGATGCCGTACACCCGTTCGCGCAGGTTGGGCTTGCGCGCTTCGTTGCTGATGTTCTTGTTCTTTGACTTCATCTCCGCCTGCCTGCACTTATTCGTTCTTTGCCTGGAATTCACAACAGGGCGCGCCCATGCTGGCGCAGCGCACTTCACGATAGGACCGCGATTCGCCCGTCACCAGCGCGCTTACGGCTTCGAGCATACCCGTAATCGCATGGCATACCGGGCTGTCGCGCGTGGCCGCGGCCACCGCGAAGGGGCTGCTGTCGACAGCCAGCGTCAGCGCGCCGGCAGCGTCGTTTCCGAAGCGCCAAACGCCCCATCCCAGATCGGCCGCCGACTCGGCCATGACCCGCAGCAGGCCGGCCGCATCGGCGGCGCCGCCGGCCTGGTAGGCACGCGCGGAGGCGCCGCCGTTCGTGCGCACCGACGTCTGCAGGCTGTCCAGCGCCTGCCCGCGCTGTCCGGGCGGCAGGCGGGCGAACAGCCCCATCAGCACGTCTGCGCGGAGCATGACATAGCGGCGGTCGGCGTCCAGGATGGCGCCCGCGTCCTGGTCCCATTTCAGGCGTTCCTGCAGCTTTCCCATTCGATTTTCTCCTGTCGCGCCCAGGCCCCTGCCGCGGAAACCCGCTAGGGTTATCCCTGAACAATATATTTATTTCTTAGCCACTAACTCGCTGATATTAGGGTAAATAATTAGTTTAAATATCAAATGTTAGTGATTAAATCGCCAACAGTATACTGTTTGCACCCGGCTTGGCCGCGTGCTTTTGCAACGATTCCGACATCGGAGGCCGTTCATGGTTGACGCTTGGTGGGTACGATGGTTTGGCAGGGTCTTCGCGGCCTGTCTCTTGTCTGTGTGGGGCGGCCTGGCCGCATCGGCGGCGTGGGCGCAGGCGGCACCCGCCCAGCCGCCCCAGGAACTGAAAATTGCGTATCCGGTGGACGTTCCGTCGTGGGACCCGACCGCCGTCACTTTCCCGGCCGGCCAGTCGCTGTTCAAAGCCGTCTTCGATTCGCCGCTCTTCATCGATGGCGACCTGAAGCTGCAGCCGGCGCTGGTCAAGAGCTGGCGCTGGGTGGATGACAAGAACATGCGCCTGGCCATCGTGCTGCGCGACGGCGTGACGTTCCATGATGGTTCCCCGCTCACCACGGAGGATTTCAAGTTCAGCTTCCTGGATCGTCCCAAGCAGGACAAGCGCCTGGCGATCAACGGCTTCTTCGGCTCGTTGCAGGACGTGGAGATCAGCAGCCCGACCGAAGCCACGATGGTGTTCTCGGCGCCCACGCCCACCGCGCCCAACTACCTGGGCTTCCTGACCTCTTACATCCTGCCCAAGGCCTACCTGCAGAAGGTGGGCGAGGACGGGTTCCAGGCCGCCCCGATCGGCGCCGGCCCCTACAAGATCGCGCGCTATGAACGCGGATCGCGCGTCGTCCTGGAGGCCTACGACAAATACTGGGGCGCCCAGCCCGCGATCAAGCGGGTGGTGTTCGAGTTCGTGCCGGACACCTCCGCGCGGGTGGCGATGCTGGAATCGGCCAGGGCCGACGTGGCCGTGCAGATCCCGCTGCGCGAGGTCAACCGCCTGAACAAGCAGCCCGCGCTGAAGGCCGAGGTCTATCCCTACAGCGAAATCTTCATCCTGCAGATCCCCAGCTATGTTCCGGAATTCCAGAACGAGCATGTGCGGCGCGCCCTGCATCTGGCGATCAACAAGCAGGCCATATCCAAGGCTTTCTATGCCAATGTGGCCAAGCCGATCTCGGTGCTGGCCACCCCGGGTTCGCCGGGCGACGTGTCCGGGTACAGCTACGCCTTCGACAAGGCGGCCGCCCAGGCCGAGCTGGCCAAGGCCGGCTACGGGCCGGACAAGCCCCTGAAGATCCAGTTCCTGTCGACCAACAACACCTTCCCCAGCGACTACGAAATGGCCCGCGCCATCGTCCAGATGTGGTCGCAGATCGGCGTGCAGGCGGACCTGCAGGAAATCACGCTGGCCAAGTACCTGGAGCTGAGCCATTCGTCCAAGGTGCCCGGCGTGATGTTGTACAGCTGGGCCAACGCGACCGGCGACCCGGAAATTTTCGCCGGCAAGATCCTGGATCCCCGCCTGCGCTTTTCCACGTGGAAGGAGCCCGAGCTCGCCAAGACCATCGATGCGCTGGCCGCCCAGGCCGACCCCGCCAAGCGCTTCGAGGGTTACCGCGACCTGGCGCGCCAGGCGACGGAGCACGCATGGAGCCTGCCCCTGCTGCAATCCGTGGCCACGGTGGCGTCCAAGAAGGCCGTTGACATGCAGGTCTACCAGACCGGATACATCCTGCCCGCGGCCTATCGCTGGAGCCACTGATGTGGGTGGCGCTGCTGTCCCATTTCACGCGCCGGCTGGCGGTCGCCGTGCCGACCATGCTGGCGCTTTCCATCGTGGTGTTCGTCGTGCTGCGGCTGTTGCCGGCGGATCCGCTGGGGATGATGCTGCCGCCCAGCGCCACCAGCGCCGAAGTCGAGGCCCTGCGCCACGCCATGGGACTGGACCGGTCGCTGCCCACGCAGTACGCCATCTGGCTGGGACAGGTGCTGCACGGCGACCTGGGCCGTTCCATCAGTTCGGGCGCGCCGGTCACCCAGCTGATCGCCACGACGCTGCCGGCAACGCTGGAACTGTCGTTCGTGGCGCTGATCATGGCGCTGGCGATCAGCGTGCCGGGCGGCCTGCTGCTGTACGTGCTGCATGACCGCCGCGGCGAGATGGTCGCCGATGCCGGCCTGGTGCTGCTGATTTCCATCCCCGGCTTCCTGTGGGGAATCTTCCTGATGCTGGCGTTCGGCGTCCATTGGCCCATCCTGCCCTTCTCGGGCCGGTTCAGCTCGGATGTCTACACATCGGGACCGTCGGGTTTCGTGCTGCTGGACTTCCTGCTGCAAGGCCGCTGGCAGGCCTGGGCCGACGCGGCGTCCCACCTGGTGCTGCCCGCCCTGGCGCTGGCGCTGGGCTTCAGCCCCCTGATCGTGCGGGTGCTGCGGGCAAGCTTGCTGGAAACCAGCCACGAGCAGTACGTGACGGTCGCGCGGCTGCGCGGACAACCGGAATGGCGGGTGATCCTTCGCCACATGCTGCGCAACGCCTTCCTGCCCACGCTGACGCTCATCGGGGTCCAGTTCGGCTTCCTGTTCGGCGGCACCCTGCTGATCGAAATGATCTTCTCCTTCCCCGGCCTGGGCAACATGATGGTCCAGGCCGTGCGCAACCACGACCTGCCCCTGATCCAGGGTATCTCGCTGGTGTTCTGCGCGGTGATCCTGCTGATCAACGCCAGCGTGGACTGCCTGTACGCCGTGATCGATCCCCGCCTGAGAGAATCCTGATGACTACGCTGAATGTACGCGCGGCGCCGTCCGCCTTCCGCGTTTCGGCCATGTGGAAGGCCTTGCGCGCGTCGCCCAAGGCCGCGCTGGGCGGGGCGATCGTGCTGGCGCTGCTGGCGATCGCCCTGTTCGCCCCGGCCATCGCGCCTAACGATCCGCTGGCCCAGGACCTGCTTTCGCCATTGCTGCCGCCCGCCTGGGCGCCCGATGGCATGGCGCAGTATCCACTGGGCACGGACAGCCTGGGCCGCTGCGTGCTGTCGCGGCTGATCTTCGGCACGCGCGTCGCGCTGTGGGTGGGCCTGTGCGCGGCGATGGGCGCGATGCTGGCAGGCACCGTGCTCGCGCTGGTCGCCGCCTACTTCGGCGGCCGCGTGGACAAGGGGATCGGGTACCTGGTGGACCTGTGGATGTCGTTTCCGCCCGTGGTGCTGTCCCTGATCCTGATGGTGGGCCTGGGAACCGGCGTGGGCAATGTGATCCTTTCCATCGTCCTGGTCGACTGGACGCGCTTTTGCCGGGTGGTGCGGGCCGAGGCGCTGAAAATCCGCCGCAACGACTATGTCACGGCGGCACGCCTGATGGGCTTCGGCCACATGCGCGTGATGCTGCGCGAAATGCTGCCCGGCCTGGTGCCGCTGATCCTTACCCTCTTCAGCCTGCAGATCGGCATCGCCATCATCGTCGAGGCCATTCTCAGCTTCGTCGGCCTGTCGGTGCCCGCGGACGTGGTGGCCTGGGGCGTGATGATCGCCGACGCGCGCACCACCATGCAGGAGGCGATCTGGACCCTGATCGCGCCGGTGACCGGCATCGTCCTGACAGTATTTGGATTCAACCTGCTCAGCGACGGCATGCGCCAGTTGCTGGACCCCCGCAAGCGCGGAAGGAACTAAGCCCATGTCGCTGTTGAGCTTGCGGGACCTGACCCTTACCGTGGACGTGGATGTGGACGGCCGGCGCCTGCCCGCCGCCGTGCTGCGCGGCATAGACCTGGATGTGCCGGAAGGCCGGATGCTGGGGCTGGTCGGCGAATCCGGCGCCGGCAAGAGCATGGTGGGCCGCATGGTGGCGGGCACCCTGCCGCCGGGGTTCCAGATCACCCGGGGAACGATCCAATTCCGCGGCGCGGACCTGAACCAGCTGGCCCCGGCGCAACGCCGCGACCTGCTGGGCAGGCAGATCGCGTTCATCCCGCAGGAGCCGCTTTCCGGCCTGAACCCGGCCCTGACGGTGCGCCAGCAGCTGTTCGAGCATCTGCGCCACGTGGGAATACCGGCGGCGCAACACGAAAGCTACGCCTGTGCGCGCTTGCAGGAAGTGGGCCTGGGCGACGCCGCCGCCATGCTGGCGCGATATCCGCACCAGATGTCGGGCGGCCAGTGCCAGCGCATACTGATCGCCATGGCGTTCTGCGGCGATCCGGCGCTGATCTTCGCGGACGAACCCACCACCGCCCTGGACGTCATCACCCAGGCGCAGATCATGCGCGTGCTGGCCGAACAGCAACGGCGCCACAAGACCTCGGTCGTGCTGGTCACGCACGACCTGCGGCTGGCCGCCCACGTCTGCGATGCCATCGCCGTGCTCTATGCGGGCGAAGTCGTGGAGTTCGGCCCGGCGCGGCAGGTCCTGGACGACCCGCTCCACCCCTACACGCGCAGCCTGAAGGAATCCGCGCCCGGGATGGAAGCGCCCACCAGGGCCCTGCGCACCCTGCCCGACTTCATGCCGGGCCTGCGCGACTTCGCGACGCTGCGCGGCTGCCGCTTTGCGTCGCGCTGCCCCTCGCGCCAGCCGGCCTGTTCCGAAAGCGGCATTCCCTTGCGGGACCGGGGCGGCGAACGCGCCGCGCGCTGCCTGCCCGCCATTCCCGCCTTGCGCGGCGTGGCCGACGACGACAGCGCGGCCTTCGCCGCCATGCGGACCGCTCCCGCCGCGTCCGGACGCGAGCCCGTGGTCACGCTGGACGGCGTCGCGCTGAGCTATCCCGGGCGCCCGCGCCTGCTGCGCCCCCGGACCCGGCTGCAGATCCTGGAACCCGTGTCGCTGTCGGTCGAGCCTGGAGAATTCCTGGGTATCGTCGGCGAAAGCGGCAGCGGCAAGACCAGTCTTGCCCGCCTGATGGCCGGCATGGTCGCGCCCACGGCGGGACGCATCGCCTACCCCGGTTCGACCGCCGCTGCGCGGCGCCCGTCCGGGACCGCGCCCTTGGCCGATCCGCGCGACGTGCAACTGGTGTTCCAGAACCCCGATTCGGCCTTGAATCCCCGTCGGCGGGTGGGATCGCTGGTGACGCAGATCCTGGAGGCGGCGCGGGGCGACGCGAACCCGGCGCAACGCCTGGCGCGCGCGCAACGCCTGCTGGCGTCGGTGGGCCTGCCGCCCGAGGCCGTGGACCGATTGCCTTCGCAATTGTCTGGCGGGCAGAAGCAGCGCGTGAACATCGCGCGGGCGCTTTGCGTCACGCCCCGCCTCATCGTGGCCGACGAGATCGTGTCGGGCCTGGACGTATCGGTGCAGGCGCTGATCCTGAACCTGCTGCTGCGGCTCAAGCAGGAATTGGGCATAGCGCTTGTCTTCGTATCGCACGACCTGGCGGTCGTCCGGTACCTGTGCACGCGCGTCCTGGTGCTGCACCGGGGCCGGGTCGTGGAACAGGGTCCGGTCGACCAGGTGTTCGACCGGCCGCAGCACGCCTACACCCGGGCGTTGATCGCGGCCGTGCCGCCCGATTCGGCGGGCCAGGACTGGGCGCCGATACCGCCATCCGCCGCCGCGCCCGCGGCTGCGCCCGCCACCGCATAAACCGAACATTGAAACGCATTGGAGACAGCATGACGGACGAATTTTCCCCGGAAGGCGTGGGGCGCCTGGTGGAACCGGATCGCGTGCATCGCGACCTGTACACCGATCCCGCGGTGTACGCCGCCGAACAGATGCGGTTGTGGACCCGTGCGTGGGTCTACGTCGGCCACGAAAGCCAGGTCCCCGCCGTGGGCGACTACTACACTACCGAGATTGCCGGCCAGTCGCTGGTCCTGCTGCGCAAGAGCCCCGACGAGGTCGTCGTGCTGATGAACCGGTGCGCCCACAAGGGCAGCCAGCTCGTGCACGAGCGCCAGGGCAACTGCGGAAAGGTGCTGCGCTGCCCCTACCACGCCTGGACCTACCGCCTGGATGGCTCGCTGCTGTCGATCCCGCTCAAGAACGACTACGAAGGCACGAACCTGGCCGCCTGCCCGTCCGGCAAAGGCCTGTCGTCGCCCGGCGGATTCATGAACTACAAGGGATTCGTGTTCGTGCGGATCAGCGAAGACGGACTGGATTTCGCCACCTATTTCGGCGAGGTCCTTGCCACCCTGGACAACATGGTGGCGCGGGCGCCCGACGGCCAGCTGTCGGTCCTGGGACCGCCCCTGCGCAACCGGATCGCCTGCAACTGGAAGCTCTACCTGGAGAACGTGAACGACACGGTGCATCCGATCTCCACCCACGAGTCGGCCGCCAGCGCCGCGAAGCAGGTTGCGGAAACCGTGCCCGAGGGCGCCGACACCGTGCTGGCCATGGAGCAGCTGCTGCCCTTCGGCGCGGGCTACAGCTTCTATTCGGAGATGGGCGCGCGCGTGCTGCCCCATGGGCACAGCGTATTGGGCACCAAGTTCAGCATCCACACCGGCTACGCGCCCCTGCCCGACTACCAGCAGGAACTCGAAGCGCTGCACGGCAAGGAGGATGCGCAACGGATCCTGCAGTTTTCGCCCCAGAACACCGTGCTCTATCCCAGCCTGGCGGCCAAGGCCTCGCCCATGATTCTTCGCGTAGTGCGGCCGCTGGCGGTAAACGAAACCCTGATCGAGATCTGGGCCTTTGCGCCCAGGACGGCGCCGGCGCGCCTGCGCCAGCGCGCCGCGTCGTACGCCCGGCTGGTGTTTTCGCCCATGTCCGTCGTCGCCCACGACGACGTCCATCTGTTCGAGAGCCAGCAGCGCGGCCTGCTCTGCGACGGCAACGAATGGCTCAGCCTGCACCGGGGCTACCGCGACGGCGAAATCGAGGCCGGCGCCGCATCGATGGACAGCGGCAACAACGAATGGGTCATCCGCAATCAGCATCGCGGCTGGTTGAACCTGATGGGAGACGCCGCATGAACACGACGCCGATGCCCGCGGATTGCGCAACAACGCCGGATGCCTTGAAGGCGTTCGTCTACCACGAAGCCATGCTGCTGGACACGCAGCGCTATGACGAGTGGCTGTCCCTGTACGCTGAAGACGGCCTGTACTGGATGCCGCTCGCGCAGGACCAGCCGCCAGGCGACCTGGCGCCTTCGCTGCTGTACGAAGACCTGCTGCTCTTGCGCCTGCGCATCCAGCGCTACGGCAATCCGCGCGCGCACTCCCTGCACCCGGCGGTGCGCGGGCTGCGCATCCTGCAGGCGCCCCAGCTGCTGGCAAGCGACGCCGACACTGGCCAGCACCAGTTGCGCACCCCGTTCCTGTATGTCGAAACGCAAGGCGATACGCAGCGGATGCTGGCGGCGACGGCCATCCACACGATTGAAGGCCGCCCTGGCCAGTTCAAGCTGCGGATGAAGAAGGTGGTGCTGCTGAACGCCGACGCCAGCCTGCCGGCATTTCAATTGCTGCTGTAGGGCACGTCAGGCGCGACGTATCATTGCGCCCATGACCGCCACCCTCGCCAACACCAGCAAGTTCCTCAGCTACGTCCTGCGCCACGCGCCGCAGGACATCGGCATCGCGCTCGACACCGAGGGCTGGACCGACATCGACACCCTGCTCCTGCAGGCCGCCGCCCATGGCCGCGAGATCAGCCGCGCGCAGCTCGATGACGTGGTGCAGACCAGCGAAAAGAAGCGCTTCAGCATCAGCGCAGATGGCCGCCGCATCCGTGCGGCCCAGGGCCATACGACCCAGGCCGTCGCTCTGGAACATCCCGTGCGCACGCCGCCCGACACGCTTTACCACGGCACCGCCACGCGCTTTCTCGACGCCATCCTGCGCGAAGGCCTCAAGCCGGGACAGCGCCACCACGTGCACCTGTCGGCCGAGATCGCCACCGCCACCGAGGTCGGCCGCCGCTATGGCACCCCGGTGATCCTGCGCGTCGATGCGAGAGCCATGCGGGCGCAGGGGCACAGCTTCCAGCAGGCCGACAATGGGGTGTGGCTGGCGGCGGCGGTTCCGCCCCAGTTCCTGGGCGAAGACGGGCAAGCTGGGCCAGGCTGAAATCCGGCCTCGGTTGGCGACTGCCCTACCCGCGCTTGCCCGCGTCCTGCAGCAGCTGGATGAACGCGCGGGTGAAGGCGGGAATGTCATCCGGCTTGCGGCTGGAAACCAGGTTGCCGTCGACGACAACCTCTTCATCCACCCATTCGGCTTCCGCGTTGCGCAGGTCGTCCTGCAGCGACGGCCAACTGGTCATCCTGCGCCCTTTCACCAGGCCGGACGAGATCAGCAGCCATGCGCCGTGGCAGATCACCGCGACCGGCTTGCCCGCATCGAAAAAGGCGCGAACCAGCTCCTGCGCCTTCGGCTGCATGCGGATCTCGTCGGCGTTGACCACCCCGCCCGGCAGCAGCAGCGCATCGAAGACTCCCGGCTCCGAGGCCGCTTGAAGAAATGTCAGGTCAACCGGAAACCGGTCGCCCGGCTTGTCATGATGCATCCCGAGGATCGGGTCCGTGCGCGCGGACACCAGCACGGTGCGCGCGCCTTCCTCATGCAGTCGATCACGCGGACCGGTCAGTTCCACCTGCTCGAAACCGTCCACGGCAAGAATTGCCACATTCACGTCGTCCAGTGTTGCCATGTCTGCTCCCGTTGCCGCCCCCCGCACCTGCGGCGCGCCGCGATCCGGGGCCCAGGCGCGCCGCACTGTCGCAGCAAGCGCCATGCCCGCGTCAAGGCGATACCCGGCCCCGGCGCAGCGGGGAAATCATGGGGCGCCGAGCAATCCGGCGCAGGCGGCCGGCAGGTCGTCGAAGCGAGACAGCAGCACGTCCGGGCCGAGTTCGGCCGCGGGAATTTCGGTGTAGCCAAAGTCCACCAGTACCAGCGGCGTGCCCGCGCCCCGGGCGGCGCCCGCGTCCGTGTCGGCGTCGCCGACCATGACCGTGCGGGCCAGGTCGCCGCCGACGGCCTGCACGGCTTCGATCAGGTGGGCAGGGTTCGGCTTCGCCGCCGAAACGGCGTCGATGCCGACCACGCCGTCGAACAGGCCCGCCATGTGCAACTTGGCCAGCAGGCTGCGCGACAGGCCGGTGGGCTTGTTGGTGCAGACGACCAGCAAGGCGCCGGCCGTCCTGAGCGTCTTCAACGCGTCGATCACGCCCGGGAACGGCCGGGTTTCGTCCGCGATATGGTCGCTGTAGTAGGCGATGAAGCTCCCGAACAGCGCGGCGGTGCGCGCCGCCGGTTCGGGTTCGCCGGCGGTTTCCAGCCCCCACTGCAGCAGCCAGCGCGCGCCCCGGCTGACATAGGGCCGGCCCCGGTCATAGGGCAAGGGCTGATAGCCGTGCGCGACCAGCACGGCGTTCACCGCGCCTATCAGGTCCGGCGCGGACTCGACGAGCGTGCCGTCGAGATCAAAGGCGATGGTGGCCCCGTCCAGGGCGGCAAGATCGGTCATGGTGGGACGCTCCTGTTCAGGCCGAAAGATCAGGCCGGGTGCGATAACCCCTAGCTTAGCGCCGAGCGGACTCGCCCCGTGCGCTGCCGCATCCATGGAAGTGGTCTTGCCGGCCCTGACCAGGAAAGGCAGAAAAATCCTTCCCCAAAACCTACCAATCGTAGGTTACCATTGGTAGGTATCAATTCACGCACGGAAGACCTTAGCCATGCACGCGCTCATCGTTGTCGCACATCCCGACCCGGCCTCCCTGACGCACGCCATCGCCAATCACGTGGCCCAGGGCGTCACCGCCTCCGGGCCGCAGCATTCCTTTGAAATGGCGGACCTCGCCTCGGAAGCGTTCGATCCAAGATTCACGCAGGCCGACGTGGCCCTGCACCTGACCAAAGAGCATCCGCCCGCGGACGTGGCCGCCGAGCACGCGCGCATCGATCGCGCCGATGCGCTGGCGCTGGTGTATCCCGTCCACTGGTGGTCGTTCCCCGCCCTGCTGAAGGGCTGGATCGACCGCGTGTTCACCAACGGCTGGGCCTATGACGCCAACCCGGACGGCGGCGTCGTCAAGAAGCTGCAGCGCCTGCAGGTGCACCTGATCGCCAGCGGCGGGGCCGACATGCGCACCTACGCCCGCCACGGCTACTTCGGCGCGATGAAGACGCAGATCGACCACGGCATCTTCGGCTATTGCGGGGCGCGCGTGGCCACGTCGGATTTGCTGGTATCGTCCGACGCCGGCTACCCGGCGGCGCATCTGGACGCTGCGCAGGCCATCGGCAAGCGGATCTTTGCCGCGCAGCCGTGAATCCGAACAAAGGACTGAACCCGATGCCCTCCCCCCCTGCCCCGCGGCGCCGGCTGTCGAAGGAAGAACGCCTGCGCCAGCTCATCGACGTTTCCTGGAAGCTGATCCGCGATGAAGGCACCGACGCCCTGACCCTGGGCCGGCTTGCCGAAGCCGCCGGCGTCTCCAAGCCCGTGGTCTACGAACACTTCGGCACCCGCAACGGCCTCCTGGCGATGCTCTACCAGGACTTCGACCTGCGCCAGACCGCGATCATCGACGACGCCATCGCCGCCAGCAAGCCCACGCTGAAAGACAAGGCCGGCGTCATCGCCACCCGGTATGTCGAATGCGTGTCGACGCAAGGGCGGGAAATCCCCGGCGTGCTGGCGGCGCTGACCGGATCGCCGGAACTTGCCGCCGTGAAGGCGCAGTACCAGCGCGTGTTCATCGAAAAGTGCCAGGCCATCCTTGCGCCTTTCGCCGGCCGCGAAGGCGTGTCGCCAGCAAATCTGTGGGGAATGCTCGGCGCCGCGGATGCGTTGTCGCAGGCGGCGGTGGATGGCGAAATCACGCAGGCGCAAGCTTGCGAGGAGCTGTTTCGGATCATTGTGGATATGGTCAAGCGCAGCCGCCAAGATCATCGCACCAGTATTTCCTGATCATTTCCCTGCCGGACGGCGGACAGGCGTCCGCTGATCCTGCCCCGCTCCAAATTGGGGCTGCATACGATGCGCGAGCGCTTCGTTGGCAGCGCCGACGCTGCCGCCACGGGCAGCGAAGGGTCCGTGGACATAAGCGCCTGAACGTTCGACAATCGTCGAGTAGTCACCCAGGTACCGGCAACGCCCATACCCCCGTCAGTTGTCCAGGAAAGGAGCGCGCCATGGCGACGCTGTCCCATTCAAGCGGTACGACAATCGACGAGATTGCGGACCGCATCTATCGCATCTCCACCCCGGTCGAGATCCCCGGCGGCGGATTCTCTTTCAACCAGTATCTGATCAACGACGATGCGCCGCTGCTGTTCCACACCGGCTTGCGCAAGCTGTTTCCCGTCGTCAGCGCGGCGGTCGGGCGGATCCTGCCGATCGATCGCTTGCGTTATATCGGGTTCTCGCATTTCGAGTCCGACGAATGCGGGGCGCTCAATGACTTTCTAGCCGCCGCGCCGCATGCGGAGGCGCTTTGCGGGCGGGTCGCGACCATGGTGTCGGTGGGCGACTTTGCCGACAGGCCGCCCCGCGCGCTGGACGATGGCGAGACGCTGTCCCTCGGGCAGCATCGCGTGCACTGGCTCGATACGCCGCATCTGCCGCACGCGTGGGAATGCGGGTTCCTGATGGAGACCGAATCGGCCACGCTGCTCTGCGGCGACCTGTTCACCCAGGGCGGTTCGCATAATCCTGCGCTCACGGAGTCCGACATCCTGGAACCCAGCGAGGCTTTCCGCCGCCAGATGGACTATTTTTCACACACCAGGAACGCCCGCGCAATGCTGGAACGGCTTGCGGCCTTGCAGCCGACGACGCTGGCCTGCATGCACGGCAGCGCGTGGCACGGCGATGGCGCGGCCCTGTTGCGCGCGCTGGCCGACAGCGTGGAACGGGATCAGGCGCCGCACTGAAGGGGCTTCAAATCAGCACGCATACGATGAACATCACCCAGCGCCTGAAGCAGTGGGCCAGGAAAACCAAGCGAGACGGCGTCACCCTGTGGTTTGCCGGCAGGCATCCCCTGACGCCCTGGTATGCCAAGGCCTTGGGAGTGCTTGTCGTCGCCTACGCGCTGAGCCCCATCGATCTGATACCCGACTTCATCCCGGTGCTGGGCTACGTCGATGACGTCCTGCTGTTGCCCGCCTTCATCTGGCTGAGCATCAGGCTCCTGCCGCCCGACGTGCTGCTGGAATGCAGGGGCCAGGCGGACGAGTGGATGGATACCCGCCGCGCAAAGCCGCGCAGCTGGGTTGGGGCCGCGCTGATCGTGGCGATTTGGGTGATTGTGGCGGCGTTGGCTTGGCGTTACTACCATCGAGTGTGACGCCCCCGGGCCGCGCCGGCGCACCTTATGAAAATGCGTCAGGCACCCTTCTAGCATTCATGACGACTCGTATTCTCCAGTTGGCCGTTCAGCAGGGTCGAACGGATAGGGATCAATCAGTGCCGACACGGTCGGGTCTAGTTTCGGTTTGCGAAGATAGCTACGCCAACTTTCGCTAGCTTGTTGCAGGTTGATTTCGGAGTTCACCGGCAGTTGCCGGCATGCGTCCATGCGCCCTTCGATAACGTGTTTTTCACGGATAAAGGACGCCAATTGTTCTTCATCGAAAGAGCGAGCAAGATACGGATAATTAATTTCCAGCTCGGCTTTGCCGTGACGTTCCAACTCCGAGTTGACCCTACCGAACAGCCTGTCTATCCGTCCCACCCGCTGCTCGTTATCACCCGGCGTCCACGCTATTCCATAGTGATGCACCTTACGGCACTGCAGATGCAGGTTCACCCCCTCCTGGAGTACCGATGTGGCAACCAGCACATTAGGATAGAACGGCGAGTTAAAACCCTGTATCAGCCGCTGTCGATCCTTGACCGCGCCACTGGCATAAAACGCAGGACTGGTTAGTCCAGCCAGTTTGTGCCAATCCTGGCGGTCCTCATCCGGGACGTTCTCGCACAACACCTCGAAAGTCTCCAGCGCCGCGCGGAAATAGGCGAAAGCGAGCGAACCTTTCAAAGACCGGCCGAGATAATCCAAGAACGCCAGATACCGTTGCTGCACATCCCCGTTAACACCGCGCCGGCGGAACTCCACATACTTGCAGTACAGGTCCACCATCACCGGACTTGCGAACAAGAAGCCGTTCTTCAGATAGCGGCTGAAGCTTTCCGCCTGACTCCCATTTTGCGCAAGCCGTTCTATGCGCTCTTGATCGGCCGGCTCCAATAAGCAATACATCCGCCCCCATAGAGTGGGCATGGGCTTATCGAAGTCCATCTTCGAATCTGGAATCACACTGACACTTTGCCTTGCATCGACGCCACGAGCTTCAAGTGCGGCAGCCGCATACTCCTCACGCGTCCTATCACCCGAATGCCTTCGGTAGTGATAGTTGTAGGTCCCCATTCGATAGTCGCGGGCTGGCTCGAGCAGAAGCGAAAAAAGACTCTCCGGCTTGCGCAGGCGCAGGCTGAATTTCGAACAGTCCGTAGTGCGATGGGATCCCGACTTCTTGACCACGAAAAGGTTAGCTACGTGCGAATGGACGTCGGCGTCGGAATCGACGTGATCGTCTGACACGGGATCATCGCCTTCGGCCAGAGCCGCATCGTCATCCTGCCCGCTGTCCGCAAAGAGTCTATTGAATACTTCACGTGACCAGTGGCTTCTTTCCCACTTTTCCAGGAGACCCGTCTTGTCATCCGGTGCCAGCGCTCTCACGATTCTGGACGCCATCTGTCTGTCATAGGATGCATTCACGCGCTTTGCGATCTCCCGAACCGAAGGAATTCGCCGCACGAAAACCAGATGCTTCAGTTCGTGGACATCAACATCCGTTCGGAAAATATCTGCGGTTACACAGGCGCGCAACAGACGGTCGTACTTGGGATGCGCTGGCAGGCCTCCCAAGCTGTCATGCATCCGGGCAAGCCGCCGCAGGATTTCGGTGTCAGGCGCGCCCTGAAAATCCCTTTTGGCGCCGTCCTCTTCCGTCTCCTGCTCAGCCTCCGGAGCCGCCACTTGAAATGACTCAAAGCCCTCCAGATAGCCATAGAGGAACCGCCGGCCATCCTTTACCTGCTGCTGGACCAGCAGCTTCTGGTACAGAGCAAAGAACAATTCGGCCGCAGAATCATCCCCGAAATCCGCGGTCAACGCCTGCTCGTGACGGTAGCCGTACTTGTCGTAGCTTCCATCCCGGCCCTTCATGCGGCGCAGGCGGCGCAACGCGTACTTTTTCAGGAGCGACTCGGGCGGGGCATTACCCACCTCGGCCACATAGCCCAGGATCGCCGATACGTCCGCCATGCAAGCATGGCTTGGCGTCGCCGTCATCAGCAGAGCCCGTTCGCCCAGTCGATCTTGAGATGGGCCGAAAAACTCACGCGCTGCTCTTGCCCGCTGGGACTTCCCCTTGGCATTGCGGAAATAATGCGCTTCGTCCACCACCACCAAATCGAAGCCCCGTCCATTCAACGCGGATTTCAATCGGCCGTGGACTGCCGCAGCCGCATCGGCGGCGCCTTTCAGCTTATCGAAACCTTCTTCGCTTTCGTTACGTACCAATCCGCTCAGCGAATGGATCGTGGTAATGAAGAATTGGTGAGTCCCAGCTTCAACGGCTTCGGCCAGCTCATTCAGGGACCAGGCCAACCGGGCTTCATGCATTGGTTCACCGTCAGCTACGCGGCGGATGACGTCGTCAAACTGGCGATAGTGCGTTCGAACGAATTTTGCATGCTCGCGCTGCCAGTGACGGCAGATGTCTCTGTTTGGAGCCATCACCAATACACGAGCGGTAGGTCTGACTTTCCAAAGCAACGCCATTACGCCTAGGGCCTGCAGGGTTTTTCCCATGCCCACTTCGTCAGCCAGGAGCGCCGCGTGATGCTTTCCCAACTTATTCCACAAGCCTGCCACACCCTCCGCTTGACGTGCCGGCATCGAGTGATCGCTCTCGCGATACACCCAATCCGCGCTTTCGCGGTCGAAGGTGATCCAGCGGGACACGCGCTCGGGCGTCAAGGCTCCCCAACGGTCAGCGACCATAGCCACAGGCCTCCCTAAGTTGACGCATGTAAGCACCGTTGCTCCGGATCTCTTGCGGCAGCCGCACGCCTCGTTTGTTCGGTTTCAGGCTGTCCCATTTCGCGCTCTTCGGCGATGCCTTCCGTTCGTACTTGGCTCGAGTGCGGTCATACGCCACCAATGCCAGCGCATAAAGGGAATCCGCCTCCTGCAGGAGCATCCACCTGAACACCGCACTACCTACGGACGCCGCAACCTGCTCATTCACCTTACACACCAGTTCCTGCAAGCTGCCAGGCATCACGAACAGCAGCCTTTCGAGGTCAGGCCTCGAATTCGATTCGCGCAGCCGCTGGCCGAATTTCTCGAAAGCGTGGAACAGGCGGAAATAGCTCAGCCCCTCCCCACTTACCCCAAGCGGCAATGGCGCAGGTCTGTCGTCAGGCAAGTCAACATTCCTGAGTATGGTGCGAAGACCGGACGTGCCGCTGGAGCCTGACTCGATCCCATTGACCAGATCATTCAGCAAGTCTTTCAGGGAGTCGTACCCCTGGGCTCGCCGATGAGCTTGTCCGGTTTCGATTACCAGTCCACGGTAGGCCACGGCGCCATCGCACCAGACCTGGTAGCTATGGTCAGCCAACAGCGCTTCATTGTCCGCAAGCTCAAGCGTGATGGGTTCCAAAGGCAGGGCCCCGTTAATTCGCCGAGCCTTCCACTCCAGCTTCAGCGGTCTTTTCACCCCCGGCAAGCGCAGCGTATAGCCTACGGCCGCGATATCTTCCTGCAGCCATCCCTGCACTTCATAGCGCCCCTGTTCCCAATCAAAGTGCACATGCAACTCGAACGGGAGCAGATAGGGCGGCAGTTCAAGTTCTTCTTCCTCCAGCATCTCCTCGTCGCTGAAGTCTTTCTTGCTCAACTTCAACGGCAGCCCTGCGACCTCCGTTCCAGGCGGCACATTGAGCAGGATGCCGGCTTCCACGTTGCGCAAATCGAAGCTCGCACTCCCTCGGCTGGTGCAGTTCCACGAACCCACAGCCAGGCAAGCCTGACGCCCCGACGCCAACCAGAGTTTGGCGTGAGTCATCTCGATCGCATCGCCACGTGGCAACGGGCGGTCGTGGAATACCAGTTCGTCGTTGTCCAGCATCCCTTGAATTCCATCGGACCATGGCGTCCGCAAATGCCGGTTTCCCACTCTATCGGGAACGATGGAGAAATTCAGGTCTCCACCACCCAACTCCCGAATTTTCGCGAGCAGCGCCGCCAAGTCTCGCGAGAAGTACGGCGACCACACCGTCAGTCGCTCAGCGTGAGTGTTCGCCAGCAAGGCCTGCAGGAAACTCTGCCGCTCGAAACTATGCACAAAACGCCAAGCCGCATCTTTACCGTGGAATCGCCGGCGCACGCCCAAGAGCGGTTCCCCGCTTACGCCAGCAGCCGCGAGAAGAGGTTCGAAAAACCGTTTGATCTGCTGATATTGGTCGTTGCTGCTGACCTGACGAAAAATAAATACTTCCTGGTTGCGCCCCCACCCGCTTACGGTCAGGTTGGCGCTGCCCGTCCCCAGCACCATGCGGCCATGTTCATCCTCCAGAAAAATAACCTTGGGATGAAACAATGACTCTTTGTCAAAGTCTTCCCGCCCAAACCACTGCGGCAGTACTCCATGCACCAGCAGCGCTGTGCGTTTGAGTTGATCGGCCTCCATCATTCGAAGGTCGCAAAATATGCGCAGATCGACGCCGCTCTCGGCCATCAACAATTGCATATTTTCGAAGTCCATCCGGTTGACAGGCGTGTCGGCCTCTAGCAACACGGGAAGCACATGGGTCTCGAAGAAGGGAAGGCTCAAGTTAAATGTCGTAAACCAGGCTCGCCTCAGTTTCCCAAGCGTCTTCACTTGCTGACGCAACGCATCGAGTAGTTTCATGCTGCCCCCCGAAGCCCGGAGAGCAGGTGACGAAACTGCGGCACGTAGTAATGGTTTACCCAGCTCCCAACCGGGCGCCTTTCCTTTACCGGCAACGCGCGCGTGCGCACGTCCACTTTAAGTTGTTGACCGCTGAGTATCCTCAGCCATGGCGATTGTTCGCGGGTTGCCATCACCTTATCGTGATACTTGAGAAGACCTTCTACCTGTTGGCGCAATTCGAGGCTTCGGGCCAAGGTCAACAACTCGCTCAACCTCTCGGCAGCGGTGCCCGCGAGTTGCTCGCGCATCGCTGCATTTGCCAGTATGGGTGCGGCAAGATTGGGCAATGTTCTGCCATCGCGGCCTAACGCCTTCCATTTGGCAATCACCTCGTCCACAGAATGGGACTTGGCGGAGAGCATTACGTCCAGCAAAAGATCGGCTTCGGCCAGAAACGGTTCCAACACACTCACATACATCAATTTTTCCCGTCCTTCGGCATCGAGGGACCTGAAGTTGCCTGCCCGCGCGAAGACCTCATCCGTGGGCCGCCTCTCGATCTGGCCATCTGGCCGCCACTCCTGCTCAAGTTCCTGGTAAAGCGCACCCGGCGCTCCCTGATTCAGTTCCGTCACTTGAAGCCAAAAATCTCGTGCGTACGCTCCCACGGCAGCCGGGGAACGGAATGCACTGACGAACATCGACTTCAGTTTCATCGGTACATCCGAGAAATTGCGCTCGGGTTCGTGGCGAGGACCAGCGAGCAGTTCAGCCAGGTATTCGCGCGCGTGGGACAGCAAGAGCGACAGCGGCTTTGAGGCCGAGAATAATTGCGCCTGCGCTTTCTGCCACTGTGGGGCGGATTCGGGCAATGTGTAGTCGTAGTTGCCGTCGAAAAACTTCATCTGTACCAACGGCGTCTTGTACCGGCCGCTGACGCCCAGCGAGTTTTGCCGAACAAGCACGTGAGCACTTGGCCCAGGACTGAAACGCAACTGTGGCTTGCCCTGGGTTTCGTCCCAATATCGACGTGCCTTGGATATACCGAGCACGCCCGCAGTTTCCACACCCGGTTGCGATTGCGCCTCTACCATCGCATAGGCAAACACGTTTTCCAGGTGGATCAAGCAGGCTTGCTTGAAAGCTGGCGAGTCCTTGCCGCGGCCGGCAAAGGCCTTGTCCTGCAGCACGCCCCTTCCCAACACGACCGCATCGTCCTCTACCAATGCCTTCGCCACCGCATGGTTGAAAAGATTAAGCGTGTAATTTCGGACGTCGTTAGAAATCGAACTGATCCGATTTCGGAAAATCTTCTGGCCGTAGGCCGACCATATGACCAGCAATCCCAATGGGTCCAGATTTAGTTCGCTGCTGATACGTTCGTCGAATTCAGTGAGGATACCCTGCAACAACTTGGAACCTTTTATGTCGAGGTAACAGCGCTCCGCCCTTGGCGCTTGGCTGGGCGACGGTAAGTTCACTCAGTACATGGCGCGCCGGCACATGATTGGATCCATCGCAGAGCATGTATCTGAACGAAACATTATCGTACATTATAAATAGGGACGCCCTAAAGCGATTGTTATGAGAGTTTTTGCGCGGCGCGCGGAAACAATGAATTGAAGGGGCGCGCGGCGGACTATTTGGATCCTGATACCCCCCCAAAGATTGCCGACGAGTTCCGCAAGCGACAAACCCCAGCCTCACTTCGTCGCGATAATCACATGCGCCTGGATCTTGCCGCTGATCGCCCCCGTCCCGTAGCGGTCCGCCAGGGCCCGCGCCGCCCCCTCCGTGGCCAACTGGAGCCGGCCGGGGTCGCGCGATTCGATCTCGTTGCGCAGCGGCGTGCCCTGGCAATAGGCGGTCGCGGCCTCCAGTGCGCTGGCCGCGCGGCTGACTTCCTCGCGCGTCTCGATCTGGACGTCTTCATAGCCCGCCCGGCGCAGGTCGTCGCGGATCCGCGCGATGTCGTAGTAGCCGTGCGGCGTGCGGGCGATGAACAGCGGAGGGTCTTGCGGGAAGACCGCGGCGACGGCGTCGGCGACCACGGCCGCGAAGTCGTTTTCCTGGACGCTGTCCCAGACGCTGAAGACGAAGCGCCCGCCGGACCGCAGGACGCGGCGCGCCTCGGCATAGGCGCCGATACGGTCAGGAAAGAACATCGCGCCGAACTGGCAGCACACGACGTCGAAGGTGTCGTCGTCAAACGGCAGGTGCTGCGCGTCCGCCTGCCGCCATTCGACGCTGCTGCCAGCGCCCTGGCGGCCGGCGGCATAGTCGAGCATGGGCTGGTTGAGGTCTGTCGCCACATAGCGCGCGCCGGTGCCCAGCCGGGGCGCCAGCACTCGCGTGACCGCGCCGCTGCCGGCCGCGGTTTCCAGCACCGCGCGCGGCGAAAATCCCGCGACGCGTTCCGCCATGCCGGCGGCGTAGGACGCGAAGATCATGGGAACCATCAGGGTGTCGTACAGCTTGGGAATCGAACCTGTGAATGCCTTATCGATGTCGGCCATGGTGCTGCTCCTTGGAGGCCCGTGCCTGCGTCGGCGGATCGGCGGCCCGCGCGCCGTCGGTCCTGCCGCGGCGCGGGGGAGGCACCGGGGAGCTGGATGGTTCTTCGATCCAGGCCCCATCGCCAATAGCTTAGCGCCGACGCCGGTCGCCTACACTACCCGCATCCCCCTCCCTTCCGACCCCATGTCCCACCGCCCGGAACCGAACGCCCGGCCTCCCGCCGGCGCATTGCTGGACCCGGCCCTGCTGCGCCGCCTGCTGCGCGCCAAGGACCGCATGGATGCCGCCTCGCACGAGGCCTGGCCTGTCAGCCGGCTTGCCGAGGTCAGCGGCGTGTCGCAGGCCTACTTTGCGCGCTCGTTCAAGCGGGCTTTCGGCCTTCCGCCCCACCGCTATCTGCTGACGCGGCGCATCGAGCGGGCCGCCGCGCTGCTGCGCGATACGGACCTGAGCATCACGGACATTGCGTATGCGACGGGCTGGGAAAGCCTGGGCACCTTCGGACGCATCTTCCATGACATCACGGGCCGCAGTCCGGGCGTGCTGCGCGCCGAGGCGCGGGCGGATCCGGCGCCGGCCGCGAGCATCCCCGCCTGCGTGTTGAAGGCGGCGCAGCGCCCGGACCTGGCCATGGCAGTTTTGGAGAAGCGGCGCCGGCTGGCTAACGCTACATTGCCGCCACGGACCAACCAGGAGGAATCATGAACGAAGGGATCAATGTCGCAGGCGTGTACGTGAATGACCAGGACGAGGCGCTGGCGTTCTACGTGGACAAGCTGGGCTTCCGGGTGCACACGGACGTGCGCAACGGGCCCTATCGCTGGCTGACGGTGCAGCATCCGGAGCAGCCGTCGTTTCAGCTGGGTCTGTTCACGCCCGGCCCGCCCATCCATGACGACGCCACGGCGCAGACCTTGCGCGCCATGGTGGCCAAGGGCGCGATGCCGCCCCTGGTGCTGTCGGTGGCCGACTGCCGCGCCAGCTACGCCCGGCTGAAGGCGCTGGGCGTGGAATTCACGCAAGAGCCGGTGGAGCGCTACGGCAGCGTGGACGCGGGTTTCCGCGATCCGGCCGGCAATGGGTGGAAGATGATCCAGGCCCCGCAAGCCACGCGCTGACCCCCGCGCCGTGCGCAGCCCCGGGAGCCAGGACGGGGCCGCCAGGCGGCCCCGGCATGCCAGGCGCCCCTACTCCACCTTGGCGCCCGACTTCTGCACGACTTCCGCCCAGCGCGGGATTTCCGTAGCCATCAGGTCGCGCAGCTGCTCGGGCGTGCTGCCCACCAGCTCCATGCCCATGGTCTTGCCCAGCTTTTCCTGGACGTCGGGCTCTTTGACGATCTGCGCGATCTCGGCGGCCAGCTTGTCCAGGATGGGTTTGGGCGTGCCCTTGGGCGCATAAACGGCCTGCCAGGACGCCATCTGGAAGCCCGGCACGCCGGCTTCCTGCATCGTGGGCACGTCCGGCGCAAGCGCGATGCGGTCCTTGGTGGTCACGGCCAGCAGCTTGAGCTTGCCGGTCTGCAGCAGCGGCAGGGCCGCGGTCATCTGGTCGAACATGAACGTCACGGCGCCCGACGAGACGTCAACCATGGCGGGCGGCGTGCCCTTGTAGGGCACATGCGTGAGCGGCACGCCGATCATGCCGGCGAACAGCTCGCCGGCCAGGTGCGTGGACGTGCCCGCGCCCGACGACGCGAAGGTGCGCTTGGTGGGATCGCGCTTGAGCAGCGCGATAAGGTCGGCCACCGAGTTCACGCCCAGGTTGGGGTCCACCAGCAGCACGTTGGGCAGGTAGGCGATCAGCGACACGGGCTCGAAATCCTTGACCGGGTCGTACTTCAGGTTCTTGTACAGGCTGGCGTTGATGGCATGCGTGCTGATCGTGCCGCCGAACAGCGTGTAGCCGTCGGGCGCGGCCTTGGCCACGTAGGTGGCGCCGATGCCGCCGGCGGCGCCCGGCTTGTTCTCCACGATGACGTTCTGGTGCAGGCGGTCGCCCAGCTTCTGGGCCAGCACCCGGCCCACCACGTCGGTCGAGCCGCCCACGGTGAACGGCACCACATAGGAAATCGGCTTCTGCGTCGGCCAGTCGGCCGCGCTGGCGGGCAAGGCCAGCGCGCCGAGGACGGCGCCGGCCAAGAGCGCGGCCAGCGCGCCGCGTCGTTGCGTATTCATGGTTGTCTCCTGCCTTTTATAGGTCTGTATGGGTTGCCGGCCGCGCCGGCGGCAAGGCTCAGCGGCCCTGTTCTTTGCGCCAGGCGGCGAACTTGTCCTTGGTGGCGGGATCCGTCGGCGGGTACAGCCCCAGGATGGACGCACCCGCCTGCACCTGGCTGGTCACGAAGTCTTCGAAGGCGGTCATTTCCACGGCTTCGATCGAGATTTCGTCGGCCAGGTGCGCCGGGATCACCACCACGCCCTCGCGGTCGCCCACGACGATGTCGCCGGGCCACACCGCCACATCGCCGCAGCCGATGGGCGCGTTGATGTCCAGCGCCTGGTGCAGCGTCAGGTTCGTGGGCGCGGACGGACGCTGGTGATAGGCGGGAAAGCCCAGCTCGGCGATCTCCGGCGAATCGCGAAAGCCCCCGTCCGTCACCACGCCGGCCACCCCGCGCTTCATCAGGCGCGTGACCAGGATGGACCCGGCCGAAGCCGCGCGGGCGTCCTTGCGGCTGTCCATCACCAGCACCGCGCCTTCCGGGCAGGTCTCGACGGCGACGCGCTGGGGATGCGAGCGATCCTCGAACACCTTGATGGTGTTCAGGTCTTCGCGCGCGGGGATGTAGCGCAGGGTGAAGGCGGGGCCGACCATGTTGGGCAGGCCGGCGTTCAGCGGACGCACGTCCTGGATGAACTGGTTGCGCAGGCCGCGCTTGAACAAGGCGGTGCACAGCGTGGCGGTGCTGATGCCGGCCAGGCGGGCGCGGGTTTCGGGATTCATTTGGGACACGATGGCTCCGGGGAATGTGGACGTGAAAGAACGAGGTTCAGAAGATGGCGGGCTCGGGCACGGGTGCGCCGAATTCCGTTTCCAGGAAGTCGAAATCGCAGCCGTCGTTGGCCTGCAGGATGTGCCTGGAATACATCCAGCCGTAGCCGCGCTCATAGCGCCGGGGCGGCGGCGTCCAGGCGGCGCGGCGGGCGGCCAGTTCCTCGTCGCTGACGTTCAGGTTGATGCTGCGCGCAGGCACGTCCACGGTGATCATGTCGCCCGTCTTCACCAGCGCCAGCGGGCCGCCAATGTAGCTTTCCGGGGCCACGTGCAGGATGCAGGCGCCGTAGCTGGTGCCGCTCATGCGGGCGTCGGACAGGCGCAGCATGTCGCGCACGCCCTGCTTCACCAGCTTGGTCGGGATGGGCAGCATGCCCCATTCCGGCATGCCCGGCCCGCCCTGCGGGCCGGCGTTGCGCAGGATCATGATGTGGTCGGCGGTGACGTCCAGGTTTTCGTCCTCGACCGCGGCCTTCATGCTGGGGTAGTCGTCGAACACCAGCGCCGGCCCGGTGTGCCGCAGATACTGCGGCGCGCACGCGCTGGGCTTGATCACGCAGCCGTCGGGCGCGATATTGCCGCGCAGCACGGCCAGCGCGCCTTCGTCGTAGATGGCGGTGTCCAGCTTGCGGATCACGTCGTCGTTGTAGACCTCGGCGCCGGCGATGTTTTCGCCCAGCGTCTTGCCGGTGACCGTCATGGCCGACAGGTCCAGGTGGCCCTGCAGCCGCGACATCAGCGCCGGCAGGCCCCCGGCGTAGTAGAAATCTTCCATCAGGTAGGTGTCGCCGCTGGGCCGGATGTTGGCGATGACGGGCACCTTGCGGCTGGCGGCGTCGAAGTCGTCCAGCCCGACCGCGCAGCCGGCGCGGCGCGACATCGCGACCAGGTGGATGATGGCGTTGGTGGAACAGCCCATGGCCATGGCGACGTTGATGGCGTTCTTGAACGACGCCAGGCTCAGGATGCGCTGCGGCGTCAGGTCGTCCCAGACCATGTCCACGACGCGCCGCCCGCATTCGGCCGACATGCGCATGTGGTTGACGTCGGCCGCGGGAATCGACGAAGCGCCCGGCAGGGTCATGCCGATGGCCTCGGCGATGGCCGTCATGGTGCTGGCGGTGCCCATCGTCATGCAGGTGCCGTAGCTGCGGGCGATGCCGCCCTCCACTTCGGTCCATTGTTCCTGCGTGATCTTGCCGGCGCGGCGTTCGTCCCAGAGCTTCCAGGCGTCCGAGCCGGACCCCAGGATCTTGCCCTTCCAGTTGCCGCGCAGCATGGGGCCGGCGGGCACGTAGACGCACGGCAGGCCGGCGCTGATGGCGCCCATGATGAGGCCGGGCGTGGTCTTGTCGCAGCCGCCCATCAGCACGGCGCCGTCCACCGGATGGCTGCGCAGCAGCTCCTCGGTTTCCATGGCCAGGAAGTTGCGGTACAGCATGGTGGTCGGCTTGACGAAGGATTCCGACACCGAAATGGCCGGCAGTTCCACCGGAAAGCCGCCCGCCTGGAACACGCCGCGCTTGACGTCTTCGACGCGCTGCTTGAAGTGGCTGTGACAGGGGTTCAGGTCCGACCAGGTATTGATGATGGCGATGACGGGCCGCCCGGCCCAGTCGTCCGGGCCATAGCCCATCTGCATCATGCGGGATCGGTGGCCGAAGGAACGCAGGTCGTCCTTGGCCATCCAGGCGGCGCTGCGCAGGCTTTCGTAGGAACGTTTCATGGGGATGAGAGGTGGATGCGTGGTGAGGATGAAGGCATTTAAACACTAATACATTAGTGCGTCAGCTAGGTAAAAACCCGCTACACTGCGGCTTTCGTCGTTCGTCCCCGCGTCCCCTCCCCACCGTTTCCGATGCAAAGCCCCAAGCTCCGACTGGACCGATCCCGCCACGCGGCGCCCCAGGTTTTCGAACACTTGCGACTGCAGATCGTCTCGCTGGAACTGGCCCCCGGCGCGCCCCTGTCCCGCGTGACCCTGGCCGATGCCTACGGCCTGAGCCAGACGCCCATCCGGGATGCGCTGATGCGGCTGGCCGAAGAGGCCCTGGTCGAGATCTACCCCCAGCACACCACGGTCGTCAGCCGCATCGACATCGCCGCCGCCCGCCAGGCGCACTTCCTGCGCCGCTCGCTGGAACTGGAGATCGTGCACGTGCTGGCGCAGCGGCCCGATCCGCTACTGATCCAACGCTTGCAGGCCAGCATCGACCTGCAGCGCGCCAGCCACCTCAGCGGGGAATATCAGCGTTTCATCGACGCCGACCAGGCCTTCCACCGCGACATGCACGAAGCCGCCGGCGTCGCCAGCCTGTGGGAAATGGCGCAGCGCTACAGCGGCCACCTGGACCGGCTGCGCCGCCTGCACCTGCCGGAAGCCGGCAAGGCCGAGCGCATCCTGGACGATCACCAGCGGCTGCTGGATTCGATCGCCGCGCAAGATCCGGCGCGCGCGCAGCAAGTGCTGCGCGAGCACCTTTCCGGCACGCTCAGCCAGGTCAGTGAAATCTGCAAGCGCTATCCCGAGTACGTGGTGGCCGAATAGCCGCAGCCCCGCCCCGGGCTTTTGCCAGACTCAATCCAGCAGATAGCGCCGGATCACGGTCTTGCCGTCCCGCTCGCCCAGCGACAGCAGGGCGTCGCCCGTCTGGTCCAGGCCCAGCAGCCCGCGCTCCTGCTCGTGCGACAGCTGGAACGGGTTCCAGGTCTTGCCCGAGTCGCGGGTGTAGAAATACGTCGTGGTGTACTCGTTGCCCGAGAACATGTGGTCCGCGTAGGTCTTGATGACCCAGGCATTGGGGCCGAACCAGGCCTGGGCGATCCACGAGCGCGCGCCGCGCACCGTGGGCGACACCGAGCGCTCGATCCAGTCCATTCCGGCCTTGTCCAGTTCGTAGATGGCGTTGTCGGCCGTCTCGAACACGGGCTGGTCGCGCGCCACCAGGGCGCGGGAATCCTGCACGGGCACGGGCGCGACGTCCGGCGTGATGCGGAAGGCGGGCGATGCCCCTTCCTGGAACTGCACCTCGAAACGCCGGGTCTCGATCACTTCGGGCTTGTCCGAGCCAAGGGGCCGGACCCGCGTGCGCCAGCTCCAGCCCACGGCCCGTCGTTCGTCCAGCGGGTACAGGGACCAGCCGTAGCCCAGCTGCTCGTCGCCATAGACCTTGCGGTCCCGCTCCGCTGACTCGGCGAATCCGCGCTCGAACGCCGCCGAATCCGGCCACACCTGCTCTTTGAGCAAGGTTGCCGCCCAGCGTTGGCCGCCGTCGCAGCTGTGCAGCAACCGCATCCCGGTGTCATGCCTTTCCAGCGCGACGGCCAGCTGCGGCGTGAGAAACGCCGTGTGCTGCTGCGGCAGGCCCAGCGTCACGTCGGGATCGTAGTTCCAGGTCGTTCCAAGATCATCGGAACGCAACGTATCCCAGGCGGCCGGCTGATCGCCGTCGCCCGCGTTGCGCAGGGTGCTGGTAACGAGGTAGAGGGTTTCGCCCCCCGGCGTGCCGATCAGGGTCACGCCGGTGTCGCCGCTGATGGAGCCCAGCAGTTCGAACACGCCGGTGCCCCGGCCCCCATAAATGAGATTGCGCGTATCGGTGGTGGACCGGCCGGTCTGGAGCATCGTCAGGGCCAGATCATCGTAGCCATGCGCCAGCGCCGTGATGGCGCCCGTCTGCGCCAGGCGCAGGCGCTGCTTCAGCAGGCGTTCCTTCAGGGCCGGAACCTGCGTATCCAGCACCGGCGCCCGGGCCAGGCCTTCGACGTCCTTGGCCGTGACCAGCAATTGGCCCGTCAGCAACTGGCGTTCGCCGTAGCGCTGGATGGCCACGCGCGAATACGAGGCGAGCGCGGGACCGATGAGTTCGCCCACGACCTCGCTGCGGGCAAGGGGTTCACCCATCGGGATGATCTGATAGATCCCATGGCCGAGGACACCGGCGGCGGCAATCGCAAGGCCTCCGGCCAGCAGTCTGATGGTCATGGGTCTAGGGATCCCAGGCGTGAACGCCAGCACCCGTTGCCAGCCGTTTATGGAACGGACGGAACTATAGCGCGTCGCGCCCGGTTCTCTATACTGACGTAACGCATGCTCACGTCTTGACCAGACGCCCTGCCCCCTTCCAAGCTGCAACCACGGAACCCACCCATGACCGCAAGGCACGCAAAAGCCCTACTCGCCCTGGCCCTGATTGCCACGGCGGGCGGCAGCCCTTTGGCCCAGATCGCCACATCGATCGGCCCGAACTGGGTGCCGGTGGATCCCCAGGCCATGCCCGGCGTGTTCTATGACCAGAATTCGATCCTGCCCGTATCCGAGCGTCCGACGGTAATGGGGGTCACGGTGGCGTGGTTCTACGCGCAGCCGCGGGTGTCCGAGGCCAACGGCCAGCCCTACGGTTCCGTCACCCAGCCCATTACGCTGAACTGCGGCGCCAATACCTATACCGTCACCGAAGTCCGCCACCATGCCGGCAACGACGCCACCGGCGCGATCGTGGAATCGGTGCCGGTGCCGGGCATACGCAATGCGCCCGTCACCCGCGATCCGGTGCAGCGCAGGCTGCGCGACCTGATCTGCCCGGCCGAAGGGAAAAGCGCCCGCAAGTAGATGCGCCATTCCTTCCCGCAGTCAAGGGTGGCGCCGTCCGCCTTGCGGCGGCGCCCGGGGTTCGCCTGAGCGGCGCGGCTATACCTGCGCCAGCGCCTGTTCCAGATCGGCGATCAGGTCGTCGATGTGTTCGATGCCGATGGACAGCCGCACGGTTTCCTCGCGCACGCCGGCCTTCTGCAGTTCCTCGGCATTGAGCTGGCGGTGCGTGGTGGACGCGGGGTGCGTCGCCAGCGACTTGGAATCGCCGATGTTGACCAGGCGCGTGAAGAGCTGCAGCGCGTCCTGGAAGCGCGCGCCGGCCTCGCGGCCGCCCTTCACGCCGAAGGTGAACAGGCCCGGAACCTTGCCGCCCAAATACTTCTTGGCCAGCGCGTGATCGGGGTGGTTCGGCAGGCCGGCGTAGTTGACCCACTCCACCTTCGGATGTTCGCGCAGGTAGCCGGCGATCTTGACCGCGTTCTCGACGATGCGGTCCACGCGCAGCGCAAGGGTTTCGATGCCTTGCAGGATCTGGAACGAGTTGAACGGGGAAATGGCCGCGCCGGTATTGCGCAGCGGCACCACGCGCGCGCGGCCGATGTAGGCGGCCGGGCCGAAGGCTTCGGTGTAGACGACGCCGTGATAGCTGACGTCCGGCTCGTTCAGGCGCTTGAAGCGGGCCTTGTGCTCGGCCCACGGGAACTTGCCCGAATCGATGATGGCGCCGCCCAGGCTGGTGCCGTGGCCGCCCAGGTACTTGGTTAGCGACTGCACCACGATGTCGGCGCCGTGCTCGATGGGACGCAGCAGGTACGGCGACGGCACGGTGTTGTCGACGATCAGCGGCAAGCCATGGCGATGCGCCACGTCGGCCAGCGCGGCGATGTCGGTGATGTTGCCCAGCGGATTGCCGACGGATTCGGCGAAGATGGCCTTGGTGCGGTCGTCGATCTGCGCTTCGAAGGCGGCCAGGTCGGCGGGATCGGCGAAGCGCGTGGTGATGCCGTATTGCGGCAGCGTGTGGGCGAACAGGTTGTAGGTGCCGCCGTACAGCGTGCTGGACGAAATGATGTTGTCGCCGGCTTCGGCGATGGTCAGGATGGCGTAGGTCACGGCGGACTGGCCCGAGGCCAGCGCCAGCGCGGCGATCCCGCCTTCCAGGGCCGCCACGCGCTGTTCCAGCACGTCGGTCGTGGGATTCATGATGCGGGTGTAGATGTTGCCCGCCACCTTCAGGTCGAAGAGGTCGGCGCCGTGCTGCGTGTCGTCGAACGCGTAGGCGACCGTCTGGTAGATGGGCACCGCGACCGCGCGCGTGGTCGGGTCGGGGCGGTAGCCGCCGTGGACGGCCACGGTTTCAAGGCGCCAGTTGGGCTTCTTCGCTTCAGTCATGAGTCTCTCCGGATAATGCGTTTTTCAAGGGTTCAGATCAGGCGGCAAACGCGCGCGCGGCGCGCAGGATGCGTTCGATGTCTGCATGATTGTTATAGGCGCCGACCGACAGGCGCACGTAACCATACTCCACAATGCTGGCCACCACGCCCGCGCCGGCCAGGTGCGCCAGCGCGGCGGCAGGATCGGCCACGCGCAGCGCCGTCGTCGTGCTGCGCGCCTCGTCGCCGGGCGGCGACACAACCTGCGCGCCCTGCGCGCGCAGCCCGTCGCTCAGCGCCTGCGACAGCTCCAGCACCCAGGGCTCGATGCGCTCGGGCCGGGCCTGTTCGATCAGGTCCAGCGCGCCCGCCCAGCCGGCGATGCCCGGATAGTTGAGATTGCCGGTTTCGAGCCGGCGCGCGTCCCCGGCGTCGGACACGCCCACCTGCCATTGCAGGCCGGACTTGTCCAGCGTGGTCACGCCCGACGGGCCGATATGCAGCGGATCCAGCGCGTCCAGCAGCCTCGGCGACACATGCAGCAGGCCCACGCCCAGCGGCCCCAGCATGCCTTTGTGCGCGCCGCAGGCGAACGCGTCGACATGCCACTCGTCGACCCTGGCGCGCAGCAGGCCCGCGCCCTGGATGCCGTCGACGACCAGCCAGATGCCGCGCTCGGCGCAGCGGCGGCCCAGTTCTTGAATGTCGGTGCGCAGGCCGGTGCCGTACTGGACCCACGACACGGCGACAAGGCGGGTGCGCGCATCCACGTGCTGCCACAGGTCGTCCACCGTGTAGCGGTGCGCGCGCGCCTGCGCCACGCGCACCTGCACGCCGCGGCGGCGCAGGTTCAGCCAGGGCAAGGCATTGGTGGGATGTTCCTGGTCGTCGACGACCAGGTTGTCGCCCTCTTGCCAGGCCAGGCCCTGGGCCACGGTGTTCAGGCCTTCCGTGGTGTTCTTGGTGAAGGCCAACCGGCGCGCGTCGCCGCCGATCAGGCGGGCTAGCCGCTGGCGCAAGGCGTCGGCGTCGCGCAGCCATTGCGGCTTGTCGCTGCGTGCATGCGTGATGCCGTCGAAGAATTCCGCGACCGCGCCGGCCACCCTGGGCGACAGCGGGCTGGTGTACGCGATGTTGGCGTACGCCTTGTCCCGCGTGATGGGAAACAACTGCCTGAATTCTTCCTGCCAGCTCATGCGCAACCTTGTTCGTCAGACCACTTTGGTATGCGGGCATTCTAGGTATATGACGCGCGTCTGGATAAGGCTTAGTTTTTATATTGATATGACCATATAGTCGCTCGGGAAACGGCGCCTGCCCCATAGAATTCGTGCCTCTCTTGGCCCACAACGAATACGGGAACAGCATGCGTTTGACTCATCTACTCAAGGCCGCGGGCTTTGCCGCCGCGCTGGCGGCCGCCGGCGTTTCGCACGCGGGCACGGTCGACACCATCAAGAAGCGCGGCGAACTGGTGTGCGGCGTCAGCCAGGGTTCGGCCGGCCTGTCGATTGCCGACAAGCAGGGCCGCTGGACCGGCCTGGACGCGGACCTCTGCCGCGCGCTGGCCGCCGCGGTGCTGGGCGATCCCGAGAAGACGCGCTTCGTCCCGCTCAGTTCGCAGCAGCGCTTTCCCGCCCTGCAGTCCGGCGAGATCGACGTACTCAACCGCAACACCACCATCACTTCGGGCCGCGACGCGGGGCTGGGGATCGTGTCGGCCGGCATCGTGTTCTACGACGGCCAGGGCTTCCTGGTGCCGCGCAAGCTGGGCGTGAAAAGCGCCGCCGAACTCGACAACGCGCAGGTCTGCGTGCAGCCGGGCACGGTCAACGAACAGAACCTGGTCGACTACTTCAAGAAGAACAAGCTGTCGTACCGCCCGGTCGTCATCGAGAACCTCGTTGAACTTGAGCAGGCCTTCTACGCGGGACGCTGCGACGTCTACCTGTCGGATGCGTCCACGCTGGCAGCCAGCCGCGCCGCGCGCGCCAGCCAGCCCGACGACTTCGTGATCCTGCCAGAGCGGATCAACAAGTCGCCGCTGGGCCCCTTCGTGCGCCAGGACGATCCCAACTGGACCGCCATCGTGCGCTGGACGATCAACGCGCTGGTCGCCGCCGAGGAACTGGGCATCACGTCCGGGAATGCCGACAGCCAGGCGCAGAGCGCCGACGCGCAGGTGCGCCGCCTGCTGGGCGTGGACGCCGGCATCGGCAAGAGCTTCGGCCTGGACGAGGGCTGGGCGAAAAACGCCATCAAGGCCGTGGGCAACTACGGCGAGGTGTGGGACCGCAACCTGGGCGCGGCCACGCCGCTGAAGCTGGAGCGCGGCCTGAACGCGCAATGGAACAAGGGCGGCCTGCTGTATTCGCCGCCGTTCCAGTGATCCGCTTGCGCTGAGCGTCATCGGGCGGGCCGTCGGCCCGCCCTTCCATTTCCTGTCCGCACGTTCCCCGCACGGCCCATCATGACGGCAACCACCCTTCCCTTTCCTTCCGTCGGCCCGTGGCGGCGCTGGCTGCCCGCATTGGCCTGGACGATCGCATTGGGCGGCATGGCCGCGGTGCTCGTGCTGCACATCGAGGCCGTGCAGGCCGCGCGCGGCATCCAGGGCGGGTTCGGCTTCCTGTTCCAGCCGGCGGGCTTTCGCATTTCGGAAAGCCTGCTGAACGTCACGCCCGAAGACCCCTACTGGATGTCGATCGCGGCCGGCCTGGTCAACACGCTGACGGTCGCGTTCGTCGCGATACCGCTGGCGACCGCGCTGGGCATCGGGCTGGGCCTGCTGGGACTGTCATCGCATCCGCTGGCGGCCCGCTGCGCCGCCCTCGTCATCGCGCCGCTGCGCAACACGCCCGTGCTGCTGCAGCTCTTTGTCTGGTATGGGCTCCTGCTGCGCCTGCCGGACGTGCGCCAGGCGTGGTCGCCGCTGCCGTCCGTGCTGCTGTCCAATCGGGGGCTGGCGTTGCCGGCGCTGCACGGCTGGCTGCCCTATGCCGGCGTCGCGCTGGCCGCCGTGGCGCTGGGGTGGCGCGCCCGCCGCCGCTGGGGCAACAAGGCGCTGGCGGTGGCGCTGGCCGCCGCCGTCCTGGCCTGGAACCTGCTGCCCGCGCCGCAGGTCGATCTGCCCGTCAAGCGCGGCCTGGGCCTTGCGGGAGGCTGGCAGCCCAGCATCGAATTCGCCGCGCTGACGATCGGCCTGGTGGTCTTCCATGCGGCCTACATTGCCGACATCGTGCGCGCCGCCGTGCGTGCCGTGCCGGTGGGGCTGGTCGAAGCCGGCCAGGCCTTGGGCCTGGCGCCCTGCAAAGTGCTGCGGCTGGTGATCGCGCCCTATGCGATGCGCGTGGCGCTGCCGCCCTACGCGAACCAATGCCTGGCGTTGGTGAAGAACAGCACCCTGGCCATCGCCATCGGCTACCAGGAGCTGATGGCCGTCATCAACACCGCCATTACCCAGACCGGCCTGGCGCTCGAAGGCATTGCGCTGGCGGTGGGCGTCTACCTGACCCTGGCGCTGTGCCTGGGCGGCGGCCTGTCCGCCTGGAACGCGCGCCACACCCGCCACGGTCCCGGCGACACGCACGGCGCGCGCCTGGGCGAACGACCGCGCTGGAATGCGGCGGCCCGCGAAGCGAGTCCGTGGCGCGGCCGACTGGCGACGGCCGTCCTGGCGGCTGCGCTGGCGCTTGCGGCATGGACGCTGCTGGACTGGGCGGTGCTGCGCGCCGTCTGGCAAGGCGATCCCGCGGCGTGCGCCCGGGCCGCGGGCGCCTGCTGGGCCGCCGTGGGCGAGAACCTGCCGCTGCTGTTCTTCGGCACGATGGCCGGCCCGGACCGAGGCCCCGCGCTGGTCGCGTG
>NZ_JBDJLJ010000006.1:0-201634 GCF_039673305.1 Achromobacter spanius
GGGGGTGGGGTTTTTGTGTGTGTTTTGGGCCACAACACTGTTGGGTTTTGTACCGGAAACCACGCCTTGCAGCGCGCCAAACGCGCCATGGACGCGGCGAAAGCCGGCCATACCGGCACACTGGATCCCTTTGCCACCGGCTTGCTGGTGTGCTGTATGGGACGCGCGACCAAAATTTCCAGCGCGATGCTTGACGCCGACAAGGCATATCGCGCTACGCTGCAATTTGGATCGGAAACCGATTCCGGCGACCTGACGGGCAACGTCACGGCGACCGCCGAACCGGGTTTCGCCGTGGAGGAGCAGGCATTGCGCGATGCGCTGTCACGTTTCTCCGGCACCATCGAGCAGATTCCGCCGATGTATTCCGCGCTCAAGCGCGACGGCAAACCCCTGTACGAATACGCGCGCGCCGGCATCGAGCTGGAACGTCCGCCGCGCCAGATCACGATACACCGCATCGAGCTGTTGTCCCTGAACGGGACGCAGGCAGAGATCGATGTGGCTTGCAGTAAAGGCACATACATCCGAACACTGGCCCAGGACATCGGGCGCGTGCTGGGCTGTTACGCCCACCTGACGGCGCTGCGGCGCACGCACGTCGGGCCTTTTTCTCTGGAACGCGCCGTTGAACTGGAAGCCTTGCAGGCCATGCCAGACCCGAAGCAGGCATTGCTTGCATTGAACGAATTGCCGGAGGGCTTGCTGCCCTCCAACCTGACCTTAAAGGACTCGCTATGACTCGCGCCTTGCGCAACGTCGCCATCATCGCCCACGTGGACCACGGTAAAACCACCCTGGTCGACCAGCTGCTGCGCCAATCCGGCACCTTCCGCGAAAACCAGGCGCTGACCGAACGGGTCATGGACTCGAACGACCTGGAAAAGGAACGCGGCATCACCATTCTGGCCAAGAACTGCGCCGTCGAATACGAAGGCACGCACATCAACATCGTCGACACCCCGGGGCACGCGGACTTCGGCGGTGAAGTCGAACGCGTGCTGTCCATGGTCGACGGCGTGCTGCTGCTGGTGGACGCCGTTGAAGGCCCCATGCCGCAGACCATCTTCGTGACCCGCAAGGCGCTGGCCCTGGGCCTGAAGCCGATCGTCGTGGTCAACAAGGTTGACCGTCCGGGCGCCCGTCCCGACTTCGTCATCAACGCCACGTTCGACCTGTTCGACAAGCTGGGCGCCACCGACGAGCAGCTGGACTTCCCGGTGGTGTACGCCTCGGGCCTGTCGGGCTACGCCGGCCTGACCCCGGACGTGCGCGAAGGCGACATGCGTCCGCTGTTCGAAGCCATCCTGCAGCACGTGCCGCAGCGCGACGACGATCCCAACGGTCCGCTGCAAATGCAGATCATCTCGCTGGACTACAACAGCTACGTCGGCAAGATCGGCGTGGGCCGCATCAACCGTGGCCGCATGCGTCCCGGCATGGAAGTGGCCTACAAGTTCGGTCCCGACGGCCAGGGCGGCCGCGGCCGTATCAACCAGGTCCTGAAGTTCCACGGCCTGGAGCGCATCGTCGTGGACGAGGCCGAAGCCGGCGACATCGTGCTGATCAACGGCATCGAAGACCTGGGCATCGGCTGCACCGTGACCGACACGGTCACCCAGGAAGCCCTGCCGATGCTGCGCATCGACGAGCCGACGCTGACCATGAACTTCATGGTGAACACGTCGCCGCTGGCCGGCCGCGAAGGCAAGTTCGTGACCAGCCGCCAGGTGCGCGACCGCCTGGACCGCGAGCTGAAGTCCAACGTGGCCCTGCGCGTGCGCGACACGGGCGACGACACGGTCTTCGAAGTGTCGGGCCGTGGTGAACTGCACCTGACCATCCTGCTGGAAACGATGCGCCGCGAAGGCTACGAGCTGGCCGTGTCGCGTCCGCGCGTGGTGTTCAAGGAAATCGACGGCGTGAAGTGCGAGCCGTTCGAATCGCTGACCGTCGACGTGGAAGACGCGCACCAGGGCGGCGTCATGGAAGAACTGGGCCGCCGCAAGGGCGACCTGCAGGACATGCAGCCGGACGGCCGTGGCCGTACCCGCCTGGAATACCTGATCCCGGCCCGCGGCCTGATCGGTTTCCAGAACGAATTCCTGACGCTGACGCGCGGCACGGGCCTGATGAGCCACATCTTCCACGAGTACGCGCCCATCAAGGAAGGCTCCATCGGCGAGCGCCGCAATGGCGTGCTGATCAGCCAGGACAACGGCGACGCCGTGGCCTACGCGCTCTGGAAGCTGCAGGATCGCGGCCGCATGTTCGTCAACCCGGGCGATGCGCTGTACGAAGGCATGATCATCGGTATCCACAGCCGCGATAACGACCTGGTCGTGAACCCCATCAAGGGCAAGCAGCTGACCAACGTGCGCGCCTCCGGCACCGACGAAGCCGTGCGCCTGGTTCCGCCGATCCAGATGTCGCTGGAATACGCCGTGGAATTCATCGACGACGACGAACTGGTGGAAATCACCCCGAAGTCGATCCGTCTGCGCAAGCGTTTCCTGCTGGAAAACGAGCGCAAGCGCGCCGCGCGCGAATCCGCAGTCTGAGCCTGATTGCGGGCGGCCACGGCCCCCGCGCTCTGGTTTCAAAAAAAGCCGCGCACTGTGAAGTGCGCGGCTTTTTGTTTTCCTGCGGAAACTACACGCCGGCCTTCTGGTGCCGGTATTCCTGGGTTTCTCCGCCATAGCCGTAGGCGGCCGCGCGGGCGTCGATCACGTGCACGTACGAGCATTCGTGCAGCTCGCCAAGGATGTCCCGGAATGCCCCGTAGATCTCCTTGATGTAGCGCGCCTTCTCGCCCTTGGTATTGGTTTCGTCGGTGACGCTGATGTCCAGGTGGAAGGCGTTCTTGCCGAGTTCGGACAAGGGACGCCCGCCGATGAACCACTGGTCATGGGGAATATGCTGCAGCGTGATCGCGATGACGGGCAGCTTCTTGCCCAGCACGGACTGGGTCAGCCCGGCCACCGATTCGACGATGCGGCGATTGATGGCGGGATCGGACGGGCCGGAGAGGTGGACGACGATGTGAGGCATGGCGGGAGCTCCTGTTGTGAATGGCACAGTTGCAGTGTAGGAAGCGCATTGACATCGGAAAAGCGGGAATTTACGATTTCATCTATCGATAAATCCGTTGGATGGAAACATGTCTGGCTTCGATCTGGACCAGCTGCGCACCCTGGTCGCCGTGCTGGATGCGGGCAGCCTGACTGCGGCCGCGCCCCGGGTGTTTTTGTCGCAATCGTCGGTCAGCGAGCAGATGCGCAAGCTGGAAGAACGGGCCGGCCAGCCGCTGCTGGTGCGGGGCAAATCGGGCGTCGCCGCCACGCCGGCGGGCGAGCGCCTGCTGGCTCATGCCCGCGCCATCCTGGCGCTCAGCGACGAGGCCTACCGCGATCTGCGCGGGGTCGCGCTGCAAGGCGAGTTGCGGCTGTGCATCACCGACTACTTCCGGCCCGGGGACGTGGCGCGCATGCTGCGGCGCCTGAACGAGCAGTATCCGCAGGTGCGGCTGCACGTCACCATCATGAAGAGCGGGGCGATCGAAGCCGCTTATGAGCGGGGCGAGATCGACGTGGGCATATCGATGGTCATCCAGGAGCGGGGCGCCGGGCGCGGCCGCGCCCAGGGCGCGCTGCTGCGCCGCGAACCCCTGGTGTGGATGGCGGCGGAAGGTGCGTCCGCGCCAACGGGCGGGCCCTTGCCGCTGCTGGTGCTGCCCGAGACCTGCGCCTTGCGCCAGTACGTGGAACGGCTGCTGTCGCGCCGCAGCTTGCCGTATTCCGTTGCGCATGTGGCGTCAGGCGTGGCGGGCTTGCAGCTGGCCGTGGCGGCAGGGCTGGGTGTGGCCTGCCTGAACGAGTCCGCGCTGGGCGCAGGCATGGCCAGGCTTCACGCGCCGGGCATGCCGACGCTGCCGGACGTGGAGTTTCGGCTGCTCGCCGCCCGCCCCGGCGAAAGCGAATTCGTGGGGCTGGCGCGCGAAGCCATCGTCAAGGCGATGTCTTGAACGGCCGAAGCGCTGCGGGCGGCGGATTTCTTGCGCCGCGCCGCCTGTCGGTCAGGCCGGAAGGGAAGGGGCGTACTGCTCGCCCGAGTTGACCTGTTCGTGGAATTCCACGACCTTGCGCACCACCTTGACCGGATCGTCCTCGATGATGAAAAGATCCAGGTCGTGCGCGCCGATCATGCCGTTTCCAAGCACCTGGTCGCCCAGCCATTCGGCCAGGCCAGACCAGTATTCGCTGCCCACCAGCACGATCGGGGCCGGCGGAACCTTGCCCGTCTGGATGAGGGTCAACGCTTCGAAGAGCTCGTCCAGGGTGCCAAACCCGCCCGGCATCGCCACGTAAGCGAAGCTGTGCATGAAGAACGCCGCCTTGCGAGGAAAGAAGTACTCGAATGACAGGCTGATGGTTTGGTATTCGTTGTTGTGCGCTTCGTGGGGCAGGCTGATGTTCAAGCCGACGCTTGTGCCACCTGCTTCGAATGCGCCCTTGTTGGCGGCCTCCATGATGCCGGGGCCGCCGCCTGCGATTACGGCGAAACCTGCCTCGGCCAACGCGGCCGAAATGGCGATGGTGGTTTCATAGTGGGGAGAATTGCGGCTGACTCGTGCGCTGCCGAAAACGCTGACCGCGGGCCCGATGTTTGCGAGCTTGTCTGCCGCCGTCCGTATCTCTGACATAATCAGCGGAATTTGTTTGCCGGCGGGTGTATCCATATCTGCCTTTGTAACCATGAAAAAAACCTTATTACTGGTCGACGGTTCAAGTTACTTGTACCGCGCTTTCCACGCTATGCCTGATTTGCGCAACGCGCAAGGCGAACCCACGGGTGCGCTTTACGGCGTGGTGAATATGCTGCGCAAGCTTGTATCTGACCATAAGGCAGAGTATGCCGCATGTATTTTCGATGCTCGCGGCAAGACGTTCCGGGACGACCTGTATCCGGAGTACAAGTCGCACCGGCCTCCCATGCCGGAGGACCTGGCTGCCCAGATCGAGCCCATCCACCGGGCGGTGCGCGCCCTGGGCTGGCCGGTGCTGGCGATAGAAGGCGTCGAAGCGGATGACGTGATCGGCACGCTGGCGCAGCGCGCGGCCCAGCATGACGTCCACACCATCGTCTCCACGGGCGACAAGGATCTGGCGCAACTGGTGAACAGCCACGTCACCCTGGTCAACACCATGAGCGGCGAGGTGCTGGACGAACCCGGCGTCGTCAATAAATTCGGCGTGCCGCCGGACCGCATCGTGGATTACCTGATGCTGGTGGGCGACACCGTGGACAACGTGCCCGGCGTGACCAAGGTGGGGCCCAAGACGGCCGCCAAATGGATTACGGAATTCGGCTCCATCGACAAGCTGATCGAAGGCGCCGACGGCATCAAGGGCGTGGCCGGCAACAACCTGCGCGAAGCCATCCCCAACTTCCCCTTGACCCGTCAGCTGCTGACCGTGAAGTGCGATTGCGACCTGACCGGCCATGTGGACGGCGTGGAAGACCTGACGCCGCGTCCCCGCGACGACGCCACGCTGACCGAGCTATACGAACGCTACGGTTTCCGCACGTGGCTGCGCGACCTGACCGGCGACGCCGAGCGCGTGCCCACGGGCGATGCCCGCATCGCGCCGGTCGTGCCCGAGGTCCCGGCCGACATCGATTACCGCATCATTGCCGACTGGGCCGCTTTCGACGCCTGGATGGAAATGGTCCAGGGCGCTTCCCTGGTGGCGCTGGACACCGAGACCACGTCGCTGGACGAGATGCAGGCGCGGCTGGTCGGTCTGTCGATGTCGGTGATGCCCGGCGTGGCCTGCTACATCCCGGTTGCGCATCGCGGGCCGGACGGCGCAACCCAGTTGCCCAAGGACGAAGTGCTGGCCCGGCTGAAGCCCTGGCTGGAAGACGCGTCGCGCGCCAAGCTGCTGCACCACGCCAAGTACGATACGCACGTCTTCGCCAACGAAGGCATCCGGCTGGCCGGCGTGGCGGAAGACACCATGCTGCAGGCTTATGTGCTGGAGTCGCACCGCGGCGTGGGCTTGAATGACCTGGCGCAGCGTTACCTGGGCCGCAGCGGCGTGTCCTACGAGGACCTCTGCGGCAAGGGCGCCAAGCAGATCGGCTTTGATGAAGTGGCGGTCGACAAGGCCGGGCACTACGCCGCCGAGGATGCCGATTTCACGCTGCAGCTGCACCAGGTGCTGCGTCCCATGGTTGCCGCGGACGCGGGGCTGGAGCGCATCTACCGCCTGGAGCTGCAGGTGTCGGCCGTGCTGACCACCATCGAGCGCAATGGCGTGAAGGTGGACGCCGCCGAACTGGGCCGCCAGAGCAACCAGCTGGGCCAGGAAATGCTGCAGCTCGAGCAAAAGGCCTACGAGCTGGCGGGGCAGCCGTTCAACCTGAATTCCCCCAAGCAGCTGGGCGAGATCCTGTTCGGGCGCATGCAGTTGCCGGTGGTGCGCAAGACCGCCAGCGGCGCCCCGTCCACCGATGAAGAGGTGCTCAGCAAGCTGGCGCAGGACTACCCGCTGCCGCAGGTGCTGCTGGAATACCGCGGCCTGTCCAAGCTGAAGTCGACCTACACGGACAAGCTGCCGCGCATGATCAATCCGGCCACGGGGCGCGTGCATACCCATTATTCCCAGGCCGCGGTGATCACCGGGCGCCTGGCGTCGTCGGATCCCAACCTGCAGAACATCCCGGTGCGCACGGAAGCCGGCCGGCGCGTGCGCGAGGCGTTCATCGCCGAGCAGGGCCTGTTGCTGTCGGCGGACTACTCGCAGATCGAACTGCGCATCATGGCGCACGTGTCGGACGACGCCAACCTGCAGCGCGCCTTCGCGGCGGGCGAGGACATCCACCGCGCCACGGCGTCGGAAGTGTTCGGCGTGCCGCTGGACGGCGTGACCACCGAGCAGCGGCGTGCCGCCAAGGCCATCAACTTCGGCCTGATCTACGGCATGGGCGTATTCGGCCTGGCATCGAACCTTGGCATCACGCGCGATGCCGCGCAGGCCTACATCGACCGCTACTTCGCCCGCTATCCCGGCGTGGCGATGTACATGGACAACACGCGTCGCCTGGCCCGCGAGCAGGGCTACGTTGAAACCGTCTTCGGACGCCGCCTGCAACTGCCGGAGATCCGCGGCGCATCCGGTCCGCGCCGGCAGGGCGCCGAGCGGGCAGCCATCAATGCGCCCATGCAGGGTACGGCGGCCGACTTGATCAAAATGGCCATGGTGGCCGTGCAGGACTGGCTCGACGCCGAAAACCTGCAGACGCGCATGATCATGCAGGTGCACGACGAACTGGTGCTGGAAGCCCCGGACGCCGAGCTGGATCTGGTCAAGGAGGCGCTCCCGCGCCTGATGTGCAACGTGGCGACGCTGCGGGTCCCGCTGGTGGCCGAGGTGGGAGTGGGCAAGAATTGGGAGCAGGCCCACTGACGTCGGTCCCCCCCGCGGCAGGGCAAGGACCCGGCCGCGGAATCCCGTGGGCCGCCATGGGGCGGCCCATTTCCGCTTTTGGGTTTGCAACAATATAATGTTGCGCTTTCACGCCTAACTCCTGTCCCTTCCTCATGTTGCTGCTCTGGGTCCTGCTTGCCACCGTTACGGGTGGACTGATCGCCGTCCTTGTCGCCAGCTGGCTCGCGTACAAGGTCTTCGCCCAATACCTGCATCACATGGTGAGCCTGTCCGTGGGCGTGCTGCTGTCGGTGGCGCTGTTGCACCTGCTGCCCGAGGCCTTCGAGACCGGCGTGGGGAATGCCCATGTGCTCTTTGGCCTGATGCTCGCGTCGTTGATCGGGTTCTTCGTGCTGGAGAAGATCGCGCTGCTACGCCATAGCCATCATCACGAAGGCGATGGCCACCACCATCACAAGGGCCACGACCGCCATGAGGCGGGACGCGGCGGAATGCTGATCCTGATCGGCAGCTCGCTGCACAACCTGTGCGACGGCGTGCTGGTGGCCGCGGCGTTCCTGACGGATCCGCTGCTGGGCGTCCTGACGGCCGCATCGATCATCGTCCACGAAGTGCCGCACAAGCTGGGCGATTTCGTCGTGCTGCTCAATGCGGGGCTGCGGCGCCGGCGCGCGTTCGCGCTGATTCTTTTCACCAGCTTGTGTTCAGCGGTGGGCGGCATAATAGGGTACTTCGTGCTGCAGCAGGCGCAGGAATGGGTGCCGTACGTGCTGGTGGTCGCCGCCAGCAGTTTCCTGTACATCTCGGTGGCCGACCTGATGCCGCAAATGCACGAACGGGTATCCCTTTCCGACGCCATCCCGCAGCTGCTGCTGGTCGGCGTGGGCGTGGCGCTGATCTACGGCGTCACGACCGCGATGCATCACGGACACGACCACGGCGCCGATGCGGCCCATGGCGCGCCGCATGCGGAGCACGGCCACCAGCACTAGCGTTGGGGGCGGGGGATGGCCGGCTTTGTCGATCCCAACACAGGAGTTCTCCATGAGTTTTTCCGCCGCCGCCGGCAACGTTGCTCCCACCGTCATTCACACCGACACGCAGGGACTGGTCCACGGGGATTTCCAGCTGCCCGTGGCAGACGGCCCCATTGACGCCTATTACGCCGCGCCGCAAGGCCAGAGCGACCTGCCCATCGTGCTGGTCGTCCAGGAAATCTTCGGCGTGCACGAGCACATCAAGGACCTCTGCCGCCGGATCGCCAAGGCCGGCTATCTGGCGGTCGCGGCCAATCTCTACCAGCGCCAGGGCGACGCATCGGTCTACACCGACATTCCGAAGCTCATCTCTGAACTGGTCAGCAAGGTGCCCGACGAACAGGTCTTCGCGGACCTGGACGCCAGCGTTGCGTGGGCAGCCGCCAACGGCGGCGACGCGCGCCGCGTGGCGGTGACGGGGTTCTGCTGGGGCGGGCGCCTGACCTGGATGTACGCGGCGCACAACCCCGACGTCAAGGCCGGCGTGGCCTGGTACGGCAAGCTCAGCGTGGGCCACGGCCCGTTGATCAAGCGCGTGGCCTTCGACGTGACCAATGAGCTGCACGGCCCTGTCCTGGGCCTGTACGGCGGACGCGATGCCAGCATCCCCCTAGCGGACGTCGAAACCATGAAGACGAAACTGGCCGCCGGCAACGCCGCCGCCAAGCAGTCGGAATTCGTGGTGTACCCCGAAGCCGACCATGCCTTCCTGGCCGACTACCGCGCCAGCTACAACGTCGAGGCCGCCAAGGATGGCTGGCGCCGGATGCTGGAGTGGTTCAAGCGGTATTTGTGAGCATGATGAAAAACCGACCTTGGGGTCGGTTTTTTTTGCCCGTGGCCAGCCCCCTCGGGGGGCAGCAAGCACGCATAGCGTGCGCAGCGTGGGGGCCCGCCCCGCCGCCCGGCCGCCCGAAGGCGGGGCAGCCCCCTCGGGGGGCAGCAAGCACGCATAGCGTGCGCAGCGTGGGGGCCCTAATTCCCCGCTTCGCGCAGCCGGCTGGGAAGGAGTTCGCCGTGGCGGGCGAGCAGGGGGTAGGCCGCGGCGCCGACCAGGTGGGAGTTGATGCCCTTCATGTCCCGCAGGATGTCAAGATACAGGGCGCCGACCTCGGCGGCATCGACTTCGCCGGCCTTGATCTTCTGCAGATGAGTGTCGGCCGCCTGCGTCTCAATGGTGCGAAAGCGCGCCTTTTCGCCGGCCAGCGCCCGTGCCTGGCGCAGGTCGTCATTGACGAAAAGCGCCGCGGCCGTGCGCTGGTTGGCGATGAGTTGGCCCAGGGTGTCGTCGAGGCTGGCGCGTTGCTCGGGCGAGAGCGTCCAGCCCTGCTTGCGCAGCCGGGCGACGTGGCTGAGCAGGCCGTGATGGGCGATGTCGCCTGCGTGGCCAATGTTGCTGATGAACGCCAGGATGTCGTCCAGCCGCTGGATGTCTTCACGCGTCATGTTTTCCTGGTCCAGCGTGGCCAGGTAGGTGGTGATGGCGTTTTCCAGCTTGTCCAGCGCCGCATCGAGCTGGCGCGCCTGTACCATGCGGTGGCGGTTGTCGCGCTTGAAGCCGGCGCGCGCATAGAGCAGCAGCGTCTGCAGCATGTCGGCCATGCGCAGGCCTTCGCGGGCGGCATTTCCCAGCGCAACGGCCGGCACGTCGTGCGCCCATTCATCCAGGTATTGGGGGCGGGACGGGTCGTTGGGATCGGCGCGCTTGGGCAGCCAGCGGGTGAGCAGGGCTGCGTATGGCGTCAGGATTGGCAGGAAGACCAGGGCAATGACGGCATTGAAAAGTGTGTGGAAGTTGGCCACCGCGCGCGCGGAATCGCTGGCCAGGCTGCTCATCCACGGCTGCAGGAAGGGCAGCAGTATCAGGCCGGCCAGCACTCCCAGCACGCGCGTCAGCAGGTTGCCCAGCGGCAGGCGGCGGGCGGCGGGGTCGTCGCCGGTCACGCCTTCGATCATCGGATTGATGGCGGTGCCCAGGTTGGCCCCCAGCACCAGCGCGAAGGCCACGTGCGGCGCCACCATGTTGTGGCTTGCCAGGGACATCACCAGCACCACCACGGCCACGCTTGAGTGGGCCGCCCAGGTGAAGGCGGCGGACAGCAGCACCGCCGCCACGGGCTGGGTGGCCAGGGCGTCCAGGATCATGCCCAGCATCGGGGCGGTCTGGAAGGGCGCGAAGAGTTCGACGAGCTGGTGCAGGGACAGCAGCAGCAGGCCCAGGCCGATGAAGACCCGGCCCAGGTCGCGCGTGCGTCCCGGCGGATAGCGCCGGAACATCCAGACGCCCGCCAGGATCAGGATGGGGGCCAGTTCGGTCAGGTCGAACGACAGCAGCTGGACGATCAGCGTGGTGCCGACGTTGGCGCCCAGCATGGCCGCCAGCGCCGGAACCAGGCCGACGACGCCCCCGGCCGCAAAGCCGGTGATCATCAATCCGGTGGCGGTGCTGCTCTGCAGCGCGGCGGTGATGCCCAGGCCCGCCACGAAGGCTCGCAGCCGGGTGCCCAGCGCCCGTCCCAGCGCCGCGCCCAGGGCGGCGCCGAAGGCGCGCTGCACTCCGGTCTGGACCATATGCACGCCCCAGAGGAGCAGCGCAACGTAGCCGGCGAAGTCAAGCAGGGTAATGAGTCCAGACATCCAGGCGTGTTTCCGTTCTTTTTATGACAAGTAATAATTCTGTAATGATCGCATGCCGTGGCGGGCGGGGGAACCCGCCCGCCAATACAGGATACGCCCGGCGGGGCTTTGCTGCGTGCGCCCTGGGCTGCGCGTATCATTGCCTCATCATTTGTGGATGTACTGGAGTTTGGCGTGGCCGTTTCCGTTTTCGATCTGTTCAAGGTAGGCATAGGCCCGTCGAGCTCCCATACGGTGGGCCCGATGCGGGCGGCGCTGCTGTTCGCGCAGGGCCTGGAGCGCGACGGTCTTGTCCCGCAAGTCGCCAGCGTCCGCGCCGAACTCTACGGATCGCTGGGCGCAACCGGCAAGGGGCACGGCACCGACAAGGGCGTGCTGCTCGGCCTGATGGGCGAAGCCCCGGACACCGTGGATCCGGCCGCCATCGCCGGCATGATCGCCTCGGTGCGCGCAAGCCGGCAATTGCCGCTGCTGGGCAAGTATCCGCTGCCGTTCGTGGAAAAGGAACACATGATGTTCTACCGCCGCGAAGCCATGGCCGAACACCCCAACGGCATGAAATTCCACGCCTTCGACGCCAACGGCGAACCGCTGCGCGAATCGCGCTACCTGTCGGTGGGGGGCGGATTCGTGGTGACGGCCGGCGCGTCGAACAGCCAGGTCATCGCGGCGCACGATCAACTGCCGTATCCGTTCCGCATGGGGCGCGAACTGCTGGCCATGTGCCGCGACAGCGGCCTGACCGTGGCGCAGCTCATGATGAAAAACGAGCTGACCTGGCGCGACGCCTCGGAAGTGAACGGGGGCCTGGACCGCATCTGGCAGGTCATGCAGGACTGCGTCGCGCGCGGCTGCGGCATCAATTATCCGGAAGCGGATGGCGAACTGCCCGGTCCGCTGCGCGTGCGCCGCCGCGCGCCCGAACTCTACCGTCACCTGACGCAGCGCGCCGAACGCACGCTGTCCGACCCGCTGTCGGTCATGGACTGGGTGAACCTCTACGCCATGGCGGTCAACGAAGAGAACGCCGCCGGCGGCCGCGTGGTCACGGCGCCCACCAACGGCGCGGCGGGCATCATTCCGGCGGTCCTGCACTACTACGACCGTTTCGTGCCCGGCGCCAACCGCGAGGGCGTGCGCGACTTCCTGCTGACCGCCGCGGCCGTGGGCCTGCTGTACAAGTACAACGCGTCGCTGTCCGGCGCCGAGGTCGGCTGCCAGGGAGAGGTCGGCGTGGCCTGTTCCATGGCGGCCGGCGGCCTGGCCGCCGCGCTGGGCGGCACGGTCGAACAGGTCGAGAACGCCGCCGAAATCGGCATGGAGCACAATCTTGGCCTGACCTGCGATCCCGTCGGCGGGCTGGTGCAGATTCCCTGTATCGAGCGCAACGCCATGGCGTCCGTCAAGGCGGTGAACGCCGCCCGCATGGCGCTGCGCGGCGACGGCCAGCATTATGTGTCGCTGGATTCCGTCATCAAGACGATGCGCGAAACCGGCGCCGACATGAAGACCAAGTACAAAGAAACGGCGCGCGGCGGCCTGGCGGTGAACATCGTCGAGTGCTGACCGGCCCGGACAGCGGCCGATAAAAAAGCCCCTCTTGCGAGGGGCTTTTTGCTGCCGGGGCCGTTCAGGCCACGCGGGCGTTCTGCAGCGCGGCGATGCGGGCCGGGATGGGCGGATGCGAGGCGAACATGGCTGCCAGGCCGCCCTTGCCGGTGATGCCGGACGCTTCGAAGGACTTGGGCAGTTCGCCCGGTTCCAGGCCGCCCAGGCGAGCCAGGGCGCGGATCATGGGTTCGCGGGCGCCCATCAGGTGGGCCGAGCCGGCGTCGGCGCGGTATTCGCGCTGGCGCGAGAACCAGGCCACGATGATCGAGGCCAGGACGCCGAAGATGATTTCACAGACCAGCACCGTGATGAAGTAGCCCGGGCCGATGCCGCGTTCGTTCTTGAACACGACGCGGTCGATGAAGTAGCCGACCACGCGCGCCAGGAACACGACGAAGGTGTTCACCACGCCCTGGATCAGGGTCAGGGTGACCATGTCGCCGTTGGCGATGTGCGCGACTTCGTGGGCCAGCACGGCGGCGACTTCTTCTTCGGTCATGCTTTCCAGCAGGCCGGTGGACACGGCGACCAGCGAGTCGTTCTTGAAGGCGCCGGTGGCGAATGCGTTGGGGGCGCCTTCGTAGATGGCGACTTCCGGACGGCCGATGCCGGCACGGTCGGCCAGTTGATGGACCGTATCCACCAGCCAGGCCTCGCGCTGGTTGCGGGGCGAGTTCGGATCCAGCACCTGCGCGCCGGTGCTCCATTTGGCCATCGGCTTGCTCATGAGCAGCGAGATGATGGCGCCGGTAAAGCCCACGACGACCGAGAAGATCAGCAGCGCGTTGAAGTTCAGGCCGTTGGCCGTGATGATGCGGTCTACGCCCAGGATGCGCAGCGTGGCCGACAGCACGAGCATGACGGCCAGGTTGGTGATGACGAACAGGACGATGCGTTTCATGTTTTTTTGTTCCTCTGCGAGCGGGAAATACCCGGGTTTCGACATGGCGGCGGCCCGCCAGTTCCCCGACTCGCCGGCACCGCTCCCGGTGACCGAGAGTATAGTATCGCTTTCCCTTATTCCTCCCCCCACTTTTCCCTTAGCGTAGACCCGCATGCAGGCTCTTTGGATGTTGCTGGCGTCCGCCATGTTCGCCATCATGGGGTCGTTCGTGAAGCTCGGCACCGAGCACGGCGCTTCGCTGCCGCAGATCGTGCTCTTTCGCGGCCTGCCTTCGGTAGTGCTGTTGCTGATCTGGGCCCGCGCGGGCCGCCAGTCCATCATCCCGACCAGCTGGAAGCTGCACGTGTGGCGCAACTTGTCCGGCGTCACGTCGATGTGGCTGGGCTTTTTCGCCATCGCCCACCTTCCCCTGGCCACCGCCACCAGCCTGAACTACACGGCGCCGCTGTTCATCGCGTGCTGGATGCTGGGGTGGGGCGGGGCGCAGCGCGACCCGGTGCGCATCCTGGCGGTTGCGCTGGGGTTCCTGGGCGTGATCGCGGTGCTGCGGCCCAGCATCAACGAAGACCAGTGGCTGGCCGCCTTGCTCGGCATGGGCGCCGGCGCCATGTCGGCGATCGCCATGATGCAGATCCGCCAGCTTGGCCGCATCGGCGAACCCGAATGGCGCACAGTCCTATTTTTCTCGGTCGCCGTGTGCGCGTCCAGCGGCGCCGGCCTGGCGTTCGAGGGCTGGGGCCACGCCGACTGGACGGGCTACCTGTCCCTGCTGGGCGTGGGCGTGGCCGGACTGTTCGGCCAGTTGGCCATGACGCGCGCATTCGGCATGGGGTCGGCGCTGCTGACCGCGGCCCTGCAGTACAGCACCATCATTTTCGCGGCCTTGCTGGGCATGGGCGTTTGGGGCGACCATCTGGACGCCCTGGCCTGGGCCGGCATGGGCCTGATCATTTCCGCGGGCCTGCTGTCGGTGTGGCGCACCATGCGCGACCCCAAGGCGGCCTGAGTCCCGCGGCCGCCGCCACCCCGCAGGAGCCCATCGAATGACGACGACACTGATTTCCGCCGCCGACCTGGCCGCGCGCCTTGATACGCCCGACGTGCGGGTGTTCGACGTGCGCCACGACCTGACCAACCACGCGGCGGGACGCCAGGCCTACGACGCGGGCCATATCCCGGGCGCGCGCTACCTGGACCACGAAACCGAGCTGGCCGCGGCCCGCACGGGCAAGAACGGAAGGCACCCGCTGCCGGCGCGGGCCGATTTCGGCGCGCTGATGGCTGCCCATGGCGTGACACCCGGCACCCTCGTGGTGGCCTACGACGCCAGCGGCGGCATGTATGCGGCGCACCTCTGGTGGATGCTGCGCTGGCTGGGCCATGAACAGGTCGCCGTGCTGGACGGGGGCTGGCAGGCCTGGACGGCCGCCGGCCTGCCGGTGTCCCTGGAAGCCGCTGCGGCGGTGCAGCCGGGCAAGCCGGTGGAACCTGGCGCGCCGCTGGCCGGTTCGGTGGACGCCCAGGCCGTGCTGGACAACATCGCCCGGCCGTCCTTCACCGTCATTGACGCCCGCGCCGCCAATCGCTATCGCGGCGAAACCGAACCCATGGATCCCGTGGCCGGCCATATCCCGGGCGCCCTGAACCGCCCCAATGGCGAAAACCTCCAGCCGGACGGCCGCTTCAAGACGGCCGACCAATTGCGCGCGGAATTCGCCGGCCTGCTGGCGGGCCGAGACCCCGCTTCCATCGTCCACCAGTGCGGCTCGGGCATCACCGCCTGCCATAACCTGCTGTCCATGGAAATCGCCGGCTTGTCGGGTTCGCGCCTGTATCCGGGTTCCTGGAGCGAATGGTGCAGCGATCCGTCCCGCCCCGTGGCCAAGGGCGCCTGAAACAACAAAGCCAGGGACGACGCCCTGGCTTTTTTCATGCAGGCAGGCGCCCGCTACCAGACGGCGGCCAGCTTGACGCGTCCGGAGACGCTTTCGGCGATCTCCAGGAAGTGATCCAGGGACGGAGTGGCCAGCCCCGGCACCTTGGCCATGTCGTCCCAGCGCCGCAGGCGTATCGCATCCGGCGCGCCCGGCATGCTCGCGAAATCGACCGCCTGGCTCGCGTCGAAGCTGCCGCCCTGCAGGGCCAGGCTGCGGCGGGAGTCTTCCGACAGCGACGCCTCGTACTGCGGTTCCACATAGCAGAGATAACGCTTGGCTTCCACGTGCAGCCGGATCGGGTCCAGCACGGCGGCGCTGAACAGTCCGCGCAGGAAGGGCAGGACAAAATACTGGTGCTTGTCGTCGATGCCCCGCAGCGTGGGCGTGCCGGGCCGGTCGGCGATCAGGTGGCCCAGGTCGTGCAGCAGGCACGCCGTGATGAGGTGCGCGTTGGCGCCGTGGCGCTCGGCCAGCGCCGCCGTCTGTAGCGCGTGCCGCAGGTGGCTGACGGACTCGCCGTGGTAGGAACGGTGTCCGCGTTCCAGGAAAAGCTGTTCGATATCCTGCAAGGTCAAGGCCATGGTTGTCTCCTGGGTGGCCGCAAGGGGAAGAGGCGGGCAGTGGCCGGTAAAATCAGCCGGCTGCCGGCGCCATCTCCAGAAAGCGCGCGATCAGTTGCACCGGTTGGCGCTCGCGCAGGCAGTACAGGTATTCATTCATCACGATGCCGGCGTCCTGGATGTCCAGCGCCGCCAGATCGGGGTGCGACGGGATTTCGCGCGACGGGATCAGGCTGATGCCCAGTTCGCACAGGATGGCCTGCCGGATCGACTCGCGGCTGCCGATCTCCAGCGTGCGGCGCACGGCCACGCCCGCCGCCTGCAAGGCATCCTCGGTCAGCTGGCGCGTCATCGAGCCGGGCTCGCGCAACAGCAGCGCGTGCTGGGCCAGGTCGGCCAGGCGCACCTGGCCCAGCCGGGCGAGCGGATGGTTGCGATGGGCCACGACGCGGATCGGGTCCGCGGCAATCTTGCGGCGGTACAGGTGCTTGTCATCCATCAGAAATGACGAGGTGGCAATCTCGATCCGGTAATCGTGCAGCGCCTGCAGCATGGTCTGCGAATTGCCGATCGTGACGGTCAGGTCGATGCCGGGGTAGCGCTGGTTGTAGCGGCGTACCGTGTCCATGATGTAGTAGGGGCCCGTGGCGCCGATGCGCAGGTTGCCCTCGCGCAGGTCGCTGGCGTCGCGCAGCCGGAAGTCGATTTCGGTTTCCTGCTGCACCAGCTTTTCGACCATGGGCATCAGGCTCTGGCCGGCGTCCGACAGCCGCATTCCGCGTCCCTGGCGGTGGAACAGTTCGATGCCGTAGCGCGATTCCAGCTGGCGCAGTTGCCCCGTCACGGTGGGCTGGCTGACGCCCAGCTGGGCCGCGGCCTTGGTGACGGTGCCGCAGCGGGCCACGGCGTAGAAGGATTTGAGTTCGGCGACGAGCACGATGGTGGGGTCGTAAGGTGGACGCAATGCGCAAGACCGCCAGTACACCAAAATAATTTGATGTTTTTATTACTGCATTTGCGCGAAGTGTCATAAACGCTCAATACGCCGCTTCCATACTGCCTTCGTTCCCAGACCGGAGGCCCCATGCCCCAACGCGATACCGCCTTTCTATCAGTGCAAAATCTTGTGAAGCGATTCGGCAGCCACACGGCGCTGGCCGACGTTTCGCTGGATATCCGCGCCGGAGAGCTGGTTTGCCTGCTGGGTCCTTCGGGTTGCGGCAAGACGACCCTGCTGCGCGCCATCGCGGGTCTGGAACAGCAGGACAGCGGGACGATCGTGCTGTCGGGGCGGGATATCTCGCGCGCCGAGCCGCAAGAGCGCGACTACGGCATCCTGTTCCAGTCGTATGCGTTGTTTCCCAACCTGACCGTGGCCCAGAACGTGGCCTACGGCCTGAGCGGCAAGCGCGCCCACCGCAGCCACGTCGCCAGCCGTGTCGAGGAAATGCTGACCCTGGTCGGCCTGGCCGGCGCGGCGCAGAAATATCCGGGACAGATTTCGGGCGGCCAGCAGCAGCGCGTGGCCCTGGCGCGCGCGCTGGCGCCGTCGCCCTCCCTGCTGCTGCTCGACGAGCCCATGTCGGCGCTCGACGCCCGGGTGCGCGAACACCTGCGGATCGAGCTGCGCGCCCTGCAGAAGCGGCTGTCCATCACCACGCTGATGGTGACGCATGACCAGGAAGAGGCCATGGTGATGGCCGACCGCATCGCCGTCATGAACGGCGGCGTCATTGAACAATACGGCACGCCGCGCGAGCTCTACCGCCAACCCGGCTCCGCCTTCATCGCGGACTTCGTGGGCGAGGCCAACTGGCTGCCGTTCGAGCGCATCGACGCGCACCGCGCCCGCGTCGGCCGCCAGGAACTGGCGGTGGACGCCGCCCTGGAGTCGGGCGCGGGCAAGCTGTTTGTGCGGCCCGAGGCCGTGCGGGTCAGCATCGCCAAGCCGCAGGAGTCCAATGTCATGCTGGCCGACGTGCTGGACGGCGTGTTCCTGGGCCGCGGCTATCGCCTGGCCTTGCGGCTGGAAGGCGTGCCCGGCGCCACGGTGCATTCCATCGTATCCCCTGAAACCGGAGACGCCCTGCTGGGCCCTCACGCCGCCAGCCGCTGGTGGGTGGAGCTGCCGCGCCATGCGATTCGCGCCTACGCTTGATCCGGTCGTGACAACGCCGCGCGCCATGGCCGAATCGGCCCCGATCCCCGCAGCGTCGCCCGCGCTGGGTCGCCGCCCTTTGCCGGGCTGGATCGGCTCGCTGGGCCTGACCGCGGGGCAGGGGGCGCTCGCGCTGGTGCTGCTCGTGTTCCTGGCGCTGCCGCTGGCGGCGATCCTGGTCAAGTCCGTGACCGACAGCGACGGCGGCTGGGCGGGCCTGTCGGTCCTGACCGGCATCATCGGCGCCGACGGCTTTCTGGGCATGGTCGGACGCAGCCTGGCCGTGGGCGTCGTGACGACCCTGCTGGTCATGCCTTGCGCCTACGGCTTTGCCTACGGGCTGACCCGCACGCGCCTGCCCGGCAAGAGCCTGCTGCGCACGATCGCCTTGTTGCCCCTGCTGGCGCCGTCGCTGCTGCCCGGCATCGCGCTGGTGTACCTGCTGGGCAACCAGGGCCTGCTCAAGGGCCTGACTGGCGGCGCCACCATCTATGGATTCTGGGGCATCGTCTTGGGCGAGGCGTTCTACACGTTTCCGCATGCGCTCATGATTCTCCTGACCGGCCTGACGCTGGCGGACGGCCGCCTCTACGACGCCGCCCGGGCCATGGGCGCGGGACCGCTGCGCACCTTTCTGACGGTGACGCTGCCCGGCACCCGCTATGCGGTGTTCTCGGCCTGCTGCGTCGTGTTCACGCTGACGGTCACGGATTTCGGCGTGCCCAAGGTGGTGGGCGGCGACTATAACGTGCTGGCCATGGAGGCCTACAAGGCGGTGGTCGGCCAGCTGAACTTCCCCAAGGGGGCGGCGATCGGCATCCTGCTGCTGCTGCCCGCGCTCCTGACCTTCGTGCTCGACCGCCACCTGCGCGCCCGCCAGGGCGCCCAGATGAGCGGCCGCGCTCAGCCCTACGCGGCGGGCATCAACGGTCGGCGCGACGCGGCCTTCCTGGCGCTGGCCGGCGTGCTGGCGGCCTTCCTGCTGCTGATCATCGGCGTGGCGGTCTGGGCGTCGTTCGTGAAGATGTGGCCCTACAACCTGTCGATGTCGCTGCGCTCGTACGACTTCGACAACATGGACGGCGGCGGCTGGCTGGCGTGGCGCAACAGCCTGCAGCTGGCGTTCTGCACGGCCCTGGTGGGCACGGTGGTGGTCTTCGCCGGCGCCTGGATGATGGAGAAGGTGCCGGCCCGCGGCGCGACGGCGCGCGGCTTGCGCGGCATGGTGGGCATGCTGGCGCTGATGCCCATGGCCGTTCCCGGACTGGTGCTGGGCCTGGGCTACATCTTCTTCTTCAACAGCCCCATGAACCCGCTCAACGTGCTGTACGGCACGATGCCGCTGCTGGTCCTGTGCACGGTCGTCCATTTCTACACCAGCGCCCACCTCACGGCGTCCACCGCGCTCAATGCGCTGGATCCCGAATTCGAGGCGGCTTCCGCGTCGCTGAAGGTGCCGCGCCTGACGACCTTCCTGCGCGTCACGCTGCCGATGTGCCTGCCCGCGGCGCTGGACGTGGCCCGCTACCTGTTTGTTTCGGCCATGACGACGGTGTCGGCCGTGGTGTTCCTCTACAGCCCGTCCACGGTGCTGGCCGCGGTCGCCGTGCTTAACATGGACGACGCCGGCTTCATCGGACCGGCTGCCGCCATGTGCACCGTGATCATGGCCAGTTCCGCCGTCGCAGCGCTGGCGCTGCACCTGGCCAGCCGCGCCCTGGTGGCGCGCTCCCAGGCCTGGCGCCGCCCGGCGGCCCGTTGACCGACCCTTTTTCCAGGATGATCCCCATGACAGTTCAACCTCTGCCCGTCCGCCTTGAAGCGGTGATATTCGACTGGGCCGGCACGCTGGTCGACTTCGGCTCGTTTGCGCCCACCAAAGTGTTCGTCGATGCGTTCTCGCAGTTCGGCATGGACGTGTCCCTGAAGGAGGCCCGCGGCCCCATGGGCATGGGCAAGTGGGACCATATCCGCGCCCTGTGCGACCAGCCCGCCATCGCCAGCCAGTACCAGGCGAGGTTCGGACGCCTGCCGGGCGACGACGACGTGACCGCCATCTATGAACGCTTCCTGCCGATGCAGCTGGAAAAGGTCGCGCAGTATTCCGCGGCCATCCCCGGCGCCGCGGAGCTGCTGCGCGCGCTTCGCCAGCGCGGCCTGAAGATCGGTTCGTGCTCGGGCTATCCCGGCAGCGTCATGCGCCGCGTCGTCGAGCGCGCCGCCGCCGAAGGCCTGGAGCCCGACTGCATCGTCGCGAGCGACGACGTGCCGCGCGCGCGTCCGGCGCCGGCCATGGCGTTGAAGAACGTGGTGGAGCTGGGCCTGTCCGACGTGGCCGGCTGCATCAAGGTCGACGACACCGCGCCCGGCATCGAGGAAGGGCGCCGCGCAGGCATGTGGACGGTCGGGCTGCTGCTGTCGGGCAACGCCGCCGGCCTGACGCTGGACCAATATCTGAGCCTGGACGAGTCCGGCCGCGACGAAGCGCGCGCCGCCGCCAGCAAGGAGCTGGCGTCCGTTTCGCCACACTACCTGATCGACACGGTGGCCGACCTGCCGGCCGTGGTCGCCGATATCGAGGCCCGCCTGGCGCGAGGCGAACGCCCCTGACCTAGACACCGCCGCCCGGCGCGCCGGGCACTCCCCCTATCCCCGCGATCCGCGGCCGGCACGCCGGCCGTGGGGACCTGCTTCACCCTTTTGTCCGCTTACCCACGGAGTTCTTCATGAATCGCTACAAGCTGCTTGCACTGGCCGCCGCCCTGACGGGCGCGATGGGCGCCGCCTCGGCCGAGACCACCCTGACCGTCTACACCGCCCTGGAAGCCGACCAGATCAAGGCCTACCAGGCCGCGTTCGAGAAGGCCAATCCCGATATCAAGATCCAGTGGGTGCGCGACTCCACCGGCATCATCGCCGCCAAGCTGCTGGCCGAAAAGAGCAACCCGAAGGCGGACGTGGTCTGGGGCCTGGCCGGCACGGCGCTGGGCCTGATGGACAAGGAAGGCATGCTGCAGCCTTACGCCCCCAAGGGCCTGGACCAGATCGCCGCCAACATGCGCGACGCCAAGGCCGAGCCGACCTGGGTCGGCATGGACGGCTACGCCGCCGCCATCTGCTTTAACACCATCGAAGCCGAAAAGCAGAAGCTGCCCAAGCCCACGTCGTGGCAGGACCTGACCAAGCCCGTCTACGCCGGCAAGATCGTGATGCCGAATCCGGCGTCGTCGGGCACGGGCTTCCTGGACGTGAGCGCCTGGCTCCAGATCTTCGGTGAAGAGAAGGGCTGGGCCTACATGGACGCGCTGCACAAGAACATCGGTTCGTACACGCACTCGGGCTCCAAGCCGTGCAACATGGCCGCCGCCGGCGAGTTCCCCATCGGCGTGTCGTTCGACTACCGCGCCGCCAAGCTCAAGGCCGACGGCGCGCCGGTCGAAGCCGTGTTCCCGTCGGAAGGCCTGGGCTGGGAAGTCGAGGCCACCGCCATCATGAAGGGCACGAAGAATCTGGAGGCTGCCCGCAAGCTGGCCGACTTCTCGGCCAGCCGCGAAGCCAACGAACTGTACAAGGCCAACTTCGCGGTGCTCGCGATCCCGTCGATCGCCACGGTCAATCCGAACCTGCCGGCCGACCTGACCTCGCGCATGATCAAGAACGACTTCGTGTGGGCCGCCACGAACCGCGAGCGCATCATCGCCGAATGGACCAAGCGCTACGACGGCAAGTCCGAACCCAAGAAGAAGTAAGCCTTTGCCCATGCGGCGGCGCGGGGCGCCGCCGCGCATCGGGAAGCTGTTCCGCGGACGCTTCCCGGCCATCCCTCTTGCAGTTTTCCGAAGATGAAAAATTTCGACGTAATCGTGGTGGGCGCGGGCATGCTTGGCATCGCGCACGCGTGGGCGGCCGCCAAGCGCGGCCTGTCCGTGGCCGTGATCGAGCGCAGCCGCCAGGCGCACGGCGCCACGGTCCGCAACTTCGGCCAGGTCATCGTGACCGGCCAGGCGCCCGGCGTGATGCTGTCGCACGCCCAGCAGTCCCGCGAACTGTGGCTGGACCTGGCGGACAAGGCCGGCTTCCATGTGCGCGCCAACGGCGCGCTGGTGCTGGCGCGCAATGCCGACGAAGCCGACGTGCTGCGGGAATTCGCGGACATCCGCATGCGGCAGGAAGGGTACCGCGCCGAACTGCTGTCCGGCCGTGAGGTCGCAAGCCTGTATGGCGGCCAGCTTGCCCATCATTGCGTGGCATTGCGGGGCCAGGACGATCTGCAGATCTACTCGCGCGAGGCGCTGCCCGCCATCACCCATTACTTGCAAGCGTCGCTGGGCGTCTCCTTCATCACGGGCACGCTTGCGCGCGCCGTGGAAAACGGCGAAGTCGCCACCACGGCGGGCGATTTCAAGGCGTCGCATGTATTCGTCTGCCCCGGCCACGACTACCTGACGTTGCTGCCCGAGCGCTTCGCGCCGCTGAACCTGGAGGTGACGCGCCTGCAGATGCTGCGCGCGGCCTTCGAGACCCATCCCATCGCGCTGGACCGTCCGCTGCTGACGGGCCTGTCCTGCGTGCACTACGGCGCCTTCTCGGACCTGCCTTCGGCGCGGGCGCTGCGCGATGTGATCCAGGCGCGTACGCCCATGCTGCTGGAAAACGGCATCCATCTGCTGATCAGCCCCACGCCCTATGGCGAACTGATCATCGGCGACTCGCACCGCTACGGCCAGGATGCGCCGCCGTTCAACGACGAAGCCGTCGACAACGCCATGCTGGACCTGGCGTCCCAGGCGCTGGGCGCAAGGCTGCGGGTGCTGGAGCGCTGGCAGGGCGTGTATGGCGCGCACGGGCCGGCGCCGTTCTCGGTGATGCCGGTGGACGCGGCGACCACGGTGGCGGTCATGCACTCCGGCGTCGGCATGACGGTGGGGCTGGCGATCGGCGAACGGACTGTCGCCGGCGTGGCCGGCCGCTGAATCGCCCCGCGCCCCGACGAAAAAAGGGCCTCGCGATCGCGAGGCCCTTCGTCATTCATGCGGGGCAGGGCGCCTACACCTCTTGCATGATGCGGCGGTACCACTCGTGGAAGTGCTGCATGCCGTCTTCCATCGGCGACTGGTACGGGCCGGTCTCGTTCACGCCGCGCAGCATCAGGGCCTTGCGGCCCGCATCCATGCGTTCGGCGATCTCATCGTCTTCGATGGCCGTTTCCATGTAGGCCGCGCGCTGCGCCTCGACGAACTCGCGCTCGAAGGCGGCGATTTCCTCGGGGTAGTAGAACTCGACGACGTTCACCGTTTCCTGAGGACCCTTCGGATACAGCGTGGACAGGACGAGCACGTGCGGATAGAGCTCGATCATGTGGGTTGGGAAGTACGTGACCCAGACCGCGCCGAAATCCGGCGCGTCGCCGTCGCGGAACGACAGCAGGCGATCGTGCCATTGCTTGTACACGTCCGAACCGGGCTGCGCCAGCGCATTGTGGACGCCGACCTTCTGCAGGCTGTACCAGTCGTTGAACTCCCAGGTCAGGTCGTCGCAGGTGACGAAACGCCCCAGTCCGGGATGGAACGGGCCGACGTGGTAGTCCTCGAGGTAGACCTCGATGAAGGTCTTCCAGTTGTAGTTGCATTGATGCACTTCGACGTGGTCCAGCACGTAGTCGCCGAAGTTGAATTCCGGGCGCGAAAACAGCGGCGCCATGTCGGCGGCCGGGTCGCGCGGGCCTTCGAACAGCAGGCCGTGGCAATCGCGCAGGCGGAACTTCTGCAGGTTCATGCAGGGCGTGGTCTCGAACTGCGGCGCGCCCAACAACTCGCCTTGGTTGTTGTACGTCCAGCGGTGCAGCGGGCAGACGATGTTGCCGCCCGTGGCCTTCAGGTTGCCGTGCGTATTGCAGTTGCCGCCCACGTTGCCGGCTTCGCCGCCAAGCATCAGTGCCTGCCGGTGGCGGCAGACATTTGAGATGAGTTCGACGCCTTGCTGGTTGCGAACCAGCGAGCGCCCTCCGTTTTCCTGGACCAACGTACGCCAATCCCCGATTTCGGGCACCAATTTCTGGTGGCCGACGTAAAGCGAGGATTGCTTGAAAATGAGTTCTTGCTCGCGGGCAAAGAGGGCTTCGTCAAAGTATGCGCTGACGGGTAGCTGGGTGCGAGCTGGCACGACATGTGCCATCCGACCGATGTCGGTCATGATTCCCTCCGCTCGGATAAAAAAGCCAGGACGGTTTGAGCTTTGCCAAGCGTTTTTGTTCAAGCCCAGGTTCCCCGGATTCTGTTCGGGGGGCCTGTTCATGAAATCGAGCCTGGCTAAATCCGTTCTGGCGCGAAGAAAAATCGGTGTCTGGCCGATCAAATAAGCCGTGAATTGTACCCCAAGGGCTTGCGCGACGCCCGCATGCATCCGATGGGTGTCCACAACTTATCCCGGGGTGGGTTTGACGGCGCGCAAGCGCCGATTAACCCTTTGCGGCGTAGGTCTTTCAGACGAGCCTGCGCGTGGCCGGATGGCGCCTGAGCAGCCAGCTGCTGGCGGCCGACAGGACGAATACCGCGGCGGTCAGCAGCGGCACCGCCCAGGCGTCGCGCTGCCCGCCGGACAACGCGCCGGCACGGCGCGCCACGTCCAGGAACACGGGATGGATGAGATAGACGCCAAAGGTCAGCGGCGCCAGCGAGGCCAGCCGGGGCAGGCGGGGCGAAGCAACGATCCACTGGAACGCGGCCAGCGACATGAACGGCACCGTCAGGCTGAAGTAATCGTAGAAGTAGGTGTCGAGCGCGTGCCCGTTGGACATCACGCTGACGCCCAGCGCGGTGAAGCCCACGCTGGCCGCCAGGACCAGCCCGGGGCGCGGAATGCGCATCTCCCCGTCAAAGATCAGGCGGCCCGCGACGAAGTAGCCCAGATAGGGGAGGAACCAGGTCAGGAAGAAGCCGTGGGGCGCGCCGAGCGCGCGGCGGTACAGCGCGTCCAGGATCGCCACGCCAAGGATGCCGACCACCCACAGCGAACGTGCCCGGGGTGTGCTGCGCGCATACAGCAGGCGGACCAGGGGGGCGAACAGGTACAGGCCCACGATCATGTACAGGTACCACAGGTGGTAGTAGGGCTCGCCCTGCGCGACCTTGCGAGGCCAGAAGGAAAAGTCGATGCGGCCGTCATCCCACCAGTCCAGGCCGGTGCGCCAGGCCAGGTAAAAGAGGGTCCAGAACAGCAGCGGCGCGCAGATCCTGGCCATGCGCCGGCTGTAGAAGCGCTGGGCGTCCTGCGGTTTGTCGGGGTCCAGCAGCAGTGCGCCGCTGACCATGACGAAGACGGGTACGCACCAGCGGGCCGCGGAGTCATACAGGTTGGCGGCGAGCCAGGCGCCGCCGCCATAGGCGGCCGGATCGCTGACGATGAGCGCGGCGCTGTGCAGCAGCACCACGGCCACCGCGGCCAGCCAGCGGGCTGAATCCAGGCTGGCGTATCGGTCTTCGGTGTAGGTCATCGGGCTCCCGCTGGGTGGTTACTTTTTCACCTTAGCAGCGGGGAGGTCCCGATTTCTGTATCCAGGGGTTAGGCCGAAAGTAAAAAACCGACAGGGCCCGTCAGGCGCTGTCGGTGGAAAAGGCCGGGTCCCGCCAGGCCGGGCCGCAATAGGATTGCGACCCGGCGGATCGTGGCCCAGCCGATCGCGGGCCGGCAGTCCGCGAACGATTTGTCACGAAACCGCAGGGCGCGGGCCGCTTACTGCAGGACGATGTTGGCCTGCTTGATGAGCTGCGACACGATCGGCTGCTCGGTCTTGATCTGCTTGTCCAGTTCGGCCGCCGTGCCCGAACGCGGATCGATGCCCATGTCCAGCATGCGCTTTTTCACGGCTTCGTCCTGCAGGGTTTCGGTCAGCGCCGCCTGCAGCCGCTCCAGCACGGGAGCCGGCGTGCCCTTGGGCGCCACGAAGCTGAACCAGGCGGTCATGTCGAAGGCGGGATAGCCCTGTTCGGCCAACGTGCCCAGCTTGGGCTGCGTCGCCAGGCGCGTCGGGCTGGTGATGGCGAACACCTTGACCTTGCCGGCGTCGGCCTGCGGCATGCCGGTGGCGACCATGTCGAAGAACAGGTCCACGTCGCCGCTGATCAGGGCGGGCAGGGCCTGCGTGGCGCCCTTGAAGGGCACGTGCAGGATGTCGATGCCCGCGCGTTCCTTGAACAGTTCGCCGGCCAGGTGCGACGAGGTGCCGGGGCCGAACGTGGCGAAGGTCAGCTTGCCCGGATTCTGCTTGGCATACGCCACGACGTCCTGGGTGCTGTTGAACGGCCGCTTGGGGCTGGACAGCAGGACCAGCGGGCCCACGCCCACCATGCCGATGCGCGCGAAACCGTCCGGATCGTAAGGCAGTTCCTTATACAGGTAGCGGTTGGTGACCAGCGTCGAGTTCGTGGCCATCAGGATCGTGTAGCCATCCGGCGCTTCGCGCGACACGAACGCGGCGCCGATGGACGTGCCCGCGCCGGCCTTGTTCTCGACGATCATGGGCTGGCCCAGGTTCTTGGCCATGCGCTCGGCCAGGACGCGCGTCAGCACGTCCGTGGCGCCGCCCGCCGGGAAGGGCGAGATCACCTTGATGGGCCGGGCCGGAAAAGTGTCCGCCTGGGCGCTCAGCGCGGCGGCGCTGAGCATCATGGTGGCGAGCAGTTTGAAGCTGGTGCGAATCATGTTTTCCCCTTGAAATCGCATGGTCGAGAGTGGATCGCCGGGCCTGGCTTGGCAGGGTCGCGGAGGGTATCGCCGCGGCGTCTTGCCAGGTCTCCTTGGATGATATAAATTCCGTTATATGGAATTTAGTTTTGTCATTCGAAATAAACTATAAAAACGAAGCGTATAGAAATGCAATCTTTTTCTGACGCCAGGCGCATGGCGCACGCCCCCTCCAAGCCCGACGAAAAGCTCGAACTGAGCCTGCCCGCGCGCCGCAAGCGGGCCGCGGGCGCGGGCGAAGGCGCCAATTCGCCGGACTTCATCACGGCGCTGGCGCGCGGCCTGGACGTGCTGCGGTGTTTCCGGCATGGCGTCGCGGCGCTGGGCAACCTGGACCTCGCGCGCCTGACCGGCCTGCCCAAGCCCACCATCAGCCGGATCACCTACACGCTGACCGAACTGGGCTACCTGCGCTATCACCCGGACACCGGCAAGTACTCGCCCGGCTATGGCGTCCTGGCGCTGGGCTTCGGCCTGCTGGCCGGGCTCGAGGTGCGCGAACTGGCCAAGGCCTCGATGACCGACCTGGCGCGCGATACGGGGGGCGCGGTCGCGCTGGGCGCCTTCGACGGCGACGCCATGACCTACGTCGAAGCCATTCATGGCTCCTCCGCCCTGTATTTGCGATTGCCCGTGGGCTACCGCGCCAGCCTGGACAGCGCCATGGGCCGGGCCTACCTGGCCAGCCTGCCCGAGCCGGGGTGCGACGGCATCCTGGCGCGACTGGGCCAGGCGGCCCCGGCGGCGGCCGCTATCGCGCGCGCCCGCGCGGAACTGGCGACAGCGGGATGCTGCTTCGCGATCGGCGAATGGCAGTCGGGCATCAATGCCGTGGCCGTGCCGTTCACGTCCATCACGGGCGAAGGCGTTTTCGTCATGAGCTGCGGCGGTCCCGCCAGCCTGCTGGAAGAGCCGCACCTGCGCGCCCGCGTGGCCCCGGCGCTGCTGGCGGCCGTCGCGGGCCTGGCCGGCACGGCCGCCTGACGCGCGTGACGCGTCCGGGGCGGGCCTGGCTATCTCGTACAATTCACGGATTGATCCACCCCTAGCGCCCCCCGGAGGCCCGTTTGGCCAAACCCACACAAGCTGATCCGCAGAACGACGATCGTCCCTTGCCCCAGGATTTCGAGACGGCCCTGGCCGAACTGGAATCGCTGGTTGCGGCCATGGAAGACGGTTCGCTGCCGCTCGAGCAGTCGCTGGCCGCCTACCGGCGCGGCGTGGCGCTCACGCGGGTCTGCCAGGACCGCCTGGCGCAGGCCGAACAGCAGGTCAAGGTCCTGGAGGGCGACCTGCTGCGGCCGCTGGACCCCGCGGCGCTGGATGACGAATAAGAATCCGATGAAGCAAATTCAACTCGCTTTTCCCGAGTGGCTGCAGGGCCGTGCGCGACACATCGAAGACGTGCTCGATGACCTGCTTCCGCCGGCGGACGCGCTGCCCACCCGTTTGCACGAAGCCATGCGGTACGCCGTGCTTGGCGGCGGCAAGCGCGTACGCGCGGCCCTGGTCTATGCCGCGGGGCAGGCCTGCCCCGTCAGCGGCAGCGTGCTGGCCATCGAGGCCTCCCTCGACCGTGCCGCCGCCGCCGTCGAGCTGATCCACGCCTATTCGCTCATCCATGACGATCTGCCCTGCATGGATGACGACACGCTGCGTCGCGGCCGTCCCACCACGCATGTCCAGTTCGACGAAGCCACCGCCATGCTGGCCGGCGATGCGCTGCAGCCCCTGGCGTTCGAATTGCTGGCCTCCATGCCGATCGCTCCCGCGCTGATCGTCCAGGCCACCCAGTCGCTGGCGCGCGCCGCCGGCAGCCAGGGCATGGCGGGCGGACAGGCCATCGATCTGTTCAGCGTCGGCCGGTCGCTCTCGCGCGACGAACTGCAGATGATGCACGGCATGAAAACGGGCGCCATGCTGGCGTGCAGCGTGGCGTTGGGCGGCATTGTCGCGGGCGCCAGCTCGGCATCGCGCCAGGCGCTGGATGCCTATGCGCAGGCCATGGGGCTGGCTTTCCAGGTCGTCGACGACATCCTCGACGTCACCGCCGATACCGCCAGCCTGGGCAAGACGCCGGGCAAGGACGCCGCCGAGAACAAGCCCACGTACGTATCTCTGCTGGGGCTTTCGGACGCCCGGGCCTTTGCCGCCGAATTGCGCGAAGCCGCCCTGGACGCCCTGGCGCCGCTGGGCGATGCGGGGGCGCGCCTTGCCCAACTGGCCGACTTCATCGTTCTTCGAGACCGCTGATCCGAGACAAGCCTGGCCACACACGGGCCGGGCCAACGAACCACATAAAAGCATGACGACAGATTTACTGGACCGCATTCAATCGCCGGCAGACCTCAAGCGCCTGGATCGTCGCGAACTGAAAAAGCTTGCCGACGAACTGCGCGGCTTCGTTCTGGAGTCCGTCTCCAAGACGGGCGGACACCTGTCGTCCAACCTGGGCACCGTCGAGCTCACGCTGGCGCTGCACCAGGTGTTCGACACGCCCCATGACCGCATCGTCTGGGATGTCGGCCACCAGTCCTATCCGCACAAGATCCTGACGGGCCGCCGCGCCGGCATGGCCAAGCTGCGCCAGCAGGGCGGAATTTCGGGCTTTCCCAAGCGCAGCGAATCCGAGTACGACGCATTCGGCACGGCGCATTCGTCCACGTCGATCTCGGCGGCGCTGGGCATGGCGGTGGCCTCGCGCAACGCCGGCGTGCAGCGCCAGCACATCGCCGTGATCGGCGACGGCGCCATGTCCGCCGGGATGGCTTTCGAGGCCATGAACAATGCGGGCGTCACGCCCAACATCAACCTGCTGGTGATCCTGAACGACAACGACATGTCGATCTCGCCGCCGGTCGGAGCCCTGAACCGCTACCTGGCCCGCCTGATGTCGGGGCGCTTCTACGCCGCGGCCAAGAACGTGGGCCGCGCGGTGCTGCAGCACGTGCCGCCGGTGCTCGAACTGGCGCGCCGCTTCGAAGAGCACGCCAAGGGCATGGTCACGCCGGCCACCCTGTTCGAGGAGTTCGGCTTCAATTACGTCGGCCCCATCGACGGCCACGACCTCGACGCGCTGGTTCCCACGCTGCAGAACCTGAAGGCCCTGGAAGGCCTGCAGTTCCTGCATGTGGTCACGCGCAAGGGCCAGGGCTACAAGCTGGCCGAGGCCGATCCGGTGCTGTACCACGGTCCGGGCAAGTTCGACCCCGCCGTCGGCATCCAGCAGTCCAAGGCGCCGGGCAAGCGCACGTTCACGCAGGTGTTCGGCAAATGGCTGTGCGACACGGCGCAGCAGGACAAGCGCCTGGTCGCCGTCACGCCCGCCATGCGCGAGGGCAGCGGGCTGGTGGAATTCGAACAGCGCTTTCCGCAGCGCTACTTCGATGTGGGCATCGCCGAGCAGCACGCCGTCACGTTTGCCGCCGGCGTGGCTTGCGAGGGCCAGAAGCCGGTCGTCGCCATCTATTCCACGTTCATGCAGCGCGGCTACGATCAGTTCATCCATGACGTCGCCCTGCAGAACCTGGACGTCACGTTCGCGCTGGACCGCGCCGGCATCGTCGGCGCGGATGGCGCCACGCATGCGGGCAACTATGACATCGCTTTCCTGCGCTGCGTGCCGAACATGGTGGTCGCCACCCCGTCCGACGAAAACGAAACGCGCCTGCTGCTGTCGACCTGTTATCAGTATCCGGGCCCCGCGTCGGTGCGCTATCCCCGCGGCGCGGGCTGCGGCGCGCCGGAGTCCGATGGCCTCGAGGTCGCGGAACTGGGCAAGGGCGTAATCCGCCGCGAAGGCAAGAAGATCGCCATCCTGGGTTTCGGCACGCTGGTGCAGGCCGCGCTGGCCGCCGCCGGGAAGCTGGATGCCACCGTTGCGGACATGCGCTTCGTCAAGCCGATCGACCGGGCGCTGATCCTGGACCTGGCAAGCCGGCACGACGCGCTCGTCACGCTGGAAGACGCCTGCATCATGGGCGGCGCGGGCAGCGCGGTGCTGGAAGCGCTGAGCGCGGCCGGCGTGCAGATTCCCGTGCTGCAGCTGGGCCTGCCGGACGAATTCATCGACCACGGCGAGCAATCGGCCCTGCTGGCGGGCCTGGGCCTGGATGCCGCCGGCATCGAGCAATCCATCCGCGCCCGCTACGCCAGCCTGCTGGACTGAACCCGGCATGTGGACGAAGGCGAATGGCTTTCGTCCACAGGGATGAAACACACTGTTCCACCCCTGCCGACGTACGATTCGAAGGGGTTTCCCTGGCGATCGCCGGCGTATGCGCGATAATGGCCCCCTCTCAAGATTACTAGGCCCGCGCTTTTCGCGATCGACCGCCTAGACAGGTAAGCCGACATGAATTCTCCGATCGACCCCGCCATCGTGATGCCCGACGTCCAGAGTTCGACGGACACGCGGCACATCCCGATCCAGCGCGTCGGCATCCGTGGCGTGCGCCACCCGATGCTGATCGAAAGCGGCGACGGCTCGCCCCAAGGCACCGTGGCCAACTGGACGCTGACCGTCGCCCTGCCGCCCGAGGAAAAGGGCACCCACATGTCCCGCTTCGTGGCCCTGCTGGAAAAGTACCGCAGCACGCCCATGACGCCGGCGCTGTTCCGTGCCATGGCGGCCGACATGCTGCCCTTGCTGCACGCCGAACGCGGCGATATCACCGCGGTGTTCCCGTACTTCATCAACAAGTCCGCCCCGATCTCCGGTGTGCAAAGCCTGCTGGACTACGAAGTCCAATGGATCGCCCGCGCCCAGGCCGACAGCGTCGAATTCGAACTGGTCGTGCAGGTGCCCGTCACCAGCCTGTGCCCGTGTTCCAAGGCCATTTCCGAGTACGGCGCGCATAACCAGCGTTCGCATGTCACGGTTTCGGCCATCCTCAGCGACGACATCGGCATGGACGGCGTCATCCGCCTCATCGAAGAAGAGGGCTCCTGCGAGCTGTGGGGCCTGCTCAAGCGTCCCGACGAGAAGTACGTCACCGAGCGCGCCTACGACAACCCCAAGTTCGTCGAGGACCTGGTGCGCGACGTGGCGGCCCGCCTGAATGCGCACCCCGGCATCGCGCGTTACCGCGTGGAAGCCGAGAACTTCGAATCCATCCATAACCACTCGGCCTACGCCGTCGTGGAAGGCTGAGCCTTTCGTGCGCCACCCGGCGGCCAGCGACTGGCCGCTCATCGCGCGGTTGCAAGATTGGGAATCGCAGCTGGCCGGCAACCTGGCCGGCCGCGGCCGTCTTGGCGTCGCGCTGTACGAATTCTTCCGTTTCGGGGTGAAGCAGGCCTGGGCCTGCCTTTTCGGCGGCCTGATGTGCGCGCTCCTGCTGGGCACGCATTGGTGGTATCCCAAGGACGCCACGCTGGCGCGCTATGACTTCCTGACGCTGGCTGCCCTGGGCATCCAGGCTGCGCTGCTCGCGTTGCGCATGGAAACCTGGAGCGAGGCCCGGGTGATCCTGATGTTCCATGTGGTGGGCACCTGCATGGAAATCTTCAAGACCGCCGCCGGCTCGTGGATCTATCCCGAGGCCAGCGTGTTGCGGATCGGCGGGGTGCCCTTGTTCACCGGCTTCATGTACGCGGCGGTCGGCAGCTACCTGGCCCGGGTCTGGCGTCTGTTCGATTTCCGTTTCCGCTCCCATCCGCCGCTGGCCGCGACGGCGGCCCTGTCCGTGCTGATCTACGTGAACTTCTTCGCGCACCATTTCGTGATGGATTTCCGGTGGGTTCTGTTTGCGCTCACGGGCGTGCTGTTCGCACGCACGTGGGTGTATTTCCGCATCTGGCGGGATTACCGCCGCATGCCGCTGCTGCTGGGTTTCGTGCTGGTGGCGCTGTTCATCTGGCTTGCCGAGAACATCGGCACCTTCGCCAACGCCTGGCGCTATCCGAACCAGGCGCAGGTCTGGCAACTCGTGTCCCTTGCCAAGCTCGGATCCTGGTTCCTCCTCATGATCATCAGCTACGTGATGGTCAGCGCCGTCAGCCGCCCTCGGCCCATCGAGGCGTCGGATCTGCACGCAGGGGACGGCCACAGGCCGCTCAGCAACGCGTCCCTTATTTCTTGATAACGCGCGGCTTGCGTGAGACTGCCCAATCGGCGATAATCGAGGGCTTTCTTGCTCGACCGCCCATGGTTTTTGGGTAGCGGGCTGCCCCTTGCGGCGATCGTCGAAGTTGTCATACCACCCATGATGGAAAGCGCGGGTGCAAGACGGTCGGCCAGCAAGACATCCTCAAGGAGTTTTACCCATGCGTCACTACGAAGTAGTGTTTATCGTTCACCCCGACCAAAGCGAGCAAGTGCCCGCCATGGTCGAGCGTTACCAAGCGCTGGTCACGGGCCAAGGCGGCTCGATCCATCGCCTGGAAGACTGGGGCCGCCGTCAACTGGCCTACCCGATCCAGAAGCTCGTCAAGGCTCACTACGTCTGCCTGAACATCGAGTGCGGCCAAGCCACGCTGGATGAACTGGAACACTCGTTCCGCTACAACGACGCCGTCCTGCGCCACCTGGTCATCAAGACCAAGAAGGCCCAGACCACTCCCTCGATCATGATGAAGTCGGTCGAGCGCGAAGAAGCCCGCAAGGCTTCGGCGGAAGCTGTCGCGGCTCAGCCCGAGTAAGACGGGCTCACGCAGAGCTCATCCCATGAAGTCCCATCGGTGCCTGGCAGGATGAACAAGCTGGAACTCAGCGCCCGCGTTCTCGAATGCGAGCCTTTGCGCCACACTCCCGCCGGATTGCCAGCCCTGGAAATGGTGCTGGCGCACGAATCGGAAGTCATCGAAGCCGGCCACCCGCGCCGCGTCGAACTGACAATCGCCGCCGTGGCACTGGGAGATCTGGCGTTGCTGTTGAGAAACACCGCGTTAGGGTCCGAATTGCTGGTGCAGGGGTTTCTGGCTCCCGCCCGCAAGGACTCGGTGAAGATCAAGCTGCATCTGCAGCAGGCACGCAAGATCGGCGGAAGCGCTGGAAGCGATCCGCAGGTGGCTTGAAGGGAATGAGTCCATAGGTGCGAGAGCGCCTTCTGAATACGGATAGGTTATGGGGAGTTGGACCCGGTTTTTGAAAAACCCCGGGTAGGACCAGCCCCCTCAAACATAGAGGCACATATCATGGCTTTCTTCGGAAAACGCAAAGAAAAACGCAAATTCACGCAGCAGAACCCGCTCTTCAAGCGTCGCAAGTTCTGCCGCTTCACCGCAGCCGGCGTCGAAGAGATCGACTACAAGGATCTGGACACCCTGCGCGACTTCGTGCAAGAAAACGGCAAGATCATCCCGGCTCGCCTGACCGGCACCAAGGCAATCTACCAGCGCCAGCTGGACACCGCCATCAAGCGCGCGCGCTTCCTGGCCCTGTTGCCTTACACCGATAACCACAACTAATCCGGGGCACTGAAATGCAAGTTATTCTGCTCGAAAAAGTCGTCAACCTGGGCAACCTGGGTGAAGTCGTTCGCGTGCGTGATGGCTACGCCCGCAACTTCCTGATTCCCCAGAAGAAGGCCCGTCGCGCTACCGACGCCGCCCTGAAGGAATTCGAAGCCCGCCGCGCCGAACTGGAAAAGGTCCAGGCCGAGAAGCTGGCCGCTGCCCAAGCCCTGGGCGATCGCATGAACGGCTTCCAGCTGAAGATCAGCCAGAAGGCTGGCATCGACGGCCGCCTGTTCGGTTCGGTCACCAACGCCGACATCGCCGAAGGTCTGAAGAAGGCTTCCTTCGAAGCCGTCGAAAAGGCCCAGGTGCGTCTGCCCAACGGCCAACTGAAGGCCGTCGGTGAATACCCGGTCCAGGTCGCCCTGCACGCTGACGTCGTGGTCGACATCACGGTCCTGGTCGAAGGCGAACTGTCCTAATCCGGCACTCGCGGTAAAAAGAAGCCGGCCCGCGCGCCGGCTTTTTTTCTTTGCGCCCGCGTCCATCGTCGCGGCAGCCCAAGCTCCCTGTTGTCAATCCCGAGGACCCCTTGACTCATCCGCCTGTCCACCACAACGCGCCGCCGGGCCTGCGAGCCTGGCTCGACAGCGTGGATGCCGCACGCGAGCCTTCAGTGCGGGATGTGACGATAGACGGCGTGCGCTGCATCATCAAGCGGCGCAAGCCTGGCATCTTGCGGGGCGTGAGCTATGTGCTGCGCTACGTGCGCGCCCTGTTCCTCGGCGTGGGATGCAAGGTTTTCCTGGGCGAGTTTCCGCGGCCGGGCGTGCTTCTACGAAACGGACTGGCGCACGAAGGGCAGCGCTTGACGCAACTGCTGCGGGCCGGCTGCAGGGTGCCCGAGGTATGGTGGCAGGAGCAGGGATTGCTCGTGCTGGAATATGTCGGCGACGACCTGGCCGATCTCATTCGCAACGAAGACTCCACGTCGCGCCTGTGGCTGACGCGCGCGGCGGCGGCGGATCTGGCGGCCTTCCATGGCCGGGGCATGTGGCATGGCGGTGCGCAGATCCGCAATCTGACGCTGCAGGACGGCGAGATCTGGCGGATCGATTTCGAAGAGAACATCGGCGCGACGCTCTCCAGGCCGCTTGCCCAGGCCTACGATCTGTTCCAGATGCTTGCCTCGCTGGTGTCGTTACGTAAATTGGACGACGTCGATGCCCGGACGCTGGGTAAACTGGCCCTCGAGGTCTACCTCGAGAAAAACCCCGACCCCCAGGTGAAAGCGCGCCTGACGCGCCTGGGGCGTGTGCTCAGCGCCATTGCCACGCCCCTGCGCCCCATCCTGAGCCGTTTTCCCTCGCGCGATGTCCAGGGATTCTGCCGCGTCGCGGATATCCTGCAGCCGTTACTATTGAAGTCATGAATACACCTGCCGATTCCCAGCTCGAATACCTGCGCGTTCCCCCCCATTCCATCGAGGCGGAGCAGTCGGTTCTGGGCGGCCTGCTGCTGGACAATACCGCGTGGGACCGCATCGCGGACGTGCTGCTGGAAGAAGATTTCTATCGGCACGACCACCGCTTGATCTGGCACCACATTGCGCGCCTGATCGGGCTTGCGCGTCCGGCCGACGTCATCACCGTCCACGAGTCGCTCGTCAGCGCCGGCAAGGCAGAGGACTCCGGCGGACTGGCCTATCTGAACGCGCTGGCGCACAACACGCCGTCGGCGGCCAACATCCGGCGCTATGGCGAGATCGTGCGCGAGCGCGCCATGCTGCGCAAGCTGGTGTCCATTGCCGACGAAATCTCCTCGGCGGCCATGAACCCGCAGGGCAAGGAGGCCCGCCAACTGCTGGACGAGGCCGAATCCAAGGTGTTCAAGATCGCTCAGGAAGGGGCGCGCGGCGCCGCGGGCTTCCAGGAGATCCAGCCGCTCTTGACCCAGGTGGTCGAACGCATCGACGAGCTGTACCACCGCGAAAGCACGTCCGACGTGACCGGGGTGCCCACGGGCTTCACCGACCTCGACAAGATGACGTCCGGCATGCAGGGCGGCGACCTGATCATCGTGGCTGGCCGTCCGTCCATGGGCAAGACCTCGTTCTCCATGAACATCGGCGAACACGTGGCCATCGAAGAAGGGCTGCCGGTGGCGGTGTTCTCCATGGAAATGGGCGCGGTGCAGCTGGCGATGCGTATGCTGGGTTCGGTCGGCCTGCTGGACCAGCACCGCATGCGGACCGGCAAGCTCATCGCCGAAGATTGGCCCCGCGTGACCCACGCGGTCCAGCTGATGCAGGACGCCCAGGTCTACATCGACGAATCGCCCGCGCTCAGCCCGATGGAAGTGCGGGCCCGAGCGCGCCGCCTGGCGCGCCAGTGCGGCCAGCTGGGCCTGATCATCATCGACTACCTGCAGCTCATGTCGGGCAATGGCACCGGCGAAAACCGCGCTACCGAAGTGTCGGAAATCAGCCGCTCGCTCAAGGGCCTGGCCAAGGAGCTGAACTGCCCCCTGATCGCGTTGTCGCAGCTGAACCGGAGCCTGGAGCAGCGGCCCAACAAGCGTCCCGTGATGAGCGACCTGCGCGAATCGGGTGCTATCGAACAGGACGCCGACGTGATCCTGTTCATTTATCGCGACGAGGTCTACAACCCCGATTCGCCGGACAAGGGCACGGCCGAAATCATCATCGGCAAGCAGCGTAACGGCCCGATCGGAACCGTGCGCCTGACCTTCCAGGGGTCCAGCACGCGCTTCCTGAACTTCTCGGGCGCGCAGCCGCGGGACATGTACTGATCACGCTTGTACGAAAAAAAAACCGCGCTTCACACGAGCGCGGTTTTTTTTGCCCAAGCGCGTCAGTGCGCCGTTTCGGGCCGCTTGCCGTAGCGCGCGGCAAGGACGCCGCAGACCATCAGCTGGATCTGGTGGAACAGCATCAGCGGCAGCACCACGGCCCCCACGGCGTGGCCGGCGAACAGCACCTGGGCCATCGGAATGCCGCTGGCCAGGCTCTTCTTCGAGCCGCAGAAGAGCAGGGTGATGCGGTCTTCGATATTGAAGCCGAACACCCTGCCGGCCAGCGCCGACAGGCCGAGCGCCAGCGCCAGGATCACCGCGCAGCAGACCACCAGGCCGACCAGCGCGGGAATCGGGGTGCTGCTCCACAGGCCTTCATTGATGGCTTCCGAGAACGCGGTGTAGACCACCAGCAGGATCGATCCCTGGTCGACGAACTTCAGCATGGCCTTGCGCTTGTGCACCCAGGCGCCGATCCAGCGGCGGGCGAACTGGCCCAGCACGAAGGGCAGGAGCAGCTGCAGCATGATCTTGCCGACGGCGTCGAACGAGATCGGCGCGCTGCCGGCATTGGCCACGACGGTGCCGACCAGCAGCGGCGTCAGGAAAATGCCGAGCAGGCTGGACGCGGACGCGCTGCATACGGCCGCGGGGACGTTGCCGCGCGCCATGGACGTGAAGGCGATGGCCGACTGCACCGTGGCCGGCAGGCAGCACAGGAACAGGATGCCCAGGTAGAGCTCGGGCGTGACCAGGGGCTCCAGCACGGGCTTGAGCGCCAAGCCCAGCAGCGGGAACATCAGGAACGTGGCGGAGAAGATCGTCAGGTGCAGCTTCCAGTGCGTCAGGCCGGCGATGATGGCCTCGCGGGACAGGCGCGCCCCATGCAGGAAAAACAGCAGGCCGACGGCGATGTTGGTGATCCAGCCGAATACGACGACGCCTTGCCCATGCGCGGGCAGGATGCTGGCGATGATGACGGTGCAGATCAGATAAAGGGTGAAGCGGTCTGGCAGGAGGCGGACAAGGCGGGACATGAGGGCAGGAAGGGAAGACAGAAAGCGGCGGCGCGGCGTGCGCGCCGGAAACGGGGCGTATTGTAGACCTGGGGGCGCGGCGGCCGGCCGCCGGCAGGCGCCAGTGTCCGCGCGCTGAGGCGGTCGGACGGCCTTTGCGGGGTCAGGGCGTCATCGCCAGCGCCAGATCGAAGGCCGCCACCAGCGATGCGTGGTCGGCCAGGCCCTTGCCGGCGATGTCGAACGCGGTGCCGTGGTCGACGCTGGTGCGCACGAAAGGCAGGCCCACGGTGACGTTGACGCCATGATCCAGGCCCAGGTACTTCACGGGAATCAGGCCCTGGTCGTGGTATTGGGCCACAACGATGTCGAATTCCCCGCGCCGCGCCCGCATGAAGACCGTGTCGCCGGGCCACGGGCCGCTGGCGTCGATGCCTTCGGCGCGCGCGGTGGCGATGGCGGGTTCGATGATGTCGATGTCTTCGCGGCCGAACTTGCCGCCTTCGCCCGCATGCGGGTTCAGTCCGGCGACGGCGACGCGCGGGCGCGCGATGCCCATCTGGCGGCAGGCGCGATCCGCCAGCCGCATGGCGGCCAGTTCGGACTCGGGGGTAATGCGGGCGATGACGTCCGCCAGCGCCACGTGGATGGTCACGAGCAGCACGCGCAGCTCGTCGTTGGCCAGCATCATCGCAAAGTCCTGCGTGCCGGACCGTTCGGCCAGGATTTCGGTGTGGCCCGGAAAATCGATCCCGGCCTCATGCATGGACTTCTTGTTCAGCGGGGCCGTGACGATGGCGCGGATGCGGCCGGCCAGCGCATCGTCGATCGCGGCGCAGACGTAGTCGTAGGCGCCGCGGCCCGCCAGGGCGCTGACCTGCCCCAGGGGCAGGGCGTCCGGCAGGGCGGGGCTGCAGGCGATGACATCGATCCGGCCCGGACCTGGGCGGGCCTGGCCGATGTGCCCGATCTCGCCGATTTCCAGGCGGGCGCCCAGCTGCGCGGCAGCGCGGCGCAGCGCGCCCGCGTCGCCGTACACCACACAGGGCGCATTCAAGCCTTGCGCGTAAGCCTTGACGACGATCTCGGGGCCGATGCCGGCGGCATCGCCCATGGTGATACCCACGGGCAGAGTAGTGTTCACGATGCGTGCAATGGGGAGGGGATGCGGACAATGCTACACCCGATCCCGGGCGCAGCCTGCGCCGGCCTTACTTGGCCGTGTTCTTGGGCGGCTCGACGACGCCGCATTCAAAGGTGACCGTGGCGCGCTTGGATCCCAGCCCCGTCGCATGGTTGGACGTGATCTTGGGCTTTTGCAGTTTGCGGCCGATGGACTGGCAGTACTGATCGGCGCGCTGCAGGGCCTGATTCTTGATTTCGACCCAGCTCAGGAGCTGCGTGCCGGAACTGTAGGTGACCGTGTAGGTGTCCTTGTCGACGGACGTGACTTCGCTCATGCTGGAACACGCGGTCAGCAGGGTGAGCAAGGCGGCGGCGGGGGCAAGGCGTGCAAGCATGAAAAGTCCAGGATGGGCGACAGGCCCCATTACACCATCTTGTCGCGCAAGCGGGAAAGGCGGGGCTGCGTTCAAGGGGCGCCCACGGCGCTACGGCGATCCACCTTGCGGCTGAGCACGATGGACGTCTGCGTCTGCTTGACGCCGTCGATCAGGCCGATGCGGTCCAGCAGCTCGTCGAGCTGTTCATGGGTCTCGCAGCGCAGGAAGATCAGGTAGTCATAGGGGCCGCTGACCGACGACACTTCCTCGACCTCGGGCATCTTTTCCAGCTCGCGAATGACCGCCGCTGGCGTCTTGGGCAGCACGCTGATGAAGCAGTATGCGCGCACCGCCGCCTCTTCCAGCAAGCGTCCCAGGCGCACCCCGTAGCCGGCCACGATGTTCTCGCGCTCGAGCCGCGCGATGCGGGCCACCACCGTGGTGCGAGCCAATCCGAGCTTGCGGGCGAGGATCGCCGCGGGTTCGCGCGCATTGGCCTGCAGCAGGCTGAGCAGTTGCCGGTCGATGGCGTCGAGTCGTTCGTTCATGCGGTGGGCGATGGCGTTGGGCCGGAAGGCGAAGTGCCGACGGTACAGGGGCCGGCCTAACGGCGTCAATGCGCGGCCGCTAGCCGTCGGATTCAGGCGGAATGCCGCCGTGATAGATGCGTCCGTCGAACTCGAAGCGCGTGATGGTTTTGTGGGCGGCATCGAAGATGCGGTCGCGGCTGGCATCGTCCAGGCCGTCATGGTCCGCGAAGCTGAAACGGCACAGGTCGATGTCGCTGTCGTAGAACGCGCTGTGCACGAAGCGGCTGACGTCGGCCTCGTGGGCGAAATGCGCGAATTCGCGCAGTTGTTCCATTTCATGGAAAGAACCGTTGCGGCTGACCAGCAGCATGCCGAACTTGCGCTCTTCGTCGGCCATCGGTTCCGGCGGCATTGGCGCGCCGGCGGCCTGGGGATCCTTGCAGTCGAAGCGCGCGCCGACTTCGTGCATGGCCGCCAGCACGCGTTGCCATTCCTGCTCATCCAGCGTCAGGCGGGCCATCATGTAGAACAGCCGTTGCCGGCCCAGCGAGCGCGGCTCGGGGCCGCCCACATAGCTGGACCACGGCGTCGCCGCATCCAGTCCCGCAAGCTCGGCCATTTTCGCGTCGCTGTATCCCAGCCTGTCCTGCAGCCGTTGCATGGACTGGGCGTCCGGGGGGGCATAGTTCTGGATCGTTTTCATGAACGCGCTCCGGTTGCGCCGCCAGCCCGAAGCGGATGCCGGCGGCGTGCGCCGCGGTGCCCTTGCGGCTACGCTTCATGCTAGCGCGGCCCTTGGCGCTTGCCTAGCGGACGTCCCGCGCCGGAGATGGCCCGCCCCGGGATGGCCCGCCCCGGGATGGCCCGCCCCGGGATGGCCCGCCCCGGGATGGCCCATCCCGGCCATGCTAGGATTTGCGCCGAATTTCATCGCCAGGAGGCAACCATCATGGATACCCAGGAACAAATCGCCGTCATCGTGCATACCATTTCGCATCAGGGCGGCCGTATCGACGCGCTCAATTCCACGCTGGTGTCGATGCTGCACCTGGTAAAGGGTTCGCCCGGCCTGCGCGAAGCCATCGAGGCCCAGCTGGAGCAGAACTATTCCAGCCTGCTGGCCCGCTCCGAGAATCCGCAATACGTGGCTGGCTTCGAAAGCGTGCGCGACATGATCGTGGCCGCCTTGAAGTGACCTGCGGGGCCGGAGTTACCCACAACTTCTGTGGACAAGCCTTGGGATAGTGCGGGCATAGATGCGTAAATGCCTTTAATTACAACGGCTTGCCGGCAGCGATCAAAGGCGGCTCCCTGAGCGTGGGCGCGTGTGGGTTTCCCGGGCCGGCACATGGCGGTCAAGCCGGGTAATATGCGGCCCCATGCGGAATCAGTATTCATTGGAATGCCGGAGCGGAGCAATGACGGCTCGAGTTTCGGAAGCGGCAAAGCTGGCGGCCTTCGACCCCGGCAAACTCTCCCCCGAGGCGCGGGAGAGCTGGGAGCGCATGGGGCATGGCTTCAAGGCCTGGCACGATTTCGACCAGCGGCACCCGATCCTGCGCCGCCTCGCGCGGCTGCCGATCATCGGAAGCCTGTACCGTAACGCGCGGCGCCGCCACGTGCTGCGCGCCAGCGGCAAGCTGGTGTTCTGAGCGGGGGCCGGGCTATCCGCGGCGGCGCACGCTCAGCCGATAGGCCAGCCAGATGAGCACGCCCAGGGCTGCCGCCACCGCCAGTTTGGTCTCGACCCCGTGCAGGCGTCCAAGCAGGGCTTCGATCGTGTGCCCGAAGATATAGCCCAGCAGGCTGAAGCAGGCCGCCCAGATTGCCGCGGCAATGGCGTTCAGCGCCAGGAACCGCAGCGGGGACACCCGCGACACGCCCAACGCAACCGGCCCGACCGTGCGCAAGCCATACAGGAACCGCAAGGCCAGGATGAAGCCGTTCGGATAGCGGTCAATGGCGGCCAGGGCCCTGTCGAACGCGGGCTTCTCGCGAATGCGCCGCACGTACCGGTGGTCGCGGTAGCGGCGGCCCAGATAGAACAGCAACTGGTCGGCCAGGAACGATCCGGCGAATGCGCACAGCATGACGTACGGCAGGTGAAACAGCCCCTGGTGCGCCAGGAAGCCGGCAAAGACCACCACGCTTTCGCCTTCAAGGAATGTTCCGCCCAGCACGGCCCATAACCCGTAATCGGCGATGAACTGATGCAGTTCCGGATTCATCCTGTCCTTTCATCCACGATGCGGGCCAGGGTCAGCAGGGCGCGCGAGATGTCGGGGGAGATTCGTTGTCCGCAGCTGATGCGCAGGAAGTGGTTGTAGCGGGCGCCATTCGAGAACATGGCGCCGGGCGCGACCCGTATTCCCTGCCGCAGCGCGGCTTCGAAAACGTCCGTGCCCGAGACCTCCTGCGGCATTTCCACCCACAGCAGCATCCCGCCTTGCGGCACGCTCAGGCGCGTGCCTCGCGGAAAGTGTGCGGCGATGGCTTCGGCCGTCAGGTCGCGCTGCCGTTTCAATTCCCGGCGCAGCCGCGACAGGTGCCGGTCGTAGGCGCGCGCTCCCATGAACTCGGCCACGGCGATCTGGGCCAGCGGTTCGTTTGGGCGGCTCTGCGCGAACTTCAGCATGGCGATGCGCGCCTTCCAGCGGCCGCCCAGCAGCCACCCCAGCCGCATGCCCGGCGCCAGCGTCTTGTGCATCGACGAGCAATAGATCACGTTGCCGGTCGCGTCCCAGGATTTGGCGGCGGCCAGTGGCGTATCGTCGTCGGTCAGGGCGCCATAGGTGTCGTCTTCGATCAGCGGCACCTGCTGGCGCTCGCACAGGGCCACGAGCCGCGCCTTGTCCGTGTCCGGCATCACGCATCCCAGGGGGTTCTGGAAATTGGGCACGACGACCACCGCGCGGATGTTGCCGTGTGTCTGGAAGGCCAGGTCCAGCGCCTCGATCGACAGGCCATGCTGCGGGCTGGTGGGGATTTCCAGCGCGCGCATGCCCAGGCTTTCCAGGATCTGCAGCAGGCCGAAATAGGCGGGCGACTCCACGGCGATGGTGTCGCCCGGCCGCGCGACGGCGCGCAACGCCAGGTTCAAGGCCTCGATGCAGCCATGCGTGACGATGACGTCGTCGGGTGTGGCGTTGATGCCGTTGGCCAGCGCCCGCCGCGCCAGCACGGTGCGCAGGTCCGGGTGCCCTTGCGGCGGCACCGGGCTGACCAGCAACTCGGGCGATTGCCGCAGGGCGCGCGTCATGGCCTGCTTGAGCTCTTCCATGGGATAGGCTTGCGGCACGGCCGCCGCCAGCGCGAAGTTGGCGCTGACCGGATGGGCTTCGCACTTTGCGATGAAGTCCGACACGCGGTCATGGATGCCCACGTACTGGGCCGTGCCCAGGGTCTGGCGGATATCGGGCTCGCTGACGGGCGGAATGCTGTTGCGCCGGGGTTTCAGGACAAAATAGCCGGAGCGCGGCCGGGCTTCGATCAGGCCATCGTCTTCCAGCTGGCGGCAGGCTTGCAGCGCGGTCGACAGGCTGACGTGATGGGTGCGCACCAGCGTGCGCACGGATGGCATGCGCTGGGCGGGCGCAAGCACCCCGGTCTGGATGGCGCGCCGGTAGTGGTTGGCCAGGCGTAGGTACAGCGGCTGAGGGTCCATGCGCCGATCTTGCTCCCCGGGGTTGGTGTAAGGGTAGGCACAGATTCACGCAAAGTACACCATAACAGCGCTGAAATCGAGCCTCTGCATCGGTACAGAAAGGCAATTTGTGTGGCTGTTGCGCAGAGCAGGGCGCGCGTAGCCTGTCGTTGTCCCACAGGAGATGACCATGCCCCCCCGACTCGCCCCCGACCCTTCCCGATCCCGCGTGCAGCTTGCTGCTGGTTCCAGCCGGTTATTCGCCTTGCGCGCGGGCGCCGCCGTCGTCTGCACCGAGGGCAGCGTGCGCATCGAGGAGTCCGCCAATGGCTGGGAAGCCGCAGGCGGACTGCATCGCGTGGTTTCAGTCAGGGTCAATGCCGGCGAGGTCCATGGCCTGGCTTACGGAGGCGCCGTTCGCGTGACGGCGCTTGGCGCCGCCCAGGTGATATGCCTGGATCCGGAGGGGTGGGCGCGCCCGGCGATGTGCCGCGCAGCAGCTTTTTTTCAAAGAATTTTCCCGAAAAGCAGAAACAATTCCCTCGGTGCGCTGCACAAGATTTCAAAATGATGTATGATTCACACATCAGACGCGGGGTGGAGCAGTCTGGCAGCTCGTCGGGCTCATAACCCGAAGGTCGTAGGTTCAAATCCTGCCCCCGCAACCAGTTTCAAGCAGTCCAGGATCCGCCGTCGGCGCGTTTAAATCGCCTTCCGCAGGGTCCCGTCCAAGAAAGCCGCGATCATGTCGCGGCTTTTTTTCGTCCTGCCGTTGCGCTCGGTCATGGCATCGCTCTTGTCCGGAGTTTCCCGGGTGTCCTCGTCCGCACAGGGCCGCAGCCCTGCGCTACCATGGCTCACGCGCGCTAGGTTGCCGCACACGAGGAGGGTCCATGGGAACAGCAAAGTACGATCATCCGGGCTATGTTGCCGACACGGGGGCTGAGGGCAAGTACCACGTGGGCATCTGGTGCCCCCATGGTTATCCTGCCCACATCCACATCGGCCGTCCGGCCGAACGCGGCGACCCCCAGGCGTTGCTGCGCCTTCGGATACCGGACGGCGTGTTCCAGTCCCTGCCTGACGATCCCGAAACCCTGTGCCGCCGTGCCCTGGGTCAGGCGCTGGGCGCCGGATTGCTGCGTTCGGTCTCGGTCGACGGTGAATTCCAGGAGCTGCGCTTCGAACTCGATGCGGAGCCGTGGTCGGGGCCGATGCAGGCGGCCGGTAACGCCTGAGCCCCGCTCGCGCAGAGTTACCCACAAGGATTGTGGACAAGCCTTGGGATAGCTGCTGCGTATTTGGGATTTTTGTAGCAAGAACAAGGGCTTGGCGCCTGCGGTCAACAATTGGCCGACGCCGGCCCTTTTTTTGTCGCCGCCGCCTGCCGTCGGGCCGGCGTGAGACAATCTCCCCGCCCTGGCACGCTGCCGTTTGTCCCTTCTTCCAGACCCTCTTTTCCGAATGCTCCCTGTCTTGTCCATCCTCCGTCCCGCCATGAAGGCGGTGGCGCCATGAGCCTGACCGCCCGACGCGTCGCTGTCATCGGAGGCGGGCCCGCCGGCCTGATGGCGGCGGAGGGGCTCAGCGCCAGGGGGCTGCAGGTAGACGTGTATGACGCCATGCCTTCGGTCGGCCGGAAATTCCTGATGGCGGGGCGGGGTGGTCTGAACCTGACGCACAGCGAGCCTGCGGCCCCCTTTCTGGCCCGGTACGGCGCGCGCTCCTCGCAGGTGGCGCCGTGGCTTGGGACGCTGGATGCGGCGGGCCTGCGGGCCTGGGCCGACGGTCTGGGCATCCCGACATTCGTGGGGTCGTCGGGCCGCGTGTTTCCCCAGGAAATGAAGGCTGCTCCGCTGCTGCGGGCGTGGCTGGCCAGATTGCGAGCCAGTGGGGTGCGCTTTCACATGCGCCACCGCTGGCTGGGCTGGCCCGAGGGCACGCAGCCATGCGCGGATGTGCTGCGCTTCGACACGCTGGATGGCGTGCTGACCCACGCGGCAGATGCTGTCGTGCTGGCGCTGGGAGGCGGTAGCTGGGCCAAGCTCGGTTCGGACGGGGCGTGGGCCGCGGGGCTCCAGGCGCATGGAATTCCGGTGGCGCCGCTGCGCCCGGCCAATTGCGGTTTTGACGTTGCCTGGTCCGACCATTTCCGGGAACGCTACGCAGGCCACCCCGTCAAGTCCGTGTCCATGCATTGCGGCGGCCCGGCCCGGCAGGGCGAGTTCGTCGTCTCGGCGACCGGCATCGAAGGCAGCCTGGTGTACGCCCTGTCCGCGCCGCTGCGTGACCAGATCGAGACCCAGGGAAGCGCCGTGGCCACGCTGGATCTGGCGCCCGACTGGCCGGCGGAGAAGGTCATGGCGGCGGTCACGCATCCTCGCGGCGCGCGCTCCATGTCCAGTCACCTGCAGAGCAGGTTGGGGCTGACCGGCGTCAAGGCGGGTTTGCTGCGGGAATGCGCCACTGCCGAAGACTTCCGCGATCCGGCCCGACTGGGGTTGCGTATCAAGGCACTGCCCCTGAGGTTGGAGCGGGCGCGCCCGATCGACGAGGCGATCAGCACGGCGGGCGGGGTGTCATTCGACGCGCTTACGGCCGGGCTGATGCTGAAATCGGCGCCGGGCGTGTTCTGCGTGGGAGAAATGCTGGATTGGGAGGCGCCTACGGGCGGCTACCTGTTGACGGCCTGCATGGCCAGCGGCGCATTCTGCGCCGCCGCTGTCGAGGACTTTTTGGACGTGCAGCCCTGAGGCGGTATCAGGAGCTCGGCGGATGGGGCGCCATGCCCGCAGGGGCGCGCGGGGCAAGGTCTCCGACCACGTGACCCACGACGGGGGCGCCGCCCTCGGGTTGCGTGATGATGCCGATGACACGGGTAATGGCGCTGGCCGGGATGGCCGTGCCATGGGCGGGATCCTGCACCAGTTGCCAGATGGTGGCGTTCGCGCCACCGACGTCTGCGTCAACAAGGTCCGAGGAATCCAGGCAGTTGCGCGCGAAAAACGACCAGTCCGAGGCGGTGCAGGGCAGGCCGTGCGCGGTGGCCAGCCGGGCCAAGGCCAGGGGCGCGTCCGCCTGGCTGGCGGCGTGCTGGGCGGCCGTGCCCAGCGAAACGTCCAGCGACAGCATACGGAGAAACTCCACAACGTTGTCCGTGTTCATTTTTGGTCTCCTGTGAGGGCTGTTCTGGTCGAATCGCCGACTATGCGGCAGGCCGGTCGGCGGCTGGTCAGCGAGGCCCCTGGCCCAGCATTGATACCAGCGATTGTTTCAGGCGCGGTGAAAAAATTGGCACCGTATGCGCGACGCCGCTGCGGTCGATACCCTCTTTGAGTTGGACAGACTGTCCAAGGAAAATATCCGGCGCGGCGCCGATTTCGGTGTAGCGCGCCAGTAATTCGTCCACTTGTTCCTGCGCATCCGCGAGCGTGCTGCTTTCGGCGAGCTTGCCTGCGGCGTGGGCCTGCAAAATCCGGTGCAAATCGTCGATGAACAGCGCCAAAGCGGCCTGCCCGCGACATTGCGGCTGTTCCCAGCCCCAGCCCTGTGGGCCGGCGCCAGTCCCTTGCGATGCTTGTTTCTTCGTCATGTGCGCATCCTAATCCATTGCCGGCAAATACGCGACAGCCTCGGATGCCCCGGAAATGTCACCGGCCCGTAAGGGTGGTGACGGTTTCTCTTCCGCGTTGTTACATGTCGTCCGGTTGTCACGGCTGCCCGTGCGGGACTTCCAGGTCCAGCCACAATCCGTCCCCGCCGCGGTTTTCCATCGGCCTGGCGGACGGTGCGCAAATCATGGCCTTTGAGGTATGCTGGCTTTCGATTCCCTTGCCCAGACAGGAGATGTTTATGAAGAACAGAGTCTTTCTCGTCATGTTGCTTTCGATTGCTGCGCTGTCGGCGGGCTGCAATACCGTCGCAGGGGCTGGAAAGGACATCCAGCGTGGTGGGGAAAAGATCGAGGGTGCCGCGGAAAAGAAGTAAGGCGTCGCAACCCGCTGTCGCCATGACGGCTCAAGGCCACGCGAGAAATGTTTCGGCATTTCGGACGTGGCCTTTTTGTTGCCGCTGGCATAATCGCGGAAGTTCGAATACCAATGGCGGTAAGAAACATGCGCAAGTCAGTTTGGGTGGGTGCAACGTTGGCGGTTCTGTTGGCCGGCTGCGCGAGCACGGGTGTCTACGAGGCGGAAGGGACCAGGAAGGAGACCTTCAGCGTCGATACGAACCACCAGGCGGCCTTCCGCAGGGCCGGTGAATACGTGCGAACCTGCCATGCGCTCGTCAAGCACGCCTACGGGGTGGCCTACGCATGGCGGCACACCCTGGGCGAGAAGGGCGCTCCCGATGAAATCCAGGTCTTCAAGGTGGGCGAGCCCGCCACGGTGCTGGAGCTGATTTCCGCTGAGCCGGACGGTCCCGCCAAATCGAAGGTCACCGTGACCGTGCTGGGAGAAGGGCGCTGGGATCAGGCCGAGATCGCTGCGGCGCGCCAATCCATCCAGAGCGCCACACCCGTGTGCCGCAGCAGCGGCGGCTGACAGATGGAACCCCGCTCCCAGCAGATACGCGCGGCAGGCCTGTCGTTCTCGCTGTTTGCGGGGGCGTTCCGTTTTCTCGGGTGGCTCAATGGCGCCGCGGCGTTGATCCTGGCCGGGTTTTCTTTGGGCATCGTGGGCGGCGACATTGCCGCGCCGGATCTTCAGATTCCGCTGGCGCTGTTCCTGGCGGGGCTGCTGTCGTCATGCCTGGGATTGTTGTTTGCGTATCTTGCGCAGGTCAGCCTGTTGCGTCAGGGCTACAACGGGCATCTGACCCGCGGGCACTGGCCGGCGCAATTGCTCGCAATGATCTGCTATCTGGCGAGCGCGCTGGCCTTTTGCGCCGCGTGCTGGCTTGCGGTGGGACAGGGTACGGCTGATGTCACCCAGGCAACGGTCTACGCTCAGCGAAATTAGGGGTAAACCCCTGTGCGCAAAACTGTTGGACTTGTGTAGGTGTTGGGAATAATATGCGCACTGCGTATATAAATCCTCTCTCTTGGGGCCCGTCATGAGCATCTCCCAGCAAGCCTTCCTGCGCGACGCCATGCGCCGCCTCAATCTCACCCGCGACGTGTTTGCCACCCGCATCGGCGTGAAGCGCCGGGCGCTCGACACGTGGCTGCTGCCCGAGGGGTCGCAGGAATTCCGCGCCATGCCGGAAGTGGTGCAGCGATTTGTCACTGAAATCGTGCAGAACGGGGTGCTGCTCGAAAAGTATACGCAGAGCGTACAAGATGGCCCCTTGCGAGATCGCATCGGGGTGGAAGGCAAGCCTCAACTGCTGTCCGTGGACCAATTCACGCGGGAGTCGGTCGAAGACCTGTTCCGTGTGGCCGACATGATGCAGCCCATCGCGCGCCGCCAGAAAGTGTCGCGCGTGCTCGAAGGCGCCGTGCTGGGCAACCTGTTCTTCGAAGCCAGCACCCGCACCCGTGTCAGCTTCGGTTCGGCGTTCTGCCGGCTGGGCGGCTCGGTGTGTGACACGACCGGGTTCACGTTCTCGTCGATGGCCAAGGGCGAATCCATCTACGACACCAGCCGCGTCATGAGCGGCTATGTGGACGCGATGGTGATCCGCCATCCGGACCAGGGCTCGGTGGCGGAATTCGCGCGCGCCACCAACATTCCGGTGGTCAACGGCGGCGACGGTCCGGGCGAACACCCCAGCCAGGCCTTGCTGGACCTGTACACGATCCTGACCGAGTTCTCGCGCCTGGGCAAACTGCTGGACGGCGCGCACATCGCGATGGTCGGCGACCTGAAGTACGGCCGCACCGTGCATTCGCTCATCAAGCTGATGGCGCTGTACAAGAACGTGAAGTTCTCGCTGGTGTCGCCCAAGGGCCTGGAAATGCCGACCTACATCGTCGAGCAGGCCAGCCGCAACGGCAACATCATCGAACAGAAGTCCTCGTTGGCCGAGGGCCTGGCCGGCGCCGACGTGATCTATGCGACGCGCGTGCAGAAAGAGCGTTTCGCCAACGAAGAAAACGAAGGCTATACGCCCGACTTCCAGATCAACCGCGCCATCATCGACGCCTACTGCAGCCCCGAGACGATCGTGATGCATCCGTTGCCGCGCGACAGCCGCCCCGGCGCGAATGACCTCAGCGTGGACCTGAACCACGATCCGCGCCTGGCCATCTTCCGCCAGACGGACAACGGCATTCCCATCCGCATGGCGATCTTCGCGGTGCTGCTGGGCGTCGAAGGCTTGGTGCAGCATTCGCTGCGCGACGTGACGTGGCAGCATCCTTCGCACATCGGTCCGGACGACTCCGTCTTCCACGGCCTGGAATAAGGGCAATGTCCCCTGGCAGCGCCGCGCTCGCGGCCTTGCCAGGGAGAATTCAAGCATAATCCGCGCTGGCTTTTGCGGCGCGTGCTGCCGCCAGACACGCACGCAGATCTTGGGCGGATGATCTTATGTCTTCGAGCAGTACCGATGTTCCCCTTTCTTCGACAGGCGCCGATGCGGCCGGCGGCCAGGCGTGCTACCTGAGCGCTTCCAACGTCCAGGCCTGGGAAGCGGTCTATCAATCGGTCGACGCCTATACGCGCGGCCAGGTCGCCGCAGTGGTGGCCGACAGCGCCACCCAACTGGTGGACGCGTTCTATTCCACCTTGCTTGCCGATGCCGAGGCCGGTCCGCGGCTTTCCCACGAGATCGTCTCGACCCGCCTGCACAACGGCATGAAGCATTGGCTCAAGGGGCTGCTCTGTGTGCGCGAACAGGGCGACATCGCCGTCCTGATGGCCACGCAGAAGAAGGTGGGCGAAGTGCACGCGCGCGTCCATATCCCGATCCATCTGGTGATGGCGGGCGCCCGCATCCTGAAGAACGAAATCGCCCAGCGCCTGCGCGCGAGCGATCTCGACGGCATGGCTGCGTCCGTGGCGACGCAGTACGTCTGCAATCTGTTCGATCTGGCGATCGAACAGATGAGCCGCGCCTTCATGCGCGACATCAATCGCGGCGCCCGCAACGATGAAGCCTACCGGCTGTTCGCGCTGGGTCAGAACATTTCCACCGAGCGCGAGCGCCAGCGCGCCGCGTTGCTGGAATGGAGCCAGGCTGTGCTGATCGGGCTGCACTACCGGACGCCCGAGCAGGCCCTGCCGCGCCTGGCCGCATCCGAATTCGGCCTGTGGCTGCAGCACAAGGGCGCGGTGCTGTTCGAAAGCGCGCCCGCCTTGCGCCAGATCACCGAGGTCGTGGCGCGACTGGATGACGTGGTGCTGCCGCAGATGATGCAAGAGGCGGCGCAGGGCAATGCGATGCCGGGCCAGGTGCGCGAACTGCAGGAACTGGTGGCGCGCATCAAGCATCTGCTCAACGGCCTGTTCGACATGGTGGCCGAGATCGAAAGCGGCAGCGACCCGCTGACCAATGTGCTGAACCGGCGCTTCCTGCCGTCGGTGATCGGCCGCGAGATCTCCATTGCCCGGCGCCAGCGTTCGAGCTTTTCCGTTCTGCTGCTGGACATCGACCACTTCAAGGCCATCAACGATGCGCATGGCCACTCCGGCGGCGACCAGGTGCTGCGCCAGTTTGCCGAGGTGGTGCATCAGACGTGCCGGTCCAGCGATTTCGTGTTCCGCTATGGCGGCGAGGAATTCCTGGTGGTGCTGGTGGACACGGGGCAGGAGGCCGCTCTGGCCGCCGCCGAAAAGCTCGGCGCCGAAATCCGCCGCCATCCTTTCATGCTTGCGGAAGCGGGCTCCCTGCATGTCACGGCCAGCATCGGCGTGGCAACCTTCGACGGCCATCCCGACTACGCTTACCTGATCGACCGCGCCGACAAGGCGCTGTATCGCGCCAAGCAGGACGGCCGCGACCGCAGCGTCGCGGCATGAAAAAGGCCGCCCCGTGGGGCGGCCTTATCCTTCCCTGGCCCGTAGCGGGCGCAAGGGCCTGAGGGCTTACACCTTCTTTTCGCCGCCCAGGGCTTCGACCAGCTCGGCCATCATCTTGGCCAGTTCGCCGGTCATCAGCATCATGTCGGAGTCGAACTTTTCGTCGTCGTTCGCGGCCACGCCTTCGTTGCCTTCCTTCAGCACGTCCAGCGGCGCAACGCGCTTGACGTCAAGGCCCTCGGTCAGCACGAAGGACACGCGGTCGGCCCACGTCATGGCCAGGCGCGTGCATTGCTTGCCCGACTGGATGTGGCGGCGCACGTCGTCGGCGTCGATGGAGTGCTTCACGTAGCGGATTGCAGCGCCGCTTTCGCCGGACGAGCGCAGCTCGGTGTCCTGGTCGATGGTGAAGTTGGACGGCGCTTCGTCTTCGGCCAGCCAGCCGGTCATGGCCGAGGCGGGCGACTGGGCCACGTACAGGTTTTCCAGCGGGAACGGATCGACGCACTTGGCGAGCAGGCCAATGACTTCGTCGGCCTTGGCCGAGGCGGCCGCGTCGATGACCAGCCAGTTGTTCTTCGGGTCGATCCACACGCGCGTGTCGCGATAGACGCTGAAGGCGCGCGGCAGGAGTTCATCCGTGACGCGTTCCTTGATTTCCTTCATCTGCTTGCGGCCCGGCTTGTAGCCTTGCTGCTCTTCGATCTCCTGGGCGCGCGCCTTGGCGACCTGGTTGATCACGGTGCCGGGCAGCAGCTTTTTCTCGGCGCGCAGGCTAAGAAGGATCTGCCCGTTGACCTCGTGGGCAAGCCCGCCGTTTTCGCGCGGCGGCACCCATCCCAGGCTTTGCATTTCGAGGTTGTTGCCGGCTTGGTAGGCATGCCGCGCCAGCGTCTCTTCAAGCTGGTCGCCCGTCAGGGTCCAGGGGGAAGAAAGGCGGTAAATCTTGAGATTCTTGAACCACATGAGCGTCGGCCAAAAGGGTTGATTCTATACGACGCGGCGGCTTTGCCGAAGCGGTTCGATACGCCGGCGTGAGGCGACACGATCTGTCACTGACAGGGGGCGGGCGATCCGGTAACGTGCGGCGCACCCGTGTGGAATTGGAGAAGAAACATGAAGATCATTGGCGCCATCCTGATAGTGCTGGGCGTTGCCGCCCTGGCCTACAAGGGCTTCAGCTACAAGTCCGAAGAGACGGTCCTGCAGATCGGGTCCGTCAAGGCAACCGCGGAAACCGAGAAGTCGGTCCCGATTCCCACGTGGGCCGGCATCGCCGCGATCGTGGCGGGCGTGGTGGCGATCGGCGTGGGCATGCGTCGTTGATCGCGGCCGGCCCGCAAGGCCGGCGGCGCGTGTTGATGGCGGCCGCATTGCGGCCGCCATTCGTTTGTCGGGCCGCAAAAAAAAGCGGCCCGGCTCAGTGAAGAGTCGGGCCGGTACGGGAGCACGCAATACCGCGTCATAAAAGGCTCGCGGGGAACGCGGTATTGGTGTCAGAACAGCAGCCCTGCAATCGTCTGACAGGGGGATCAATCGTCAGCCGATCTGGCGCAAGGCCGTAATCTGAGCGCTCAGTCTAATGGCGCGGGTCTGACATGGTCCTGAAAATGCGCGGGACGAAAAAAAAAGCTCCAAGAGGAGCTTTTGAAAGGCCGGGCAGGCGCAGCAGTCCCGCCCGGCGGGGGATGGTCTATCAGGCGTTGATGTCGTTGTCCTTGGATTCGCGCACGAAGAGCGTGCCGATGACCAGGGTCATGACCGCGATGATGATCGGGTACCACAGGCCGTCGTAGATGTTGCCGGTGGCCGCCACCACCGCGAACGCGACGGGAGGCAGGAAGCCGCCGAACCAGCCGTTGCCGATGTGGTACGGCAGGCTCATCGACGTGTAGCGGATGCGCGTCGGGAACATTTCCACCAGCATTGCGGCGATCGGGCCGTAGACCATGGTCACGTAGAGGACCAGGATGGTCAGCAGGACCACGACCATGACAGTGTTGGTCTGGGCCGGGTCAGCCTTGGCGGGATAGCCGTGGCTGCGGATGGCGGCGGTCAGCGACTTGTCGAGCTCGGCTGCCTTGACCTTGAAGTCAGCCGGCGCCATGCCCTTGCCGTCGAAGGACGCGAACTCGTCGTTGCCGATCTTGACGCGGGCGACCGAACCCGCCGGAGCGGCTTCGTTCCGGTAGTTCACCGAGTTGCGGGCCATGAACGACTTGACCACGTCGCAAGAGCTGGTGAACGAAGCCGTACCCACCGGGTTGAACTGGAACGAGCAGGTGCTCGGGTCCGCGATCACCGTGACCGGGGCGGTGGCTTGCGCCTTTTCCAGCGCCGGGTTGGCGAAGTGCGTCAGTCCCTGGAAGATCGGGAAGTAGGTCGCGGCAGCGATCAGGCAGCCCGCCATGATGATGGGCTTGCGGCCGATCTTGTCGGACAGCGCGCCGAAGATCACGAAGAAGGGCGTACCGAGCAAAAGCGCGATGGCGATCAGGATGTTCGCGGTGTTGGCGTCGACCTTCAGCGTCTGCGTCAGGAAGAACAGGGCATAGAACTGGCCCGTGTACCAGACGACGGCCTGGCCGGCGGTCAGGCCCAGCAGCGCCAGCAAAACGACTTTCAGGTTCTTCCATTGGCCGAACGATTCAGCGATCGGCGCCTTGGAACCCTTGCCTTCTTCCTTCATGCGCTTGAAGGTGGGGGACTCGTTCAGTTGCAGCCGGATCCACACCGAGATGCCCAGCAGCACCACCGAGATCAGGAACGGAATGCGCCAGCCCCAGGCCTTGAAGTCGTCTTCGCCCATGAACGTGCGGATGCCCAGGATGACCAGCAGCGACAGGAACAGGCCCAGGGTCGCGGTGGTTTGAATCCAGGACGTGTAGAAGCCGCGGCGTCCGTGCGGAGCGTGTTCGGCGACGTAGGTCGCCGCGCCGCCGTATTCGCCGCCCAGCGCCAGGCCTTGCAGCAGGCGCAGGATGATCAGGATGGCGGGAGCGGCCAGGCCGATGCTGGCGTAGCTGGGCAGGATGCCGACGAGGAACGTGGACAGGCCCATGATCACGATCGTGACCAGGAAGGTGTACTTGCGTCCGACCAGGTCGCCCAGGCGGCCGAACACCAGCGCGCCGAACGGCCGCACGGCAAAACCCGCCGCGAAGGCCAGCAGCGCGAAGATGAAGCCCGCGGTGGGGTTCACGCCGGAGAAGAAGTGTTGGGCGATGATGGCTGCGAGCGAGCCATACAGATAGAAGTCATACCACTCGAAAACGGTTCCCAGCGAAGACGCGAAGATGACCTTGCGCTCCTCCTTGGTCATCGGGCGCGGTTCCGCGGATGGACCGCGGCCTGCCATGGTAGTTGTGCTCATGATGTCTCCTCGTTTTTTGGCCAGCGGTTTTCCGCCGTGCTTGACCCTCCGCCGGCGAGACCGACATCGAGCTAAGCGTCACATTGGGGGCCGACGCTGACGAGGTTCTGACGGGACACTTACTTGAATCTTAAAATTGAAACAAATAGTAAGCTCTGCGGGGAAGGCTAGGGATAGTCCTTAGCTGTCCAGCGGGTCCGACGCTTGCGTGAACAGGGGGAATGTCACCCGGATGCGGGTGCCGGGCAGGTCGGAATGCCGGGTGGGGTGGTCTCCGATCACGACGCTTGCCTGGTGCTTTTGCGTGATCTCGCGCACGATGGCAAGGCCCAGGCCGCTGCCGTCGGACGACGTGCCCAGCACGCGGTAGAAGCGGTCAAACACGCGTTCGCGCTCTTCGGGCGCGATGCCGGGGCCCGAGTCTTCCACTTCCAGCACGCCCTGGCCGTCGGACTGCAGGACGCGCACCGTGATGTGGCCGCCGCGCGGCGTATAGCGCAGCGCATTGTCCACCAGGTTGTTGAGCAGTTCGGCCAGCAGCAGCGGGTTGCCGTTGATTTCGACGGGGGTGTCCGATCCCTCGAACCCTAGGTCGGTGCTGAGCGATAGCGCCAGCGGCACCCAGTGCATGGTCTGTTCGTAGGCGATGGCGTTGATGTCGGTGCGGGTCAGGCCGATGGCGCTGGGATTCTCGGCGCGGGCCAGCAACAGCAACTGATTGACCAGCCGGGTCGCGCGCTCGGAGCCTGTGACCAGCTGGCGCAGGCTGGACTGCATTTCCTCGGGGCTGGCGTCGCGCAGCGCCAGTTCGGCCTGGGTCCGCAGGCCGGCCAACGGCGTCTTCAACTGGTGCGCCGCATCGGCCACGAAGCGGCGCTGCGCCTGGACGTTGGCGGAAAGGCGGTCCAGCAGATCGTTCATGGCCGCGACCAGCGGCGCGATCTCGGATGGGGCGGCGCGCTCGTCGATGGGCGACAGGTCGTCGGGACGGCGGGCCCGCAGCCGCTGCTGCAGCGCATTCAGCGGCGCCACGCCGCGCGACAGTCCAAACCATACGAGCAGCACGGCGATCGGCAGCACCACGAACTGCGGAATGATCACGCCCTTGATGATGTCGTTGGCCAGCTGCGTGCGCTTTTCCACGGTTTCCGCCACGATCAGCAGCGCGGGCTGGGTGTCGGGAATGTGCAGGTCGACCCAGGTGAACGCCAGCCGGATCCCGAAGCCGCGCAGCGTGTCGTCTTCGTATTGCACCTCGCCGGGCCGGGGCTGGCCCACCGTGGCGGGCAGGGGCAGCGCACGGTCTCCGCCCAGGTACTCGCCGCGGCTGCCTAGGGCCAGCCAGAACACGCTGTCGGTTTCGTCGGCGCGCAGCACGTCGCGCGCCGCATCGGTCATTTTCAGCACGGCGCGCCCGTCCTGGGCGTGGACCTGCCGCGTCAGCACGTGGAGATTGTTGGCAAGCGCGCGGTCGTAAGGCACGTTGGCGATGTTCTGCGCCACCACATAGGTGATGGCTACGCTCATGGGCCACAGGAGAAACAGCGGCGCCAGCATCCAGTCGAGGATCTCGCCCAGCAGCGAACGCTGGGGCGGCGCGAAGCTCGGGCCCTTGGACCCGGCTTGCATGATATCCAGGGCTTCCTGGTTGAGCGGCTCTGGCGGCGCGGGCTCAGCTGGAGAGGTACGCCGCACCCTGGTCCCGCTCAAGACAGTAGCCCAGGCCGCGCACGGTCACGATCTTCACGCCGCTGGGCTCGAGCTTCTTGCGCAGGCGATGCACGTAGACCTCGATGGCGTTGGTGCTGACTTCTTCGCCCCATTCGCAGAGATGGTCGACCAGTTGGGTCTTGCTGACCATCCGTCCGCTGCGGGTCAGGAGGATTTCCAGCAGGCTGACTTCGCGCGCCGACAGGTCCAGCGTCTGGTCGTCCACGATGGCCACGCGGCCGGTCTGGTCGAACAGCAGCCGGCCGTGCTTGAGCATGGTGTGGACTCCCAGGTGGCCCCGGGGGGGGTTCTGTGCTACCACCCGGGGCCGGTGTTTGAGCTGGGTGGCGCCGCCCCGGGCGCCGCGCCGGGTGAGCGCCCGCACGCGGGCCTCGAGTTCGGACAGCGCGAAGGGCTTGGCCATGTAGTCGTCCGCGCCGAGGTCCAGGCCCTTGACGCGCTGCTCGATGCTGTCGGCGGCGGTGAGGATGAGCACGGGCAGGGCGGAGTTGCGCGCGCGCAGGCGGCGCAGGACTTCCAGCCCGGCCAGTTGCGGCAGGCCGAGGTCCAGGATGAGCAGGTCGAACGCCTGGGCGGCCAGCGCGGAATCGGCGGCGAGCCCGTCGCGCACGGCATCCACGGCATAGCCGTTGTGGCGCAACGAGCGGGACAGGCCGTCGGCCAGGATGCTGTCGTCTTCGGCGATCAGGATACGCATGGGCTGCTGCAAGTAAAGAACCCGTCGCGCGCCTGCCGCCGCTTGCGGGGGGCGCTATCCGCCTTGGGGCGCCCGGTGGCGGAAAAGGGGCAAAATACCGGGATCTCTTTCGATTCTGTCACACGGCGCCACGCTTGCCACTCAGGGTATACGTGCAAAAGACTGGCACACTGGTTTTTTGTACAGTACAATCCGATGCCATAATCTGATCCGTAGCTCAAGGCGCTCGCCAGACCCGCCCGACCTGGCCGTAAGACTTTACTGTCAGATCCGCATTTTCCTCCGACATCCAGATACGTTACAGACAGGACTCCACATGGACGACAAAACCACCAAGGCCGCCGCTTCGGAAAAGGCCAAGGCGCTTGCCGCCGCGCTTTCGCAGATCGAAAAGCAGTTCGGCAAGGGCTCGATCATGCGCTACGGCGACAATGAGGTCTCGCACGACATCCAGGTGGTTTCCACGGGTTCGCTCGGTCTGGACATTGCGCTGGGCGTCGGTGGCCTGCCGCGCGGCCGCGTCGTTGAAATCTACGGTCCGGAATCGTCGGGCAAGACCACGCTGACCCTGCAGGTGGTCGCTGAAATGCAAAAGCTGGGCGGCACCTGCGCCTTCGTCGACGCGGAACACGCCCTTGACGTCCAGTACGCCTCCAAGCTGGGCGTCAACCTGGCCGACCTGCTGATCTCGCAGCCGGACACAGGCGAACAGGCCCTGGAAATCACCGATGCGCTGGTGCGCTCCGGTTCCGTGGACCTGATCGTCGTCGACTCGGTTGCCGCGCTGGTGCCCAAGGCCGAAATCGAAGGCGAAATGGGCGATTCGCTGCCCGGGCTGCAAGCCCGCCTGATGAGCCAGGCGCTGCGCAAACTCACCGCCACGATCAAGAAGACCAACTGCATGGTCATCTTCATCAACCAGATCCGCATGAAGATCGGCGTCATGTTCGGCAACCCCGAAACCACCACTGGCGGCAACGCGCTCAAGTTCTACGCATCCGTGCGCCTGGACATCCGCCGCATCGGCTCCATCAAGAAGGGCGACGAAGTCGTCGGCAACGAAACCCGCGTCAAGGTCGTGAAGAACAAGGTCGCGCCGCCTTTCAAGCAGGCCGAATTCGACATCATGTACGGCGCCGGCATCTCCCGCGAAGGCGAAATCATTGATCTGGGCGTGGCCGCCAATGTCGTGGACAAGTCCGGCGCCTGGTACAGCTACAACGGCAACCGCATCGGCCAGGGCAAGGACAATGTCCGCGAATACCTGAAAGAGCACAAGGAACTGGCCATCGAGATCGAGAACCGCGTTCGCGAAAACCAGGGCATTGTCAGCCGTGCGGCCGAATTTGTTCCCACGGCGGAAGACACCGCCGAATAATCGAATCGGCTTTTCAGTCGCGGGCGTTCGCTTGTCGCGAATCGCCGGGCGCGACCTTGCGCCGGCCCGCGGTAGCGGCCGGCGAATCGCGGCAGGCGCCTTGACGGGTCTGCCGTTTTGCATCGCACGTTTCGCATCGCACGTTGTGCGTAGCAAGCAGGAAGCATGAGCTGGAAACCGACTCCCGCGTCAGCCGACCGCCTCCGCGCCAAGCTGGACGACGAATTCGAAACGGTCGCCAAGCCGCAGGGCTTGCGCCGCACATCCGACGCGCGCAGCGAACGGGACGCGGACGCGCCTGAAGGCCAGGCCGATCAATGGCAGCGCACCTCTGAACAGCGCGGCGCCGCGCGCCATCGCCGCGCCGCAGCTGGCGATGGCGGCACCTCCGGGGATGCAGCGCAGGCCCGCAAAGGGCCGTCTCTGAAGATGCGTGCGGTGGGCTATCTGTCGCGGCGCGAACACGCGCGCGAAGAGCTGGCGCGCAAGCTGGCCGCCTATGCCGAAGACGCCGCTGAAGTCGAAACCGTGCTGGACGCGCTCGAGAAAGAGGGCTGGCTGTCCACCGAACGCTTTGCGCAAAGCCTGGTTCACCGACGCGCTTCGCGCCAGGGCGCGGCGCGCATCGTGCAGGAATTGCGCCAGCATGGCGTGGACGACAACCAGGTTGCCGAACTGCGCGATCAACTGCGCGCCACCGAATACGACCGCGCGCTGGAGGTCTGGAAGAAGCGCTTCGACGCCAGGCCGGCGGACCGCGCCGCCTATGCCAAGCAGGCGCGCTTTTTGGCCAGCCGTGGTTTCGCGCACGACGTCATCCGCCGCATCCTGGGCGAAGGCGACGAGGACTAGGCGCCCGCCAAGTCCGCGCACGCGACGGCAGGCGATTGCTCGTCGCGCGCCGTGCGTTCGCCGCATGCGCAACGCTACTTTGCCGACTTGATCCCCGACAAGGTCTTGAAGCAGACATCGCGCGTGATGGTCAGGAACTCGTCGATGTACGAAGCATCCGTGTCCTCGCTGCGCACGGTGGCGTACAGCGTGCGCCACACGCCTTGGGGTCCCAGCCGGCAGAGCCGCAGCCAACCCTGATTCATGTATTCGGTCAGTGCCCAGTTCGGCAACGCCGCGACGCCGCGGTTGCTGGCGACCAGCTGCGCGATGATCGGCGTGAGTTCGGCCTTGCGGATGGCGGCGGGCTCGACGTCCGCCGGGTCCAGGAACGCCGTGAAGACGTCCAGGCGCTGCTTGTCCACCGGATACGTGATCAGCGTCTGGTCGGCCAATTGGTCGGGCGTGACGAATTTGCTGGCGGCCAGCGGATTGGACTCCGACACCGCCAGCACCAGTTCGTACTTGAACAGAGGCAGGTACTCCACCGCGTCCAGCGGCTGCGGGTCCGAGGTGATGACCAGATCGAGGTCTCCGCGCACCAGGGCGGGCAGGGGGGCGAACGAAAACGCGGCCGACAGATCCAGCGCCACATCCGGCCACTGGATGCGGAAGGCGTCCAGCGCCGGCATCAGCCACTGAAAGCAGGAGTGGCAATCGATCGCCAGGTGCAGGCGCCCGGTGCGTCCCGCGGCCAGCCGCTGCAGATCGCGCTCGGTGGCACGGATACGGGGCAGGACCTCGTCGGCCAGCGCCAGCACGCGCAGGCCGGCGGTGGTCAGTCGGGCTGGCCGGGTGCGGCGGTTCAACAAGGGCGTGCCCAGACGCGTTTCCAGATCGCGCAACTGGTGCGACAGGGCCGACTGCGTGAGGTGCAAGCGTTCGGCGGCTTCCTGCAGGCTGCCGCCTTCGCGGATGGCGGTGAGGGTTTCAAGGTGGCGGATTTCTAGCATCTGGGGGGCGCAACAATCAGGATAAGGACGCGCCCTGGACGGGCGGCGAATTCCGGCTCCGAACGCCTCGGCCCGGCATGAGCTTATATTTTATGAGATTTCCTCATCTTATGAATGTAGACATTGATTTTGATTCATTTTAATTTGGCTGCAGAATAGCCGTCACTTGAACAAAATTTATCTATGGCGGATTTCTCATGACTACGATTCATAATTTGGGGTTCCCCCGCATTGGCGCGCATCGTGAGCTGAAGCGTGCGGTCGAGGCCTATTGGGCGGGCAAGCAGACCGCCGAGGCGCTGGAAGAGACCGGCCGCGAACTGCGCGCCCGTCACTGGAAGCTGCAAGCCGCGGCCGGCCTGAAGTTCGTGCCCGTCGGCGATTTCGCCTGGTATGACCAGATCCTGGAGTGGACGACGCTGCTGGGCGCCGTGCCGGCCCGCTTTGGTCAGAAGGACAATGAGCCCGTCACGCTCGATACGCTATTCCGCATGGGCCGTGGCCGCGCGCCGACCGGCAAGCCGGCCGCCGCCTGCGAAATGACCAAGTGGTTCGACACCAACTACCACTACATCGTGCCGGAACTGGTTCCGGGGCAGACGTTCCGCATCGCCCGCGAATCGCTCTTCGAACAGGTCAGGGAAGCGCAGGCCCTGGGGCTGGACGTCAAACCGGTGATCCCGGGCCCGCTGACCTGGCTGTATCAAGGCAAGGGCGATGCCTTTGCGGACGGTCCCGCCGACGCGGGCAAGCTGCAACTGCTGGCCGCGCTGCTGCCGGTGTACGAAGAGGTGCTGGCGCGCTTTGCCAAGCTGGGCCTGCAGTGGGTGCAGATCGATGAGCCCATCCTGGCGCTCGATTTGCCGCAAGCCTGGCGCGATGCATTCCAGCAGGTGTACGCCAAGCTGTCGGCCAGCCCGGTCAAGCTGCTGATCGCCACCTATTTCGACGGCCTGAAGGACAACCTGGCCGCCACGCTGGCCTTGCCCGTGGCCGGCCTGCACGTGGACCTGGTGCGCGCGCCTGCACAATTGTCCGAGGTGGTTGCCGGCCTGGGCGCCGGACAGGTGCTGTCCGCTGGCGTCATCAATGGCCGCAACATCTGGCGCACCGACCTGGACGCCCTCATCGCCACGCTGGCACCCGTCAAGCAGCAGCTTGGCGACCGCCTGTGGCTGGCCCCGTCGTGCTCGCTGCTGCATGTGCCCGTGGACCTGGCGAATGAAACCGAACTCGATGCCGAACTCAAGAGCTGGCTGTCGTTCGCGGCGCAGAAGCTGAATGAACTGAGCCTGCTGGGCCGGGCGCTCGATAGCGCCACCGATCCGTCAGTTCAGGACGGCCTGGCCAGCCAGCGCGCCGCGCTCGCCGCCCGCCGCGCCTCGGTCCGCATCCACAATCCGGCGGTGGGCCAGCGCATGGCCGCGGCCGCCGGCGTGTCGCGCGACCGCGCGCCGTTCGCCGGCCGCATCGCCCGCCAGCAGCAAGAGCTGGGCTTGCCCGCCTATCCCACCACGACGATCGGCTCCTTTCCGCAGACTGCCGAAATCCGGGCGCTGCGCCGCGACTGGAAGGCCGGCGCGCTCACGGATTCGGCCTACGAGACCGCGATCCGCAAGGAGATCGAGGAAGTCATCCGCTTCCAGGAAAAGGTCGGCCTGGACGTGCTGGTCCACGGCGAGCCCGAGCGCAACGACATGGTCGAATATTTCGGCGAGTTGCTGGCAGGTTTTGCCTTCACCAAGAACGGCTGGGTGCAAAGCTACGGATCGCGCTGCGTCAAGCCGCCGATCATCTTCGGCGACGTGGCCCGTCCGGCGCCCATGACGGTAGGCTGGTCGTCCTACGCGCAGTCGCTCACCGACAAGCCGGTCAAGGGCATGCTGACCGGCCCGGTCACCATCCTGCAATGGTCGTTCGTGCGCGACGACCAGCCCCGCGAACAGACCTGCCGCCAACTGGCGCTGGCCCTGCGCGACGAGGTCGTGGACCTGGAAGCTGCCGGCATCAGCGTCATCCAGATCGACGAGCCCGCCATCCGCGAAGGCCTGCCGCTGCGCCGTGCGGACTGGCAGGCATATTTGGACTGGGCGGTGGACTGCTTCCGCCTGTCGACCGCCGGCGTGCGTGACGAAACGCAGATCCACACCCACATGTGCTATTCGGAATTCAATGACATCATTGAATCCATCGCGGCCATGGATGCGGACGTGATCACGATCGAAACGTCGCGTTCCAACATGGAACTGCTCAAGGCGTTCGAGGACTTCCGCTACCCGAACGACATCGGCCCCGGCGTGTACGACATCCATTCGCCCAATGTCCCCGAGGTGGACTGGATGGTGGACCTGATGAACAAGGCCGCCGCCCGCCTGCCCAAGGAGCGGCTCTGGGTGAACCCCGATTGTGGCCTGAAGACCCGCGCCTGGCCGGAAACGGAAGCCGCGCTGATCGGCATGGTGCAGGCGGCGCGCGCGCTGCGCGAAGCCGCGTAGCCCGGCTGGCCGGGGCCCCGACCCCGACCCGATGCCGGCGCAAACCGGCTTGCACCGTTGGCGCAAGCCGGTTTTTTGTGGCCCGCTCGCGTGCCTGGGTGGCCAGCGGGCAGGCGGACCCGCCAGCCCCGTCCCCGGCGCCAGGGTGGCGACGGCGCCGCCCGGCCGAAGAATACGGTTGATACGAGGCCGCCTGCGCTATACTTTGAAGGTTTTGTTGCCGCGCACCATTACGCGCAGGCCATCTTCGCCCCGCAGGCCCCACGCATGCCCTTGCCACCGCCGGATTATCCTCGCCAACCGCTGCATACGCGTTCCATACGCGTGCAGTCGTATGCGCGCGATGACGGCAACTGGGATCTGGAAGCCGAGCTTATCGACGTCAAGGCGTACGATTTCCCCAAGCGCGACGGCGAGATGTTCAAGGCCGGACAACCCATCCACCATATGCACCTGCGCATCACCATCGACGAGAATTTCTCGATCGTGGCGGCTCAGGCTGTCTATGACGCGGCGCCCTATGACGGGCATTGCAAGGCTATCGAGCCGGCGTACACTGACCTGATCGGCATGAACCTGCTCAAGGGGTTCCGCCGCCAGGTCAAGGAACGGTTCGGGCACGTGGAAGGCTGTACGCACATGACCGAACTGTCGCAGGTGCTTCCCACCGCGGCGGTCCAGACCATGGCCAACCGCCGGCGGCAGGAAATCAACCCGAACCGGCGTCCATTCCAACTGGACGGCTGCCATGCGCTGAGCACTGGCGGCCCTGTAGTGGCTGAGCATTATCCCGAGTGGTACACCGGGGGTAGCGCTGAGGCATCGGCTGATTCGACCTCCGATTCACCTTCTTTTTCTCATACGTCCTGACAGGTAACACATGAAAATCCACGAGTATCAAGGCAAGGAACTGCTGAAGCAATTTGGCGTCCCCGTGCCGCGCGGGATCCCCGCTCTTTCCGTCGACGAGGCCGTGGCTGCCGCTGAAAAGCTGGGTGGACCGGTTTGGGTCGTCAAGGCACAGATCCACGCGGGTGGCCGCGGCAAGGGCGGCGGCGTCAAGCTGGCGCGCTCGCTGGACGACGTCCGCAAGCTGGCCTCGGAAATCCTGGGCATGCAGCTGATCACGCACCAGACCGGCCCTGAAGGCCAGAAGGTTCGTCGCCTGTACATCGAAGACGGCGCCGACATCCAGAAGGAATACTACGTCTCGCTGGTCACCGACCGCGCCACGCAGAAGGTCGCCTTCATCGCTTCCAGCGAAGGCGGCATGGACATCGAGGAAGTGGCTCACTCCACCCCCGAAAAGATCATCACCGAATACATCGACCCGCTGACCGGCCTGTCCGCCGAGCAAGCCACCAAGATCGCCAACGCGATCGGCCTGCCCGCCGACTCGACCGCCCAAGCCGTGGACGTGTTCCAGAAGCTCTACAAGTGCTACATGGACACCGACGCGTCGCTGGTCGAAATCAACCCGCTGAACCGCGACAGCAAGGGCAACATCATTGCCCTGGACGCCAAGTTCAACTTCGATCCCAACGCCCTGTTCCGTCACCCGGAAATCGTCGCCTACCGCGACCTGGACGAAGAAGATCCCGCTGAAATCGAAGCCAGCAAGTTCGATCTCGCCTACATCCAGCTCGACGGCAACATCGGCTGCCTGGTGAACGGCGCCGGCCTGGCCATGGCCACCATGGACACCATCAAGCTGTTCGGCGGCGAACCCGCCAACTTCCTGGACGTCGGCGGCGGCGCCACGGCCGAGAAGGTCACCGAAGCGTTCAAGATCATGCTCGCCAACAAGAGCGTGAAGGCCATTCTGGTCAACATCTTCGGCGGCATCATGCGCTGCGACGTCATTGCCGAAGGCGTGATCGCCGCGTGCAAGGCCGTCAACCTGAGCGTGCCGCTGGTCGTCCGCATGAAGGGCACCAACGAAGAACTCGGCAAGAAGATGCTGGCCGACTCGGGCCTGCCGATCATCAGCGCCGACACGATGGCCGAAGCCGCCACCCGCGTCGTAGCCGCCGTCAAGTAAATATGCCCCCACGCCGCGCCCTTTCATGGCTGGCTGCCCCCCAAGGGGGCGCCTTTAGCTGGGGGCGGCCCGGCGCTAAAGAAAATCCAAGGATTCACAAATGTCGATTCTGATCAACAAGGACACCAAAGTCATCACCCAGGGCATCACGGGCAAGACGGGTCAGTTCCACACCCGCATGTGCCGTGAGTACGCCAATGGGAAGGCCGCCTTCGTGGCCGGCGTGAACCCCAAGAAGGCGGGTGAAGACTTCGAAGGCGTGCCGATCTTCGCGTCGGTCAAGGACGCCAAGGCCGACACCGGCGCCACCGTGTCCGTCATCTACGTGCCGCCCGCGGGCGCCGCCGCCGCCATCTGGGAAGCTGTCGAAGCCGAACTGGACCTGGTCATCTGCATCACCGAAGGCATCCCGGTTCGCGACATGCTCGAAGTCAAGAACCGCATGAAGGCCAAGGGCAGCAAGACGCTGCTGCTGGGCCCGAACTGCCCGGGTCTGATCACCCCCGACGAAATCAAGATCGGCATCATGCCGGGTCACATCCACCGCAAGGGCCGCATCGGCATCGTCAGCCGTTCGGGCACCCTGACGTACGAAGCCGTGGCGCAAGTCACTGAGCTGGGCCTGGGTCAATCCAGCGCCGTCGGTATCGGTGGTGATCCCATCAACGGCCTGAAACACGTCGACGTCCTGAAGCTGTTCAATGACGATCCCGACACCGACGCCGTCATCATGATCGGCGAAATCGGCGGTCCGGACGAAGTCAACGCCGCCCAGTGGGCCAAGGACAACATGAAGAAGCCGGTCGTCGGCTTCATCGCTGGTGTCACGGCTCCCGCCGGCAAGCGCATGGGCCACGCTGGCGCCCTGATCTCCGGCGGCGCCGACACTGCCGACGCCAAGCTGGAAGTTATGGAAGCTTGCGGCATCCGCACCACGCGCAACCCCTCCGAAATGGGCAAGCTGCTCAAGTCGGTGCTGTAAGTCTCAGCATTGCGCTGCAAAAGCCCGCTTCGGCGGGCTTTTTTTCGTCCGCCTTTTTTTGCGGTTTCCTAGGGTAATCCCGCGTCCAGGATGCGGTCGCGCAAATCATACGGAAAGCTGAACGAAACTATAATGAAAGAAATTTCGCGCGTACCAAGCAAGAATGCCGTCGGGCTCGCACCAAGACGGTCAGTACGTTTTTATCTTCATTTCATCCATTTATTTGGTTTCTCCTAGGGGGATCAACACCTAGGAAAGAGAGGCATGGAACTCAGTTCAGCGGCATTCTGGATAGCGTTGCTCCAGATCATTTGGGTCAACATTCTGCTATCGGGCGACAACGCCGTGGTTATTGCGCTGGCGGCGCGGTCACTGCCCCCGGCTCAACAGAAGAAAGCGATCGTTGTCGGTTCCGCCGCCGCGATCATCATGCGTATCGTCTTGACGCTCGTCGCGGCCAAGCTGCTGTTGCTGCCGTGGCTCAAGCTGATCGGCGCGCTGCTCCTGGTCTACATCGGCGTGACGCTGCTGTTGCCGGAAGGCGAAGAAGACGGTGCGGGCAAGACACAAGGCAATCTCCTGACCGCGATTCGCACTATCATGATTGCCGATCTGGTCATGAGCCTGGACAACGTGGTGGCGGTCGCCGCCGCGGCGATGGGCGATACGACCTTGCTGGTTCTGGGCTTGGCGATCAGTATTCCGCTGGTCATTTTCGGCAGCACGCTGCTGTTGAAGGTCATCGAACGCTTCCCGATCATCGTGTGGGTGGGGGCGGCGCTGCTGGGCTTCATTGCGGGTGAACTGCTGGTGGGCGATCCGGCCCTGCAGGATTCCGTGGCGCGCATCGACGCTGCCCTGGGCGTGACGCAGCACAGCTTTGCCCTGATGACGGGCGTGCTGGGCGCGGTGTTGGTGCTGGCGATTGGTAAAGTTTTACTGATGCGCCAGAAAGCTGACTGAAAGCTGAACTACAATAATAAGTTGTCCTGAATTACCTCGCCGCGCAAAGCGCGGCGAGTCGGCCGGACCGGGACCGGCCATTCTTTTCATAAATGCCTTCGGGGGTTCAAAGTGCTTGAGTTTTTCCAGACGCTGAGTTGGGCAGCGGTATTCCAGATCATTCTCATCGACATCCTGCTGGGCGGCGACAACGCCGTCGTGATCGCACTGGCTTGTCGCAACCTGGCGCCCAAGCAGCGGATGCAAGGCATCCTGTGGGGCACCGCCGGCGCCATCATCTTGCGCGTCGTCCTGATTGCCTTCGCTCTGACCCTCCTGTCCATCCCCTTCCTGAAGGTCGTGGGCGGCCTGCTGCTCGTCTGGATCGGCGTCAAGCTCCTGGTTCCCGAGGACGACGCCCATGGCAACGTGAAGGGCGGCACATCCATCGCCGCCGCGATCAAGACCATCATCATCGCTGACTTCGTGATGAGCCTGGACAACGTCATCGCCATCGCCGGCGCGGCCCAGAACGCCCACGCCGACCATCAGATCGGCCTGGTTGCCTTCGGCCTGATCGTCAGTGTGCCGATCATCATCTGGGGCAGCACGCTGGTGCTCAAGCTCATCGACCGCTATCCGCTGGTTGTTACTTTCGGCGCGGCTTTGCTGGGCTGGATCGCGGGCGGCATGCTGATTACCGACGTCATTGTCGAACGTCAATTCGGCGTTCAGCCGGCTGCGGTTAAAATCGGTGCAGAAATTATCGGCGCCTTGCTCGTTGTTGTCCTTGGACGGTGGCTGGCAAGCCGCAAAACCGCTTCCAAGGAATCAGCACATGAGTCTGCGTAGATCCGTCGATCCCCAGCAATCCGAATCGGGCCTGAGCCTTCTTCAGGGTCTGTTCGTGCTGGCCATCCTCGGGATAGTCGCGACGGTCATCGTCTCCAACTTCGTTTGATGCCGTCTCGTGTCTCTACCGCAACGCCTGGTCATCGCGACCCGCGCCAGCCGGCTTGCCCTGTGGCAAGCCGAGCATGTGCGCGACCGACTGCGCACGCTGTACCCGGCGTGCGCGGTTGAGCTTCTTACCCTGACGACCCGAGGCGACCAGATCCTCGACCGCACGCTTTCGAAGGTGGGCGGCAAGGGTCTGTTCGTCAAGGAACTCGAAAACGCCTTGCTCGACGGGCGAGCCGATCTCGCCGTGCACTCCTTGAAGGACGTGCCGGTGGATCTGCAGGCCCCGTTCGAGCTTTGCGCCGTCCTCGATCGCGCGGATCCGCGCGATGCCTTCGTATCCAACCACTACGCGACGCTGGCCGACCTGCCCGCGGGCGCTGTCGTCGGCACGTCCAGCCTGCGCCGCGAATCGCAGATCCGTGCGCGCTATCCGGCGCTCGTGGTCAAGCCGCTGCGCGGCAACCTGGACACGCGCCTGGGCAAGCTCGACAAAGGCGATTACGACGCCATCGTGCTGGCGGCCGCCGGCCTCGAGCGCCTGGGCCTGGGGGCGCGCATCCGCGCTTTGCTGGATCCCGCCGACAGCCTGCCGGCGGCGGGGCAGGGCGCCCTGGGCATTGAAATCCGCAACGATCGCGATGACATGCGGGCCTGGCTGGCGCCGCTGGTCAGCGCCGACACGACCTCCTGTGTCCTGGCCGAGCGCGCGGTGTCGCGCAAGCTGGGCGGCTCCTGCCAGGTTCCCCTGGCGGCGTTCGCGCAGATTGCCGGCGGCACCTTGTCGCTGCGAGCGCTCGTGGCTTCGCCCGATGGCGCGCGCATGGTCCACACCACCCGCAGCGGTCCCGCCAGCGAGGCCGAAGCCATCGGCGAGGCCGCAGCCAGCGAATTGCTGGACGCGGGCGCCGCGGCCATTCTCAGCGAATTGCTGCAAGCGCCCGGGCCAGGCTGATGGCCAAGGCGCCCGCAGCCACCGAGAGGCCGCGCGTCGCCGTCCTGACGCGGCCCGCGGGGCGCAATGAAATACTGGCCGGCCGCCTGGAGGGCGCCGGCTGGTCGCCTTGCGTGCTGCCCGCCCTTGAAATCCACCCCTTGTCCGTGGCTTCCGCGGACCTGCCCCGGCCGTCGGCTTACGATATGGTCGTGTTCGTCAGCGGCAACGCGGCCAGGCACTACCTGGACCAGTTGGCCCGGGCGGACGGCCCGTCCATGTGGCCCGCCGGCGTGATCGCCGCCACGGTGGGGCCGGCAAGCGCCCAGGCCCTGCGTGACCTGGATTTTTTTGGCGCGAATACAACAGTTCTTCATCCCGGCGCATCGGCGGTCAGTCACGATTCCGAAGCGCTCTGGGAAGTGCTCCAGGGGCTGCCGCAATTGCCTGCGCGTGTGCTGCTGGTGCGCGGCACGCAGGGCAGGGACTGGCTGGGCGATACGCTCGAGGCCCACGGCTCGGCTGTGACGCGCCACGCGGCCTATCTCAGGCGTCCCGCCGAATGGAGTCCCTCGCAGTTGGCCCAGTTGCGGCGCTGGGCGGATGACGGCGTCGCCGCCACGTGGCTCATCACCAGCGGTGAGAGCGCGGATGCGGTCCGCGTCCGTCTGAACGCTGCGGGCCTGTCGGGCTGGTGGGAGCGCTGCCGGTTCGTGCTGACCCATCCCGCGCTGGCGCGGCGCGTGCCGCAGGCGGGCCATGGCGCGGCCTGCCCGACGATGGTAAAAATCTGCTTGGCCAACGACGAGTCGATATTCCAGGCTTTTGTTGCTGACTGATTCGTTGGTTCGGACCGACACCGAATACAATCGCGTCATGACAGACAAGACTCCCGCTACCGATCCGGCCGTTCATCCGGTCGCCCCGGACGCAACCGCGCCCGCATCGGCCCCGGCCGATCCCGTCAAGGCCCGTCCGGCCAAGCGTGGCAGTGGCCCTCTGGTCACTGCCCTGATAATCGTCATCCTGCTGGCCGTCGGCCTGGGCTATGCCCTCTGGAAGCAGCGCACGCAATTCGTGTCCGCCGGCCGTGAGGTCGCCACGCGCATCGAAACGCTCAGCGCCGATGTCGTGCAGGCTCGCAAGGACACGCGCGAAGCCCTGGCGCTTGCGCAGGCCCAGGCGGGCCGCGTGGCCGAACTCGAGGACACCGTCCGCGAAACGCAAAGCCAGTACAACGCCCTGCAACTGGCTTGGCAAAACTTCAACGACAGCGCCAGCGACGAACTGCTGGCCAACGACGTCGAACGCCTGCTGACCATCGCCAACCAGCAACTGCGCCTGGCCGGCAACGTGTCCAACGCCATCGTCGCCCTGGAAACCGCGCAATCGCGTCTGGCGCGCGCCGACCGGCCGCGTTTCTCCAGCCTGCAGCAGTCCATCAACGGCGACCTGGACCGCCTGCGCGCGGTCTCCACGGTGGACATCCCGGCCCAATCCACCCGCATCGAACGCCTGGTCGCCCTGATCGGCAGGGCGCCGCTGCTCGTGCCTGATGCCGCGGCGCCTGGTGTTGCGCCTGTCGGGCAGGTCCAGCCGGCGGCTCCGGCCCCCGTCGTGGATCCCCAGGCCGACCTGCCTGCCGATGCGCCCTGGTGGCAGCGCTGGCGCGCGGAAGTGGCTTCCTGGCCCGGTCGCGCCGGATCCGCCCTGGCGCACGAGCTTGGCGGCCTGATCACCATCCAGCGTGTCGATGAGCCCGCCGCGCTGCTGCTGTCTCCCGAACAGGCCGACCAGGTGCGCGGCACGCTGCGTCAGCGCCTGCTCACGGCCCAGCTGGCCATGCTGATGCGCCAGCCCTCCGTTTGGAAAAGCGAGCTCGACAACGTCGGCACCACCCTCTCCAAGTACTTCGACGGCCGTTCGCCCGACACCGTCGCCGCCCAGACCCTGGCGCGCGAACTGGCGCAGACCGACATTGCCGTGCGCATGCCGGAAGTGGCTGACAGCCTGAACGCCGTGGCTGCGCTGCGGGCCGCCGGCTTCAAGACCAGCGATCAGGACTGAGGCCTATGCGTACCTGGTTCTGGACACTGCTGCTCGCCGTCGTCGCCGTCGCCTTGGCGGTGGTGCTGCGTTCGCATTCCGGCAACGTGCTGTTGCTGGTGTGGCCGTGGCGCATCGAGATGTCGCTGACGCTCGCCGTTCTGCTCATCGTCGCGACGTTCATCATTCTGTACGTGGGCTTGCGCCTGCTGGCGTGGCTGCTCGCCATCCCGGACCGCGTGCGGGCCTGGCGCGGCAAGCGCGCGCAGGCACGCGACCACGAATTGCTCGAGCGCGGCTGGATCGGCCTCCTGGAAGGCCGCTACACCCACGCTGAAAAAGACCTGACCAAGCTGCTCGACCAGACCAAGGTGCGCACGCGCCGGGTCCTGGCGGCCCTGTCCGCCGGACGCGCGGCGCATGGCCTGGGCGAATTCGACCGACGCGACCACCTGCTGGCCACCGCGCAGGAACAGGCGGGCACCGATCCCGGCCTGGTCGAGGCCACCGCCACCGTTTCGGCCGACATGCTCCTGGACCAGGGGCGCGCCGAACGGGCGTTGTCGGTGCTGGCGCCGCTGGCCGATGGCGGCGCCCGTCACCTGCACACGATGCGCCTGCTGCTGCGTGCGCATACCGCGCTGAATCACCAGGAACAGGTCTTCACGCTGGCGCGTGGCCTCGTGCGCCGCAATGCGCTGGCGCGCGCCGAAGCCGACCTGCTGATCGACGCCTCGGGCGCCGCGCGCCTGCGCGCCGCGGCCGGCACCGACGCCTGGCGAGCCATCTGGAAAGACCTGAAGGCCGAAGAACGGCTGCTGCCCGAAATCGCCCTGGCGGGCGCGGCCGCCTTCGAGGCCGCCGGCGAACCCAACGAAGCCGCTCGTGTGCTGGAAGCCGCCGTTGCCGTCAAGTTCAACCCGGCCCTGGTGGCGGCGTATGCCCGCTGCGAGGCCGAGCAGGTGTCCCGCCGCCTGTCCAAGGCCGAGACCTGGCTGCAGCAGCGTCCGACCGATCCCGACCTCCTGACCGCCCTAGGCATGCTGTGCCTGAACGGCCAGCTTTGGGGGCAGGCGGAACGCTATCTGCTGCGCAGCCTGAGCCGCCGCAGCGACGCGCAGACGCACGCCCTGCTGGGCAGCCTGTACGACCGCCTGGACCGGCCCGCCGATGCCGTGCGCCACTGGCGCCTGGCAACGGCTGCCAGCATGGCGCTGCCGGTGCTGGCGGCCGACGCGGCCCTGCCTCCCGCCGACACGGGCTCCGACCCATACCGCGTTGACGCCGAAGGCGGCTACGCTGTGGGCTTGTCGGACACGGACAGCGACGCCGATGTCGGGGGCGACTATCCTGCCTTGCCGCCGGCCGTCGCGGCGTCGGCCTCCGATTACGTGCTGGACCCGGATGCGCGCGCCAACAAGGAACAGCGTGATCGTGCGCTTGCGCCCGAAGACGCCCCGCTGGCAGGCGGAACATCCGACATCGACGAGTACTTCGACAGCGCGCCGATACCGGCGGCAGCTTTCGACGAGCCCGTGCCCACGTACGCGCCGGCGCCGGCTCCGGCGCCCCAGGCGTCCAAGCCCGTCGCCGCGCCCGTGCCGACCACCAAGCCGCCGTTCAAGGACGACGGCTCGATTTAAATAATCTTTCAGACAAACAAGGTTGAATCATGAGTCTTGATCGCGTCTCCCCTGGCAAGAAGCTGCCGGAAGACTTCAACGTCATCATCGAAATCCCCATGAATGCCGACCCGGTGAAGTACGAGGTCGACAAGGATTCGGGTGCGATTTTCGTTGACCGCTTCATGCTGACGGCCATGCACTACCCGTGCAACTACGGCTACATTCCGCAAACCCTGTCCGAAGACGGCGACCCCGCCGACGTGCTGGTGCTGACCCCGTTCCCCATCCAGATCGGCGCCGTGGTGCGCTGCCGCGCCATCGGCGTGCTGGAAATGGACGACGAATCGGGTGGCGACGCCAAGCTGCTGGCCGTGCCGATCGAAAAGCTGTACCCCCCGTACCGCAACATCAAGTCCTACGAAGATCTGCCGACGGAAGACATCTCCCGCATCCAGCACTTCTTCGAGCACTACAAAGACCTGGAAAAGGGCAAGTGGGTCAAGGTCAAGGGCTGGAAGGGCGTCGATGCCGCGCACGAGGAAATCGTGCGCAGCGCCGAACGCTACAGCCAGGGCTGATCGGATCCGGGCCGAGCCGGCTTTGCGCTGGCTTGCGTCCCAAGGCGGCGCGGCCGCGACCGCAGCATGCGGCGCGCGTCCGCGCCGTTGCTTTTGCGCTCCCCTGACGGCGATCGATCCCTCGCTTCGGCCGAAGAAAGGGATAAACTCGCGGATGCTTTTTCAACGTCGGGCCGCACCAGAACAAAAACGCCCTCTTGCGGGGACAGCGGGCGAAGCGCGCGCGGCGTCGAGGTAACATATTTCGCCGGTTTCCGGTCACGTATTTGTCATAGGTTGATAGCTCATGGACTACGTTCTACCTCCCCAGCCGCCCGTTGCGGTCCCCGTCGCCGGCAGCGCCGCGCTGTTTCCGGTTCGCCGCGTCTATTGCGTTGGTCGCAATTACGCCGAGCATGCCAAGGAAATGGGCTTCACGGGCCGCGAAGATCCGTTCTTCTTCTGCAAGCCCGCGGACGCGGTGCTGGTGGTGGCCGATGGCGAAACCGGCAAGATGCCTTATCCCTCCAAGACCTCCAATCTGCATTACGAGATGGAGCTGGTCGTGGTGCTGGGCAAGGGCGGCCGCGACATCCCGGTAGAACAGGCCAATGAGTGCGTCTGGGGCTATGCCCTGGGCCTGGACATGACCCGCCGCGACCTGCAAGGCGAAATGAAGAAGCAGGGTCGCCCCTGGGAAATCGGCAAGGCGTTCGACCAGTCGGCGCCGCTGGGCCCGATCCACCCGCGCAGCGTCGTCGGCACGCTGGACAAGGGCGCCATCTGGCTGGACGTCAACGGCGAGCGCAAGCAATCCAGCGATATTTCGCAGATGCTGTGGAACGTGCCCGAGAGCATTTCGTACCTGTCGGGTCTGTTCGAATTGCAGCCGGGCGACATCATCTTCACCGGCACGCCCGAAGGCGTGGGCGCGGTGCGCCAAGGCGACGTGATCACCGGCGGCGTGGAAGGACTGGGCGAACTGCGCGTGCAGATCGTCTGAGCCTGCGTTTTTCATTCAATCAACAGGAGTTCCAGCATGCGCGGCAAGATTGTGCTGACTGCTTTCGTCGTGTTCGGGTTCGTGCTGGCCGGTTGCAATACCGTCGCCGGCATGGGCAAGGACATGTCGCGGGCAGGCAATGCCATCACCAACGCGGCCGACAAGTAAGCCGCCTGCGTTGGACGAAAAAAAGCCCCTTGAGCAATCAAGGGGCTTTTTGTTGCCGGGGCAGGGTGGGCGGCTACAGCACGTCGCCCGCGTAGTCGGCCAGGCGGGAGCGCTCGCCACGCTGCAGCGTGACGTGCCCCGAATGCGGCCAGCCCTTGAAGCGGTCGACGACGAACGTCAGGCCTGAACTGCCCTCCGTCAGGTACGGCGTGTCGATCTGGGCGATGTTGCCCAGGCAGATCACCTTGGTGCCGGGGCCCGCGCGGGTCACCAGCGTCTTCATCTGCTTGGGCGTCAGGTTCTGCGCCTCGTCGATGATGAGGTACTTGTTCAGGAAGGTGCGGCCGCGCATGAAGTTCAGGGACTTGACCTTGATGCGCGAACGGATCAGGTCCATGGTGGCGGCGCGCCCCCAGTCCCCGTTGCCTTCGCCTTCGCCCATGTTCAGCACGTCGAGGTTGTCTTCCAGGGCGCCCATCCACGGCAGCATCTTTTCTTCTTCCGTGCCGGGCAGGAAACCGATGTCCTCGCCGACCGGCACCGTGACGCGCGTCATGATGATCTCGGTGTAGCGCTTGGTTTCCAGCACCTGCGTGATGCCCGCGGCCAGCGCCAGCAGCGTCTTGCCGGTGCCTGCCTGGCCCAGCAGCGATACGAAATCGCACTCCGGGTTCATCAGCAGGTTCATGGCGAAGTTCTGCTCGCGATTGCGCGCGGTGATGCCCCAGACGTTGTTCTTGCCGTGGGTGTAGTCGCGCAGCGTCGCCAGCACCGCCATCTTGCCGCTGACCTCGCGCACCTGCGCGTACAGCGGCATCTGGCCTTCGAAGTAGACGAACTGGTTGACCACGAACTGGGAGCACAGTGGACCGTGGATGCGGTAGAACGTCGTGCCGCCTTGCTGCCAGGACTCGACGTCCTTGCCGTGCTTGTTCCAGAAGTCCTCGGGCAACTGCATCACGCCCGAATACATCAGGTCCGAATCTTCCAGGACGTGATCGTTGAAGTAGTCTTCCGCCGCCATGCCCAGCGCGCGGGCCTTCAGGCGCATGTTGATGTCTTTGGACACCAGCACGACTTCGCGCTGCGGGTACTTTTCCTGCAAGGCGCGGACGACGCCCAGGATCTGGTTGTCGGCCTTGCCCATGGGCAGGTCGGACGGCAGCGTGCTGTGGATGGCGGTCGTCTGGAACATCAGGCGGCCGGTGGCGTCCTTGTTGCCCAGCTTGGCCAGTTCAAGCCCTTCTTCGAGGTGCGTGGCGTCCTGCACCAGCGAGTCCAGCGAGCGGCTGACCTGGCGCGCGTTGCGCGCCACTTCCGACATGCCCTTTTTCTGGTGGTCCAGTTCTTCCAGCGTCATCATCGGCAGGAAGATGTCGTGCTCTTCGAACCGGAACAGGGAGCTGGGGTCGTGCAGCAGCACGTTCGTGTCCAGCACGAACAGCTTGCGCGGGGCGTTCTGGGCGCGCGCCTTGCCGCGCTTGGCTGGCGCCGGCGCGGGCTTGGCCTGCTGGCGTGCCGGTGCGCGGGCGGCCGGCGTGGCGGGCGCGGGCGGCGGAACCTGGCGGGCGGGAGCTGGGATCTGCGCCTTGCGCGCCGGGGCGGCCAGGCCTTCGAGTTCAGGCTGAACCAGCAGTTCGTCCTCGACGTCTTCCGCGAGGACGGCCTGGGTATTGGACCGCGCAGCGGCAGTCTTGGTGGTGCGGGCCTGCGCCCGGGCGGATTCGCCCGAGGGGAAGGTCAGGATGGCTGCGGGGCGGGTAGGCAACTTCGGAAGCGGCATAAGCGTCACTCTCCTGTGTGGGCCGGGCTTAGCGCCTGACGGGTATTCCTGTGCGGCTAACCGATGCTCTTTGCGGCTTGCAGGACTTCCTTGGCGTGGCCCGGGACCTTCACCCCGCGCCACTCCTGCACCAGCACGCCATAGGCATCGATCAGGAAGGTGCTGCGTTCGATGCCGCGCACCTGCTTTCCATACATGTTCTTCTGCTTGATGACGCCGAACAGATTGCAGACGGTTTCGTCGGCGTCGGAGATGAGAGGGAAAGGAAGTTCGTACTTGGCCTTGAAGTTCTCGTGCGACTTCAGCGAATCGCGCGAGATGCCGATGACGACTGCGCTGGCCGCGAGGAACTCGGCGTGCAGATCGCGGAAATCCTGGCTTTCGGTGGTGCAGCCGGGCGTGTTGTCCTTGGGGTAGAAGTACAGGATTACCGCCCGGCCCTGGCACTGTTCCAGGCTGATCGGGCCTATAGTGCTTTCAGCGGTGAACTGCGGGGCGGGCTTGCCTATGCTCGGCGTCATTGACTGGATGCTCCATTGGGAGGGATGAGGGCGACGACGACGCGCCGGCCCTCCGCCATCAGGATGTTGTAGGTGCGCGAGGCGGCGTGGGTATCCATGATTTCCACGCCGATGCCCGCTGCTAAAAGGGGACGCAATACTTCGGGGCGCAGGAACTGCTGCCGGCCACCCGTGCCGACCAGCAGCACTTCAGGCGCGTTGGCGGGGCGGGCGGTGGTGGATTCAGGTTCGTCCAGGAACGCCATCGGATCGCGGACGGGCTCGGCCAATCCGGCCGCCTGGTACAAGAGGGAGGAGGTGATGTCGGCCGGCGACTCAACGGGCCAGAGGGTAACTTCGCCTTCGGGGCCAAAAGCGACCGAGGAGGAAAAACGTACCTGGTTGACCTCGATGTAGCCATCGCCATAAGCGGTGACAGTGTTCAGAGCGGCCGTCGCAGGATCGGTATGCAGCTTCAATAAAAACTCCGGCTTTACGTGCTTGATAATAGCGCATCGGACACGCCGCATGTTGCAACGTATCCACTAGCAAAAGGGCCATTTTCCGCCCCATTTGCCGCTTGGGCGTCCTTGCGCTAGATTACAGGGTTTTGCTGCGCTGCAATCGTGCCGGCGCGGCTCTGAACCCCTTTTCCCTTCGCGCGACCGCGCCCTGGTTTTTGCCTTTTCGCCCCTAAGGATTCCCATCATGAGGAAGTTCTCTCGCATCGAGCGTTTGCCTCCGTACGTTTTCAACATTACCGGCGAGCTCAAGATGGCGGCGCGTAGGCGCGGCGAAGATATCATCGACATGTCGATGGGCAATCCCGACGGCGCGACGCCCAAGCACATCGTCGACAAGATGGTGGAAGCCACGACTCGGCCCACCACGCACGGCTATTCGGTGTCCAAGGGCATCCCGCGCCTGCGCAAGGCGATCTGTGACTGGTACCAGCGCCGCTACGCGGTCGAATTCGACCCGGACTCCGAAGCCATCGTCACCATCGGCTCCAAGGAAGGCCTGGCTCACCTGATGCTGGCCACGCTGGACCGCGGCGACACCGTGCTGGTGCCCAATCCCAGCTACCCGATCCATATCTATGGCGCCGTCATTGCCGGCGCCAACATCCGCTCCGTGCGCATGACGCCGGGCGTGGACTTCTTCGAGGAACTGGAGCGCGCCGTGCGCGAATCCATCCCGAAGCCCAAGATGATGGTGCTGGGCTTTCCCAGCAACCCGACCGCCCAGTGCGTGGACCTGTCGTTCTTCGAACGCGTGGTGGCGCTGGCCAAGGAACACGACATCCTCGTCGTGCATGACCTGGCCTACGCCGACATCACGTTCGACGGCTACGTGGCCCCGTCCATCATGCAGGTTCCCGGCGCGCGCGATGTCGCCGTCGAGTTCTTCACGATGAGCAAGAGCTACAACATGGCGGGCTGGCGCATCGGCTACATGGTCGGCAACCGCGAGCTGGTCAACGCGCTCGCGCGCATCAAGAGCTATCACGACTACGGCACGTTCACGCCGATCCAGGTGGCGTCCATCGCCGCCCTGGACGGCCCGCAGGACTGCGTGAACGAAATCGTGGCGCAGTATCAAAGCCGCCGCGACGTGCTCGTGCGCGGGCTGCACGAAGCAGGTTGGAATGTGGAGATTCCCAAGGCGTCCATGTACATCTGGGCGCAGATCCCCGAGCCCTACAGGGCGATGGGCTCTTTGGAATTTGCCAAGCGTGTCCTGTCGGATGCGAAAGTGGCCGTGTCCCCCGGGATCGGCTTCGGCGAGTATGGCGACGAATACGTACGCTTCGCTCTTATCGAAAACGAGCAGCGCACCCGCCAGGCGGTGCGCGGCATCAAGGATATGTTCCGCAAGGACGGATTGCTGAAGTAGGGGCCCCCCCGCAGCGCTGCGCGCTTCCCCCCAGGGGGCGCCGCAGCGGACCGGCGAAGCCGGCTCCGCGCGGCCGCGCTTGGTGCTGCCAAGTATGGTGTCCCTTGCAAAGCATTATGGAGAACTGAAATGAATTCCCCTCAACGCCCGCCCGCAGAGGGCGGCGCGATGAATCCCATGAAGGTGGGCCTGCTTGGTCTTGGCGTGGTTGGCGGTGGCACGTGGACGGTGCTGTCCCGCAACGCCGAGGAAATCGCGCGCCGCGCCGGCCGCCGCATCGAGGTCACCCGCGCCGCCGTGCGCGACGTGGCCAAGGCCCGTGCCCGCGTGGGCGACTCCATCCTGGTCGACACCGACGTGCGCGCGCTGGTGCGCGATCCGGACATCGACATCGTCGTCGAACTGATCGGCGGCGATACGCTGGCGCGCGAGCTGGTGCTGGAAGCCATCGCCAACGGCAAGCACGTGGTCACCGCCAACAAGGCGCTGCTGGCCAAGCATGGCAACGAGATCTTCGCCGCCGCCTCCGAACGCGGCGTGATGGTGAACTTCGAAGCTGCCGTCGCGGGCGGCATTCCCATCATCAAGGCGATCCGCGAAGGCCTGACGGCCAACCGCATCCAGTGGGTGGCCGGCATCATCAACGGCACCACCAACTTCATCCTGTCCGAAATGCGCACGCGCGGCCTGCCGTTCGCCGACGTGCTGGCCGAAGCCCAGCGCCTGGGCTACGCCGAGGCCGATCCCACGTTCGACGTGGAGGGCGTGGACGCCGCGCACAAGCTGACCTTGCTGGCCTCGCTGGCCTTCGGCGTGCCGGTCCAATTCGACCGCGCCTACATCGAAGGCATCTCGCAACTGGCCGCCGAAGACATCGAACACGCCGAGCGCCTGGGCTACCGCATCAAGCTCCTGGGCATCACCAAGCGTCGCCCCGACGGCATCGAGCTGCGCGTGCATCCGGCGCTGGTGCCTGCCGAGCGCCTGCTGGCCAACGTCGAGGGCGCGATGAACGCCGTGCTGGTCAAGGGCGACGCCGTCGGCCCCACGCTGTACTACGGCCAGGGCGCGGGCGAAGAACCGACCGCCTCGGCCGTCGTGGCGGACCTGGTCGACGTGACCCGCCTGCATACCGCGGATCCGGGCAATCGCGTGCCCCACCTGGCCTTCCAGCCGGACGCCATGTCGGACACGCCGATCCTTCCGATCGAGCAGGTCAGCACGTCTTACTACCTGCGCCTGCGCGTGGACGATCAGCCTGGTGTGCTGGCGGATATCGCCCGCATCCTGGCCGACCGCTCCATTTCGATCGGGTCGATGATCCAGCAGCCCTCGCACATCGGCGGCGCGGACATCATCTTCCTGACGCACGAGGCCGTGGAAGGCAACGTCAATCAGGCGATCGAGCGCATCGAGTCCTTGCCCTTCGTGCGGTCCAAGGTGACGCGCCTGCGCGTGGAAAATCTGACGTGAGAAAGACCCACCCCCGAAGCGCCTCGGGCGCTTCCCCCTGGGCGGGCCCCTGCCGCGCGCGGACCGGCAAGACCGGTTCCTCGGCGGCTCGGGCGGGGGAGTGTGGCGCATCGTGGAGCAATTGACATGAAATACATCTCTACGCGCGGCGGCATGGCCGCGCTGGAATTTTCCGACATCCTGCTCGAAGGCCTGGCGCCCGACGGCGGCTTGGCGGTGCCGCAAGCGCTGCCCCAGGTGTCGGGCGAAACGCTTGAATCCTGGCGCGGCCTGCCGTACGCGGACCTGGCGTTCGAAGTGCTGTCGCTCTTCGCGACCGACATTCCCGCGGACGACCTGCGGCGCCTGACCCGCGCCGCCTACACGCCGCAGATTTTCAACAGCGAGGACATCGTCCCGCTGCGTCCGCTGGACGACGGAGTATCGCTGCTGGGGCTGTCCGAAGGGCCGACGCTGGCCTTCAAGGACATGGCCATGCAGTTCCTGGGCCAGGTGTTCGAATACGTGCTCGCCAAGCGTGGCACCACCCTGAACATCGTGGGCGCGACCTCCGGCGACACCGGTTCCGCCGCGGAATACGCCTTGCGCGGCAAGAAGGGCGTGGCGGTATTCATGCTGTCGCCGCACGGCCGCATGAGCGCCTTCCAGCGCGCGCAGATGTACTCGCTGCAGGACGAGAACATCCACAACATCGCTGTGCGCGGCGTGTTCGACGAAGCGCAGGACATCGTCAAGGCGCTGGCCGGCGATCTGGCCTTCAAGAGCAAGTACCGCCTGGGCGCCGTCAACTCCATCAACTGGGCGCGCATCGCCGCCCAGGTGGTGTATTACTTCCACGGCTGGCTGCGGGCCACCGATGGCGCCGGCCAACAGGTGTCGTTCGCCGTGCCTTCGGGCAACTTCGGCAACATCCTGTCGGGCCATATCGCGCGCAGCATGGGCCTGCCCGTCCGCCGCCTCGTTTTGGCCACGAACGAGAACAACGTGCTGGAAGAATTCTTCCGCACCGGCATCTACCGTCCGCGTCCCGCCGAGCAGACCTACGCGACGTCCAGCCCGTCGATGGACATTTCGCGCGCCTCCAACTTCGAGCGCTTTGTGTTCGACCTGGTGGGCCGCGACGCCGAGCGCGTGAAGGCGCTGTGGGCGGCCGTGGCGCGCGACGGGTCGTTCGATCTGTCCGACCTCAAGGACCAGTTCGAGTCGCGCTACGGCTTCGTGTCGGGCGCCAGCACGCATGCCGACCGCCTTGCGACCATCCGCGCCGTGTACGACGCGACGGGCGTGCTGGTCGATCCCCACACCGCCGATGGCGTGAAGGTGGCGCGAGAATTCGTCGAGCCGGGCGTGCCCATGCTGGTGCTGGAAACGGCATTGCCCGCCAAGTTCTCGGAGACCATCGAGGAAGCGCTTGGCCGTCCCGCCACGCCTCCCGGCAACCTCGCCGACCTGGAATCGCTGCCCCAGCGCGTCGAAGTCATGGACTGCGACGAAGCGTCCGTACGCCGTTTCATCGAGGCGCACGCCAAGGTGTAAAGCGCGCTTGCCGCTTGTGTACGGTTGCAACCCCTCGCAGGCGCGCCTTGCGAGGGGTTTTTTATTATTGGGGGCAGGGCGGATTACGTTCTTATGCACTTTTTCCACAACCCGACACGTATTTGGGGGCGGATTCCGATAGAGTGAATTCACCTATTCACACTCGGAGAACACGACCATGAATCTGAAGACCATGACGTTGGCCCTGGTGGTGACCGGAGTCGGTATGCTGGCCGGATGCTCGTCGCCCTCGGTCATTCAGCAGCGCGACGGAACCTCGACCGTCACGCCGGATACGCCCGAATACGACAAGAAGTCGGGCATGTACGAATACGACAAGGACGGCAAGAAGGTTCAGATCAATAAGGACGACGTCAAGTCGATCGAAGAGGTCAAGTAACGCGGCACTTGCGCCGGCGATGCCGGGGCTTTTTTCATGGACGGGCGCTGCTTACTTGCCCGCGCCTTCGGCGTGGTAGCGGCCCACGCGCTCGACTTCGTTCTTCGAGCCCAGGATCACGCTGACGCGCTGGTGCAGCTTGTCGGGCTGGATGGCCATGATGCGCTGCTCGCCGTTGATCGCCGCGCCGCCGGCCTGCTCGATCAGGAAGCTCATCGGATTGGCTTCGTACATCAGGCGCAGCTTGCCGGCCTTGCCGGGTTCGCGGGCGTCCCACGGATACATGAAGATGCCGCCGCGGGTGAGGATGCGATGCACGTCGGCCACCATCGAGGCGATCCAGCGCATGTTGAAGTCCTTGCCCAGCGGGCCGGTCGATCCGGCCAGGCAGTCGTCGACATAGCGCTTGACCGGGGCAGCCCAGTGGCGCATGTTCGACATGTTGATGGCGAATTCCTTGGTGTCTTCCGGCACGCGGATGTTCTCGTGCGTGAGCACCCACGAGCCCATTTCGCGGTCCAGCGTAAAGCCCACCACGCCGTTGCCGATGGTCAGCACCAGCATCGTCTGCGGGCCGTACACGGCATAGCCGGCCACGACCTGCTTGTCGCCGGGCTGCAGGAAGTCCGCTTCGCAGACGGGCGCGCCCGACACGTTGTGGGGGGCGTGCAGCACCGAGAAAATGGTGCCGATCGAGACGTTCACGTCGATGTTCGAAGAGCCGTCCAGGGGATCGAACAGCAGCAGGTATTCGCCCTTGGGGTAGCGGTTCGGGATCAGATGGATGGTTTCCATCTCTTCAGAGGCCATGGCCGCCAGGTGGCCGCCCCATTCATTGGCTTCCAGCAGGATTTCGTTGGACAGCACGTCCAGCTTCTTCTGGACTTCGCCCTGGACGTTTTCGCTTTCCAGGCTGCCCAGGACGCCGCCGAGCGCGCCCTTGCTGACGGCATGGCTGATGGCCTTGCAGGCGCGCGCCACCACTTCGATGAGCAGCCGCACTTCCGGGGCAAGGGCTTGGGCGGAGCGCTGTTGCTCCACCAGGTACTGAGTGAGTGTTTTACGTTTCAAAAGGGTCTCCCTATGCAGCGAATTCTAAAGCCTTGGATACGATTTCCTGTACGTTGCGCGACAGGCCCTCGTGCTGGCGCACCTTCTGCAGGGCGGCCTGCATGGGCGTGCGCAGCGCGGGCACGAAGCGCGACCAGTTGTCCAGCGCACGCGCCAGGCGCGCGGCGATTTCGGGGTTGAGCGCGTCCAGCGCCAGCACCTGTTCGGCCCAGAAGGCGTAGCCCGAGCCGTCCGGGTGGTGCATGCCGCGGGCGTTGTTCAGGCAGAACTGGAAGATCAGCGCGCGGGCGCGGTTGGGGTTGCGCAGGGTGAAAGCCGGGTGCGTCATCAGTTCGCGCGCGGTCTGCACCGTGGTCGAGCGGGCGGCGGCCTGCAGGGCGAACCACTTGTCCACCACCAGCGGATCGCCGCTCCAGCGGGCGTAGAAGGCGGCCAGCGCCTCCTGCGGGTACTCGCCCTGGCCGTAGTTGATCAGGGCGGACAGCGCGGCCATGCTGTCGGTCATGTTGCCGGCCTTGGCGTATTGCTGTTCGGCAAGGCGCTGCGCTTCCTGTTCGCCGGCCGCCATCAGGTGGCTTAGCGCCAGATTCTTCAAGGCGCGCTTGCCCGCAGGCACCGGCGCGGGGCTGTAGGCGCCCGGGGTCTGATTGTCGTCGAAGGCCTGGCGGAATTCGGCTTCCAGCTGGCGGCCGAGCTCGGCGCGCAGGAAGTCGCGGGCCACGGAGAGCGCGGGCGGATCCACTTGCTGCATGCGTTCGGCCAGGGTCTTTTCCGACGGCAGGGCCAGCGCGCGGGCGCGGTAGGCAGCGTCGAGCGCGGGATCCGTCAGCAGCGCGCGCCACGCCTCGATGAAGGCGCTGTCTGCCTGAAGCGTGCGGCCGACCTGGCGCGCGTCGGCCAGCGCCAGGATCTGGCGGGTGGCCAGTTCCTGGCCGGCTTCCCAGCGCGCGAACGGGTTGCTGTCGTGCGCCGACAGCAGGGCCAGCTCCTCGTCCGACCAGTCATAGCCGACGATGACCGGCGCCGAGAAATCCCGCAGCAAGGACGGCACCGGGCGCTCGGCGATGTCGTCGAATACCCATTGCTGGCTTTGCGTCGTCAGTTCCAGCAGCGCCGTGTCCACGACGGCGCCTTCATGCCGCAGCGGCAGGGAGCGGCCGTCGCGGTCGAGCAGGCCTATCAGGAAAGGAATATGGTAGGGGGCCTTGACGTAGTCGGGGCCGGCCTTTTTCTCCACCCCCACGGGCGGGCATTCCTGCGTCAGGGTCACCGTGCAGCGGCGGGCGGCGGCGTCGTGATCCAGCTTGACCGTGACGCGCGGGGTGCCCGCCTGGCGATACCAGCGGCGAAAGACCGACAGGTCGCGGCCGGGGTGCTGACGCACGTAGACCGATTCCATCGCGGCGACGAAGTCGTCGCACGTGACGGCCTGGCCATCGTGGCGCCGGAAGTATTCGTCCATGCCGGCACGGAATCCCGCTTCGCCCAGCAAGGTGTGCTGCATGCGGATGACCTCGGCGCCTTTTTCGTACACGGTGGCCGTGTAGAAATTGCCGATTTCCTGGTAGCTTTCCGGGCGGATCGGGTGCGCCATGGGGCCGGCATCTTCCGGAAACTGCGCGGCGCGCAGCGCCACCACGTCGTCGATGCGCTTGACGGCGCGCGCGCTGGCCGCCGCATCGGCATCCATGCCGTTCGCCATCATGTCGGCGCTGAATTCCTGGTCGCGGAAGACCGTCAGGCCTTCCTTGAGGCTCAGCTGGAACCAGTCGCGGCAAGTGACGCGGTTGCCCGTCCAGTTGTGGAAGTACTCATGCCCGATGACGGATTCGATGCCTTCATAGTTGGCGTCCGTGGCGGTATCCGCGTCGGCCAGCACATATGCCGCATTGAAAATATTCAGGCCCTTGTTTTCCATGGCTCCCATATTGAAGTCATGGACCGCGACGATCATGAACCGGTCCAGGTCCAGTTCCAATCCAAAGCGGCTTTCGTCCCAGCGCAGCGAACGCACCAGGGAATCCAGTGCCCATTCGGTCTTGGTTTCGGAGCCGGGGTCGCTGTAGACCTGCAGGAGCACGTCGCGGCCGCTTGCGGTCTTGACGGTGGTTTCGCGGTGAGTCAGGTTGCCGGCCACCAGCGCGAACAGATAGCAGGGCTTGGGGAAGGGATCTTCCCATTCGACTTCATTGCGGCCGTCGGGCAATTGGCGCGTGGCAATCAGATTGCCGTTGGACAGCAGCACGGGGTATTGCGGTTGGGCGCGCAGGGTGACGCGGTAGCGCGACATGACGTCGGGGCGGTCCGCGAACCAGGTGATGCGGCGAAAGCCCTCGGCCTCGCATTGCGTGAAGAAGTTGCCGCCCGACACGTACAGGCCCATCAACGTGGAATTGGCGGACGGCTTGCAGCGGCTGACGATCTCGACCGTGGCGTCGGCGGGCAGGCCATGCAGCACCAGGCTGTGGGCCGACAATTCATAGCTGCTGGCGGGCAGCGGCTGGCCGTTGACGCCTACCGAGACGAGTTCCAGCTCTTCTCCGTCCAGGATCAGGGCGGCGTCGGCGCTGGCTTCGGGCCGGCGCTGCACATGCATGGTGCAACGCACGTCGGTTGCGTCCGGCGCAAGGTCGAAGGCGAGGGCGACTTCAGGAATGTCGTAAGGGTAGGGCTGGTAATCCTTGCGGTATACGGTAACGGGCGTTTCTGTGCGCATGGGATCGCAGTCCGGTGTGAACGAGGACCCTATTGTAGTGGTTGGCCGCAGGGCGCACCCTGCGGCACAAGCCCTAGGCTTAAACTTTTGGCAAGCGCGTATGTCAAAGCTGAGTATGATGGGCGCCGTCGCGCTAGAGGAGCCGCAAATGTCCGAAAAGTCTTCGTCTTTGTTCAGCAGTGTTGGCCGGTGGGCCGGTATATTGGCCGTGCTCGGGGCGCTGACTTTGACGGGATGCGCCGCACCTACCGTGTCGGCAAGGGTGACGTCGTTTCAGCAATGGCCGGCTGCGGTCGAGGGCCAGACCTACCAGTTTGTTCCCGCGGATCCGTCGCAAATCAATAATCTCGAATACCAGTCTTTCCAGGACATGGTGCGCGCCGGGATCGGTGCGACGGGCCTGGTCGAAGCCAAGCCGGGCGTCAAGGGCCGCTTCGACGTGTCGTTCCGCTATGGCACGTCGCAAACCCAGGTAATGGTGCGGCGTCCCTACGATCCTTATTTCTACGGCGGCTATGGCGGGTTCTACGGTCCGCGGCCATGGGGCATGGGCGCGGGTTTCTGGGGCCCGGACTGGGTGGACGTACCGATGGTGGTACAGCGCAATTCGCTGTCGGTGTTCATCCGCGATACCCAGCAGGGCGGGGCGGAGGTATACCGATCCACCGCGTTCATATTGTCGGAGCGTGACGATTTCATTCGCACCATGCCCTATCTGGTGCGAGCAATATTTGACAATTTTCCGGGGAATAATGGCGCCGAGCGCGAAATTCAATTCCCTGTCCGGTAAGTGGACAGTGCTGCGCGTGCAGCGTTCTTAAAATAAAAGCGGCGCACCATTGTGGTGCGCCGTTTTGTTTCTTACTGAAGAATAGGTTTTATTCTTTGATGAGAAAACTCTCGCGCGTGGCGCCCGAGGCTTCTTCGGCGGCGAGCCAGCGGGGAGCCTTGCCGCGGCCGCTCCAGGTTTCCCCGGTTTGGGGGTGGCGGTACTTCGGGGCCACGGCGCGTTTGGCGGCGTTGGCTGCCCGGGCGGGCGCGCCGGCCTTGCGGCGCGGACCGGTGGCCGCGCGGGCGGGCTTGCCGGCGCCGTAGGCCGCGGCAATTTCCTCGGGCGTGATGTCGTACTCGCGCATGGACGTGATGATCGAGTTGATCACGGGTTTGCGGCGCTTCGTTTGTAGGACTTCAGCCTTCTTTTGGAGCTTGTTGATTTCCTTTTCGATCTTTGCTTGCAGAGCTGCGTATGATTCTCGGGCCATGGTTTATTCCTGATTATGGAACTGCTTTAATCGCCGGCGAAGTTATGTTTATTTGTTGTGCTTCGCATAATACAGAATTTACGCCTTGAAATCGCAGTTTTCGGACTAATTACTTTGTATCAAAACAGTCTCCGAGCCTTTGGCCTTGCGGTTCCCCGCAACATGCAAGTATTGGGAAGCATATTCTCAAATTTGGGACAACTTGATACATGCGCTTGCCTGACGCGAGTACGCAACCGCCCGCGGCGCGGGAAGGGCGCTGTCTTTCAGGGGGCGAGCAAAGCGAGCGTCCATGCGGTTTGGCGCAGTTCGCGCCAAGCCCCTGACGGCGCGCCTGGCGTTGTCATGCGATATTTCACAGGTAGTCGAATGGCGAATTGCTCAGCCGGTCGTCCGACGATCGCGCCCGCGGATTTATGCTTCAGGAAAAAGCACGCCATGCATTTTGGCGTTCCCATCGTTCGAGAATGATATGGCGGGCCGGCCGGGATTCAGGGCCACACGATTTCATTTTGATGTCAGGTTGTATGACGAGTAAGCCCCGTGTCCAGGCGGCGTGCGGCGGGCTGGGCAGGCTGCGGCAAATACTTAACTTGATACCCAATATTCCGTCCCCATCTATTTGACGGAGATAATGCCGGCCGCATTTTGTCCCCATTCTCGGGGTTGGCGGCAGTCACAACTCTTGGGCGCCAGCCGGGACGCCGCGACCCTGTCGGCGGTACGATACGGTCTTCAGCGTCATTGCGCGCATGCGCGGCCCCGCCGCCCCTGAACAGAGCCTATGAAAATCATCGATCCCGCCATTGCATCCCTTGCCACCGCCAAATCCCTTTTGCTAGACCCCTGGGGGCTGACCGAGGCGGACATGGCGCGGGCATTGGGCGAAATCTTCACCCACAAGGTCGACTACGCCGACCTGTACTTCCAGTACACGCGCAGCGAAGGCTGGAGCCTGGAGGAGGGGATCGTCAAGACGGGCAGCTTCTCCATCAGCCAGGGCGTCGGCGTGCGGGCAGTCAGCGGCGAGAAAACCGCCTTTGCTTATTCGGATTCGCTGTCGCCGGAGGCGCTGCTGTCGTCCGCGCACGCGGTGCGCGGCATCGCCCGCCGCGGCGCCGGCAAGGTAAAGGTGGCGGCCCAGGTCGAAGCCGAGATCGGCCGCAGCCTGTACGCGGATATCGATCCCGTCGCGACGCTCAGCGCGCCGGAAAAAGTGGCGCTGCTCGAACGCGTCGAGCGCATGGCGCGGGCGCGCGACCCGCACGTGATCCAGGTGATGGCAGGGCTGGGCGCCGAGTATGACGTGGTCCTGGTGGCTGGCAGCGATGGCCGCCTTGCCGCCGATGTCCGTCCGCTGGTGCGCCTGTCGCTCACCGTCATCGCCGAACGCAACGGCCGACGCGAGATGGGCCATGCGGGCGGCGGCGGTCGTCTGGGGCTGGCGTATTTCACGGACGAAATGCTGCAGGGCTATGTCGAGCGCGCCGTCCACGAGGCCATGGTCAACCTTGAGGCGCGTCCCGCGCCGGCTGGCGAAATGACCGTGGTGCTGGGATCCGGCTGGCCCGGCATCCTGCTGCACGAGGCCGTCGGGCACGGCCTGGAAGGCGATTTCAACCGCAAGGGATCCAGCGTGTTTTCCGGCCGTATCGGCGAGCGCGTCGCCTCCAAGGGCGTCACCGTGGTCGACGACGGCACGATCCCCGACCGTCGCGGTTCGCTCAACATCGACGACGAAGGCAATGCCACGCAGCGCAATGTGCTGATCGAAGACGGCATCCTGCGCGGCTACATGCAGGACACGCTGAACGCCCGCCTGATGAAGACCGCCGCCACGGGCAATGGCCGCCGCGAATCCTTCGCGCACCTGCCCATGCCGCGCATGACCAACACCTACATGCTGGCTGGCGACAAGCCCGCCGAGGAAATCGTGTCGTCCGTCAAGCGCGGGCTCTACGCCGTCAACTTCGGTGGCGGCCAGGTCGACATCACCAACGGCAAGTTCGTGTTCTCGGCCTCCGAGGCCTACATGATCGAAGACGGCAAGGTGACCTATCCGGTCAAGGGCGCCACCCTGATCGGCAATGGTCCCGACGCCATGAACCGCGTCACCATGATCGGCAATGACCTGCAGCTGGACTCCGGCGTGGGCACCTGCGGCAAGGATGGCCAAAGCGTTCCCGTGGGCGTGGGCATGCCGACCGTCCGCATGGAAGGCCTGACCGTGGGCGGAACGGCCTGAAGCGGTGCAGGGGCCAGGGGCCGTCCCCGGAAAAACCCGGCGTGACGGCCTCAAAAAATTGTGCTAGAGTCATTCCCCATGAAATTCGCGTCCCCCGCCTTTTATTTTTATTTTTTTGGTTTTCTGAAGCCGCTGGCGGAGGAAGGGACGCGCTCAATCTGAAGTTTGGACAGAATCCCCCCAAAAAAGCCGCCAGCAAAACTGGCGGCTTTTTTTATGCCGCCGTGGCGGGCAACCCAGGAGCAGTACCGTGTCGCACAATACCGATGACCTTCGCATTAGAGAAATCAAGGAACTGAACCCGCCCTCGCACGTGATGCGCGAGTTCGCATGCACCAAGGAGGCGTCCGAGACCGTGTTCGCCGCCCGCCAGGGCATGCACCGCATCCTGCACGGCATGGACGACCGCATGATCGTCGTGATCGGCCCCTGCTCGATCCACGACACGCGCGCCGCCATCGAATATGCGAAGCGCCTGAAGCCCGTGCGCGACCGGCTCAGCGCCGACCTGGAAATCGTGATGCGCGTGTACTTCGAGAAGCCGCGCACCACGGTGGGCTGGAAGGGCCTGATCAACGATCCCGACCTGGACGGCAGCTTCGACATCAACAAGGGCGTGCGCGTGGCGCGCGAACTGCTGCTGGACATCAACAGCCTGGGATTGCCGGCGGGTTGCGAGTTCCTGGACATGATTACGCCGCAATACATCGCGGATCTGGTCTCCTGGGGGGCGATCGGGGCTCGGACGACGGAAAGCCAGGTGCATCGCGAGCTGGCTTCGGGGTTGTCGTGTCCGGTGGGGTTCAAGAATGGCACGGACGGCAACGTGAAGATCGCCGTGGACGCGATCAAGGCCGCGTCGCAGCCGCACCATTTCCTGTCGGTGACCAAGGGCGGCCATTCCGCCATCGTGTCGACCGCCGGCAACGAGGACTGCCACGTGATCCTGCGCGGCGGCAAGACGCCGAACTACGACGCGGCCAGCGTGGATGCGGCATGCCAGGACGTCTCGAAGGCCGGACTGGCCCAGCGCATCATGGTCGACGCCAGCCACGCCAACAGCAGCAAGAAGCCCGAGAACCAGCCCCTGGTCATTGAGGACGTGGCGCGCCAGATGGAAGCGGGCGACGCCCGCCTGATCGGCGTCATGGTCGAAAGTCATCTGCTGGGCGGTCGCCAGGACATGGTGCCGGGCCAGCCGCTGGTCTATGGCCAGAGCATCACTGACGGCTGCATCGACTGGGACGCGTCGGTGGCCGTGCTTGAGCGCCTGGCCCACGCCGTGCGCGAACGCCGCCGGGTGGCGCTGACTTCCGGGAAATAAGCCGGGCCTGCGCCGCGGATGGCCTGCCTGGGGCGGTTTGCGGTGCAGCATGCATGGCGGCGTAGAATATTCGGATTATCGAACCCGAGAACACGCTGATCATGAACGCTCCCTTGCACGCCGAAACGTTGCGCCGCGCGGTGCCGGCCGCCTGTCTTGATGCCTTGCGCGGGCGCTTCGGCGATCGCCTGTCAGAGTCCGCCGCCGTGCGCGAACATCACGGCCGCGACGAATCGCCGTATCCGGCCATGCTGCCCGACGCCGTCGTCTTCGCGCAGTCGACCGAAGACGTCGCGTTCGTCGCCAAGGTGTGCAATGAGCACCGCGTTCCGCTGATTCCCTACGGCGCGGGTTCGTCGCTCGAAGGGCATATTCTTGCGATCCAGGGCGGCATCAGCCTGGACCTGTCGCAGATGAACAAGGTCCTGGCGATCAACGCCGAAGACCTGACCGCCACGGTGCAGGCGGGCGTGCTGCGCAAGCAGCTCAACGAAGAAATCCGCAGCACCGGCCTGTTCTTCCCGATCGATCCGGGCGCCGACGCCAGCCTGGGCGGCATGGCCGCCACGCGGGCCTCCGGCACCAACGCCGTGCGCTACGGCACGATGCGCGAAAACGTCATGTCGCTGACGGTGGTCACGGCTGACGGCCGCATCATCCGCACGGCGGGCCGCGCACGCAAATCGTCGGCTGGCTACGACCTGACGCGCATCTTCGTGGGCAGCGAAGGCACGCTCGGCATCATCACCGAAGTGACGGTGCGCCTGTATCCGCAGCCCGAGGCCGTATCGGCCGCGGTCTGCAATTTCCCGACGCTGGATGCGGCGGTCCAGAGCGTGATCGAAATCATCCAGATGGGCGTGCCCGTCGCGCGCGTTGAATTCATGGACGCGGCCAGCGTGCGCGCCGTCAACTTGCACAGCAAGCTGAGCCTGCGCGAAACGCCGCTGCTGGTGTTCGAATTCCATGGCAGCCCCGCAGGCGTGCAGGAACAGGCCGAAACCGTGCAGGCCATCACGGCCGAGCATGGCGGCATGGACTTCGAATGGGCCGAGCGCCCCGAAGACCGCAGCCGCCTCTGGACCGCGCGCCACAACGCCTATTTCGCGGGCCTGCAATTGCGTCCGGGCTGCCGCGCCAGCACCACCGACGTCTGCGTGCCGATCTCGCGCCTGGCCGACTGCGTGCGCGACACCGTCGAGGAACTGGACCGGGCAAGCTTCCCCTACACGATCGTGGGCCACGTAGGCGACGGCAACTTCCACGTGCTGATGCTGCTGGACGCCGACAGTGCCCAGGAATGGCAGGAATCGGAAGCCATCAACCACAACCTGGTGCGGCGGGCCATCGCGGCCGACGGCACCTGCACGGGCGAGCACGGCGTGGGCCTGCACAAGATGCAGTTCATGGCCGAAGAGCACGGCGAGGATGCGCTGGACCTGATGCGCAGCCTCAAGCACGCGTTCGATCCGAACAACATCCTGAACCCGGGCAAGATCGTCTCCTGGTAATCCGCCAGCGGCGGCTGCCTGCTGTTTTTCAACGACAGGCGGCTGCAGGGTTTACGGCTGGTTACTTCTGCGCGGCCCGCAAACCCTCGTAAAGTCGTTAGGTGCGGGTAAATCCCGGCCTGCTTATCGGGGGCGCACGCGCTATTGTTGCGCTCATGAATTCACTGGTCGAAACTGGCCTGGCCCAAGTGCAGGCGCCTTATTCGTTGCAGCAGCTCATCGAGGCGTTGTCGGCCGCGTTGCCCGCGCACTGTGTGCTGTATCGCGAGGAAGACACCCGTCCTTACGAGTGCGATGGCCTTTCCCTTTACCGCTCGCTACCCGCGGTCGTCGCCTTGCCCGAAACCGAAGAGCAGGTGCAGTCCGTCATGCGCATCTGCAAGCGGCTGAATGCGCCTGTCGTCGCGCGCGGCGCGGGCACGGGATTGTCGGGCGGCGCCATGCCGCACAGCCAGGGCGTCCTGCTGGGGCTGTCCAAGTTCAACCGCATCAAGAATATCGACCTGGCCAGCGCCACGGCCATCGTGGAACCGGGCGTGCGCAACCTGGCGATCTCCGAAGCCGTATCGCCTTACGGGCTGTACTACGCGCCGGATCCTTCCAGCCAGATCGCCTGCTCTATTGGCGGCAACGTGGCCGAGAACTCTGGCGGCGTGCATTGCCTGAAATACGGGCTGACGGTGCACAACGTGCTGCGCGTGCGCGTGGTCACCATAGACGGCGACGTGGTCGAACTGGGATCGGAAGCGCCCGATGCGCCCGGACTGGATCTGCTGTCGGTTTTCATCGGGTCCGAGGGCATGCTGGGCGTCGTCACGGAAGTGACGGTCAAGCTGATCCCCAAGCCGGCATGCGCGCAGGTCGTCATGGCCAGTTTTTCCAGCGTCGAAGCCGCGGGCAATGCCGTCACGCAGGTCATCGCCGCGGGCATGATCCCGGCGGGCCTTGAAATGATGGACCGCCGCGCCACGCACATGGTCGAACCCTTCGTCCGCGCGGGCTACGACATGGAGGCGCAGGCCATCCTGCTGTGCGAGTCGGACGGAACGCCCGAAGAAGTGGCGCACGAGATTGCGCGCATGGAGGCCGTGTTTCGCGAGGCCGGGGCCACGCGTTGCCAGGTCTCCACAACCGAGGCCGAACGCCTGAAATTCTGGGCGGGCCGCAAGAATGCGTTTCCCGCAGCGGGCCGGGTATCGCCCGATTACTACTGTATGGACGGCACGATTCCGCGCCGTCACCTGGCGCGCGTGCTGGGCGCCATCGAGCAAATGGAAGACGAGTTCGGCCTGCGGTGCGCCAACGTCTTTCATGCCGGCGACGGCAATCTGCATCCGCTGATCCTGTTCGATTCAAACAAGCCGGACGAGGTGGAGCGCGCCGAAAAATTCGGCGCCGCCATTCTTGAGCTGTGCGTGCAGGTGGGAGGAACCGTGACTGGAGAGCACGGTGTGGGAATGGAGAAGATAAATCAAATGTGCGTGCAATTCTCTCGCGAAGAACTCGACGCGTTCCTGGCGGTAAAGCGGGCCTTCGACCCGCCTTGCCTGCTCAATCCTGAAAAGGTCATCCCCACGCTGGCCCGCTGCGCCGAATACGGCAAGATGCATGTCCATGCGGGAGAGCTGCGCTTCCCCGATCTCGCCCGTTTCTAGGACGCATCCCTTATGGATTTTGTCCTGTCGGAATTGTGCGACCAGGTCATGACGGCGCGTGCCGGCCACAAACCCCTGTTTGTGATGGGCGGCGGCAGCAAAAGGTTCTATGGCAACTACCGGCCGGTGCGGCCGCAGGACGGCCACTGCCTGCTGGACATGACGCCTTATCGCGGCATCGTCAGCTACCACCCCTCGGAGCTGGTCGTGACGGTTCGCGCCGGCACGCCGCTGGCCGAACTCGAAGCCGCGCTCGCCGAAAATGGCCAGATGCTGGCCTTCGAGCCGCCGCATTTCGCCCAGTCGGCCACGGTCGGAGGCTGCGTGGCCGCGGGCCTGTCGGGGCCGCGCCGCATGAGCGCCGGCGCCCTGAAGGACTTCGTGCTTGGCGCGCAGTTGCTGGATTCGGACGGGCGCATCCTGTCGTTCGGCGGGGAAGTCATGAAGAACGTGGCGGGGTATGACGTGTCCCGCCTGCTGGCCGGTTCGCACGGCATCTTCGGCGCCATTCTCGAAGTCTCGCTCAAGGTCGTGCCGCGGCCGATGGAGGAACTCACGCTGTCCCTGCCATCCACGCAAGCGCAGGCGCTGGCCAATTTCGCCTTCTGGCGGGGCAAGCCCCTGCCGATCTCGGCCACCAGCTGGACCGGCGCCGACGATGCCGGCGAAGGCGTGACGCGGGTGCGGCTGTCGGGCGCTCCCCCCGCGCTGGAAAGCGCCCGGCGGGTGATCGGCGGCGACCCGTTGCTTCCCGATGCGGCCGAGGCGTGGTGGCAGTCTCTGCGCGAGCAGTCCCACGCGTTCTTCGCGCCCAACCAGCCCCTGTGGCGGCTGGCCTTGCCGCCCAAGACGGCGGCGCTTGGCCTGGGGCCGACGCTGCTCGAATGGGGAGGAGGGCAGCGCTGGCTGTCCGGGCCGCGCGATGCCACCGAATTGCGCGAGGTCGCCGCGCGCCTGGGCGGGCATGCGACGCTGTTCCGTACAGGTTTCGAGAAACCGCCCGCCGATGGCGTCTTCCATCCGCTGGCTCCGGGCGTGGGCGCGATCACGCGCCGTCTCAAGCAAGAACTCGATCCCGCCGGCCTGTTCAATCCCGGCCGCCTGGTCCTGGAGCTATAGCGCATCATGCAAACCAATCTGGCATCCTGGGCAAGCGGTACCGACCTGGGCAATGAAGCCGACGCCATCCTGCGCCGCTGCGTGCATTGCGGATTCTGCACGGCCACCTGTCCAACCTATCAGGTCCTGGGCGATGAACTGGACAGCCCCCGCGGGCGCATCTACCTGATCAAGCAGGTGCTCGAGGGCAAGGAGCCGACGCAGTCCACGCAGCAGCATCTGGATCGTTGCCTGACCTGCCGGAACTGCGAGACGACCTGCCCGTCTGGCGTGGAGTACGGGCACCTGGTGGACATCGGCCGCAAGATCGTGGACGAGCGCGTAACTCGACCCTGGGCGGAACGGGCCAAGCGCGCCGTGCTGCGCAAGGCGATGTTGTCGCCCATGTTCGCGCCGGCGATGCGGCTTGGGCAGACCGTGCGCGGGCTGCTGCCGGAAGCGCTTCGGCGCAAGGTTCCCGAGCGCCGCGACGCGGGCGTATTGCCGCAGGTCGCCGGGCATGCCCGGCAGGTGCTGATGCTGGCCGGCTGCGTGCAGCCGGCCATGATGCCCACCATCGACGCCGCCACGATCCGCGTGCTGGACGCCATCGGCATCGGTGCCCGCATCGCACCCGGGGCGGGCTGCTGCGGCGCGGTCAGCTTCCACCTGGATGCGCAGGACGAGGCCGTGTCGCAGATGCGGGCCAACGTCGACGCGTGGTGGCCCCTGGTGCAGGACGGCAAGGTCGAGGCCATCGTCATGAATGCCTCAGGCTGCGGCGCCATGGTCAAGGAATATGCCCACCACTTGCGGCACGACCCGGCCTACGCGCAAAAGGCCGCGGATATCGTCGCGCTGGTCAAGGATGTGGCCGAGATCGTCGCGCCGCATGTCGGACTGCTGCGCGAGCGGCTGCCCGCCGGCACGCGGGCAGCGTTTCATCCTCCGTGCACCCTGCAGCACTGGCAGGGATTGCGGCCCCTGTCGGAACAACTGCTGGTCGACCTGGGATTCGAACTGCAGCCCTTTGCGGACAAGCATCTGTGCTGCGGATCCGCGGGCGCGTATTCGGTGCTGAATCCGGACATCGCGCTGGAGCTTCGCGACCGCAAGCTGGGCGCCATCGCCGCGGGCAGTCCCGACGTGATCCTGTCGGCCAACATCGGCTGCATCGGTCATCTGCAAAGCGGCACCGAGACGCCGGTGCGGCACTGGGTTGAAGTGGTGGACGAGCAGTTGCGCAAGGCGCCGGCAGCCTAGCGGCGCGTCCCGCGCAAGCCCGCTTCAGGGGTTTTTCCAATGAAACCGCCCCCTGGACAGGGGGCGGAAAAAGCGTGCGTTGACGCGGGGGAGAGCGGCTATTCCACCGCCTTCACCATGTCTTCCAGCACCTTCTTGGCGTCGCCGAAGACCATCATCGTGCGGTCCATGTAGAACAGCTCGTTGTCGAGTCCCGCGTAGCCCGATGCCATGGAGCGCTTGTTCACGATCACCGTGCGCGCCTTGTAGGCTTCCAGAATGGGCATGCCGGCGATCGGGGATTTCGGGTCGTTCTTGGCGGCGGGGTTGACCACGTCGTTCGCGCCCAGCACCAGCACGACGTCGGTCTGGCCGAACTCGCTGTTGATGTCTTCCATTTCGAAGACCTGGTCGTAGGGCACTTCGGCTTCGGCCAGCAGCACGTTCATGTGGCCGGGCATGCGTCCTGCAACCGGGTGGATCGCGTACTTGACGGCCACACCACGTTCGGTCAGTTTTTCAGCCAGTTCCTTGAGCGCGTGCTGGGCGCGGGCCACGGCCAGGCCGTAGCCCGGAACGATGGTCACGCTTTCGGCGTTGGTCATGAGGAACGCGGCGTCGTCGGGGCTGCCCGACTTGACGCTGCGCTGCTGGCCGTCGCTGGCGGCCGCGCCGCCGCCGGCCTGTCCGCCGAAACCGCCCAGGATCACGTTGAAGAACGACCGGTTCATCGCCTTGCACATGATGTAGGACAGGATGGCGCCGGACGATCCCACCAGCGAGCCGGCGATGATGAGCATCGGGTTGTTCAGCGAAAAGCCGATGCCCGCCGCCGCCCACCCCGAATAGCTGTTCAGCATCGACACCACGACCGGCATGTCGGCGCCGCCGATCGGGATGATGATCAGCACGCCCAGGACAAAGGCGATGATCGTCATGATGACGAAGGGCGTCCATTCCTGCGTCAGCATGAACCAAAGGCCGCAGCCCAGCATCAGCAGCGCCAGCGCCAGGTTCAGCATGTGCTGGCCGGCGAAGACGACCGGCGCTCCCTGGAACAGCCGGAACTTGTATTTGCCGGACAGCTTGCCGAAGGCGATGACCGACCCCGAGAACGTGATGGCGCCCACGAAGGTGCCGATGAAGAGCTCGAAGCGGTTGCCGGTGGGGATGGGCATGCCGGCCGGGACGATGCCGAAGGCATGCGGTTCGGCCACGACGGCGACCGCGATGGCCACGGCCGCCAGGCCGATCATGCTGTGCATGAAGGCGACCAGCTCGGGCATCTTGGTCATTTCGACGCGCTTGGCCATCAGCGTGCCGACGGAGCCGCCCACCAGCAGTCCCAGCAGCACCCATCCCAGGCCGATCGTGGCCGTGCCGCTGCGCGCCAGCCCGACGATGAGCGCGGCGGTGGTGAGCACCGCGATGGCCATGCCGGCCATGCCGAAGGCGTTGCCCAGGCGCGAGGTGGTGGGGTGGGAGAGTCCCTTGAGCGCCTGGATGAAGCAGACCGAGGCGATCAGGTAAAGCAGGGTGACCAGGTTCAGCGAGATCATTTCGCTTCCTCCTTGCCCGGCTTGCGGTCCTTTTTCTTGAACATTTCAAGCATGCGCCGCGTCACCAGGAAGCCGCCGAACACATTGACCGCGGCCAGCGCGACGGCGAACACGCCCATGCCGCGCGCGAGTCCGCCTTCGGTCAGCGCCGCGGCCAGCATCGCGCCCACGATGATGATGGCGGAAATGGCGTTGGTCACCGCCATGAGCGGCGTGTGCAGCGCGGGGGTGACGTTCCACACGACGTGGTAGCCGACGTAGATGGCCAGCACGAAGATGATGAGGTTCATCAGGGTGGGGTTGATCGCTTCCATGGTCAGGTCCTCCGCGTCACGTTGCCGCCTTCGCACACCAGGCAGGCCGCCACGATTTCGTCGTCGCGCTGGATCGCCAGCGCGCCGTCCGCATTGATGATGAGCTTCAGGAAATCCAGGACATTGCGTGCGTACAGCGCCGACGCGTCGGTCGCGACGAGGCCGGGCAGGTTGGTCAGGCCGATGATCGTCACGTCGTGCTTTTCCACGATGAGGCCTTTCTCGGACAGCGGACAATTGCCGCCGCGCTCGACCGCGAGGTCCACCAGCACCGATCCGGGCTTCATGGCCGCGACGGTTTCCGCGGAAACCAGCGTGGGGGCGGGCCGGCCGGGGATCAGCGCCGTGGTGATGACGATGTCGGCCTGCTGGCAGCGCTCGGACACCAGGGCGGCCTGGCGCGCCATCCAGGCAGGCGGCATGGGCCGCGCGTAGCCGCCCTTGCCTTGCGCGATTTCGCGTTCTTCGTCGTTTTCGAAGGGCACGTCAATGAACTTGGCGCCCAGGGATTCCACCTGTTCGCGGGCGGCGGGCCGCACGTCGGACGCTTCGACCACCGCGCCCAGCCGCTTGGCGGTGGCGATGGCCTGCAGGCCGGCGACGCCGGTGCCCAGCACCACTACGCGCGCGGCCTTCAGGGTGCCGGCGGCGGTCATCATCATGGGGATCAGGCGGCCATAGTGATGGGCGGCGAGCAGCACCGCCTTGTACCCGGCCAGATTGGCCTGGGACGACAGGACGTCCAGGCTTTGCGCGCGGGTGATGCGGGGAGCCGCTTCCAGCGCGAAACCGACCAGCCCGGCGGCCGCCATCTGCGCCAGGCCCTCGGCGTCGAAGGGATCGAGCATGCCGATGACCACCGCGCCCGGCTTCATGTGGGGCAATTCGTCGGAGGAGGGCGCGCGAACCTTCATGATCAGTTCGGCGCCCAGCGCTTCCTGGGCGGAACCGAGCGTGGCGCCCGCGGCCTCATAGGCTGCGTCGAGATAGCGGGCGGCGCTGCCGGCTCCGCGTTCCACGACGACGGTGTGCTTGCCGCCCACATACTTCTTGACGGTCTCTGGTGTTGCTGCGACACGGGTTTCCCCGTCTCGGGTTTCTTTTGGTATCCCGATGTGCATCGACGCCTCTCCTCAGAAGGTTCGCCGTAGTTATACACGGAATGTGCGCTCTCACGCTGCCCTCGTTTCGTCCGCTTGTGCTCGGGCAAAAAAAACCCCATGGCGAACCATGGGGTCATGGGTTTTGCAACCCGCTTGCTCCGGCCAATCAGACCACGCCGACGGCCGGCACCAGCGTGCAGACGTCCGGCGTCAAGCCGTCTGCGCGCGAGTCCAGAGGATCAGCGCGGCGGTGAGGTCGCGCAGATCGGCCTTCAGGCGGCCATAATTTTCGCTGGGACGCAGTGTGACTTCGTCCATGTATAGCTTGCGGTTGATCTCGATCTGCAGGCTGTGGCGGCCCTCTTGGGGGCGGCCGAAGGCGCGCACCAGTTCCACGCCCTTGTAGGGGTCGTTCACGGTGACGTCATAGCCGCGCTCGCGCAGAAAGGCTGCGATGAATTCGCGGAAGGCCGGGTCGCTCGTGCTGCCGTCGCGGTCGCCCAGCACGAAGTCGGGGTGGACCAGGCCGGGACGATCGGTGGCGAAGGCGCCGGCGACGCTGGGCATGGAGTGGCAATTGATGTGCCAGACCTTGCCGAACTTGCGGTGGGCGTTGTCCAGCACCTGGCCCAGCGCGGCGTGATAGGGCTTCCAGCAGGCGTCGATGCGGTGGCGGACTTCCTCGACCGTCAGCTTGCGGTTGTACAGCGGCGTGCCGTCGTCCAGCATGCGCCAGATCAGGCCCTTGCCGAGCTTGACCTTGGGCGAGGCGTTGATGGCGTCGGGCCATGCCTGGTCCAGCAGCAGTTCGTCGATTTCGTCGGGCGCGCGGTTGGCGTCGATGTAGGCGCGCGGGAAGGCCGCGGCGATCATCGGCACGCCCATTTCGATGGCGTCGCCCCACAGGTCGTCAACCCAGGTGTCCTCGGCAGTGCGCAGCGCGCCAAAGTCCACCGCGGCCGCGAAATCGGGGGGGTAGGCGGTGCCGCTGTGCGGAGAGTCCAGCACGAGCGGGGCCGAGGTTTCCGAGTCCGGATACTGCTGCGGAAGGTCAAGCCGGTAAGACAGGGGTTGGGTAATTCGCATAGGGAGGTATTGCGTTCGTGAATCGGAGGTCCTCGCGCGCCATCGGTGCGCGAGGACCGAAGACCGCTTAGTCGATCTTCACGTTGGCTTCTTTGGCGATGCGCTTGTTCTTGGCGATTTCAGCCGAGATCTGCGCGCCGAATTCGGCCGGGGTGTTGGCAGCCGGCGAGGCGCCCAGGGCTTCCAGGCGCGTCTTGACGTCGGCTTCGGCGCTGACCTTCTGGACGGCGGCGTTCAGCTTGGCCAGCACGGGGGCGGGCAGCTTGGCCGGGGCCACCAGGCCGAACCAGGACGCGTCGTTCACGGCCGGCAGGCCGGCTTCGGCAAACGTGGGCACGTCGGGCAGCGAGGCGACGCGCTTGGGCGAGGCGACAGCCATGGCGATCAGGCGACCGGACTGGACGTGCGGCAGCGTGGAGGGCAGGTTGTCATACATGACGTCGACCTGGCCGGCCAGCGCGTCGTTCAGCGCCGGGCCCACGCCGCGGTACGGAACGTGCATCAGGTCGGTGCCCGAAGCCATCTTGAACAGTTCGCCCATCATGTGCGAGACGGAACCGTTGCCGGCCGACGCATACGTCAGCTTGCCCGGCTGGCTCTTGGCCAACTGGATGAATTCGGCGATGTTCTTGGCCTGGACCTTCGGGTTGATGGTCATGATGTTCGGCACGGCGGCCAGGTTCGAGACGGGCGTGAAGTCCTTCTCGCCATCGAACGGCAGGTTCGGGTAGATGGCCGGGTTGATGCCGTGCGTGCTGACGGTGGCGATGCCCAGGGTGTAGCCGTCCGGCGCGCTGCTGGCAACGAACGCGCTGCCGATCGAACCGCCGGCGCCGCCGCGGTTTTCCACCACGACGGTCTGGCCCAGTTCCTTGCCCAGCTTGTCGGCAAAGAGGCGGCCGACGATGTCGGTGGTGCCGCCGGGCGGGAAGGGAACGATCAGGCGGATGGGCTTGCTCGGATACGCGTCTTCAGCGTGCGCGATGCCCGAGGTCAGCGGCGTGGCCAGGGTCGCGGCGGCGACACACAGTCCCAGTACTACGTTACGGCGTTGCATGAATTCCCCTAATGAATTGGAAAGCGGATGCGCAAAGGCAGACGCAAACGCAATGATTCTTTCCTGGCGGGGCGGTTTGCGCAAACGAAAGATTCTCCGTAAGCTATGACTTTTTTTCATACCTCTTTTCCGGCCGGGCCGGTTGAACGTTACTTTTGTGTAACGATTGCCGGTGCGCCCGCGCCATTGCCACGCCCATTTGGGGCAGGGAGCCCCACGGAACGTGGGGGCTATAGATGAGGCGTTTCTGTCCCTCTTTAACAGATCTGCAGGCTTTCGAGGTCGCTGCGCGGCACAGCAGCTTCACCCGGGCCGCCCAGGAATTGTGCGTGACACAAGGGGCGGTCAGTAAACAGGTGAAACATTTGGAGGAGTTCGTCGGGGTCGAACTATTCCTGCGGATCAGGCAAGGCCTGGTCCTGACCGAAGCCGGCCGCAGCTACCTCACCAAGATCCAGGCCGGACTTGGCCAGATCGAGGCAGCCACCGTCGAATTGATCGCGCACCAGGGGCAGGGCGGCACGCTCAACCTGACCTGTATGCCGACCTTCGGCGCGCGCTGGCTCATTCCGCGCCTGACCGCCTTCATGCGCCTGCGCCCGGACATCCACGTGGAGTTCCTGCCGCACCGCCAGGGCTACGATTTTTCCACCCCCGAGCTGGACGCCGCGGTGCGCTTTGGCGAAGGGCTGTGGCCCGGCAGCGGCGCGGACTACATCGTGGGCCGCGAGATCCTGCCCGTCTGCAGCCCGCGCCTGATCCCGGGCGGCTGCGGCTCGCCCGAGGATCTGCTGGCGTATCCGCTGCTGCACCACACGTCCGCCCTGGACGGCTGGCGCGACTGGTTCGAGCAGGCCGGCTGCGATACCCGGCGCAGCCTGGAAGGCGCGCGCTTCGACCAGTATGCGCTGCTGTCGCAGGCCGCCGCGGCGGGATTCGGCGTGGCGCTGATCCCCCGTTGCCTGATCGAGGACGAACTGCGCGACGGCAAGCTGGCCGTCGCCATCCAGTTGCCGATCCGCGCCCGCATGGGCTATTACCTGTGCTATCCGGAGCAGAAGGCCAACCTCCCCACCCTGCAGGCCTTCAGGGCCTGGCTGATGGAGGTGTCGCGGGCGGCGGAGCCCCAGCCGCAGGAAGACGCCCCGTCCGATGTCCGATCTAAAATAGCTTCATCATGAGTCAAAAATCCACCAAGAAAGGCCGCGTTGTCGTCGGCATGTCCGGCGGGGTCGATTCTTCGGTCACCGCCTGGCTGCTCAAGCAGCAGGGCTATGAGGTCGTCGGCCTGTTCATGAAGAACTGGGAAGACGACGACGATTCCGAATACTGCTCCACCCGCCAGGATCTCCTGGATGCGGCCAGCGTGGCCGACCTGGTCGGCGTCGAGTTCGAATTCGTCAACTTTGCCGCCGAATACAAGGACCGGGTATTTGCGGAGTTCCTGCGCGAGTACTCCGCGGGCCGCACGCCCAACCCGGACGTCCTCTGCAATGCCGAGATCAAATTCAAGGCGTTCCTGGACCACGCCATGGCGCTGGGTGCGGAACATATCGCGACCGGCCACTACGCGCGCGTGCGCGAAATGCCGGCCGACGGCGGCGGCACCGAATTCCAGTTGCTCAAGGCCCTGGACGCGTCCAAGGACCAGAGCTATTTCCTGCATCGCCTGAACCAGGCGCAGCTGTCGCGGACCCTGTTCCCGCTGGGCGAAATCCACAAGACCGAGGTCCGGCGCATTGCGCACGAAATCGGCCTGCACAATGCCGCCAAGAAGGATTCCACGGGTATCTGCTTCATCGGGGAGCGGCCGTTCCGCGAATTCCTGAACCGTTACCTGCCGACCGAACCCGGACCCATCCTGACGCCCGAAGGCCAGCAGGTTGGCCGCCACGAAGGGCTGTCGTTCTATACCCTGGGCCAGCGCAAGGGGCTGGGCGTGGGCGGCGTGAAGGGCCGGCAGCGCGACGACGGCACCGCCGAGGCCTGGTATGTGGCGCGCAAGGACCTGGAGCGCAACGTGCTGTACGTGGTGCAGGGGCACGATCATCCCTGGCTGCTCTCGGGCAGCCTGCAGGCGCAGGACGCCAGCTGGGTCGCGGGCCGCCCGCCGGCCGCCGGCGGCTATGGCGCCAAGACGCGCTATCGCCAGGCCGACGCGGCGTGCCGCCTGGGCGGCGCGGCGGACGGCGCGTTCTCGCTGGATTTCACCGAACCACAATGGGCGGTGACGCCCGGCCAGTCGGCCGTGCTATACGATGGCGAGGTTTGCCTGGGCGGCGGCATCATCCTTTAGTCGATGCCGCGCAGTCTCAATCAAGGCCCCCCGGTGCAATATCCGAGGGGCTTTGTTCATGAAAACAAAGAGAGGAGAGGGTTGTGGATGTGACGATGGTGATTTGCCTGCTTGTGCTGGGCGCCGTGGTGGGATTTGCCGCGGGCCTGCTTGGCATCGGCGGCGGGATGCTGCTGGTGCCTTTCCTGACGATGTTGTTCGGCTGGCAGGGCATGCCGCCAGAACTGGTGGTGCATGCGGCGATCGCCACCTCCATGACTTCCATCCTGTTCACATCGATCTCCAGCGTCCGGGCGCATCAGCAGCGCGGCACGATTAAATGGGGCATCGTGGCTGCGATGGCGCCGGGCATCATCATCGGTGGGCTGGTGTCGGGCGGGGCGGTCTTCGCCGCGCTCAGCACCGTGTGGCTGTCGCTGTTCTTCGCCCTGTTCGTGGGCTACTCCGGATGGAGCATGCTGCGCAACAAGAAGCCCAAGCCCACGCGCCAGATGCCCGGCATCGTGGGAACGAGCGCGGCGGGCGCCGGCATCGGCTTCCTGTCCGGGCTGGTCGGCGCGGGCGGGGGCTTTTTGTCCGTGCCCTTCATGGTCTGGTGCAACGTGGCGCTGCATAACGCGGTCTCCACGTCGGCGGCGCTGGGCTTTCCCATCGCGCTGGCCAACAGCGTGGGCTACGTGGTGTCGGGGCTGAATGAAGGCGCGTCGCGTCCCGGCATGCTGGGCTTCATCTACTGGCCGGCCCTGATCGCCCTGGTGTGCACGAGCGTCCTCACGGCGCCGCTGGGCGCGCGCATGGCCCATCGTCTGCCCGTGCAGACCTTGAAGCGGGTGTTCGCCTGCTTGCTGTTCGCCCTGGCGGCGTACATGCTGTTCAAGGCCTGGCAGACCTTTACGGCTTGAGTGGGTAGTGGGGGAAAGCCGGCCGCGGAAGGCGGCCGGCGCAGGCGCCCGGGATGGCCGGGCGCCTTTCCAGGACCGTCAGGCGGTCTTGGGCACGGTGTCGATGAACGATTGCCGCTGGGACAGCTTTTCGTACAGGCGGGCCAGGTTGGGCTGGCCTGCGCGCCAGTCCAGCGTGGCGAAACGCAGGTCCAGGTAGCCCAGCGCGCAGCCGACCGCGATGTCGGCCAGGCTGTAGTTGATGCCCATGCAGTGGGCGTTGTCGCCCAGGCTCTTGTTCATGGCATCCAGGCTGGCGTGGATCTTGCCGTACTGGCGTTCGATCCATTCGGGGCTGCGCTGGGCCTCGGGGCGCTGGTTTTCCTTGACGATGGTCACGCAGGCGTCCAGCAGGCCATCGGCGATGGCTTCCCAGCATTTGACGGCCGCGCGGTCGCGTCCCGGCTGAGGAATCAGGCGGGCGACGGGAGACAGGGTGTCCAGGTACTCGACGATGACGCGCGAATCGAACAGGGCGCCGCCATCTTCCATGACCAGGCAGGGCACCTTGCCCAGCGGATTGTACGTTTGGATCTGCGTGTCGGCGGACCAGACGTTTTCGAGTTCAAGCCGGTAGTCCAGCTTTTTCTCGGCCATGACGATACGCACCTTGCGCACGTAGGGACTGGTAAGCGAGCCGATCAGTTTCATGGAGTCACAAGCGGAGTCGGAAAGCGGCCGAAGTATAGCAGGCCGCATGACGGTCTAATCGTCCGTAGGCCGGAATCTTCGTCAGTTTGCCACAATGTTGCGCGGCCTCGGATGATAAAATCGTCGGGTTTTCCCATCCGTAGCTTTTTCTCTCCCAGACCATGCAAATCGCCGATCAGTTGAGCCAACTTAATGCCCTTTCGCCATTGGATGGCCGGTACGCTTCCCGGGGCGACGCGCTGCGCGGTCTGCTTTCCGAAGCCGGCTTCATGGCCCACCGCGTCGAAGTCGAGGTGGCCTGGCTGGTCGCCCTGTCGGACGCCGGCCTGCCTGAGCTGCCCGCGTTCTCCGAGGGCGCGCGCGCCCGGCTGGCGCAGCTGGTGGCGAATTTCTCCGAGGCGGACGCCGGCCGAATCAAGGATATCGAACGCGTCACGAACCACGACGTGAAGGCCGTCGAATACTGGCTGAAGGAAAAGGTCGCGGACGACGCCGAACTGGCCCGCGCCGCCGAATTCATCCACTTCGCCTGCACCTCCGAAGACATCAACAACACCTCGCACGCGCTGATGCTGTCGCGCGCCCGCGACCAGGTCGTGGTTCCCCGCCTGCGCGAAGTCGCCGCCAAGCTCAACGAGATGGCCGTCGCCCAGGCCGACCAGCCCCTGCTGTCGCGCACCCATGGCCAGCCCGCCAGCCCCACCACGCTGGGCAAGGAATTCGCCAACGTGGCCGCGCGCCTGTACCGCGCCATCGCCGCCGTCGAGGCCGTCGAGCCGCTGGCCAAGCTCAATGGCGCCACCGGCAACTACAACGCCCACCTGTCCGCCTATCCCGAAATCGACTGGCCCGCTTTCAGCCAGCGCGTGCTGGCTGGGCTGGGCCTCACCCAGAACCGCCACACCATCCAGATCGAACCGCACGACTGGATGTCGGCGCTGTTTGACGCGATCACGCGCGCGAACATCATCGTGCTGGACCTGGACCGCGACATCTGGGGCTATGTGGCGCTGGGCTACTTCAAGCAGCGCCTGAGGGAAGGCGAGGTCGGCTCGTCGACCATGCCCCACAAGGTCAACCCGATCGACTTCGAAAACTCTGAAGGCAACCTGGGCCTGGCCAATGCCGTGCTGCGCCACCTGGCCGACAAGCTGCCCGTCTCCCGCTGGCAGCGCGACCTGACCGACTCCACCGTGCTGCGCAACCTGGGCGTCGGCCTGGGCTACTGCCTGGTGGCCTGGGATGCCTGCATGCGCGGCCTGGGCAAGCTCGAAGTGAACGTGGCCGCCATCGACGCCGACATCGACGCCTGCTGGGAAGTGCTGGCCGAACCCGTGCAGACCGTCATGCGCCGCTATGGCCTGCCGCAGCCGTACGAACAACTCAAGGCCTTGACCCGCGGCAAGGGCATCACCGAGGAAGCTCTGCGAGAATTCATCCAGGGCCTGGCGCTGCCTGAAGAGCCGAAGGCCCGCCTGTTGGCGATGACTCCGCGCTCCTACATCGGGCTGGCTGCCCAGCTGGCCCGGGCGGTATAGTCGCCATGCCGCGCGCGCCGGGCGCGCGGCATTCACGTTGTACCTACGGGAGATAGCAATGAAGAAGTTGTCCACGCTCGCCGCGCTGGCCTGTATGACGGTGGGTCCGCTGCTGGCGACGTCCGCCTCCGCGCAATTCGCCAAGCCCGAGGACGCGGTCAAGTACCGCCAGTCGGCGTTGGCGCTGATCGGCTCGCATTTCGGGCGCATGGCGCCCGTGGTCAAGGGCCAGGCGCCCTATGACGCCGCGCAGATCAAGGCCAACGTCGAAGTCCTGAAGACGCTGTCGGCATTGCCCTGGGCGGGTTTCGGTCCGGGTACGGAAGGCGGCGACGCCCGTCCGGAAATCTGGAGCGACGCCGCTGGCTTCAAGCAGAAGCAGCAGGCGTTCCAGGACAACATCGTCAAGCTGTCGGCCGCCGCCGATGCCGGCGATCTGGACAAGCTGCGTGCGGCTTTTGGCGATGTGGGCGCAAGCTGCAAGGCTTGCCACGACGCCTACCGCAAAAAGAAGTAAACACCGAAGCCGTCCGCGGACGGCTTTTCGCACCAAGCAAAACGCCCCTTCGACGGGGCGTTTTGTTTGGGTGGTTTCAGGAAAAGGACATATCCGCCATGACTTCCAGGGACCGTATCCACAGCACCAGGCCGGTCACGCAGGCGCCCAGCAGCAGCGCGCGCAGCCAGACCGCAATCCCGTCCTGAGCCGGAGGGGTGCCGGCCGGCACGTCCTTGGCGTCGACGTTGCCGGTGATGATGGCGCGCACCAGGCGCTTGCGGCGCACCAGGGTGTACCAGGCCACGGCAAGCAGATGCAGGGCGACCAGGCCGATGATGACCCATTCATTGAGCTTGTGCCACGACGTCATGGCGCTGGCGGTGGCTTCGCCGACATGCCCGAACAGCGGGCCTTGCGTCATGATGTCGTCGGTGGTGAACAGGCCGCTGACCGCCTGGAAGCCGACCACCAGCAGCAATGCCATGACCGACAGCGCGCCCAGCGGATTGTGGCCGGCGGGAGCGGCCGCCCCCTTCAGGTACCTGGCGACGGCCGCGGGGCCGCGCACGAAGTGCGTGAAGCGCGCGTAGCGCGGGCCGACGAAGCCCCAGAGCAGGCGAAAAAGAATCAGGCCCAAGGCCGTGCAGCCGAACGCCACATGCCAGTCCATGTACAGTCCGCCCAGCTTCACGCTGACGAACGCGCCGACAATACAGACGACGAGCGCCCAGTGGAAGATGCGGGTGGGAAGGTCCCAGATGCGGACCGCGAGACGATTGTTCTGCATGTTGATATCGCCAGGGCAGGGATTGCCGGGACTTTATCACGCACAAAGAAATCCGCCGCGCAAGAAGCGCGGCGGATTTGAGCTGGCTCAGCGAGCGGCGCGGCGCACCGGTTCGATGCGATGCACGTGTTCGTGCCGGAAGCGGATGCGCTGGCCGGGGACTTTCTGCGCAGGCGCGCCGCAGGGCACGACTTCGGTGGTGTAGGTGGTCGTGCCGTTGATCGGCGCGTTGAAAATCACCGTTGCGCGGATCTCCGGGCCATTGGCCGGCTTGAGGTAAACGATGTCGCCGATGTGAATCGGCATGTCGTCAAGCTGCGTATGAGCCGGGCGTCGGATCAGGTCCGAGGTAGTGAAACGAGTGTTCATGGTGTGTTCTCTTAAGTTCTAGTTATTGGAAAAGCTGCGTCCGGTCATGTTGTGCGACGCCGCGGCTCAGGGCCAGGGCATCCGTTCTGTCAGCCTGGTCCAGCCAGACTGAATTGGACAGGCACTTCATGACACTAACGCATTGCAGCCGCCATCCCTTTGCGCATTCTCATGTGTTGGTGCGCAAGGGCGGCGCGATGCCGACATTCAGTCCGGGCAGGCATCGGTTCAGGCTGTGCAAGACGGGTGCGCAAGACGGATTCCTGCGCGTGCGCCAATGCGGCCTTAAGGGGTGGCTCAGAGTGGGTTGACTCTGGGCGCTTGCGGCGGTTTGGCCGCAATGGACGTCGCTGCCCTGAAAAAAGGCAGTACATCGTTGGGTTTCTGGCTGCTTCAGGCCGATTCGGACTGGCGAAAAGGAGAAGGCGTCGTGTTCCCCGATCCGGTCCCCGGTTTGCGTTTTTCGCGTTGTATGTCGCAAATGCCAGGGAGGGTTGCCGGTGGGGCTGCAGTGATCAGGGCGGTATGGCCTGGATCTCAACTGCTAATAGTATAGTTTTTTAGTCGGCTTTGCAAGCGTTTTTTTGGGGCGGCGTTCCGGCCGCCCGTATGGGCTCAGTGCGTGGCGGGGCGGGCCTGGCGCTGGGCTTCAATGATCAGCCCTTCCAGGCGAGGCGACATCCGCAACGCGACCTGGGCGCTGCTTTGGCCGCCGGGCTGGGGAATGGTCTCCAGCGCGAGCTCGATGTGTTCATTGTCGAAGGCTTCCGGCGCCGCCTGGACTTCGACATAGCGTTCGAGCAGCGCGTTCACGGCCTTTTGCGCGTCGGCCAGCGCGGCATCGGACAACTGGTCCTTGCCCAGATACTGGTTGACCACGCGCGCCAGGTCATCCATGAAGAACAGCAATGCGGCCGCGCCGCGGCAATCGGGAAGGGTGAAGCCCCAAGGAGTGGGGGAAGCGTTCTGAGTCATATCGTGGGCCAGGGCAATGTTTCGAGGCGGCCGGCAGCAGCCGAAACCGGGATTTTAGGGGAAGAGCGGACCGTGCCACGGCGCGCACGCGGGTGGGCCGAGCCCGCAAGCCCCCATCCGGGGCATACTTCGGGTCGGGCCGCGCAGGTCGGGCCGCGCAGGTCGGGCCGCATGGATCGCGCCGTGGCGCCGCCCCTGTGTCAACTCGCTTCGATGGCAACAAAATCCGCCCTGCGGGAATTGCGCGGCAGCCCTACCGGATAATTTGCCCGACGGGCCCAACCCGCAAGGGCGGGCGCCGCAAACTGAAAATCTGCGTGCAAGGAGGATGTGCATGGTCTGGTTTCGCGCGTGCGCGGCGGGGTTGGCGATGGTCTCGATGCTGTTGCTGACGGCCTGCGTCAACAAAGAGCCGCAGGAGCGCGCCGCATTCACGCAGCTGCTGCAGGCCCGCATGAGCAGCGCTGCGCTGGTGCCCATCGGCAAGCTCAGCAAACCGGAAAAAGAGGCGGTGGGCGATTACGCCGACGCCTACGAGGTGATCACCGATTTCCAGGAGTCGCTCGCGCAGGCGGCCTTGCCGCTACGCGAGGTGCTGTCCGTGGAGACGATCCGCTCGGTGGGCGAGATCGTCGAGCGCAAGGCCGGATTCGAATCCGCCCGCAAGACGCTGGCCGATAGCGCGGCAAAGGTCCAGGAAGCCCGTGCCAAGGCGGACAAGGCCCGCGCCTCCCTGGCCCTGCCTCCCGACTTGGCGCCAGTGTATGACGGCGTCTACGACGAGGCGGTCACTGCCCCGGCCGCGGAACTGATGGAAGCCGCGTCAAGAATGGACTCGGTCGCGCGCGATGCCCTGGGCGTGGCGGACTTTGTCGCAGCGCATGCCGCGGACGTCCAGTTCGTCGATGGGCAGACGCGCGTGGCGACGCCGACGCTGCAGCAGGAATTGAATCTGCGGCTGCAGGGGCTGAATGCGCAATCCGAGGGCCTGGAGCAGGCCCGGGCGACCCTGCAGCAGGCCGCGGGCGGCGGCATGCAGGCGCCGTAGCCGCGCGGGCCTTGCCCCAGGCGCCGAGCGGCGCGCGGCGGCGCTTTGTACAATGCGGCTCTCGCGGCGGTCGCCGTGTCTTGGACGGACCATGAGTCAATCTTCCAGCGTGCACTACAGAACTTTTCTGCTCCTGCTAGTGGTGGTCACCATCGCGTTCGGCTGGCTGTTGTGGCCCTTCTACGGGGCTGTTTTCTGGGGCACCATCCTCGCCATCCTGTTTGCCCCCTTGCAACGCCGGCTGGTGTCCCGCATGGGCGGGCGCCGCAATCTCGCCGCGTTGACCACGCTGATGCTCGTACTGTTGCTGGTGATCCTGCCGCTGGTGGTGATCAGCGGATCGCTGGTGCGCGAAGGCGCGAACCTCTACCAGAGCATCAAGTCCGGACAGATCAACTTCGGCGCCTATTTCCAGCAGGCGATCGCGGCGCTGCCGCCGTCGGTGCATGACGTGCTGGCGCGCTTTGACGTGGCCGACATTCCAAGCCTGCAGGACAAGCTCAGCGCCGGCGCGATGCAGGCAAGCCAGTTCCTGGCCACCCAGGCCCTGAACATCGGCCAGGATACGTTCCAGTTCGTGATCAGCTTCGGCATCATGATGTACCTGCTGTTCTTCCTGCTGCGCGACGGGCCGCAACTGTCGGCGCGCCTGCGGCGCGCGGTGCCGTTGGGCGATACGCACAAGCAGCACCTGTTCCGCAAGTTCACGACCGTGGTGCGCGCCACGGTCAAGGGCAACGTCGCGGTGGCGGCGGCGCAGGGCGCGCTGGGCGGCATCATCTTCTCCATCCTGTCGATCCAGGGCGCCCTGCTGTGGGGCGTGATCATGGCCTTCCTGTCGCTGCTGCCGGCGATCGGCGCAGGCCTGATCTGGGCGCCCGTGGCGGTCTATTTCCTGCTGACGGGCGCCACGGTCAAGGGCATCGTCCTGATCGCATTCGGCGTGCTGGTCATCGGCATGGTCGACAACGTCCTGCGTCCCATCCTCGTGGGCAAGGACACGAAGATGCCCGACTACGTGGTGCTGATCTCGACGCTGGGCGGCATGGCCCTGTTCGGCTTGAACGGCTTCGTGATCGGACCGCTGATCGCAGCCCTGTTCATGGCCTGCTGGGACCTGTTCTCCCCCGCCGCCGCGGAACCTGCCGCGCTTCCCGAGGACCGTCGCGCCGGAGGGGAATAGCCGCCCCGGCGCATCCATGACGCCCGCCCGCGCCCGGTCGGGTGTATGGTGTAGCAGCGCCGGCCGTTCGACGGCCGGCCTTTCGTGTCAACCTCGCCAATCAGGAGCGCGTTGCATATGGAATGGAAACTGCATCGGTCGGGCTGGATCGAAGAGCGCAACTTCGACATCGAATTCGCCGAAACCCCCGAGGGGTATCACACCCGCGTGCGGGTCTTCGGATTTCCCATTCTCGAAGACACCAAGCATGTGTTTCCCAACGAGGCCCTGGCCGAGAAGGGGGCGTTGACCCTGCTCAAGAGCCAGTTCACGGGCACGCCTGACCTCGAAGACGAGTAGGACCGAAGGCGGGCGGAAAGCATCCGCCCGCTGTTTGCTTGCTTCACCGCAGGCGAAGGCGACCGTCGCCGATGATCAGGTCGCGGTCCGTGCGCGGCGCCGTGCGTATCAGGCCCTGCCTGATGGCCGCTTCGACGTCTTCCCTGGCAGGATCGTCCGTGCCGGCTTCGGATTCCAGGCGGCCCAACAGTTTCCAGGTTCCGTCCGTCGCGGCTCCATAAGCGAAGAATCCGGACTGGCTCCACGACTTGTCGCTTGATTGGGGCACGTGCAGGATGAGCTCGTCCTGTCCGTCTCCGGAGATATCGGCGAAAACCAGCTGGCACAAGGGCAAGGGCGTATCCTGCCGCGTTGCCTGGCCGGATGCCGGCACGCAGCGGCTGGCAATGGCCGGATAGGCATCGGCGATGCCGGCCCACCATTCGCGCGGAATGTCGCGGCCCTCGGGGTAGGTCGTGAACGCCGGCATGTCCTTCGCGTTTGGCGCAGCCGTTCGTCCGTCCCAGCTGTAGTAGCGATCCTTGAATGCGCTTGCCGCGGCCAGCGCGATGCGCGGATCCCTGCCGTCGGCCGCGCCGTCGGCCAGCCGCTGCAGCGCGTCCCGGCCCCATCGGCCATGTTCGGATCGCATGGCGGCATAGGGGAAGTCCTCGGGTGCGAGGCGGCCATCCATCAGGCGCGTCAGTTGGCTCTGCGCGGCCAGCCTCTGCGGACTTGCCCAGGACAGCGCGACCGCGGCAAGCAGCGCCAGCACCGCGCCGGCGGCGATCAGGTTGGTCGCTCCGAGGGTGGCGTAGTAGCGTCTGGGGCGCAATGCGGCCCACGCGTAGCCTGCCCCGTACAGGCCGGCAAGCGCGCACGCATACGCGCCTACCGCCCGGGCGCTTGTCCAGCCGTACTGATCGATGCGCACCGCAATGCCATAACCCGCGACCGCCGCAAGCGGCAGCAGGCAGACCATGCCGGCGCGCAGCAACCGGCGCAGCGCCGGTCCGAAGGGCGCCGCTTCTTCGCTGTCCTGCCATGCGGCATTGATCAGCTTGATCCACATCAGCGAGAACGCGATGATGCCGCCGGCCGACAGCGTGACGGCCTGCAGTCCCAGTGTCAGTCGGGCCGCCAGCGCGACGCTGAAGGCCACGCCGACCAGCGTCGCCAGCGGCAGCAGCCAGGCATTGAGCGTCAGCCAGGAACGCTGCAGCATCTCCGCCAGTTGCGGGCGTCGGCGCACGCCCACGAGACTGGCGGCCAGCACCATCGGCCAGAGGACGATCTGGACGGGCGCGGCGGCAACGAGGTCGCCCACGATGGAAATGCCGATCATGCCGAACATCGCGCCCGCCGCCCATAGCAGCATCCAGACCGCCAGCGTCAGGCAGCCCGCCATTCCCAGGTGGACGGCATTGCGCCACGCGGCACGGAATACGGCGGGATAGTTCCACTGGGGCTTGCCGGAATCCAGTTCCTGGATGAGCGGCAGCAGGACGAACGCTGCGGCGCCCGTCAACAGCAGGGTGAAGAACAGGTCGGATCCCTTGGGCATACCGGCGTGTTCATGGGGCAGCAATTCCCCGGCCTGAACCAGCCCGTACGCCGACAGGGCCGGCAGCAGCAGCCCGTAGGCGGCCAGGGCGATTAGCCAGCGCCTGCCGCTGGGCATGCCCGCCAGCATGGCGCCCGCCAGTGCCGGCAGCCATGCGAGTTGCAGCAGAAACACCAGGGCGTACAGGTTTCCCAGTGGCCAGAGGCGCGCTTTCACAAGCATATAAAGGACCAGGCCCAGTGTTGCGGCGATGGCGCCATGGAGCAGCACGGATCTGTCGGCCGCGCCAAGCTGGCGTTGTGGGAGGGGCTTGCCGGTAGGGATTTTCATGGCCGCGATGGTAGCAGCGAGGCCCCGTGGGCGGCGGGTCGGACAGGTTCCGGCACCAAATTCATCGCCTCTCGGCTGCTTTGGGAGTAAATTGGCCACGCAGTGTTTTCACCACACCAGGAAGTGCGGCCGCCAGGGCGCCTTTTTGAGCTCGAATTGTGCGATTGCGGCGTTCTGCAATAATTTCTGAATTTCATCCATGCCCGGCGAGACGGCCGGGAAGGGCGTATCGGGAGGCGCATGAGGCCAGGGGTGTTGTTTCGGTGGGATCTGCGCGGCGCGCGGGCTCTCAAGAGCGGGCCGCGCCATGTCTGACGGCGAAAGTCTTGCCGGCGCGCGTTCGCGGGCGCCGCGCCTCTACTCGATGCGCACGGGCTTGCTGGCCCTGGTCTTTGCCTGTATTTCTCCGGCGCTGATCGTGGCGTCGGTCGCCGTCTACGAAAGCTACGTCATCCAGAAAGAGCGCATTTTCCGCGACACGATCTTCCTGGCGCGCAATCTGACGGCCATCCTGGATCGCGAATTGACCGGCGTCGAGGCCGGTCTGCAGATGCTGGCTTCGTCCCCGGACCTCGTCGGCGGCGACCTGGCCGGGTTTCATCGCCGCGCCCGCGACGCCGTGCGCTTCCAGATCGTGGACAGCTACGTCCTCACCAGCAAGGACGGACGGCAGGTCATCAACACGCAGGTGCCGTACGGCACCGTCTTGCCGACGAGCGGCGCACCCGAAGAGCTGATCCGCGTCTTTCAATCGCGCATGCCGGTGCTGACCGGCCTGTTCACCGGGGGACTCAGCCGGGATCCCACCATTGCATTGGGCGTGCCCGTCGTGCGGGGCGAAGAGGTGGTCTACAGCCTGAATGTCGGCCTGTCGCCCGAACGCATCGGCAACGTGCTGGGACGTCGCGCGCTGCCCGAAGGCTGGGTGGCGGCGGTGCTGGACAATTCGGGGACTATCGTCGCGCGCACCCGGGATACCTCAAGGTTCGTCGGGCAGAAGGCCGTGCCCGCGCTGGCCCACGCCGTGCAGCAGGAAGGCGAAGGCTCCCTGGAAACCATCACTAAAGAAGGCACGCCCGTCTACACCGCATTCAGCCGGTCGGCGTTGTCGGGCTGGACGGTTGCCGCGGGCGCGCCCATGCAGCTCCTGACGGCCGATCTTTACCGTTCCATTGCCTGGATCGGCCTGGGCACGCTGTTCGCTTTCGGATTGGGCCTGTGGCTGGCGCTGCGGCTCGCAAGCCGCCTGACCCTGGCGGTGCAGGGCCTGGTGGCGCCGGCGCTGGCGCTGGGCGAGGGGCGCACTGTCGAATTGCCCGCCACGCGCATCAAGGAAGCGCAGGAAGTGGGGGCTGCCATGCTGCAGGCCTCGCGCATGCTGGCGCGCGCGCAGCACCTGGCGCATTACGATCCCCTGACCGGCCTGTGCAACCGGGTGCTGTTCGGCGAACTGGTGCTGCGGGAACTGGCCGTGGCGCAGCGCAGCGGCGACGAATTTGCAATTCTCGCGATCGATCTGGATGGCTTCAAGGCGGTCAATGACATGCACGGCCACGCCGCGGGCGACACCGTGCTGAAAGAGGCGGCCGATCGCATGGCGCGGGCGATCCGCGTGTCGGACGTGGCGGCAAGGCTGGGCGGCGACGAGTTCGCGGTGTTGCTGCTGGGCGCCAACCGGGAGAACGCGCGGCTGGTGGCCGAGTCCCTGGTCGAAAGCCTGTCGCTGCCGTATCCCAACGTTCGTGTTGCCGTGTCGGCAAGCGTGGGCATCGCCGTTTTTCCGCATTCCGGCGCCACCATGCTGCAGTTGCTGGAGCGCGCGGACGCTGCGTTGTATCAGGCCAAGGGGCGAGGCAAGCGGCGGGTCGCGCTGGATCAGTGAGCGTGCCGCTTGCGGGGATGCGATCGTTCAGCTGTCGCGGCCAGGCGGCGACAGGGCCGTCAGGACTTCGCCCGATCTCAGCCGGTAGCGCTTGTCGTCCAACGCGGTCACGCGCTCGCCGTCGGAGGTCCTGAGTATGTAGCGCGCCCCGGCGAGCGCAGACGTCGCTCCGCCCGGATCCTCGCCCTGCTGGAACACCTCGATGCGGTAGAGCCGACCCGAGTCCGCGCTTGCCAGCACATCGCTCAACCTGCGTATTGAAATGGCCATGCGGATTTTTCTCCCTTGGAATTTCGCTAAACTTCCCGCCTTGGCGCTGGGCCCGCCCTCGTCGGGGGCGTGAACGGCAGGCAATCGGAAACGGTGATGCAATTGAATCCAGGCCGGAATGCGGCCACCTCGCTGGGCTTGCTGGCGATTCTGCTATGGGGCACGGTCGTCGGGCTGATACGCGGCGTCAGCGAGAGCTTCGGCCCGATCGGCGGCGCCGCGCTGATCTATACGGTGGGAGCGGTCTTCCTGGTGTTGTTGCTGGGGTTTCCCAGATTGCGCAGCTTTCCGCGCGCATACCTTGTCGTGGGCAGCATCCTGTTCGTCGCTTACGAGATATGCCTGTCGCTGTCGCTGGGGTTCGCGCACAACCGCGGGCAGGCCATCGAGCTGGGCATCGTCAATTACCTGTGGCCGTGCTTTACGGTGATTCTTGCCATGCTCATCAATGGCCAGCGGGCCAGCGCGTGGGTGGCGCCGGGGATCCTGTTGTCTCTGTGCGGCATCGTATGGGTGGTGGGCGGGCCGGGCGGACTTTCCGTGGAACGTACCGCAGCCAACGTGGCGAGCAATCCCCTCAGTTATGGGCTGGCATTCAGCGGCGCCATCATCTGGGCCGTGTACTGCAACGTGACCAAGCGCTATGCCGATGGCAAGAACGGCGTCGCGCTGTTTTTCATGCTGACCGCGGCGGTCTTGTGGACCAAGTATTTCTTCAGCGGGGAGCCCGCGCTTGTATTCACCCCGCCCGCCACGGCCGAGCTCTGCGTGGCCGGCGGCGCGATGGCGGCCGGCTATGCATTCTGGAACGTGGGAATACTGCGGGGAAACCTGACCTTGCTGGCCACCGCCTCTTACTTCACGCCCCTGTTTTCCACCTTTTTTGCCGCGCTATGGCTGTCCACCCCGCTGACGGTATCGTTCTGGCAGGGAGTGGCCATGGTCACCGCGGGTTCGCTGTTGTGCTGGGCGGCGACGCGCGGCAAGCCGGCCCGGGGCGGATAGCCCCCGGCCAGGTCTTCGCGAGTGGATTTACTCGATGAGCATGGTCTGGGCGACGGCGTAGCCCAGGGGAATCAAGAGCAGGGATGCAAACAGGGAACTGACGATCGTCGCCGATATCTTCAGCCAGGGCTCGGGCCCAGCGCCTTGAATCGTTTGAACCACCAACGCGACGATGCCCACAACCATCAAACAGCTCATAAAGACTGCTACGTAAGTCATGTTGTCTCCGTCCTCGCCTGATTAAAGGGATTCGGCGCCGCTGAGCGGTCTAGATGTTTGTATCGATTGTGCGCCTGTATTGCAGGGATGCGCCCTAGGGTTTTCCTGGCGGACGGCGGCCTGTGTGGCGTATTTGCCGCGCAGTGTGCAGCATGAATTCATGTGCGTGCGCAGCATTTTTTCCAGGCCATTGCGGCGCCGTTGCATCGGCGGATTGCGCTACGATGGTGGCGTCGAAATTCGGAAAGAGGCCGCAAGATGTCGCGAGAACTACGTCCCGGCACGCGCGCCACCCTGCAAGTGCGGCAGTTGTCGCCCGGCGAATTTGCCTGGATCGTCACACTGCTCGATCCCGACTCCGGCAATGTGCGCAGCACCAATTATTCGGAAAGGCGTTATGGCAGCCTTGACGAAGCGTCCGCGGCGGGCAAGTTGGCCGTCGTGGAGTTCCTGGGCGAAGACGCTCCGGATGGCCGGGGCAGGGCCGCCGGCGGCAAGTCCAAATAATCGCGAGGCGGCGCCGGGCCCCTCATTGTGTGTACGTCTTCATGATCTGTCGCGGGCACGCGGTTTGCTGAGTGCGGGGCAAGGCGCGCTCCGCGCCGCTTGAGGAGACGACACCATGTCCCAATCCCCGCACCGTGAGCCCGGCGCGCCGGACGTCCTTCCGGCCGACGATCCCGCACTGCCCGGCGGTCCGTCTTCGGACGATCCACGCCCCGATCCACGCCCCGATCCGCGTCCGGCCGACAACCCCGACACCGTGGACCCCGTCCCGCCCGCGCCGGATCCCCGCGCGCCCGGCACCATCGACCTGGCGTGAACGCGGCTGGCGCCGCCCCGACCAAAGATATCCAAGGAGGTTTCCATGCGCTCCATTTTGCTGTGGCTGCTTGGCGTACCCATTCCGATCATCATCCTGCTGGCTTTGTTCTGGCACTGAGTTCCGTCGTTCCCCGCTTAGGCGCCGCATCCCTGCGGCTGCAAAAAACAATGGATAAGGATCGATCATGGAAAATTCATCTTCATTGAGCCATTCCTATGCCGACGGCGTGCCGCCGCGCGAGTCGGCGCTGTCGGCGGTGTCGTGGGCCGCGGTGTTCGCGGGCGCGGTGATTGCCGCCGCGCTGTCGCTGGCGTTGCTGGCGGGCGGCACGGGCCTGGGCTTTCTTTCCGTTTCGCCATGGGGCGACGAAGGCATGTCGGCGCCTGCGGTAGGCATCGGCATCATCGGCTGGATGCTGTTCACGCAGATCGTCGCCTATGGCGTCGGCGGCTACGTGGCCGGACGCCTGCGCACCAAGTGGGTGGACGTGCATTCCGACGAGGTCTACTTCCGCGACACGGCGCACGGCTTTCTGGTGTGGGCCTTGAGCGCGGTAGTCAGCGCGGCGTTGCTGGGTTCCGCGATTGCCTCCGTGGCGTCGGGCGCGGCAAGGGCTGGCGCGACGATGGCCGCGACGGCAGGCACCGCCGCGACGGCCGCTGCGGCAGCCGGCGCAAGCGGCGGCGGCCTGGACCAGGCGGTCGACTACTTCACCGACAGCTTGATGCGATCTGAGCGCCCGGATGCCAGCGGCGACCCGGACACGGCGCGTGCCGAGGTCGGCCGTATCGTCGCCATGAGCCTGACCCGCGGCGAGATGACGCCGCAAGACCGCGATTACGTGACCAAGGTGGTTGCCGCCCAGACCGGCCTGGAGCCCGCCGTGGCGCAGCGCCGCGTCGAAGAGGCCATCGCAAGCGCCAAGAAGGCCGCCGAGGACGCCAAGCTGAAGGCCAAGCAAGCCGCGGACGCGGCGAGGAAGGCTGCGGCGGCGTTCGCTCTGTGGGGATTTGCTTCGATGCTGATCGGCGCGTTCGTGGCCAGCCTGGCTGCAACCTGGGGCGGCCGGCGCCGCGATACGGTGTACCGCAGCTAGGGGTGGACCGATCCCAAGCCCCGGGCGTCCACAGAAGTTCTCGCGACGCAAAAGCAAGAAGGCCTGCACGCAAGTGCAGGCCTTCTTAAATTCTTTGGTGGCGCATCCCTGATTCGAACAGGGGACCTGCGGATTATGATTCCGTCGCTCTAACCGGCTGAGCTAATGCGCCATCGCTTCGTTTTTAGTAGCCAGAAATTTTTCCTTCCAGCCCCTCGATCACCGTTTGCGTTGCAAGCGCTGATCAACGAAGAACGAAATTCTAGCACGAAATTTTTTGGATGTGCAAGCGGTCGGCGGCAAGAAAATTACCGGGGCGCTCACGCGTCGCGCGCAAGCCGGATGCCGAAAAACTGCCAGCGCGCTTCCGGCGGGAAAAAGTTGCGATAGCTGGCGCGGATGTGGTCGCGCGGCGTGGCGCAGGATCCGCCGCGCAGCACGTACTGGTTGCACATGAATTTGCCGTTGTACTCGCCGACCGCCCCGGCGCTGGGCTGGAAGCCGGGATACGCGTCATAGGCGCTGGATGTCCATTCCCAAACATCGCCGAACAGCTGCACCGGTCCGCCGTGCCCGTTGCGCGCCGGGGCGGGGCGAGGGTCCAGATGACCGTTTTCCAGCATGTTGGCGCGCGCGGAAAACGTCCCGTCGGCAAGCTGCCGGGCCGCGTGTTCCCATTCGGACTCGCGCGGCAGGCGCACGCGGGCCCAACGGGCGTAGGCGTCGGCTTCGTAGTAGCTGACGTGGGTGACGGGCGCCTGCAATTCCAGCTCCTGCATGCCGTGCAGAGTGAAGACCCGCCACTGGTCGCGGTCTCCTTCCCAATAAAGCGGCGCCCGCCAGCCCTGGGCGCAGACCATGTCCCACCCCAGGGACAGCCACAGTTCGGGGCGCTTGTATCCGCCATCGCGGATGAAGGCCAGGTATTCGTGCTGGGTCACGAGACGATCCGCCAGATGGAAGGGAGCCACCAGCACGTCGTGGGCCGGGCCTTCATTGTCGAAGCCGAAGCCGCGGCCGTCATGGCCAACGCGCGTAACGCCGCCCGCGTAGCGGGTCCAGCCGGCGGGCGTGGCGGGCGGCAGGGCCGGCGGCCCCGCTGCTACGTAGGCTGGCTTGAGCGGATTGGCCGACAGCATGTGCTTGAGGTCGGTCAGGATCAGTTCCTGATGCTGCTGCTCGTGGTTCAGCCCAAGCTCGAGCAGCGTGTCGAAGGCCGCATCGTTGCCGCCCAGGCGCGAGATCAGGGCGTGCATGGCGTCGTCGACATGCTGGCGATAGCGCAGGACCTCGGCGAGCGGGGGGCGGGACAGGAGGCCGCGCTGGGGGCGCGGGTGCTTGGCGCCGATGGCGTTGTAGTAAGAGTTGAACAGCATCCGGTACTGCGGATGGAAGGGCGGACTGGACGGCTGAAAGCGCGCGAGCAGGAAGGTCTCGAAGAACCAGGTCGTGTGCGCCAGGTGCCATTTCACCGGACTGCAGTCCGGCATGGACTGCACCTGGCAGTCCTCGGGGCTCAGCGGCGCCGCGAGGGCGGTCGTGGTGGAGCGCACGGCGTCGTAGCGGTCGTGCTGGCCAGCCTGTCCGGTGGCGTAGGGCCCGATGGCGGGATGGGTCAGCAGGCATGCGGGGTCCATGGCGATCCTCCAGTGGCGTCGTGGGTCATCCCGCGTCAGGCGCGGGCGCTGAAAACCGAGAACCAGCCGCGCGCATCCGACCAGTGCGAGACGTCGCGAAAGCCCGCGCTGTGAAGCAGGTCGCCGAACGCCTGGGGCGTGAACTTGTGGGAATTCTCGGTGTGGATGCGCTCGCCGCGGCGGAACTCGCGATGGCCGCCAGGCCAGGTCACACGTAGCGCGCGCTGCGCTTCCAGATGCATTTCGATGCGCGACCGCTCGCTGTTGTAGACCGCCACATGGCGCCAGTCGTCCACGTCGAAGTCGCTGTCCAGCACGGCGTTCACATGGCGCAGCAGGTTCAGGTTGAACGCCGCGGTCAGGTGCAGCGCGTCGTCATAGGCAGGTTCCAGGACCTGCCTGGGCTTGACGCGGTCCACACCCACGAGCAGTCCGCCGCCCGGACAGGCCTCGCGTATCCGCCGGAGCATTGCGTAGGCATCGTCGGGACCGAGATTGCCGATGCTGGAACCCGGATAGAAGAACAGCCGCCGTTGCGCGGGGATATCGGGAGGCAGCGCGATGACGCGCGAAAAATCCTGTCCCACGGCGGTGATCGCCAGATCGGGATAGGAGAGCTCCAGCCGTCGCACCGCGGTCTGCAGATAATCGGCCGAGATATCGACAGGCACATAGTGGCTTGGCCGCAAGCTGCCAAACAGCCGCTCGGCCTTGACGCAATCTCCGGCGCCCAGGTCGATCATTGCCTGCACCGGTCCGATGTGGCGCGCGATATCGGCGCCATAGCGCTGAAAGATCTCGTCCTCGCACCGGGTGGGGTAGTACTCGGGCAGCTGCGTGATGGCGGTGAAAAGCGATGAGCCGAGCGCGTCGTACAGGAACTTGGGATCGATATGGGCGTGGTGGTCCGACAGCCCGTCGTGCAGCTCGATCTGTTCGGCGCTGGGCCGCTGGGGTTGCTGCGCCATGAAGTCGGGCGCGACGGGGGCAAGCAGTGCGGAAGGGGAAACCATGCGTTCAGTTCCTTTTCGGGGCGGTTGAAGCGCATTGCAAAGACCTATTTTGGCGGTTGTTGGGGTTTACGTGTCAAGCGCCAAGCCTCTGAATGCAATGGACTTTTACGAAATCGAAGTGGCGCGGCAAGGGGTTCCGGCCACGGACAGCGCCCATGCTGGCCCAGGCTGTCAGCAAGTTTCGCTCCGCTGAAATATCGGTTTACGGCTGGTTGCCAAAGCTCGGGCAGCGTCCGCCGATGATGGTCACAATGGGTCTTCGGCCAAGCGGGGCGACGCCCCGCGGCCCGCGCAATGTTGCGTTGCGTCAGGCAGCGCATGCCATTGCGGGGGCGGGCTCAATAAAACAGGAGCGACCATGAACCGAAAGCACCAGCGCGCTGAAATGGCTTTGCATCGTGAACGGGTGAACGACAGCTTTCACGAGCTGCTCGCCGGAACGGAAGACCTGCTGCGGTCCACCGCCAGCTATACGGGCTCCGAGATCGAAGCGGCGCGCACGCGCCTCAAGCGCCAACTGGCGGAGGCGCGCGAATCCGCAGGCGATTGGGAAGGCGAGGCCCGCGAGCGCGCGCGCCGCGTCACCGCTTATGCGGACGAATACGTGCACGAGCACGCCTGGAAATCGGTCGGGGTAGCCGCATTGGTGGGCGCGGTGCTCGGCTGCGTTCTAATGGCGGGCAACCGGCGCTAAAGGCGCATCATGAGTCCGTCTCCGGCCTTGGGCCGGGTCGGGCCGGGTCACGGCTTGCGTGATCGGCTGTCGGGTGTGCGCCGGTGGGCGCACGCCGCGCTGCTTGCCTGCGCGGTGTCTGTGCTGGGGGCCTGCGCCAGCGTCCCGGACGCGCAGCAACGCCAGGCGCGCGCGGCCCAGGCCGGCCTGTCTTCAGATACCGCGCGCGAAAGTTACCGCCGCGGGCAGGGCATTGCGGCAGACCCGCAAACGCCCAAAGACGATTTCCTGGCTCGTCACCTGGCCGTGGAGCGAGCCGTCAGCGGCGCACCGCTGGTTCCCGGCAACCGCGTGCGGCTGCTGGCGGACGGACCCAGCACGTACCAGGCCATGCTGCAGTCCATCGGGCAGGCGCGCCGGTACGTCCACATGGAAACCTACATCTTCGACGACGACGCCGAGGGGGCAAGGTTTGCCGACGCGTTGATCGCGGCGCGCAACCGCGGCGCCGAGGTATCCCTGATGGTCGACGCGGTGGGCACGATCAAGACGCCCGACGCCTTGTTCCAGCGCCTGCGCGATGCCGGTGTGCAGGTTGCGGTCTTCAATCCGGTCAATCCGGCCCGCGCGCGCGCCGGCTGGTCGCCCAATCAGCGCAACCACCGCAAAGTGCTGGTGGTGGACGGCAAGGTCGGCTACCTGGGCGGCATCAACGTCAGCAGTGTCTATGAATCCTCGTCGATATCGGGCGGCGGGGGATCCGGGGCGGGATCCGGCGCGGGCAAGGCCGATGCCGAGCCTGGCGGCGATGCCAAGTCCGCGCCGTGGCGGGATACGCACCTGCGCATCGAAGGGCCGGCGGTGGCCCAGCTGGAACAGGTCCTGCAGGCGGGGTGGGCGTCGCAGGCCAAGGAACCGATCAAGGGCGGAGACTCCCAGGTCGCGCCACCGGTGGGCACGACGAACGTGCGCATCCTGGCCAACCAGCCCGACCGCAGCGACGGCTACACGGTCTACCTCACGCTGATGTCCGCGTTTGAAAGCGCGCAGAAGTCCATCCACATCACCATGGCCTACTTCGTGCCGGATCCGGAGTTCATCGAAGTCCTGGAGGCCGCGGCCCGACGCGGTGTGGATGTGGTGCTGGTGCTGCCGGGCTTCAGCGATTCTTCCCTGGTGTTCAACGCCGGGCGCTCGCATTACACCGGGCTGCTGCGCGCCGGCGTCAAGATCTACGAGCGCCGCGATGCGCTCTTGCACGCCAAGACGGCGGTGGTGGATGGCGTCTGGTCGACGGTGGGTTCCAGCAACATGGACTGGCGCAGCTTTGCGCTGAACTACGAGATCAACGCGGTGGTGCTGGGACCCGAATTCGCGGGCGAGATGGAAGCGCTGTTCGAGCGCGATGTGGCCGATTCCGTGCGCATCACGCCCGAGGCCTGGAAGGACCGGGGCGTGGATGACCGCTTCATGGAGTTCTTCTCGCGGATGTTCGAGCGCTGGCTGTAGGGGCCGCGCGCCGCCGCATCAGGCCGGGGCGGGTGTGGCGGTCGCAGCGGCCTGGGCGTGTTGCTGCGCCAGTGCGGTGGTGATGTCGTGCGTGGGCTGGAACGAGCCGGCCTGCGCCATTGCCCAGCCCACGCGGAACACCTGATGCCGGAATTCCCCGCGCAGCAGTTCGCCGGGCGCCAATTCGGGAAACAGCGCGGACAGCAGCCGGATTTCGCTGGGTGAAATCCGGCGCGCGATATGGTGCGGACGCAATTGGCCCGGATGGGTCAGCCCCGCTGCCGCCAGCAGTTCAGCCAGCGCATGCAGCGTGTTCTTGTGGAAGTTGGCGACGCGCTGCGCCTTGTCGGGCACGACCAGCGCGCGCTGGCGCAGGGGATCCTGCGTCGTCACGCCGGTGGGGCACTTGCCCGTATGGCAGGCCTGGGCCTGGATGCAGCCGATGGCGAACATGAATCCGCGCGCGGCATTGCACCAGTCGGCTCCCATGGCCATGACGCGGGCCATATCGAAAGCGGTGATGATCTTGCCCGAGGCGCCCAGCTTGATGCGATCCCGCAAGTTGACGCCGATCAGCGTGTTGTGGACCAGGCGCAGGGCCTCGCGCAGCGGCGTGCCGACGTGGTCGACGAACTCCACGGGGGCGGCGCCCGTGCCGCCCTCGGCGCCATCGACCACGATGAAATCCGGCGTGATGCCGGTTTCCAGCATGGCCTTCACCATGGCGAACCATTCCCAGGGATGCCCCACGCAGAACTTGAAGCCGACCGGCTTGCCGCCCGACAGCTCGCGCAGGCGCGCCACGAATTTCATCAGGCCGATGGGATTGTCGAAGGCCGAGTGGCTGGCCGGGGAATTGCAGTCCTGCCAGGCGGCCACGCCGCGCGCCTCGGCGATCTCCGGCGTCACCTTGCCTGCGGGCAGGATGCCGCCGTGGCCGGGCTTGGCGCCTTGCGACAGCTTGATTTCAATCATCTTGACCTGCGGCGTACAGGCGTTTTTGACGAAGGCCTCTTCGGAGAACGCGCCGTGCTCGTCGCGGCAGCCGAAGTAGCCGGATCCGATGTTCCAGACCAGGCTGCCGCCTGGTTGCCGGTGGTAGCGGCTGATGCCGCCTTCGCCGGTGTCGTGCGCGAAGTCGCCCTGACGGGCGCCTTCGTTCAGCGCCAGGACGGCGTTGGCGGACAGCGCGCCAAAGCTCATCGCCGACACGTTGAACACCGACATCGAGTAAGGCTGCTGGCACTCGGGCCCGCCGACCGTGACGCGGAAGTCGGTGTCGTTGATGTGCGACGGCGCCATCGAATGATTGATCCACTCGTAGCGGTCGCCGTAGACGTCCTCCTGGGTGCCGAACGGACGCTTGTCGATTTCCAGCTTGGCGCGCTGGTAGACGATGGAGCGCTGCGCGCGCGAGAAGGGCGCGGCCTGGGTGTCGTCTTCCAGGAAGTACTGGCGGATCTCGGGTCGGATGAATTCGAACAGGAACCGCAGGTTGCCCAGCACCGGGTAGTTGCGCCGAATGGCGTGGCGGGTCTGGATCAGGTCATAGACGCCCAGGGCGCCCAGCAGCGCCAGCGGGACGGCAGCCGCCAGCCACCAGGGCGAACTTGTCGCGGACAGGACGGCGGTGAGCGCGGCGCCCGCCAGGGTCAACAGAAAGGCCGTGTAGCGGCCGGCAATCCAGTTCATGTCCATCTCCGTATTTCGGGATGGAGCAACCATACACCAGCGCAGCCGTCTGGCCGATGAACGGATGGCGGCCCGCGCACCCACGCACGACGGGCTTCCGATGGCCCGTTGCGCGCCGCGAGCCCCGTGTTTACTGGCCTGGCGGGCAGCCAGAAAAATGGCCCCCTGGAATCAGGGGGCCATTTCCGGAACACTGTTTTTCAGCAGCTGGATGCCGGCGGCGTCTTTTCGACCGCCAGGCCGAACATCGGCCTCAGGCGGACGCCCAGCGCGCTGCCAGCGAACGCGGCAGGAAGCCACAGCCAGGCGTGCAGGCTGCCCGACAGGATGCCGCTGAAGTAGGCGCCGATGTTGCAGCCGAAGGCCAGGCGCGCGCCGTAGCCCAGCAGCAGGCCGCCGATGACCGCGCCCGCCAGCGAGCGGGCGGGCACCTTCCAGACGGGCGCGAACTTGCCGGCGGCGCTGGCCGCCGCGAGCGCGCCGAGCATCAGGCCGATATCCATGACGGTGGTGACGTCCTGGCGCAGCGGCGCGGCCAGCGAGGGCTGCTTGCTCCAGTAGGCCCAGGTGGCGACGTCGCCGCCCACCGCGTCCAGCGCCTTGGCGCCCCACAGCGCGAAGGCGGAGGTAATGCCCCACGGACGGCCGGCCAGGGCCAGCGTTGCGAAGTTCAACACCACCAGCGCCACGCCACCCCAGATGAGCGGCCACGGGCCCTGCAGCAGCGAGACGGGCCGCCCCGTGCGGGAGGCGAACGAGATCACGTGGCCGTGACGGCGCTTTTCCAGCGCCGTGGCGGCCCAGGCAATCAGGGCAAATACCGCCAGGTTGGCGATGAGCGCGGGCGCCAGGCCCCAGGTCTTGATCAGCGAGGTGGGCGCCAGCGCGGGCAGGTTGGACCACCAGCCGAAGTTGGCGGTGGCGATCACCGATCCCACGATGAAGAACAGCAGCGTCACGACCATGCGCGTATTGCCGCCGCCCACGGCGAACAGCGTGCCCGAGGCGCAGCCGCCGCCCAGCTGCATGCCGATGCCGAAGAGGAACGCGCCCAGCACGACGGACACGCCTGGAGGCGATACGAAGCCGTTGACGGGCTGGCCGAACAGCGTGCCCGCGGCCAGGAACGGGAAGAACAGCAGCACGCCGACAGCCAGCATCAGCATCTGCGCGCGCAGGCCGGCGCCGCGTCGGTCCGAGACGAACACGCGCCAGGCCTGGGTGAAGCCGAACGAGGCGTGGTACAGCGTCACCCCGAGCAGGGCGCCGACCACCCACAGCGCGCCCTGGCGCCAGCTGACGGTCTGGTTGAGGTACAGCGCGCCCGCCAGCACCAGCAGCAGGGCAATCCAGAGCGGCTTGCGGTTGATCTGGATGGGCGGCAGGGCCGAGGGCAGGGGCAGGGAGGAGGCGTTGGCGCTCATGGAAAGTCCCGGGGAATCAAAGACGTAAATGCAAACGGGTGCGTAGACGCACCCGTGGGAATAGCCGCCAGTCTAGAACGGGCGATAAATCTCTCAAAGTATTGATTTATTCTTCAATAATAACTGTAAGTTATATAAGGATCGGGCGCCGCCAGGCTATTGCAGGCGCCAGGCCAGCGCGGCCAGCGTCAGGAGCAGCACGGGCAGCGTCAGGACGATCCCGACCTTGAAGTAGTAGCCCCAGGTGATGCGCAAGCCTTTGCGCGCCAGCACATGCAGCCAGAGCAGCGTGGCCAGGCTGCCGATCGGGGTGATCTTGGGGCCCAGGTCGCTGCCGATGATATTGGCGTAGATCATCGCGTCCCGCACGGGGCCGGTGGCGCTGGTGTCCGCGATGGAAAGCGCGCCGATCAGCACGGTCGGCAGGTTGTTCATGATGGACGACAGGAACGCCGTGACGAGGCCGGTGCCCATCGCCGCGCCCCACACGCCATGTTCCGCGAAACGGTCCAGCACCTGCGCCAGGTGCGCGGTCAGGCCCGCGTTGCGCAGGCCATACACCACCAGGTACATGCCAAGGGAAAAGATCACGATGTGCCAGGGCGCCTCGCGCATGATGCGGCGGGTGCCCACGACGTGCTGGCGGCCCGCGATCAGCAGCAGGCCCAGGGCGCCGGCGGCGGCAATGGCGCTCACGGGAATGCCCATGGGTTCCAGGATGAAGAAACCCGCCAGCAGCAGGCCCAGCACCACCCAGCCGGCGCGAAAGGTGATCCGGTCGCGGATGGCGGATGAGGGCGCGGGCAACTGGTTCACGTCGTAGCGCGGCGGGATGCTGCGGTGGAAGAACAGCAGCAGCACCGCCAGCGTGGACCCGACGGCGACCAGGTTCACCGGCAGCATCACCGAGGCGTATTCGCCGAAGCCGATGCCGAAGAAGTCCGCCGACACGATGTTCACCAGGTTGGAAACGATCAGGGCGATGCTGCCTGTGTCCGCGATGAAGCCCGCGGCCATCACGAAGGCCAGCGACGCGCCCGGGCCGAAGCCCAGGGCCAGCAGCATTTCCATGACGATGGGCGTGAGGATCAGCGCCGCGCCGTCGTTGGCGAACAGCGCTGAGACGGCCGCGCCCAGCAGGACGATCAGGACGAACAGCAGGCGTCCGCGTCCGCCGCCCCAGCGGGCCACGTGCAGCGCGGACCACTCGAAGAAGCCCGCCTCGTCCAGGATCAGGCTGGTCACGATGATGGCGATGAAGGTGGCCGTGGCGTTCCAGACGATGCGCCAGACGTCGGCGATGTCGGCCAGGTGCACCACGCCGGTCGCCAGCGCGAGGCCTGCGCCGAGCACGGCGCTCCAGCCGATGGACAGCCCCCTGGGCTGCCAGATGACGAGCGTGATGGTGAAGACGAAGATGGCGGCGGCGAGCAGCATGGGCAATGTTCAGGAAATCGGATGGGCGCTGATCCAGGCCACCAGCAGGCTGACGGTCAGCACCGAGGCCACCGTGCTCACCAGGATGGCGCGCGAGGTCACGCGCGCGTCGCGGCCATACATTTTGGCCAGCATGAAGGGGCCGGTGCCGATGGGCAGCGCGCTCATCAGCACGGCGGTCCAGGCCCACAGCGGGGGCATGGAAAATACGTAGAAGGCCAGCACCGCGGTGGCGGCCGGTTGCAGCAGCAGCTTGCCCGTGACCAGGCGCAGCACGCCCGGCCCCGAACTGGAGGTTTCCGTCTGCGCCAGGAACAGGCCGATCGTCACCAACGCGCAGGGGCTGGCCGATGCGCCCAGCAAGGACACATAGCGGTCCACGCCTTCGGGCAGCGCCAGGCCGGTGGCGGCCCAGGCCAGGCCCAGCAACGGCGCGGCCAAGAGCGGATTGCGCAGCAGGGCACGGCCGACCTTGAGCAGCGTGGAGGACAGGTTGGGTGTCTGCTGGCGGTCGAATTCGATGAGCGCGATCGCAAAGCCGAACAGCACGCTGGCGGTCAGCAGCGTGGTGAAGGTGGCGGGCGCCAGGCTGTCCGCGCCCAGCAGCGCGAGGCACAGCGGAATGCCCATGTAGCCGGCATTGGCGTACGACGCCGCCAGGCCTTCGATGCTGCGGTCGGTCAGCGAATCCGGGCCGCGCTTGCGGGGCAGGAAGGACACCAGGAAGGTGATGGCGACGCCGCCCGCGAATGCGCCGACGAATCCCCAATGCGCCATGTGCGCCAGGTCGACCTGCGTCATGGCGCGAAACAGCAGCGCGGGCAACGACAGGTAAACCACGTAGCGGTTCAGCGCGTCGGTGGCGTTGGTTCCCAGGATGCGCCAGCGGGCGGCCAGCCAGCCGGTCAGTATCAGCGCGAAGACCGGCAGGGCGGCGGTGACGACGGCGTTCATGGGAAAAGTGGCAAGGGCGGAAAGGCGCTCATTCTACTTGGGTGCGCCGCCGGGCTTGCGGGTCACGAGCAGGATGCCCAGGGCGGCCAGCGCCATGCCGGGCCAGGCAAGCGGCGGGATGGGTTCGCGCAGGATCAGCAGCGCGATGACGGCCGTGCAGGGAGGCACCAGAAAGAAGAGCGCGGAAACGCGCGAGGCCTCGCCGTGCCGGATCATGGTCAGCAACAAGGTGATGGCTACCAGCGAATTGCCCACGACCAGATAGGCCAGCGATCCCAGCAGCGCGCCCGTCCATTCGATATGCATCGGCTCCAGCAGGAACGCCAGCGGCGCCGTCACGGCGAGCCCGACGCCGTACTGCACGAGATTGGAGGTGACGGGATGGACCTGCACGCCAAAGCGCTTTTCGTACAGGGTGCCGCCCGTGATGCAGAGCAGGGCGCTTATCGCGAACAGCAGGCCCAGGGGCGCCAGCACATCGATCGAGGCCTTGGCGACGGTGACGAGCGCGGCGCCCGTCACGCCCAGCGCAAGGCCCGCCCAGCGCCGGGCGTCGACCCGCTCATGCGCGATCGCCGGCGCCAGCAGGCCGATCAGGATGGGCTGCAAAGACGTGATCAGCGCCAGCCCGCCCGCGGACATGCCTTGCTTGAGCGAGAGATAGGTGAAGCAGAAGTAGCCTGCCTGCAACAGCAGGCCGACCATGGCCAGATGCGCCCACGCGCGCGCCCCGGCCGGCATCGGCGGCCGCAGCACAAGCAGCAGGGGCGCCAGGATCAGCACCACGCAGGCATAGCGCAGCGCCAGGAACGTCATCGGATCCGCATAGGCCAGCCCCACTTTGAGCACGACAAAACCGCTGGACCACAGCGCAAGAAAGAGCGCGGGGGCGGCCTTCAACCAGGCGGGAGGAGAGGCAGGCGGCATGGCGGAGCATGGGCGGCGTGGGCAAGCCGCGATCGTACCCCTTTTCGCGCCCCTTTCATCCCTGCGAGAATGCGGCGTAGGATTCTGTTATTCATTTGCTGCAACGTAGGGGATGGACATGTCGGCCAACAAACAAGCATCGGTGCGTATCGCTCTGGGAACCTGGGACCGCCTGCGCGATGACGCATATTCGGTTCGGCATCAGGTATTCGTGGTCGAGCAGAACGTGCCGCCCGAGGTCGAACTGGACGACGACGACGCGGTGTCCGTGCATGCCGTGGCCTATGGCCCGGATGGCACGCCGATGGGAACGGGGCGGCTGCTCCCCGATGGCCATATCGGCCGGATGGCCGTCCACAAGAAGGCGCGCGGCATGGGCGTGGGCAGCCAGTTGCTGGATGCCCTCATCGGGCAAGGCCACGGAGACGGCCACCGCATGCTGGTGTTGCACGCGCAGACCCACGCGGCGGGCTTCTACGAGGCGCATGGCTTCAAGGCGGAAGGCGAGGAATTCGTCGAAGCCGGCATCCCGCACGTAGTCATGACGCGTACGCTGAAGTAGGGCGCCGACGAAGGCGTCGCGGCGCCTGCGCTTTTCGGTGCGGGTGCCGGGCGCGGGCCTGTGGTTCGGGATTCTGGTTCGGCTCTCTGGTTCGGCTCTCTGCTGCAGTGGCATGCGTGAAAGCCGCGGCGCAAGGCCGGAAAACCGGACCGGAAAAGAAAAAACCCCGAACGCTTTCGCGTACGGGGTTTTTCTTGGCGCATCACGACAGGTACCTCGTGATGTAATAATTGGTGCCCAGGAGAGGACTCGAACCTCCACACCTTGCGGCACACGGACCTGAACCGTGCGCGTCTACCAATTCCGCCACCTGGGCGCTGTTGCTTCACATTTGCTTCGCTTTCGCGTCGTTTCGTGTTCAGCAGCAGAGGAACGAGATTATGCATACTTTTTTTGAAGTGTGCAAGTCGTTCTGCTTTTTTTTCACTTTTTTTGGGTTTTTTTTGTTTGGGACGCTTTCGATATAGTGTCGGCCATGTCCCGCACCCTCTGTACGCGCTGCCTGCGCCCTCGATCGCACTGCCTGTGCGCCCTGATTCCTTCGCTGTCTTGCCGCACTCGCGTGGTGGTGCTACAGCATCCGAGCGAAGCGCGCCATGCCCTGAACACCGCCAGGCTTGCCGTGCTCGGCCTGGCCGGCGCGCGCCGCGTGGTGGGAGAATATTTTTCTGAAGAAGATTGGGCCGAGGCCGGCCATCTGCCGCGCCTGCTGTTTCCCGGCGATGGCGCCGAGGTGCTGACGCCGGGCTACGGGAAGGACCTGGGCATGCCCATCCGGTTGATCGTTCCGGACGGAACCTGGGGGCATGCGCGCAAGCTGCTGCACATCAATCCGGCGCTTGCCGCGTTGCCTCGCGTGATGCTGCCCGCCGGCCTGTCCACCCGCTACCGCGTGCGCCACGCGGACGTGCCGGGCGCGCTGTCCACCATCGAGGCCGTCACGCACGCGCTCAACGCCATCGAGGCCCCGCGCAATTTCGACGCGTTGCTCAATCCTTTCGAAGCGCTGATCGACGGGCAGATCGATGGAATGGGCGCGGATCTTTACGCGCGCCATCATTTGAACCGCAAGGTTCCGTGGCGCTGAGCGGGTGGGGCGGTGCGCCGCCCCAATTCAAATGCGTTGTTCCCGATGTCGCTGTTTTCAATGCCACCGCTTTCAATGCCACCGCTTTCAACGCATACACCAGGCGCGCAAAGCAAAAGCCCCGAAAATCATTTGATTTCCGGGGCTTTCTCGCTGAATTTTCAGCTGCTTTAATCATCAAGCCAATTCAAATTGCCTTGATTTGAATTCCGTGGTGCCCAGGAGAGGACTCGAACCTCCACACCTTGCGGCACACGGACCTGAACCGTGCGCGTCTACCAATTCCGCCACCTGGGCACTGAAAGATACTGTCAGAACTATGTGCTACGCTGCCGCCAGTTGCATCGTCCGGTTCAACATATTTAACTAAACTGTTGAACTAAACCATGCGCCAGCTTGCAGTTGGTTTTACAATCGGTTTTTCAGTTAAGGTTTTGAGCCCCCGGATTTTTCAATCCAGTCTTTCAAACCACCTGATCAACCTCTTGACTAACCTTTTGACCATCCTTCTGACCATTTCTGCTTCAGTGTTCAGCCTTGGGCGAACCACAGAAGCTGCGCATTATATACGGAAATTTTAGCTTTGGCAAAACGATCGAATAACGAGTCGAATAACAACAGATCAACACCCTTGCCCGAAGCGCCGCCGGACTTCGATCCCGACGTTCCGTCCCGTGAAGCCATCCTGACAGCGCTGCGCGCCGCCGGTTCGCCGTTGTCTCCTGTGGAACTGGCTGAGCGCATGGGCATCGAGCGCCCGGCGACGATGGTGGGCTTCGAGCGCCGCCTGGGCGCCATGGAGCGCGATGGGCAACTGATGCCCAACCGCAAGGGCGTGCTGCTGCTGGCCACCAAACTCGACTTCATCGCGGGCAAGGTCCTGGGCCACCGCGACGGCTTCGGCTTTCTGCTGCGCGATGACGGCGGCCCCGATCTGTTCCTGTCGCCGCGCGAAATGCTCAAGGTGCTGCACGGCGACCGCGTGCTGGTCAAGCCGTCGGGCGAGTACCGCGGCAAGCCCGAAGGCACCATCGTCGAAGTCATCGAACGCCGCACCAACAAGCTGGTGGGGCGCTTCCTGCATGAGCACGGCCTGTCCATCGTCGTGCCCGAAGACCAGCGCATCAAGCACGACATCCTGATTCCGCCCAGCGATACCAATGGCGCCCAGCACGGGCAGGTGGTCGCGGTGGAAATCATGGCGCAGCCCACGCGCCACACGCAGCCGCTGGGCCGCGTGGCCGAGGTTCTGGGCGAAATCGACGATCCCGGCATGGAAATCGAGATCGCGGTGCGCAAGTTCGACGTGCCGGTCGATTTCACGGAAGGCGCCCTCAAGCAGGCCGCCCGCCTGCCGGACTCCGTCAGGAAGTCCGACCTGAAAGACCGCGTCGACCTGCGCGACGTGCCGCTCATCACGATCGACGGCGAAGACGCGCGCGACTTCGACGACGCGGTGTATTGCGAACCCGTCGAATTGGGCGCGGGCCAGCGCAAGCGTCCCGGCTGGCGCCTGCTGGTGGCCATTGCCGACGTCAGCCATTACGTGCGTCCGGGCGATGCGCTGGACGACGACGCGATCGAGCGCGGCACCAGCGTGTACTTTCCGCGCCGGGTCATCCCGATGCTGCCCGAGTCGCTGTCCAACGGCCTGTGTTCGCTGAATCCGGATGTCGACCGCCTGGTCCTGGTGTGCGACATGGTCATCCCGGCCTCCGGCGCCAAGGCCGGCACGGTCACGGCCTACCAGTTCTATAACGCGGTCATGCATTCGCATGCCCGCACGACCTACACCAACATCTGGGCCGCCCTGCAGCAGCCTGGCGGGCCGGCCGCGCACGCGATGCGCAGCGTGATGCCCCAGGTCCAGCACCTTTACGAACTTTTCCAGGTGCTGTCGCAAGGACGCAAGAAGCGCGGCGCCATCGACTTCGACACGGTCGAAACCAAGATCGTCTGCAATGAGCTTGGGCGCATCGAGCAGATCGTGCCGTCCGTTCGCAATGACGCCCACAAGCTGATCGAAGAATGCATGCTGGCCGCCAATACGTGCGCGGCCGACTTCATGACGCGCAGCAAGCATCCCGGCCTGTACCGCATCCACGAAGGCCCGACGCCGGAACGCCTGCAATCGCTGCGCGAGTTCCTGCGCACGATGGGCCTGTCGCTCGGCGGAGGCGAGACGCCCACCGCCAAGGATTACGGCGATTTCCTCGATTCCGTGCGGGGGCGCCCCGATTACCAGCTGCTGCAGACCATGTGCCTGCGCTCCATGCAGCAGGCTGTCTACAGTCCGGACAACATGGGCCACTTCGGCCTGTCCTATCCCGGCTACAGCCACTTCACGTCGCCGATCCGCCGCTATCCGGACCTGCTCACGCACCGCGTGATCAAGGCCCTGCTGGCGGGCCAGCGGTACGTGCCCAGCCTGGACGACCATGCCGTGGTCATCGGCCGCACGCAGCGCGAACATGAGCACGCCATCTGGGAAAAGATGGGCCTGGTGCTGTCCGCCAGCGAACGGCGCGCGGACGAGGCCTCGCGCGACGTCGAGGCCTGGCTCAAGTGCTGGTTCGTCAAGGAACGCGTGGGCGAAGACTTCAGCGGCACGGTCACCGGCGTGGCCAGTTTCGGTATCTTCGTCACGCTCGACACGCTGCACGTTGAGGGCCTGGTGCACGTCTCCGAGCTGGGCGGCGAATACTTCCAGTTCAACGACGCCCTGCACGAACTGCGCGGCGAGCGCACGGGCATGCGTTATCGCCTTACCGACAAGGTGCAGGTGCAGGTCTCCCGCGTGGACCTGGAGGCGCGGCGCATCGAATTCCGCCTGGTGCAGGGCACCAGCTTCGATGCATTGCGCAAGGCCGCCGCGCGCGGGTCCGATGAACCGGCGCGCCGCGTGAAGAAGGCGGCGGCGCCCAAGCCCGCCGCCCTGAAGGGGCAGACCGCCAAGGAAAGGCGCGCCGAGGCCAAGAAGGCCGGCAAGCCTCCCAAGACCGCCCAGCGCGCCGCGCCCGCCAAAAAGGCCACCCGCAAGCGCCACTGACGGGCGCGATTCCGGCTCCTTATGTCCAGGCCGTCGTTTGGCGGCCTGGCCTTAAGGGGTAACATTGCGGTTATGTCCGGCCTGGTCCGGTGGCCCGCCCCGCTCCGGGGCGGGTATTCGTTTATCTAAAGGTACTGTTTTATGGCGTCGACCCAAGTTCTGGCCGGGTTTCACGCGGTTGTCGCGCGGCTGCGCCACGCGCCCGAGTCGATCAAGGAAATCTATGTCGAGGCCTCGCGCCGCGACAAGCGCATGCAGACATTCATCGAGCAGGCTGAAAAGGCGGGTTGTCGCCTGCATCCGGTGCCCATGGAGCGTCTGGACGGCCTGTCGCGTGGCACTCGCCATCAGGGCGTCGTGGCGCTGGCCGACGAGCGCCAGCTTGCGGTTGATGTCGACGAAGTGCTCGACGTGGTCGAGGGCCCGCCGCTGCTGCTGATTCTCGACGGCGTGACCGATCCCCACAATCTGGGCGCCTGCCTGCGCACCGCGGATGCCGCGGGCGTGCACGCCGTGATCGCGCCCAGGGACCGGGCAGTCGGCTTGAACGCCACGGTCCAGCGCGTCGCCTGCGGCGCGGCGGATACCGTTCCCTACCTGATGGTGACCAACCTTGCCCGCACCATGCGCAGCCTGAAGGATCGCGGCGTGTGGCTGGTCGGCACCGACGATGAGGCCACCGGCAGCATGCACCAGATCGACGCGCGCCAGCCCATGGCGTGGGTCATGGGCGCCGAAGGCGAGGGCATGCGCCGCCTTACCCGAGAGACCTGCGACCAGTTGGTGAACATTCCCATGCTGGGCTCGGTGGAAAGCCTGAACGTCAGCGTGGCCAGCGCCGTCTGCCTGTACGAGACCGTGCGCCAGCGCCAGTCGTAATCCATCCTTATTTGTCGACACCCTTCTTTTCGCGTCAGCCCATCATGCACCAGAACGGCTTTACCACCACGATCCTCCATTCCGACCGCAATCAATCCGTCGAGCACGGAGCGGTGCACAAGCCGATGCATCCGTCGTCCGAGTTCGCCTACGAAGACGCGCGCGAACTGGCCGCCGTTTTCCAGGGCAAGGCGGGCTTCACGTACGCGCGCCAGGGCACGCCCACGACGACCGCGCTCGAAGCCAAGATCAGCCAGATGGAAGGCGGCAAGGGGACGGTCAGTTTCTCGACCGGCATGGCCGCGCTGGCAGCCATCTTCACCACGCTGCTGCGCCACGGCGACCACCTGGTGTCCAGCCAGTTCGTGTTCGGCAACACGAACAGCCTGTTCGGCACGCTGCAGGAACTGGGCGTCGAGATCACCTTCGTGGACGCGACGGATTCGTCGCAGGTGCGTGCGGCGATCCAGCCCAACACGCGCATGGTCTTTACCGAAACCATCGCCAACCCGGGTACGCAGGTTGCCGACCTGGCCGTCATCGGCGAGATCTGCCGCGAGAAGGGGCTGGTCTATGTCGTGGACAACACGCTGACCTCGCCCTGGATGTTCCGGCCCGCATCGGTGGGTGCGTCGCTCGTGATGAATTCGCTGTCCAAGTACATCGGCGGGCACGGCAACGCGCTGGGCGGCGCCGTGACGGATACTGGTCTGTATGACTGGGCCGGCAACGACAACATCTATGAAGCCTATCGCAAGGGCCCGTCCACGGGCTGGGGGCTGACCCAGATCAAGAAGAAGGGGTTGCGCGATATGGGCGGCACGCTCGCCGCCGAGCCGGCGCACCGCATCGCGGTGGGCGCCGAGACCCTGGCCCTGCGCATGGCCAAGCACTGCGCGAACGCGCTGGCGCTGGCACGCTTCCTGGAAGAGCATCCGGGCGTGGCCAAGGTGCACTATCCCGGCCTCGCCAGCCATCCGCAGCATGCGCGCGCGGCGGCGCTGTTCGGTTCGCGCTTCGGCGGCCTGCTCGGCGTGGAGCTGGCCGACGGCGTCGATTGCTTCGATTTCCTCAATCGCCTGCGCGTCGTCCTGATGGCGACCCACCTTGGCGATACCCGCAGCCTGGCGCTGCCCGCGGCCCACACCATCTACTACGAGATGGGCGCCGAGCGCCGCCAGCAGATGGGCATCGCGGACAGCCTGATCCGGGTGTCGGTGGGCATCGAGGACGAGGCCGATTTGCTGTTTGATTTCGATCAGGCGCTCAACGGATGCCTGAAGGGATAATGCGGCAGGCGCTGATCCGGCATTGAACGCGCCGGGCTCGCAACCGGGGTAGGAACCCATGCTCATACAGATCGCAGAAGTGTTTACGCCGCAAGAGGCGGCGGATATCCGAAGCCGGCTCGACGCCGCCGACTGGGTCGACGGCAAAGTCACGGCGGGCTATCAGTCGGCCGAGGTCAAGCGCAATCGGCAGTTGCCCGAGCAACACCCCCTTGCGCAAGAGATCGGCGCGCTGATCCTGCAGCGCCTGGCGGGCAACAACCTGTTCATGTCGGCCGCTTTGCCGCGCAAGATCTTTCCGCCGCTGTTCAACCGCTACGAAGGCGGCGAGGCCTTCGGCTATCACGTGGACAATGCCGTGCGCGGCATCACCGGCACGGCCGAGCGCGTGCGTACGGACTTGTCCGCCACGCTGTTCTTCTCGGATCCGGATTCCTACGACGGCGGAGAACTCGTCATTGACGACACATACGGCCCGCGCACGGTGAAGCTGCCCGCGGGGCATATGGTGCTGTATCCCGGAACCAGCCTGCACAAGGTCAATCCGGTGACGCGCGGCGCGCGCGTCAGCGCTTTCTTCTGGATGCAGAGCCTGGTTCGCGAGGACAGCCAGCGGGCGCTGCTTCTGGACATGGACGTGGCCATACAGCGCCTGAACCAGGATGTGGCGGGGCATGCGTCGATCGTTCAATTGACCGGCATTTATCACAACCTGCTGCGTCGATGGGCAGACGTTTGATGAAGCCTAAAGCGTTTTTCCGGGGTGTCGCGCAAATCCCTAAATTCGCGTTTGTGTTTATTGCGAAAACGCCTAAAAGCTAGTATTGACGCGGGTTGCGGTCAGGTTTTCGCTTGACAGCCGCTCTACGCCAAGGCCTAATACACGTCTGCGTCGCTGACGGTTTGAGGGCAATACGCCCTTGAATCCTAAGCGGCGCAGCAGTTTAAAAGTTGTGCTTTGCAGCGCAAGAAAAAAGTTTATCCACTGTCTGTTCGTCGTTTGCCTGGTCTTGCGTCCATTTGTGGCATCCAATCATGACGGCCATGAACTGCGCTCCCGGCAGACTCCACACCTTGTGAGGGGTATACCTGCATGAACAAAACCGAACTCATCGATCATATCGCCAGCAAGGCCGATATCTCCAAGGCTGCTGCCGGCCGTTCGCTCGACGCCCTGATCGGTGCCGTGAAGACCACGCTGAAGAAGGGCGGTACGGTCACGCTGGTTGGTTTCGGCACGTTTGCCGTGTCGGCTCGTGCCGCGCGCACTGGCCGTAACCCGCGCACCGGCGAAACCATCAAGATCAAAAAGGCCAAGGTGCCGAAGTTCCGTCCGGGCAAGGCCCTGAAGGACGCCGTCAACTAATAGACGGCAGGCTGATCGCACGGCGCGGCCCTCTGCGATTTGCCCACAAGTACGCGGTCCGGTATACTCCGGCCCGCGTATTGCTTTTGAGTATCCCGATTGGCAGTTGCCTGGCACGAATTTTCGTCCTGCAACTGCACCGAAAGGGTGCTTAGCTCAGTTGGTAGAGCGGCGCCTTTACACGGCGTAGGTCACAGGTTCGACCCCTGTAGCACCCACCAAAAGCAATGCTCGATTTTCCGCAAAACCCGCACACGTCGCCGTGGCGGGTTTTTTGTTTTCCGGCGTCCCCGGAAAGCAAGGCGCGACGGCAGGGATGGCATTTGCCCCGGCTTCGGACCTGTTTTTTTCGGCGCGTTATCGGCCCCGCATTGATTCCGGTCAGTATTGTGGCGTTGTCCCAGACGAAATACAACGTGCGAATCATTCGCATTTAAGATACTATGTTGGGCTTGTACCGGCCAGCCGGCGCCATCATCTGTGCGCGCCGCGCCCCTGGCAGGCCGGATAAGTCAATGCTCCCTGGCTGATTCATGCCTAGTCTTCAACCCGGTTGGAATTCTTCTTCGCGGTCTTCTTTTGGTATACGCGCAGGCGCTGGCCTGGCGGTCGTCGCGCTTCATGCGGCGGTGATCGGCGCCATCTTCATGGCGCCGGAAAGTCGTCCTGAATTGGAGGAACCCGAGGCAATCATGGTGAGTGTGGTGGATGCCCCCATCCCCCAGATCGCCAAAGCCGAACCCACCCCCGAAGTGCCGCAGCCGGTGACCGAGACGCCGCCCGAGCCGCAACCCGAGATCGAGCCCGAACCTGAACCCGAGCCCGAACCCGAATTGAAGCCCGAGCCGGAACCCGAACCCGAGCCCGTGGTCGAGAAACCGCCGATGCCGGCGCCCAAGCCGCCGCCTCCGAAACCCAAGCCCAAGCCGAAGCCCCAGCCCAAGCAGGACGTCAAGCCCGAGCCGAAGCCGGAAACGCCTCCCCAGCAGACGCCGCCCAGCGGCGCGCCGGAAGGCACGCAGGCGCCGCAGGGGCCGCAGCAAGGTCCGCCGCCCGATCAGCCCGTGCTGGTTTCCAGCATCGAATTCCAGGGCGCGCGTCCCATGCCGAACTACCCGATGGCGTCGCGACGCATGCGGGAAGAGGGCCGGGTCGTGGTCCTGGTGGAGATCAACACCCAGGGGCTGGTCGAACGCGCCACCATCGACGCTTCGTCGGGGTTTCCGCGTCTGGACGAGTCGGCGCTGGCCGCCGCCCGCAAAGGTCGTTTCAAGCCGTATACCCGTAATGGCGTGGCTTATCCCGCCAAAGCCAAAATTCCGTTCGATTTCGTAATGAGGAACTGAGATGTCCAACGCACTGCATAGCGCCACCCTGGTGGCGCAGGCGACCACCAGCCCGGCTGCGCCGGCTGCAGCCGCTGCGCCCGCCGCAGCCGCCGCCGCGCCCGCAGCCCAACACGCCGCCACGACCGCCGGCGACGTCGCCCAGCAAGCCGCCGGCGCCGTCCAGCAATCGGCCGACGCGCTGCACAGCGCCGCCGCCGCGCTGCCCGCCGCTCCGGCCCCGGCTGCCGTGCCGGACATGGGCTTCCTGCACTTCGTCGCCCAGAGCGATTTCGTGGGCAAGAGCCTGTTCATCATCCTGATCCTGATGTCGCTGGTGACCTGGTACCTGATCCTGGTCAAGGTCGCCAGCAACGTCAGCATGCGCAAGCGCTCGGCCGACTTCCTGAACAAGTTCTGGAACGCCAGCTCGCTGGAGCAGGTCGAACACGAAATCAACACGCACGGCGCGCGCGATCCTTTCTCGCACCTGGCCAGCCATGCGATGCACGCGCAGGCGCACCACAACAAGTTCGGCGCGACCAAGCTGGAAGAGTCCGGCAGCAATTCCGACTTTGTCACGCGCACCATGCGCAAGGTGATCGACGAAGAAACCGCGAAGCTCGAAAACGGCCTGACCGTGCTGGCTTCGGTGGGCTCGACGGCGCCGTTCGTGGGCCTGTTCGGCACGGTGTGGGGCGTGTACCACGCGCTGGTCGGCATCGGCCTGTCCGATGGCGTGACCATCAACCGCATCGCCGGCCCGGTGGGCGAGGCGCTGATTATGACGGGCCTGGGCCTTGCGGTGGCAATTCCCGCGGTGCTGGCGTATAACACTTTCGTGCGCAACAACCGCGTGTTCCTGTCGCGCCTGGACGCCTTTGCGCATGACCTGTTTGCGTTCCTGACCACCGGCCAGCAAGTTGCGCTGTCCGACGGCAAGGTACGCGCGCTGCGCCGCCAGAATGGCGCCGCGGCCCAACGCGGGAGCGAATAATGGCCTTTGGCAGCTTTGAGGGCAAGGGATCCGGGAGCCATGCGGTTTCCGAGATCAACATGGTGCCCCTGATCGACGTCATGCTGGTGCTGCTGGTGATCTTCATCATCACGGCGCCGCTGCTTGCGCATTCGATCAAGATCAACATGCCCCAGGTGGCCGCTGAGCAGATCGAGGAAGAGCCCAAGACGGTCGACCTGGCCATCGACGCCAGCGGCGCGCTGTTCTGGGACGAGAAGCCGGTCAACATCGATGACCTGCCCAATCGCTTCAAGTCGATCGCCGGCACCAAGCCGCAGCCCGAGATCCGCATCCGCGCCGACCAGAACACCCGCTACGAAACGTTGGCCAAGGTCATGGCCTCGGCTCGCCGTTCGGGCATGACGCGCATCGGTTTCGTCACGACGCCGCCGTCGAGCGGCGCTCCCGCAGCCGGTGCGCCGGCTGGCGGTGCGCCGGCGCCGGCACCGTCCGGCGGGTGAACGATTCCTGGGAAGGGGGCGCATTTCGCGCCCCTTTTTTTTTGGATCGCGCTAGAATCGCGGCATGCGAGTTCTGGTAATCGAAGACGACACCACCCTGGGCCATGCGCTCCAGGAATTCCTGGCCGACCAGGGTTATGCGGTCGACTGGCTGACTGATGGCGACCGTGTCCTGGGCGCCCTGGCAGGCCAGCCGTATGACCTCATGCTGCTCGACCTCAACCTGCCCGGCATGAGCGGCCTGGACGTGCTGCGCCAATTGCGCCAGGACGGAAACCAGGTTCCCGTGCTGATCCTCACCGCCCGCGATGGCATCGAAGACCGCGTCGCCGGTCTGGACGCCGGGGCGGACGACTACGTCACCAAGCCTTTCGAACTGCCCGAGCTGGCCGCCCGCGTGCGCGCCTTTGGCCGCCGCCGCGCAGGCCAGGCGCAGCCCCTCATCGAAGTGGGGCCCCTGGTGTTTGACACGGTCGGCCGCGAGGTCCGCGCCAACGGCCAGCGCCTGTCGCTGTCCGTGCGCGAACTCTCCGTGCTGGAAATGCTGATGGCCCGCGTGGGCCGCGTCGTGACCAAGCGCCAGATCGTGAATTCGCTGTCCGCCTGGGATGCGGATTTCAGCGAAAACGCTGTCGAAGTCTACGTGTACCGCTTGCGCAAGCGCCTGGAAGGCACGGGCGCCAGCATCCAGACGGTGCGCGGCTTCGGCTACATGCTGGATGTGGAAGCGGCCTGACGCGCCGGCTGTGGCCGGCGTACGCCGGCCTCGCATATCCCCCCGCCTAATCGAGGGCCACGCGGCATGACGCAGGAACGCACACCTCACCCGTCCCCGGCTGCGCGCCCCATGCTTCCCTCCCGTTCGCTTGCGCGGCATCTGGTCATCCGACTGATGCCGCCGATCCTGCTGCTCGTCCTGCTGGATCTTGCGGCCACCTGGGTCATCACGCACAAGATCGACATGTCGCTCTGGATGCTGGAAGATTTCTTCTGGCTGATGGTGGTGGGGCAGGTGGCGCTGATCGCGCTCTTCACCTGGGTGGTGATGCAAGGCGTGCGGTCGGGCCTGCGTTCGGTGAACCATCTGTCCGAGGAAATCCGCCAGCGCTCCATCGACGACATGCAGCCGCTGGAAGTGGCCGGCGTGCCGGTGGAAATCGAACCGCTGGTGACCCACACCAATGACCTGCTGCTGCGGCTCGACGCTTCGCTCGCCGCGCAACGGCGCTTCATCGGCCACGCGGCGCACCAGTTGCGCACGCCGTTGTCCGGCCTGCGCCTGGAATCCGAGCTGATGCTGGCTCGTCCCTTGCCCGACGATGTCCGGGCCCGCGCCGAGCGCATCAAGGCGGTCAGCGACCGCATGATCCGGCTGGGCCAGCAGTTGCTGGTGCTGGCGCGCGCCGACCCCAATGCCCGTCCGCAGGACAGCTTTGTGCGCATCGACCTGTGCGAATGGGTGCGGGTGCACGGCGCCGAATGGTTTCCGCGCGTGCGCGAGGCCCACTACGAGCTGGACCTGGTTGCGCCCGAGACGCCCATCTGGATCGATGCGGATCCCCTGTTGCTGGCGGAGCTGCTGGGCAACCTGATCGACAACGCCTTGCGCTACGGCAATCTCACGGGACGCATCACGCTGATCGTGGGCGCCAATCCCCCGTCGCTGACGGTAGAGGACGACGGGCCGGGCATTCCTTCCGAAGAGCGCGACCGCGTCTTTGAAGCGTTCTACCGGTCGCCCACCGCGACGGCGGGCGGTTCCGGCCTTGGGCTGGCCATCGTGCGCGAAATCGCGCACGCGCATGGCGCCTGGTGGAAGCTCACCAGCCGCCCCGACTTCTCCGGGACGCGGCTGTCCGTCGTGTTCCCCGGCCCCCGCAAAGGGGCTCAACTCACTCGTCAAGAACCCGCATCATGAGCCAAGGCACTGTCAGCGCTCCTTCCTCGTCCGCAAGCCCCGCGGGCGGCATGCACGCGCCTTCGTCGCGGGCCGCCCTGATCCTGGGCGCCCTGGGGGTGGTGTACGGCGATATCGGCACCAGCCCCCTGTATACGTTGCGCGCGTGCCTGACCGGGCTCAGCGTGCACACCGACCTGGAGCCGGCCCACCTGCTGGGCGTGCTCTCGATCCTGTTCTGGATGCTGATGGTGGTGGTGTCCCTGAAATACGTCACCCTGGTGCTGCGCGCGGACAACCGCGGCGAGGGCGGCACGCTGGCGCTGCTGGAGCTGGCGGTGCGCGCGCGCGAAGGCAAGCTGCGCTGGGTGCTGATCGTGCTGGGCATATTCGGCGCGGCGCTGTTCTACGGCGACAGCATGATCACGCCGGCTATTTCCGTGTTGTCGGCGCTGGAGGGCATCGGCATCGTTTCGCATACGCTGGACCGTTGGGTGGTGCCGATCGCGCTGGTCGTGCTGATCGCACTGTTTGCGATCCAGTCGCACGGCACGGCGACGATGGGCAAGCTGTTCGGCCCCGTGATGTTTCTGTGGTTCGCGACACTGGCGGCCCTGGGCGGCTGGCAGATCTGGCAGACCCCCGAGGTGCTTGCCGCGCTGAACCCGATTTGGGGGCTGCGCTTCATCGTCGAAGCCCCGTGGATCAGCTTCGTGCTGCTTGGCGCCGTGGTGCTGGCGCTGACCGGCGCCGAGGCGCTTTATGCCGACATGGGCCACTTTGGCCGTCCGGCGATCCGCCGGGCCTGGTTCAGCATGGTGCTTCCGGCGCTGACGCTGTGCTATTTCGGCCAGGGCGCGTTGCTGCTGCGCGATCCCACCGCGATCCGCAATCCCTTTTTCCTGATGGCTCCCGAATGGGGGCTCGCGCCGCTGGTCGCGCTGGCCACCATCGCCACCATTGTCGCGTCCCAGGCCGTGATTTCGGGCGCGTATTCGGTGACGCGCCAGGCGGTGCAGCTGGGCTTCTGGCCGCGCATGCAGATCCTGCATACGTCGGCGGTCGAAAAGGGCCAGATCTATCTGCCCCAGGTCAATGCGCTGCTGCTTTGCGCGGTGCTGATCCTGGTGCTGTGGTTCCGCAATTCGGACAACCTGGCCGCGGCCTACGGCTTCGCGGTCACGGGCACCATGCTCACGACCTCGGTGCTGGCGTTCGCGGTGCTCCCGCGCGGCAGCACCGGCATCAAGCGCATGATGTGGTTCCTGGTGCTGGGCCTGTTGCTGCTGCTGGACGTGCTGCTGTTTTCGGCCAACGTCTTCAAGATTCACGAAGGCGGCTGGCTGCCCCTGGCGGTGGCGATCGTGGTGTTCACGTTGATGATGACGTGGCGCCGCGGCCGGCGCCTGCTGTCGGACATGCAGCAGCGCGACCGCCAGCCGCTCAAGGAATTCATGGAGCAGCTCGAGGAATACCCGCCTTCGCGCGTGCCGGGCACGGCCATCTTCATGACGATGAACTCGGGCAACGTGCCCCCTGCGCTGCTGCATAACCTCAAGCACAACAAGGTGCTGCACGACCACGTGCTGTTCCTGACGATCCTGGTGGCGGACGTGCCGTATGTCTCGGCCGAAGAGCGGTTCGAGGTGCGCAAGCTCAGCGCGTCGAGCTGGACGGCGACCGTCAACTACGGTTTCAAGGAGGATCCGGACGTGCCGGAGGCGCTGCGGCTGGTGGCCGAGGCCTATCCGGAACTGGACCTTGAGCCGATGCGCACGTCGTTCTTCCTGTCGCGGCAGACCGTGGTGGCGGCCAAGAAGCCGGCCATCTCGCGGTGGCGGCGCGCGGTGTTTTCGTTCATGGCGCGCAACTCGACGCGCAGCACGAAGTTCTTCAAGATTCCGGCCAACCGCGTCGTGGAAATGGGGATGCAGGTCGAGCTGTAGCCGAACTGCAGGACGAAAAAAACCCTCGGAGCGATCCGAGGGTTTTTTGCTGGCCGGGAAGAATTACTTCTTCTTGGCTTCGTCCTTGAGCTGGGGCAGCGAGGTGCCGCTGGAGGCGAGCAGGCCGGTCTTGACGTACGTGAACAGCTTTTCGCGGGTGTCGACGATGTCGAGGTTGCGCATGGTGAGCTGGCCGATGCGGTCTGCCGGCGTGAAGGGCGCGTTTTCGACCTTCTCCATGGACAGGCGCTCGGGCGCGTACGTCAGGTTGGGCGACACGGTGTTCAGCAGCGAATAGTCGTTGCCGCGGCGCAGTTCGATGGTGACTTCGCCGGTGATGGCGCGGGCAACCCAGCGCTGGGCGGTTTCGCGCAGCATGATGGCTTGCGGGTCGAACCAGCGGCCCTGGTACAGCAGGCGGCCCAGCTTGCGGCCGTTTTCGCGGTACTGCTCGATGGTGTCTTCGTTGTGGATGCCGGTGACCAGGCGTTCGTAGGCGATGAAGAGCAGGGCCAGGCCCGGGGCTTCATAGATGCCGCGGCTCTTGGCTTCGATGATGCGGTTTTCGATCTGGTCGCTCATGCCCAGGCCGTGGCGGCCGCCGATGCGGTTGGCTTCGAGCAGCAGTTCGACGGGGTCGGCGTATTCGACGCCGTTCAGGGCGACGGGCTGGCCTTCTTCGAAGCGGACCGTGACTTCCTCGGCCTTGACGGCGACGTCGTCGCGCCAGAACGCCACGCCCATGATGGGCTTGACGATGCGGATGCCGGAATTCAGCTGTTCCAGGTCCTTGGCTTCGTGGGTGGCGCCCAGCAGGTTCGAGTCGGTGGAGTAGGCCTTTTCAGCCGACATCTTGTAGTCGAAGCCGGCCTGGCGCATGTATTCGGACATTTCCGAACGGCCGCCCAGTTCGTCGATGAAGCGCTGGTCCAGCCAGGGCTTGTAGATCTTGAGTTCCGGGTTGGTGAGCAGGCCGTAGCGGTAGAAGCGCTCGATGTCGTTGCCCTTGAAGGTGCTGCCGTCGCCCCAGATGTTGACGTTGTCTTCCTTCATGGCGGCCACCAGCATCGTGCCGGTGACGGCGCGGCCGATGGGCGTCGTGTTGAAGTACGTGATGCCGGCGGTCGAGATGTGGAACGCGCCCGATTGCAGGGCGGCGATGCCTTCGGCCACCAGTTGCGCGCGGCAGTCGATCAGGCGGGCGTTCTCGGCGCCGTAGGCCATGGCCTTGCGGGGGATCTCGTCGTAGTCGGATTCGTCGGGCTGGCCCAGGTTGGCGGTGTAGGCGTAGGGGATGGCGCCGTTGTTGCGCATCCACAGGAGCGCCGCGCTGGTGTCCAGGCCGCCGGAAAAGGCGATGCCGACTTTCTGGCCGGTGGGCAGGTTCGGGAGGATAGTGGTCATTGTTTGAGGTGAGACGCCAACAGGACTTTGACAGCAACGAGCCGCCAAACAAGAAAAGTAGCCCGTTATTTTAACTCTTTTGAGGGGGGCTGCCCGCGCGGGGCGAAGAGTTCGGCCAGTCGCAGTCCGCGGATGAGCTGGGCCGTGGCCGTGGCCAGCCGGGTGGCGGGGCGGTGCCGGGCGCTGGCCAATACCAGGTTGTTGGTGATCGTGGGCGAGCCGATGTCGCACAGGGACAGTTCATGCTCGGCGGCGGGGCCGCGTGCGGCCGAGCGGGGCAGGATGGCGTACGCGTCGCCCTGGGCGGCCAGTTCCACGATGGTCTGGACGGCGTCGACCTCGGCCGCGACCTTCAGCCGCACGCCCTGCGCGCGGCAGACGCTTTCGACCAGGGTCCGGATGGCGTTGGGCAGGCTGGGCAGCACCAGCGGGTAGTCGCCCAGGCGCGCGACCGGCACGCGGGCGGGCAGGGGCGGCTGATGGCCGGCGGCGGCCGCCAGGACCAGGTCTTCGCGGAACAGCGATTCGTAGGCCAGTTGTGGCGAGGGGGCGGGATCGTAAAGCAGGGCCAGGTCCACCCTGCCCGCGAGCAGCCATTCGCGCACCTGCGCGCTCAGGCCTTCGGCGACGGCGATGGAGGCGTCGGGGAAGCGGCGGCGGAACGCCTGCACAAGCGGGGGCGTGAGCACGCGGGCGATGCGCGGCGGCAGGCCGACCACCACCTTGCCGGTGGGCGTCTCCCGCAGGGTCTGCAGGTCTTCCTTGGCGCGTTCGGCCAGGGTCAGCAGCGCACGGGCGTGTTCCAGGAAGCGCAGGCCCGCCTCGGTGGGCTCGGCGCCACGGCCGTTGCGGTAGAGCAGGTGCTGGCCAAGCTCCAGTTCCAGCAGCCGGACCTGCCGGCTGAGGGTGGGTTGCGCCACGTCGAGCATTTCCGCTGCGCGCGAGAAGCTGCGCCGTTCGGCCACGCGCACGAAGTACTCGATTTGCTTCAGATCCATCGGATATTTAATTTATCTATATCTGAAATATAAGATATAGCATTGTTAGGCATCCGGCAATCCGCGACCATGGCGCTTTCCATGCAGGAAGCCGCCGTGTCCGATTGCCGTCCCCCGCTTGCGTCGCCCTCCCGTCCCCGCCATGCGCTGCCGCCGGGCGCCTGCGACGCCCATTGCCATGTGTTCGGACCCGGCGACGTCTTCCCTTATGCCGAAGGGCGTTCCTACACGCCGCCCGACGCGCCCTATGCCCGAATGGCGGCGCTGCATGCGCACCTGGGGATCGAGCGCGCTGTCGTGGTGCAGGCCAATTGCCATGGGTCGGACCATCGTGCGCTGCTGGATGCGCTGGCGCAAAGCGCCGGCCGTTACCGCGGCGTGGGCCTGCTGGGCGCCGACGCCACCGCGGCCAGCGTCAAGGCGCTGCACGAGGGCGGCGTGCGCGCGGCGCGATTCAACTTCGTGCCGCACCTGGGCGGCGCGCCCGATCCGTCGGTCTTCGACCATGTGGTCGCGCTGATCGCGCCGCTGGGATGGCACCTGTGCCTGCACGTGGACGGTGCGATGCTGCCCGAGCTGCTGCCGCGGCTGCTCAAGCTGCCGGTGCCGTTCGTCGTGGACCACATGGGGCGCCTGAAGGCGGCCGACGGGCTGGACTCGCCCGCGATGCGCGCCTTGCTCAGCCTGGCCGATGTGCGCGAAGCCTGGGTCAAGGTGTCCGGCATCGACCGCATCGCGTCGGGCAAGCGGCCCTTCGCGGAGGGCGTTCCGTTCGTGCGCGCGCTGGTCGAGGCGATGCCGGACCGAACCCTGTGGGGCACGGACTGGCCGCATCCGAATGTGGCGGGCGACATGCCCGACGATGGCGAACTGGTGGACACGTTCTTTGAGGCGTGTCCCGATGCCGGGCTGCGCCAGCGCGTGCTGGTGGACAACCCGGCGCGGCTGTACGGATTTCAGTAGCAGGTATTGACGCGGTCAGAAGGCCCTGAGGCCCGATCCGCAAAAACATTCCATCCAACGAGGAGACACCATGTTCAAGAAGATTTTCTCGGCCGCCGTGCTGAGCCTGGCCGCCGTGGGCGCGGCCCACGCCGATGGTCCCGTGCGCCTGATCATCGCCTTTCCGCCGGGCGGCCCGGTGGACCTGGTGGGCCGCGTGCTGGCCGAGCAATTGGGCAAGGAGCTCAAGCAGAACGTCATCGTCGAGAACAAGGCCGGCGCCAATGGCAACATCGCGGCCGCCTACGTGGCCAAGGCGCCCGCCGACGGTTCCGTGCTGTTCCTGACCAGCGTCGGCGCGGTAGCCATCAGTCCCGCGCTGTACAAGGACCTGCCCTACGACCCCGCGCGTGACTTCGCGCCGGTGTCGCGCGTCGTGAACAACGCCACCGTGTTCGTGGTGAACCCGTCGAACCCCGCGACCGATGCGGCGGACTTCGTCAAGAAGTCCCAGGCGGCCTCGCAATCCGTGGCGATCGGCTCGTCGGGCATCGGCAGCATTCCGCACCTGACTCTGGAAATGTTCGCCGATTCCAGCAAGGCCAACGTGCTGCACGTGCCCTACAAGGGCGCGGCGCCGGTCATCAATGACGTGATGGGCAATCAGGTGTCGGGCTTTTTCGGCGACGTGCCGGGCCTGATCGGCCATATCCAGGGCGGCAAGCTCAAGCCCCTGGGCATCGCCGCGCCGACCCGCCATCCCTTGCTGCCGGATGTGAAGACGCTGGCCGAGCAGGGCATTGCCGGGGTGGAGTCCAACAACTGGTACGGCATCGTGGCGCCCGCGGCGACCCCCGCCGCCACCGTCGACAAGCTGAACCAGGCCTTGCGCGCCGCTCTGGGCAACGAGGCCGTCCGGGCCCGCCTGGAAAAGTTCGGCGCCGAAGCCGCGCCCAGCACGCCGCAGGAATTGGCCGCGCTGATCGCATCTGACCGCGAGAAGTGGACCGCGCTGATCCAGCGCAAGAACATCCGTCCGGAGTAATCATGAGCGCCAGCCGAGTCGAACCCGTCGTGCCGGGCACGCGCCCGGAGCTTGCGGTGCTGGAGGCGCGCATCGCCGCCGCCCGCGGCCGCATTTCTCCGCTGTACCAGGTGCTGCTGAACAGTCCCGCCGTGGTCGAAGGGTGGGAAGCCATGCTCACCGCCATCCGTCAGAAGACCTCGCTGGCGCCGCGGCTGCGCGAACTCATCATCCTGCGCGTGGCCACCTTGAACAACGCGCCCTATGAATTCGAGGCCCATGTGCCGCATGCGCTGGCGGGCGGCATGCCGCAGGAAGTGATCGATGTCCTGCGTGGCAATCCCGCGCCGGATCAGGTCGCGGGGTTGGCGCCGGGCGAGGCCGACGTCCTGGCCCTGACCGATGCGATGACGCGCGACATCGAGGTGCCGGACGCGGTATTCGCGCCGCTGCGCGAGCGCTACGATGACGCGCAGCTGGTGGAATTGGCGGCTACGGTGGGCGCCTACAACATGGTGTCGCGCTTCCTGGTGGCGCTGCGCGTCGGGCATTGAAAGGAGATGGCTGTGCAGGAAACGATTTTGCTGGTGTCGCTGGGCGAACGCTTCGACGAGGCGCGCATCCGGGATCTGGCCGCGCGCCTGGCCGATGGCCTGGCGGGTGCTCGGCTCAGCGCCTTCGCGGCGCTGGAAGCCGACGAGACCTACGTGTACGTGCGAGGCGCCGAGGCGCTGCCCGAGATCCAGGCCCGGCTGGCCGAGTTCGTGCCGGGCGCCCATGCGCGGCTTCTGCATCGGACGCTGGATCTGCCCGGGGCTTCCGCAGGACAGGATGCGCCGTGGCACTACATCGTTGAAACCGACGTGCTGCCCGAGGCGCAGGCCGACCTGAACGCCTGGTACGACCAGGAGCACCTGCCCGGACTGGCGTCGGTGCCCGGGACGGTGCGCGCGCAGCGCTACGAATGCCGCGACGAGTCGCCGCGCTACCTGGCCTGCTATGACCTGCAGACGCAGGAGACCTTCGGCAGCCCGCCGTGGCTGGCCGTTCGCGCGACCGACTGGAGCAGCCGCGTGCGGCCGTCGTTCCGCAATACGCGGCGCACGATGTTCAGGAAGATCCTGTAGTCAGCAAGGACGGAGGAGCAACATGATCAGAAAAATACTGGCCGGCGTCGCACTGGCTTCCATGGCCACCGCCGCGGCGCCCGCATTGGCCGACGCGCCCCGGCGCGTCAATGTGCTGGTGGGCAACGGCGCAAGCATCGAGGTGCTGGACCAGGGCCAGGGACCGGCACTGGTGCTCCTGCCGTCGCGGGGACGCGGCGCCGAGGACTTCGACGAGCTGGCGCAGCGCTTCGCGCAGGCCGGCTATCGGGTGATCCGCCCGCAGCCGCGCGGCATCGGCGGCAGCACGGGCCCGATGTCCGGCATTACGCTGCACGATCTGGCCGAGGACCAGGCCGCCGTGATTCGCAGCGTGGCGCGCCAGCCCGTGGTGATGGTGGGCCACGCCTTCGGCAATTGGGTGGCGCGCACGACGGGGGTGGACCACCCCGAACTCGTCCGCGGCGTCGTGATCGTGGCGGCGGCCGCCAAGCAATATCCCAAGGGACTGAGCGAGCACGTGGACCGCAGCGCGGATCTGTCGCTTCCCGACGCCGAACGCCTGAAGTCCATCCAGTACGCGTTCTTTGCGCCGGGGCATGACGCCGCGGTCTGGCTGAACGGCTGGTACCCCGAGGTCAGCGAAAGCCAGCGCCTGGCGGGCCGCGCGACGCGGCAGTCGGACTGGTGGTCCGGCGGCCGGGTGCCGCTGCTGGACCTGCAGGCCGGGCAGGACCTCTTCAAGCCGCCAGCCACCCGCAACGAGATCAAGGACGAATTCGGCGCGCGCGTGTCGGTCGTGGTGATCGACGGGGCGGGACATGCGCTGGTGCCCGAGCGGCCGCAAGCCGTCGTGGACGCCATCGCCGCCTGGGAGCAGGCGCTGCGCTAGGATGGGCGGCCGATAAGGAAGGGGCCTGGGCATCTTGCGATGCCCAGGCCCCTTTTTCATGCGTGCCGCAGGGTCAGTCCACCTGGCCCAGCAGCAGGAACTCCATCAGCGCCTTCTGGACGTGCAGGCGGTTCTCGGCCTCGTCCCAGACCACGCTTTGCGGGCCGTCGATGACTTCGCCCGTGACCTCTTCGCCGCGGTGGGCGGGCAGGCAGTGCATGAAGACGGCTTGGGGATCGGCCGCGGCCATCATCTCGGCGTCCACGCACCAGTCGGCGAAGGCCGCGCGGCGCTCTTCGTTTTCGGCTTCGTAGCCCATGCTGGTCCAGACGTCGGTCGTGACCAGGTGCGCGCCCTTGCAGGCTTGCATCGGGTCCTTGAACTGGCGCAGCACCTTGTCCGAAGGCGTGCCGATGCGGGCGGCTTCGAGCTCGTAGCCGGCCGGCGTGGACACGTGCAGCGTGAAGCCCAGCATCTCGGCCGCGTGCAGCCACGTATAGGCCATGTTGTTGGCGTCGCCCACCCAGGCGACCGTCTTGCCGGCGATGGGGCCGCGGTGCTCGATGTAGGTGAAGATGTCGGCCAGGATCTGGCAGGGGTGGAATTCGTTGGTCAGGCCGTTGATCACGGGCACGCGCGAATGCGACGCGAAGCGCTCGATGCGGGTCTGCTCGAACGTGCGGATCATGACGATGTCGACCATGCGCGAAATGACGCGCGCGGTGTCCTCGATGGGCTCGGAGCGGCCGAGCTGCGAATCGTTGGAGGTCAGGTTGATGACCGAGCCGCCCATCTGGTACATGCCGGCCTCGAAGGACACGCGGGTGCGCGTGCTGGCCTTTTCGAACACCATCGCCAGCGTGCGGTCGTGCAGCGGCATATGGGGTTCATAGCGCTTGAACTTTTCCTTGATCAGGCGTGCGCGGTCCAGCACGTAGGCGATCTCGGCGGACGAGAAGTCCTTGAACTGAAGAAAGTGCCGCAGCGGGCCGTTTTGAGTCGTGGGAGGAGTCATGATGATGTCGCAGGTCATTGGGCCCGGCCAGGCTCGTGGCCCGGCTGGGACGTTGATTATGGTTTTTCGGCCAGGAACTGTTGGATGAGCGGAACCAGGATGGCGACGATCTGGTCGGCCTCTTCGCGGGTCAGGATCAGCGGCGGCAGCATGCGGATGACGCGGTCGCGCGTGACGTTGATGAGCAGCCCGGCCTCCATGGCGCGCAACGCAAGGACGCCGCAGGGGCGGGACAGTTCGATGCCCAGCATCAGGCCGCGGCCGCGGATGTCGGCGACGCCGGGCGTGCCTGCCAGCGCGCTGGCCAGGCGGTCTTTCAAGTGATTGCCCACCGCGTGGGCGTTGTCGAGCAGGTTTTCGGATTCCAGGGTGTCCAGCACCGCCAGGCCGGCCGCGCACACCAGCGGACCGCCGCCAAAGGTGGTGCCGTGGCTGCCCGGCGTGAAGACGCCGGCGGCGGGGCCGGCGGCGAGCATCGCCCCGATGGGGACGCCGCCCGCCAGGCCCTTGGCCAGTGTCATGACGTCGGGGCGGATGCCGGCCCACTGGTGGGCGAACCATTTGCCCGTGCGGCCGACGCCGGACTGCACTTCGTCGATCATCAGCAGCCAGCCGCGCTCGGTGCACAGGCGGCGCAATTCCTGCAGGTATGCGATGTCGGACGGGCGGATTCCGCCTTCGCCCTGCAGCACTTCGAGCAGCACGGCGGTGGTGCGGGGTTCGGCGTCGCCGGCTTCGCGCACCGCGTCCAGGTCGTTGTACGGGACCTGGATGAAGCCGCTAGGCAGGGGCTCGAAGCCCTTGCGCGCCTTTTCGCTGCCGGTGGCCGCCAGCGTGGCCAGCGTGCGGCCATGCCAGGACGAGTCCATGGTGATGATGTGGGCGTGCTTGTTGCCGCGCTGGAAGGCGTAGTAGCGGGCCAGCTTGATGGCCGCCTCGTTGGCTTCGGAGCCGCTGTTGTTGAAGGCGACTTCCTGCATGCCCGACAGTTCAGCCAGCCGGGCGGCCAATGCCGTCTGCTGGGGAACTTCGTAGATGTTCGAGGTATGGATGACGCGGGCGGCCTGCTCGCTGATGGCCGCCACCAGCTTGGGATGCGCGTGGCCCAGGCACGATACGCCGATGCCGGCGAGGGCATCCAGGTACTTGCGGCCCCCGGCGTCCCACAGCCATACGCCCTGGCCGTGCGTGAACGATACCGGCAGCCGGGCGTAGATGTTGGCCAGAGGCGAGCTCATCGCGGATCCTCCTGGGTGATTGCATCAAAAGCATGCCCCGCGTTCGGGCGCGGATTCAAGGCGAATCGCGTTTTGAAAGAGGGCAAAGGATCAATCATATACAATTCGCGGCGCGGGGCGCATGTTTGATCACGCCGAAGATCCGGCTTTCGTGAAAGGCGCACCGCAGTGAAGAACTCATGGCAACTCGCGTCAGACAATTCGTAATTCATGGCGTTACCGAAAGCGGTAGCCGATTCCGCCCCAGCGATTGGGCGGAGCGGCTCGCCGGCGTAATGGCACAGTTCCGGCCCGCCGGCTGTGCTGGTAACCACCTCACCTATTCGCCCTATGTGCTTCCCGTCGTGATCGATGGCGTGCGCGGTATCGTCGTCGACCTGCGCCTGCGCGACCTGGAGCCGCTGGCGTACAAGTTCGTGGTGGACTTCGCCCGCGACAACAACCTCAAGACGGAAGAACGCGAAATCTAGGTCCCCAGAACGAAAAAGCGCCCCGACCGGGCGCTTTTCTCATTCTGCGCGCCCTGCGCGCCCCTCGGGCGGGCCGGGCGCTACCCGCCGCCCGCTTCGATAGCGAACGCAGGGGGCGTCAAGGGTTAGCGATAGCTTGAGGGTTGGGCGGGATTGAGTGCATTGTTGACATAATTTGTATACATGCCCCCGTGCCAGAGGTCCCATGCCAGCCCCATCCGACTCCTTAGCCGCCGACCGGCAGGGCGCAGCCCCCTATCGCCTGCTGGTGGTCAACGGCAACACCACCGCCGCGCTGACGGACAGCCTGGCCGGCCAGGCGCGCGCATTTCTTGGCGCCGCTGTCCAGTTGCGGTCCGTCACCGCGCCGTTCGGCCCGCCCTACATCGCCAGCCGTGCCGACGCGGCCATCTCCGCGCACGCCGTGCTGGCGGCCGTCGAGCGCGAGGCGGCGCAGGCCGAGCAGCCATTCGAGGCCTGCGTGCTGGCGTGTTTTGGCGAACCCGGCATCGGGGCGGTGCGGGAGCGGCTGAATGCGCCCGTGGTCGGCATGGCGGAAGCTTCCATCATGACGGCGATGCAGCGCGGCGACCGCTACGCCATCGTGACCGTCGGGCAGCGCTGGCCGGCGATGCTGCGCGAACAGATCCGCCAGTTGGGCGTGGAATCCCGCTGCGCGGGGATCCATGCCCTGCCGGGCAATGCGCTGGATTACGCGACCCGCTCGAGCGATTCGGCCGCCGCCGTCGCCGCCGCCCTGGACAAGGCGGCGGAGCAGGGCGCGGACGTGGTGATCGTGGCCGGCGCCGCGCTGGCGGGCTATCTGCCCAGCCTGCCCCGCGCGCCGAGGGTGCCCGTCATCGATTCATTCCGGGCAGCGCTGGCCCAGGCGCTGGCGCTGGCGTCGCTGGAACGGGCCAATCACTTCGCATACACCAGGTCGCGCAGTCCAAGCGACAGCCCCGGCCAGTAGGTGATCACCATCAGGCAGACGATCACCACGCCGACGAACGGCACCAGCGGCTTGATCAGCCGCTCAAGCGGCAGTTTCGCCACCGCGCAGGCCGCGAAGAGATTCACGCCGAACGGCGGGGTGATCATGCCCAAGGCCAGGTTCACCACCATGATGATGCCGAAGTGCACCGGCTCGACGCCGAACTTGAGCGCCACCGGCAGCAGCAAGGGGGCCAGCACCACGATGGAGGCCGATGTCTCGATGAACATGCCGATGACGAACAGCGCGGCGTTCACGCCCATCAGGAAGGTGAACTTGGTGTCGAAGATCTGCGACAGCCACACGCCCAGCGCGTCGGGGATCCCGGCGCGGTTGAGCAGGAAGCTGAAGATCCCGGCGTTGGCGATCACGAACATGATGACGGCCGTGGACACCACCGACTTGTGCAGCGTGCCCGACAGTTGACGGAAGCTCAGCCGGCGATAGATGAATTTGCCGACGAACACCGCATACATGACCGCCACGACCGAGGCTTCGGTCGGGGTGAAGATGCCTCCGTAGATGCCGCCCAGGATGATGACGGGCATCAGCAGCGCCAGCCAGGCGTTCTTGAACGCCGGCCACAGCGGCAGGCGGCCTTCGCCGTCACGCTTGCCCAGGTTGTTGCGCTTGGCGTAGAGCCACACGTAGAACATCAGCGCCACGCCGATCAGGATGCCGGGCATGACGCCGGCAATGAAGAGTTCGCCGGTGGACGTGTCGGTGGACACGGCGAACAGGATCATCGGGATCGACGGCGGGATGATCACGCCCAGTTCGGCCGCGCTGGCCTGCAATGAGGCGGCGAAGGGCGCAGGGTAGCCGTGCCGGATCATGGCGGGGATCAGGATCGCGCCCACCGCGAACGTGGTGGCCACGCTGGAGCCTGCGACCGCAGCGAAGATCATGCAGGTCAGCACGCAGGTGCAGGCCAGGCCGCCCTGGATGCCGCCCACCACGCTCTTGGCGAATTCCACCATGCGTTCGGAGATGCCGCCGGCTTCCATCAGGTTGCCGGCCAGGATGAAGAAGGGGATGGCGACGAGCGGGTACTTGTCCAGCGCGGCAAAAAGCTGCTGCGCGACGACCACCCACGGCAGGCCGGCGGCGCCGACGCCCGCCAGGCTGGCCAGGCCGATCGACACGGCGACCGGCACGGACAGCCCGAAGAAAATCAGCATCGAGACAATCATTAATTGGGACATGGCGATATCTGCTGCTCAGGTTCTGTATGGGGCGGCTCAGCCTTGCGCGTCGTTGCGCACGGGCACGTCTTCTTCTTCGCCGGCGCACCAGCGGGCCAGCACGGCGATGGCGGCGAGCGTCGCGCCCACCGGGATCGCCAGATAGATCCACGAGATCGAGATGTCCAGGCTGGGCACGTTCTGGAAGCGCACGCGGTAGACCATGTTGCCGCCGATCCAGGCCAGGAATCCCAGGAAACCGGCGCAGATCAGGCCGATGACGGCCTCGAGCACGCGGCGGCGCGTGCCGCCAAGCAGGTTGCGCAGCAATTCCACGCTGATCATGGCGCCGTGGCGGAAGGCCAGGGCCACGCCCAGCAGCACGGTCCAGATCAGGAGGGCGCGGGTCAGCACCTCGCTCCAGTCGGCGGGCGAGTGCAGCACGAAGCGGGCGATGACCTGGTAGAAAGCGGCGGCCGCGGCGGCCACCAGCAGGAGTTGGGCAATGGCCGAGACCAGCTTGAACAGGCCGCGGTCGAAAGCGCAGAGCAAACGCATGGTGAATCCCGTTAGCGATATACGCGAAAGACGGGGCGGGCAGCGCGGCTGGCGCCGGTCCCGCCCACAGGGCGTACGGCCCCGCATGGGGGCCGCGCCTGCTTACTTGGTGTCGCGGATCGAGTCGATCAGCTTCTTGTCGAACTTCTTGTAGTACTCGGGATAGGCGGGTTCGACAGCGGCGGCAAAGGCGGCGCGGTCGACTTCGGACACCTGCATGCCTTCTTTCTTGAGCTGCTCGACCCCCGTCTTTTCGATGTTGTCCACGAAGGCGCGCATGGCCTGCGCCGATTCCTTGCCGGCCTTGTCGAAGTTGGCCTTGTCGGCGGCCGACAGCCCTTCATAGACGTTGGCGGACATCAGCACCAGCGCCGGACCATAGACGTGACCGGTCAGGGACAGATACTTCTGCATCTGCGACAGCTTGGCCGACGTGATCACCGACAGCGGGTTTTCCTGGCCGTCGATGGTGCCCTGCTGCAGGGCGGTGGCCACTTCGGGCCAGGCCATCGGCGTGGGCAGGATGCCGATCTGGCGGAAGGCGGTGATGTGGATCGGGTTCTCGGTGGTGCGGATCTTCAGGCCCTTGGCGTCCGCCGGCGTCTTCACCGGGCGCACGTTGTTGGTCAGGTGGCGAAAGCCCTGTTCGCCCCAGGCCAGGGCCACGATGCCGCGGCTGGGGAACTTGGCCAGCATGTCCTGGCCGATCTTGCTGTCGAGCACCGCGCGGGCGTGCTGCAGGTCGCGCAGCAGGAACGGAATGTCGAAAACGCCGGTCTCGGGAACAAAATTGAGGGTGGCCCCTGTCGAAACGATGGCCAGGTCGATGGTGCCGATCTGCAGGCCTTCGATCACTTCGCGTTCGCCGCCCAGCGCGCTGTTGGCGAATTGCTGGACCTTGAACTTGCCGTTGGTGGAGGCCTCGATGGACTTGGCCATCGCGTCGGCGCCGGCGCCGTAGTGGGAAGAGGTCGACAGGGCGTAGGCCATCTTGAGGGTGGTCTGCGCCGCCGAGGGCAGGGATGTGGCGGCCGCGCAGGCGGCCAGGATCGTGGCCGCAAGCCAGGATTTACGCATTGTCTTCTCCGGAATTGGTTATCTTTATGGGCGGCTTTGCCGCCCGCCCCGGGATGATATCGGGATTCGGACGCCCTACAGGCGCTTAGTTAACATAGATGAATGATGGATTTCCCTGATATGTCACAGGCCAAGCGCCCCGGTTTCTGGTCCACCCTGCGCCTGGGCGCCCGGATGATGATGCGCGACGCGCGGGCAGGCGAACTGCGCCTGCTGGTGCTGGCCCTGGTCGTGGCCGTGGCGGCCGTGACCAGCGTCGGCTTCCTGGCCGACCGCGTGGGCCGGGCGCTCGAGCGCGACGCCGGCCAGATGCTGGGCGCCGATCTGGTGCTGGATGCGGACGAGCCCGTGCCGGCGGCATTCAAGGACCAGGCGCGCGAACGCGGCCTGAACGTGTCCAGCACGTGGCAGTTCCCCTCCATGGTGGGGGCGGGGGACGGCGCGCAGCTGGCGGCGCTGAAGGCCGTGGAACCGGGCTATCCGCTGCGCGGGGCCTTGCGGGTGGCGGATGCGCCTTTCGCGCCGGATGCGCCCACGCGCGATATCCCGCCCGAGGGTGCGGTCTGGGTGGACGCCCAGTTGCTGTCGCTGCTGAACCTGAAAGTGGGCGGCACCCTGAACGTGGGCGACGCCCACCTGCGCATCGATCGCGTCATCACCTATGAGCCGGACAAGGGCATGCAGTTCGTCAACGTCGCGCCGCGCGTGCTGCTGCGCGCCAGCGATCTGCCGGCCACCGGCCTGGTCGCGCCGGGCAGCCGGATCGGCTACGCCATGCTGATCGCCGGCCAGCCCGACGCGGTGGCGGGCTATTCGGCCTGGCTGAACCAGAACCTCAAGCGCGGACAGAAGGTGGCCACGCTGGAATCGGGCCGTCCCGAGGTGCGCCGCACCCTGGACCGCGCGCAACGCTTCCTGTCGCTCGTCGCGCTGCTGGCGGTGCTGATCTCGGCGGTGGCCGTGGCGCTGGCGGCGGGCCGCTACATGACGCGCCACCGCGACGGCATCGCGGTCATGCGCTGCCTGGGGGCGGTGCAGTCCCAGGTCGCGCGCATGCTGACGCTGGAATTCACGCTCGTCGGCCTGTTCTCGTCGGCCGCCGGCTGCCTGCTGGGCTATGCCGTGCATCAGGTCCTGGTGATGCTGCTGGGCTCGCTCATCGACACCACCTTGCCGGCGCCGTCGGCGATTCCGGCCCTGCAGGGGCTGCTCACGGGCCTGCTGCTCCTGCTGGGCTTCGCCTTGCCCGCGCTGGCGCAACTGCGGCACGTGCCGCCTGCCCGGGTGCTGCGGCGCGATGCGGACACGATCAGCGCGCGCAGCGCCTTCGGCTACATCCTGGGCGCGGCGGGCTTTGCGCTGCTGATCTGGTGGTTCGCGGGCGACGCCAAGCTGGGCGGCGTTGTGGCCGGCGGCTTCCTGGGCGCCTTCGGCGTGTTCGCCCTGGTGGCCTGGCTGTGCATCCTGGGACTGGCGCGGATACGCGGCCTGGCGGCCGGGTTGCCGGCGCTGCGCTTCGCCCTGGCCGGCGTGGTGCGCCGGCGGGCGGCCACGATCACGCAGGTCTGCGCGCTGGCGGTCGGCCTGATGGCGTTGCTGCTCCTGACCATGACCCGCACCGACCTGATCCAGGGCTGGCAGCGCACCCTGCCGCCGGATGCGCCGAACCGGTTCCTCATCAATGTGCAGCCCGACCAGCGCCAGGCGGTCACGGACGCGCTGACCCGCGAAGGACTGAGCCGTATCGTGCTGTCGCCGATGGTGCGCGGGCGCCTGATCGCCGTGAACGGCAAGCCGGTGGGTCCCGACGATTACGAAGAGCCGCGCGCCAAGCGCCTGGTGGACCGCGAGTTCAACCTGTCCTACGGCGACGAGATGCCTTCCTCCAACCGCATCGAGCAGGGCCGCTGGCTGGCCCCGGGCGCGGCCGAGGTCTCGCTCGAGTCCGGACTGGCGAAATCCCTGGGCATCGGGCTGGGCGACAAGATGACCTTCGACGTCGCGGGCCAGCAGGTCGAGGTGGCGGTATCGAGCATCCGTCGGGTGGATTGGGATACGATGCGCGTCAATTTTTTCGCCATCCTGACGCCCGCCTCCCTGGCCGACATGCCCCAAAGCTGGATCACGTCCTTCTACCTGCCCCCCGAAAAGGCGGCGATTTTGCCCGCCCTGGTGCGCGAATTTCCGAACCTGACCGTGTTCGACGTGGGCGCCATCCTGCAGCAGTTGCAGTCCGTGCTGAATGAAGTGGGCCGGGCCGTGCAGCTGCTGTTCCTGTTCACGCTGGCCGCCGGCGTGCTGGTGCTGTCCGCGGCGCTCACCGCCACGCGCGACGAGCGCATGCGCGAAGCGGCGGTGCTGCGCGCGCTGGGCGCCACGCGGCGCCAGCTTGCGCGGTCCCAGCGCATCGAACTCTGGGCCGTGGGCGGCCTGGCGGGCCTGCTGGCGGCCGCCGGCGCCACCGCGATCGCTTGGGTTTTATCAACCCAGGTGTTCGATTTCGCCATTACCCTCAGCCTCTGGCCGTGGCTGGCGGGGATCGGCACGGGTATGCTGGGCGCCTGGGCAGGCGGCGCGCTGGCCCTGCGCGGCGTCCTGCGCACGCCGCCGCTGGTCACCCTTCGAGAAACCTGATGACGTCCCGCGTCCATACCATTACTGAGCCCGTGGAAAATTCCCGCACCATGTTTGACCTTCTTGGCGGCGAGGCCGGCGTGCGCGCCCTCGTCGACCGTTTCTATGACCTGATGGACATCGAGCCGGACCTTAAAGAGCTGCGCGCCGCCCACGGCCCCAGCCTGGACGAGGCGCGCGACAAGCTCTTCTGGTTCCTGTGCGGGTATTTCGGCGGTCCGGACCACTATATAGAACGGTTTGGCCATCCACGCCTGCGGGCCCGCCACCTGCCGTTTTCCATCGGCGAAGTCGAGCGCGACCAGTGGGTGACCTGCATCGGGCGCGCCATGGAAGACGAGGGCATCGAACCCGCCCTGATCGAACGCCTGCTCGAATCCTTCTACGGCGTGGCCGACTGGATGCGCAACCGTGAAGGGTGACGATCCGCAATCCGGCGCGCGGCGCAAGTCCTGGCCGGGCCCCCTGGCAGGCGCCATGCTCAGCGATGCCGGGCGCCTGGCGGACGCGGGGCCGGAAATCTTCAACCCCGCCCACTACGGCGATCGGGCGCGGCCCGTGGACGCCGGCGGACGCCAGGCCGCCTGGTTCGTGCAGGGTCAGGGCTGGCAGGGCGTGCTGCGGCGCTACCGCCGCGGCGGCATGATCGCCCGCATCAGCAGCGACGCCTATCTCTGGAACGGCGAGTCCCGCACCCGCAGTTTCCGGGAATACCGCTTGCTGGCGGCCATGCGCGCCCAGGGGCTGCCCGTTCCGGCGCCGCTGGCCGCGGCCTATTGGCGGCAAGGTCCGGTCTACCGGGCGGCCATCGTGGTCGAGCGCATCCCCGGCGTTCGCCCCTTGGCCCAGGCGCTTGCCGAGCCGCTGTGGCAGCCGGTGGCGGACGCCATCGTCCGCATGCACCGGGCCGGCGTGTGGCATGCCGACCTGAACGCCTTCAATATTCTGATCGGCAGCGATGGCCAGGTCTGGCTCATCGATTTCGACCGCGGGACCCAGGGGACACTGTCCGAGCGGCAGCGCCAGGGCAATCTGGAACGGCTGCGCCGTTCGTTGCGCAAAGTGGCCGGAGAAGACGGCGAGCGTTTCTGGCTGCGCCTGCGCGACAGTTACTGGACGGCCTGGGGCGTCGGAATCCAGCCCTGACGGCCGCCTCGCCGCAGGGCGGGGACGGCGTGCCCATTGCGCCAATTACCCGCCAAAGTTGGTCAGGTCAGCGCTAAAAAGCTTTATCATTTCGCCTTTTGGTACTCCTGTCACATACGGCATAGAGCAAGGGGGCTGGTAATAATGGAACTAAAGGCGGGAATGCGCTGGGCGCTCGGAGCGGTGCTGGTCGCGGCGGCCACATCGGCGGCGGTGGCGCAGAACAAGGTCGTCAACGTCTATAACTGGGCCGAGTACACGGCGCCGGACACGATCCCGGGTTTCGAAAAGGAAACCGGCATCAAGGTCCGCTACGACGTCTACGACAGCAACGACGCGCTGCAGGCCAAGCTGCTGGCCGGCAAGTCGGGTTACGACGTCGTTGTCCCGTCCACCCATTACGCCTCGCGCCAGATCGAAGCCGGCCTCTTCCAGAAGCTGGACAAGTCCAAGATCCCGAACTGGAAGTACCTGGATCCCGAAGTGATGGCGCTCGTCGCCTCGGTCGATCCCGGCAACGAACACGCCATTCCCTGGGGCTACGGCACCAACGGCCTGGGCTACAACGTCACCAAGGTCAAGCAGATCATGGGCGACGGCGTCGACCTGGCCAGCTGGGACATGATCTTCAAGCCCGAGAACGCCGCCAAGCTCAAGGAATGCGGCATCTCGATGCTGGACGAAGCCGCCCAGGTGTTCCCGGCCGTGCTGAAGTACCTGGGCAAGGATCCCAACAGCACCAACGCCGCCGACTACCAGGCCGCAATGGAAGTGCTCAAGCAGATCCGCCCGTACATCCGCCAGTTCAGTTCGTCGGGCTATATCGACGAACTCGCCGTGGGCGACCTGTGCATGGTCTACGGCTTTTCCGGCGATGTCATGATTGCCCGCAAGCGCGCGCAGGATGCCAAGAAGCCCTATGAAGTGAACTACTTCATCCCGAAGGGCGGCGCTCCGGCGTGGTTCGACCTGATGGTCATCCCGAAGGACGCGCCCCATCCCGAAGAGGCGCTGGCGTTCATCAATTACATCGAGACGCCGAAGGTCCACGCGGCCATCACCAACACCATGTTCTACCCCAACGCCAACAAAGAGGCGCGGCAGTACGTGAACAAGGACGTGGCCGAAAATCCCATGATCTACCCGTCTCCCGAGGTCTCCAAGACCCTGTACGTGATCAAGGCGCTGCCCTTGAATATTTCACGGCTGCAGAACAAGTTGTGGTCCGAGCTGAAGTTGGGAAAATAGCATCATGAACGATAGCCGTTATTCGGCGCAGCAGGCGGACCCGGACGAGTTCGTCCGGGTCTCCGATGTGGTAAAGATCTTTGGCGACGTGGTTGCGGTGCGTTCCGTCAACCTGTCCGTCAAGCGCAATGAAATCTTCGCGCTGCTGGGCAGCTCGGGCAGCGGCAAGTCCACCTTGCTGCGCATGCTGGCCGGCTTCGAAGAGGCCACCTCGGGCCAGATCCTGCTGGACGGCGAAGACATCACCAGCGTGCCGCCGTACCGGCGTCCCGTGAACATGATGTTCCAGTCCTATGCGCTGTTCCCGCACATGACGGTCGAGGCCAACGTGGCGTTCGGCCTCAAGCAGGAAGGCGTGGACCGCGCCGAAATCCACGACCGCGTGTTCGAGGCCCTGGACCTCGTGCAGATGGCCGGCTATTCGCGCCGCAAGCCGAACCAGCTTTCGGGCGGGCAGCAGCAGCGCGTGGCGTTGGCGCGCAGCCTGGTCAAGCGTCCGAAGCTGCTCTTGCTGGACGAGCCCATGTCGGCGCTGGACAAGCAGATCCGCCAGAAGACGCAGATCGAGCTCGTGAAGATCCTGGAGCAGGTCGGCGTGACCTGCATCATGGTTACCCACGACCAGGAAGAGGCCATGACCATGGCGCACCGCCTGGCCGTCATGACCGAAGGCCAGATCGTCCAGTGCGGCACGCCGCAGGACGTCTATGCCTTCCCGAATTCGCGCTTCGTCGCCAGCTTCATCGGGTCGACCAACATGTTCACCGGCACCATCGTGGTCGACGAGCCCGACCACGTGGCCATCGAATGCGCCGAGCTGACGCGCCCGCTCTACGTCAACCACGGCGTGAGCGAGCCCCTGGGCATGGAAGTGCATGTGTCCATCCGGCCCGAGCGCCTGCTGGTGTCGCGCGAGCAGCCCGAAGGCGAATACAACTGGGCCCACGGCATGGTCAGCCACATGGCCTGGATGGGCAGCTACGCCCTGTACCAGATCCGCCTGGATTCCGGCAAGACGGTCGAGGCCAGCGTGCCCAGCCGGCTGCTGGCCCAGATGGACGCGCCCGGCATCGACGAAGAAATCTTCGTGAGCTGGGACGCCGACAGCGCGACGGTGCTGGCGTCATGATCCGTTTTACGCCCCGCGACTGGCTCCCGTCGGGCCGAACCCTGGCGGTGGTGCCGCCATTTGCCTGGCTGGTGCTGTTCCTGCTGCTGCCGTTCCTGCTGGTGCTGAAGATCAGCTTCGCCGAAATGAAGTTCGGCATCCCGCCCTATACGTCGCTGGCGCAGTTCCAGGACGAGGCGATCCAGTTCAGCCTGCACCTGCGCGGCTACATCCTGCTGTTCACCGAAAACCAGTACTTCCTGACCTACCTCAGTTCGGTGAAGATCGCCGGCATCACGACGCTGGTCTGCGTGCTGATCGGCTATCCCATTGCGTACTACATCGCCCGTTCGTCGGCGGGAGTGCGCAATCTGCTGCTGCTGGCCGTGATCCTGCCGTTCTGGACCTCGCTGCTGCTGCGCGTGTATGCCTGGGTGGGCATCCTGCGCAACGATGGCCTCCTGAACAACCTGCTGCAGGGCCTGGGGCTGATCTCCAGTCCGCTGGAAATCTACCGCACCGACCTCGCCGTCTACATCGGCATGGTCTACGCGTACCTGCCGTTCTTCATCCTGCCGCTGTACGCCACGCTGGTCAAAATGGACCTGCGCCTGCTGGAAGCCGCCTATGACCTGGGCGCCAGGCCGTGGCAGGCGTTCTGGCAGATCACCGTACCCATGTCGCGCCAGGGCGTGAGCGCCGGCGCCATGCTGGTGTTCATTCCGGCCGTGGGGGAATACGTGATTCCTGAAATGCTGGGCGGGGCGAACACGCTGATGATAGGCCGCGTCATGTGGAATGAATTCTTCAACAACGCCGACTGGCCGATGGCATCGGCCGTGACGTGCGTGATGGTGCTGCTGCTGCTCTTGCCGCTGGTGTACTTCCAGTACAGCCAGGTCAAGCAGCAGCGCCAGGGCGGAGGCCGCGCATGAACGGCCCGAACAAGACGTTGCGCGCCCTGGTGCTGGGGCTGGGCTATTTCTTCCTGTACGTGCCCATTCTCAGCCTGATGGTGTTTTCGTTCAACGAGTCGCCCTCCGTCACCTCGTGGACGGGGTTCTCGTTCCGCTGGTATCACTCGCTGTTCAACGACGACGCGCTGCTGCGCGCGGCCTGGCTGTCGTTCCGCATTGCCGTGCTGACGGCTACGGCCGCCGTCATCATCGGCACCTGGGCGGGCTACGTGCTGGGGCGCATGGGGCGTTTCCGGGGTTTTGCGCTGTATGTGGGCATGCTGAGCGCGCCGCTGGTGATTCCCGAGGTTGTGCTGGGCATCTCGCTGCTGCTGATGTTCGTGGAAGTGCGCGGCGCGCTGGGCTGGCCCGAGCAGAACGGCATGTTCACGATCTGGGTGGGCCACGTGACGCTGTGCATGGCCTTCGTCGCGGTCGTCATCCAGACCCGCATCCGCGACCTGGACCGGTCGCTAGAGGAAGCCGCGCTGGACCTGGGCGCCACGCCCATCACCGTGTTCTTCAAGATCACGCTGCCGCTCATCGCGCCGGCGCTGGCGTCGGCCTGGCTGCTGGCGTTCACGCTGTCGCTGGACGACGTCGTCATCGCGTCGTTCCTGTCCGGCCCCGGCTCCAGCACGCTGCCCATGGAAGTCTTTTCGCGGGTGCGCCTGGGCCTCAAGCCCGAGATCAACGCGCTCGCCACCCTGTTCATCCTGGCGGTGGGCACCTGCGTGATCCTCGCCAACCGCATGCAATGGCGCAAGGAGGCCGATTCCAAATGAAGCAAACCACTCTGTATGGCCTGGCCAAGTGCAGCACCTGCGTCAAGGCGCGCGACTGGCTGACCGAACACGGCGTCGACCACGCCTTCGTCGACTACCGCGACAACCCGGTGCCCGCGGCCATGCTGAAATCCTGGGCCGATCAGGTCGGCGGCTGGGAAAAGCTGGTCAACCGCGCCTCCATGACGTGGCGCAACCTGCCCGAAGACCGCAAGACGGCCGGCACCGATGCCCAATGGACCCAGCTGATCGCCGAGTACCCGGCGCTGGTGCGCCGTCCGGTCACGGTGACGCCCGATGGCGAGGTGAGCGTTGGCTTCAGCGAAAAACGCTACGGCGAACGCTTCGCCTGATCTCGCGGCGAAGGCCGGGCAGGCGCTGCCCGATGCCTTCTTCGACCGCGACGCGTGCCAGCTTGCGCGCGAACTGCCGGGCAAGGTCATCCGGCACCGGGTCGGCAGCCTGTGGCTGTCGGCCCGCATCATCGAGACCGAGGCCTACTACCTGGAAGAGAAGGGCAGCCACGCCTCGCTGGGTTACACGCACAAGCGCCGCGCGCTGTTCATGGACGGCGGGACGGTCTACATGTACTACGCGCGAGGCGGGGATTCGCTGAATTTCAGCGCGGCGGGCCCCGGCAACGCGGTGCTGATCAAGTCCGCTTTCCCGTGGGCCGATGCGCTGTCGGGGCCCGACGCGCTGGCCCGCATGCAGCAATTGAATCCGGATGCTCAGGGGCGTCCCCGTCCGCTTTCCGGCCTGTGCGCGGGGCAGACGCTGCTGTGCCGGGCGCTGGGCCTGAAGGTCCCCGATTGGGACGCCCGCCGCTTCGATCCCGCCGGGCTGTATGTCGAGGACGTGGGCGAGGCGCCGCCCGCGCTGATCTGCACGACTCGGCTGGGCATTCCGGCGGGGCGGGACGAACACCTCAGTTACCGCTTCGTGGACCCGGCCTACGCCGCCTTCTGCACGCGCAATCCCCTGCGGCGCGGACAGCGCGCGGGGCATGACTATGTGTGGGTGGACCGCCAGGGCATCGTGCTGCCCGAGGCGCCGGCGGGCGGCTAGTAGCCGGCTTCGCGGATCCGGCTGGCCAAAGACTCCCGCATCTTCGCGTACTTGCGCTGCATCCGGCGGCGATTGAGCCCCTTGCTCCAGGCGTACAGGGGGATCAGCGGCAGCACCCCGAAGCCGTCGATCAGGTACAGGCCCTTCTTGCCGTCGGCGTTCAGGCCCACCGCGATATTGCTGGCGGACATGTCGTGCACCACCACGTGGGCATCGGCCAGGTCGTCGAAGAATTCGTCCAGCTGCGCCTGCAGGGTATCGTCGAGCAGCCCCTTCATGGCCAGGTCGGTGAGGGTGGGCGCCATGTTGCCCGCTTCGTCGGTGATCTTCTCTACCAGCAGGCCCAGTCCCAGCGAAGTCTGCGCCACGCCGAGAATGCGCGCCATGGGCACCTGCCACACGCCCGACGGACGGGTCGTGGTGGTGACGTATTCCGAGATTTCGTTCAGATAGACGCGATAGGCGCTTTCGCGCTGATACTGCTTGTACCAGCGCTTGAACGGCCGTTCTTCCAGGAAGACCGCGCGCGCGCGCATGTCCATGACCTTGACCAGCAGGGACGGCGCATGAGGGTGCTGGAAGACATGACGGTCTCCGCCCGTGGCAAGCGGCGTTTCCGAATCCAGGTCCAGGGGACCAAACACGGATTGAAACAGGGCAGGCTTGCCGGGAGAGTGATCGACGGGGTTCAAAGAAAGTGCGCGGATCCGTTTAGATGGCCGCCAGTTTAATCCTGTTGCCGGTCCGCGTCTTTCGGACCGCCGGGCAACGCCACGGGGGGCGCTGGATAGGGGGGCGGGATGAGACCTACAATTCGCGCTTTGGAGATGCTTCTTTTGAACGATATTCTGCTTTGGGTCGCGGCGGGCGGCGCGGTGTTGGCCTTTCTGGCGGCGGTGCTGGCGTGGTTGCGGCCGTCCTCGTCGGATGCCCGCCTGGATGCCTTGCTGGAGGGGCTTGAACGAACCGAACGCGCGCTGCGCGCCGACATGGCCGAGGGCCAGCGCGGCCTGCGCAGCGAATTCGCGGAATCCACGCGTGCGCTCAGGGTGGAACTGTCGCAGTCGCACGGCGACTTGCGCGCCGGCCTGTCGCGCGATGCGCAGGCGGCCCGGGCGGAGTCCGCCGAATCGCTGACGCGCTTTGCGGCCGGGTTTTCCGAGCAATTGCAGGGGCTCATCCAGATCAACGAACGGCGGCTGATGGAAGTGCGCGCCACGGTCGACCAGCGCCTGCAATCGTTGCAGACGGAAAACGGCGCCAAGCTCGACGAGATGCGCCGCACGGTCGACGAAAAGCTGCACGCGACGCTGGAGCAGCGCCTGGGCGAATCCTTCAGGCTCGTGTCCGACCGCCTGGAAGCCGTGCACAAGGGGCTGGGCGAAATGCAGGCCCTGGCGGCCGGCGTCGGCGACCTGAAACGGGTGCTGACCAACGTGAAGTCGCGCGGTACGTGGGGCGAGGTGCAACTGGCCCGCCTGATCGAAGACAACATGACGCCGGACCAGTATGCAAGCAACGTCAAACCCGTGCCGGGCAGCGACGCGGCCGTCGAATTCGCCATCCGGCTGCCGGGCCGCGGCGAGGGCGGGGATCCCGTCTGGTTGCCGATCGACGCCAAGTTCCCCAAGGAAGAATACGAACGCCTCATGGACGCGCAGGAAGCCGCCGATGCCGAAGGCGTGAAGGCGGCCGGGGCGGCGCTGGGCCGGGCGGTGGAAGTGCAGGCGCGCCTGATCGCCGGCAAGTACATCGCGCCGCCGCACACCACGGATTTCGCGATCATGTTCCTGCCCACGGAAAGCCTGTACGCCGAGGTGCTGCGGCGGCCCGGCCTGCTGGACAAGCTGCATGACCTGCGGGTCAACGTGGCGGGGCCCAGCAACCTGGCGGCGCTGTTGAACAGCCTGCAAATGGGCTTTCGCACCCTGGCGATCGAACAGCGTTCGTCGGAAGTCTGGCAGGTGCTGCGCGCCGTCAAGACCGAATTCGGCAAGTTCGGCGAAGCGCTGGCGAGCGTCAAGAAGACGCTGGACACGGCCAGCAACAAGATCGGCCAGACCGAAGTGCGCACCCGCGCGATGCTCAGGAACCTGAAAAGCGTGGAGGCGCTGCCCGAAGCCGACGCCTTGAGGCTGCTGGGCGGGGCAGGCGCCGCGGATCCGGCGGAGGCCGACGAGGATGCCGAGGACCAGGACGCGCCGTCGGCCGGCGCGGCCTGATCCGCCCGGCAGGTTCGGGCGCGGGCGTCCGGGGGGACGCTTGTTGCCCGCCCTGACTGCCGATATCCTCATGCTTACGGCATTTCGCCGTCGATACCAGGAGCATCGCAAGCATGAGCACCGCCGATCGCCTTGATTCCTCTTCCCTCGACGCGACGGCGCTGGGCGCCGACATCGCCCAAGGAGCCACCACGGCGCTCGCCGCCATGCAGCAGGCGGTGGACCGGGTGGCGGCGCGCAATCCCGCGATCAACGCGGCCTGCGGCGTGCAGGCGGAGGCCGGCCTGCGCCTGGCGCAATCGCTGGATGCAGAACTGGCTTCGTTGTCGTCCGAACAGCGCCTGGCGCAGTTGCGCGACCGTCCGTTCCTGGGCGTGCCCACGCTGCTCAAGGACCTGGCCACGGCCGCCATCGGCCTGCCCAGCGCCATGGGGTCGGTGCTGTATGGGCACGTCGAATGGAATCTCGACGCCGAGATCGTCAAGCGCTACCGGCGCGCCGGCCTGATCCCTTTTGGCCGCACCACCAGCGCCGAACTGGGCCTGAGCCCCACCACCGAGTCCCCGGCCTATGGCCCGCCCACGCAGAATCCCTGGAAGACCGGGCATAGCGCGGGCGGTTCCAGCGGCGGCGCGGGGGCGGCGCTGGCCAGCGGCATGGTGCGCATCGCGCATGGCAGCGACGGCGGCGGCTCCATCCGCATCCCCGCATCCTGCTGCGGCGTGCTGGGCCTGAAGCCCTCGCGCGGCCTGATGCCGCTGGGCCCGCTCAAGGGCGAGGGCTGGGGCGGATTGGCCACTGAACACATGATGACGCTGTCGGTGCGCGATTGCGCGGCGTCGCTGGACATCAGCGCGGGCGCGGACGTGGGCGCGCCCTACGCGGCGCCCGCCGGGCCCGCGGATTCTTACCGCGCCGTCGTGGCGCGGGTGGCGGCCGACCCCCGCTCGGCCGCACGCCGCCGCATCGCCTTCATCAACACCACCTATGAGGGCAACGCCATCCACCCCGACGTCGCCGCGACGCTCGACGAGGCCGCGCGCTTCTTCGCCTCGCTGGGCCACGAACTGGTGGAGGCGCCGCCGCCCGTGGGATCCGAGGAGGTCCTGTCTCCCATGCTGCCGCTGATCGCCAGCGCGGCGGCCAATGCCATCGACAGCTTCGTGGCCGCACGCGGCAAGCGTCTGGCGGCCGACGAACTGCAGCCCACGACGCTGGGGGCGCGCGAGTACGCCCGCGCGATTTCCGGCGCGCAATACGTGGCATGTATAGACACTTGCCACGAGATCACCCGGCGCGTCGGCCGGTTCCTGCATCGCGACGGCTCCCAGGGCTACGACCTGTTCCTGAGTCCGGTGCTGGCGCAGCCGCCGGCGCCCATCGGCCGCTATGCCATGGACAACGCCGACTACCTGGCCTACCGTCTGGGCAAGAAGGGCGTCATCGGCTATTCGCCGTTCGCGCCCCTGGCCAACCTGACCGGCATGCCCGCCATTTCCATCCCCTTCGGGATGTCCGCCGACGGTCTGCCCATCGGCATCCAGGTCATGGGGGCGCTGGGTTCCGAGGCGCTGCTGCTGGAGCTGGCGGCGCAGGTCGAGGCGCTTCGGCCCTGGGCCCTGACGGCGCCCATGGCCCGATAACGTCCACGCAGCCATGCGCGCCGCGTCCGCGGCAGCGCATCGGCCGATCGAAGCAGGGAGTTGCCATGTCATCGTTCGCGACGCATACCGTGCTCAACCAGGTGCCGCCCCTGGAAGACTATTCCCTGTATGACACCGACCCGGCCCTGCGCGAGGCCGTGCGCCGCGAGGGCGCCGACGCCTGGACCGGCGACCTGAACGCGCATGGCGCCTGGCTGGGCCGCGCGCAGACGCTGGCGGCCGGCGCCGAGGCAAACCGTTGTCCGCCGCGCCTGTTGTCCTACGACCGCGCCGGCCACCGCATCGACCGGATCGAATTCCACTCCTCGTGGAACCTGCTGATGGACGGCATCATGGCGCGCGGCCTGCACAGCCCCGCCTGGATGCAGCCGGCGCCGGGCGCCCACGTGGCGCGCGCCGCCGCGTACCTGATGCAGGGCCAGGTTGAAGCCGGCACGCTTTGTCCGACGACCATGACCTTTGCCGCCGTGCCCCTGCTGCAGCGCGAGCCCGCCGGCGTGGTGGACTTTGCCGCCCAGTGGCTGCCCGCGCTGTATTCCCGGGAGTTCGACGGCAGCGACGCGCCGCTGGCCGCCAAGCGCAGCGCCCTGGTCGGCATGGGCATGACGGAAAAGCAGGGCGGCTCCGACTTGCGCGCCGTCACGACGCGCGCCACGCCGCTGGGCGCGCCCGGGCGCGGCGGGGCTTACCAGCTGGTGGGCCACAAATGGTTCTTCTCGGTGCCGCAGGCCGACGCCCATCTGGTGCTGGCGCAGACGGACCAGGGCCTCAGCTGCTTTTTCGTGCCGCGCTGGATACCCGACGGTCCGCGCAATGCCGTGCGCGTGCGCCGCCTGAAAGACAAGCTGGGCAACCGCAGCAATGCCAGCGCGGAAGTCGAATTCGAAGAGGCCTGGGGCGTCATGGTCGGCGAACCCGGGCGCGGCCTGGCGGTGCTGCTGGAAATGGCGGGCACCACCCGGCTGGACTGCGTGCTGGGGAGCGCCGCGCTGCTGCGCCAGGCGCTGGCCCAATCGGCGCACCATGCCCGGCACCGGCACGTCTTCGGCAAGGCGCTGATCGAGCAGCCCCTCATGCGCAACGTGCTGGCCGACCTGGCGCTGGAAAGCGAAGCCGCGATGGTCCTGGGCATGCGGCTGGCGCGCGCCGTGGACGAACGCGCCGACGCCGGCGCGCGCGCGCTGGTGCGCGTGGGCACCCCCGCCGCCAAGCTGTGGGTCTGCAAGCGGGCGGTCGCCGCGGTGGCCGAGTGCATGGAGGTCTGGGGCGGCAACGGCTACGTGGAAGAGGGGCCGATGCCCCGGCTCTATCGGGAGACCCCGGTCAACTCCGTATGGGAAGGCTCGGCCAACGTCATGGCGCTGGACGTGCTGCGGGCCCTGCAGCGCGAACCCGAAGCCCTGCCGGCGCTGGAGGCCGAGTTTGCGCGCGCGGCGGGCCAGCATCGGGCTTTCGACGAGGCCGTGAATCGCTGGAAGGCGCTGCTTGCGGACGGCGCGCGGGCGGAATTCCACGCGCGCCGCGTGGCGGGCGGGCTGGCGCGGCTGTGGCAGGCCGCCTTGCTGATCCAGCATGCGCCGGACGCCGTGGCGCGGGCGTTTGCGGAAAGCCGCCTGCAGGATGGCGGCCATGTGTTCGGCGAACTGTCCGCCGACACGGATACCCACGCGATCCTTACCAGGGCGTGGCCCGCCGTCGCATGCTAAATTTCCTGGCTCAAGCAACTTTCCCGCATTTCTACCGCCATGCTCTCCCAGCAAGAACTCAAGCAGCAAGCCGCAGACGCCGCCCTGGAATTCGTCGAACAGGCCGCCGGCCCGGACGTCATCATCGGTGTGGGCACCGGATCCACGGCTGACCTGTTCATCGATGGCCTGGCGCGGTTCAAGGACCGGATCGCCGGAACGGTGGCCAGTTCCGAGCGCAGCGCGGCGCGCCTTGCCGGGCACGGCCTGAAGGTGCTCGACCTGAACGAGGTGTCCTCCATGCCCATCTACGTGGATGGCGCGGACGAGATCGACGCCAACCTGCACATGATCAAGGGCGGCGGCGGCGCGCTGACGCGCGAGAAAATCGTGGCGTCGGTCGCCGAGCGCTTCATCTGCATCGCCGACGAATCCAAGCTGGTCCAGACCCTGGGCAAGTTCCCGCTGCCCCTGGAAGTGATCCCGATGGCCCGCGAATCGGTGGCGCGCGCGCTTGTCGCGCTGGGCGGCCAACCCCGCCTGCGCGAAGGATTCGTCACCGATAACGGCAACATCATTCTGGACGTCTCGGGACTGTCCATTACCGACGCGACGGCATTCGAAGCCCGCGTCAACAACCTGCCCGGCGTCGTGACCTGCGGCCTGTTTGCGCTGGCCGGGGCAGACGTTGCGCTGCTGGCCACCCAGAACGGCATCCGCCGGCTCGACCGCCGTTCCTGAACCGCGCGGGTTCCCGCGGGGCCTGCCAGTCTGCCTTGCGGGCGGCGGGCCCCCCATTCATAATCCTGTCACACTTGGGTCATAACCTTGCGGGTTGTGCAGGCCCATCTCGTAACCTCTCTCAATTTCGGGGCAATGCAATGAGATCAACCACGCAGGGAGCCCGGATGACGGAGCATACAAACAAGCAGTTCGACGCCGATCTGGAAAGCGTCCGTTCGCAGTTCTTGCAAATGGGCGGCGTGGTGGAAGCCATGATCCAGGAGGCCATCGACGCGCTGGCCAGCGGCGACCTGTCGCTGGTCGAAAAGGTGCGTGAGCGGGAAAAGGAAGTCAACCGCCACGAAGTCGAGATCGACGAAAGCATCAGCCGCATCCTGGCCCGGCATCAGCCCACCGCCATCGACCTGCGCATGCTGATGGCCGTATCCAAGATGCTCACCGACATGGAACGGTCGGGCGACGAGGCCGAGAAAGTCGCCACCGTCGCGCGCCGCGTCCACGAAGGCGAGCTGCGCCACATCCCCGTGATCGAACTGCGCCACATGGCCGCCGCCGTGCGCACCATGCTGCACCAGGCGCTGGATTCGTTCGCCCGCCTCGATCCCATCCTGGCCGCCGCCGTCGTGCGCAGCGACAAGGAAGTGGACAAGGAATGGAAGGGCGCGCTGCGCCACCTGATCACGTACATGATCGAAGATCCGCGCACCATTTCGCGCGCCATCGACATGATCTTCATTGCGCGCGCGCTGGAACGCATCGGCGACCATGCCAAGAACATGTCCGAACGCGTGATCTACATGGTCAAGGGCGCCGACGTGCGCCATACCGGCGTGAAGAACACCGAGCGCCTGGCGCGCGGTGAAGAAGAGTCCGAGGACTCGGCGGACCCGCAGTAAGAAAAAGGGCTGCCGCCGCTACGGCGGCAGCGCCGCGCCCTGGCACAGCCGCGGATCCGGCACGCCGGGCTTGCCGCCATCGATACGCCCCGCCAGCCGGCGTCCAAACGCCGGCATCGCGGGCGCCGCGACATCCAGGTCGTACCAGCCTTCGCACCCCGAATACTTGAGTTCGATCGCGCCGCCCGCGGACACGTGCGCCATGGCGCGCCAACCGTCATCCATGCGCGATTCCACCCGGACCGGCTGCGGCGTGTCGCTGTGGTTGACCAGCCGCAGGCGCAGGCCCGACGTCACGGGCACCAGTTGTGCTTCCAGCATGCCGGCGTCTTGCGCGTTGCCGCGGAAATGCCGGTGAAAGCCGTCCGGGCCCAGCAGCCACAAGTCATAGGCGCCGCCGTTCTCCAGACGCCAGCCATCGTCCAGGCGAGCTCCCGCGCCCACGGTATAGCGCCGCGGCGGCTGCGCCAGCGCGTGGCGGTCGTAGACATGCAGCACCGCGCCCGCCCCGCCCGAATTGCGCAACGTCAGCCGGTAGTGTTCGCCGTCGGCGGTCATGCGCCCGACGGCCTCCAGCGCATAGGGCAGGGGGCAGGCATGGCGGGTGCTGTCGGGGTGATGGGCCCCCCGGTCGCCCGCGAAGTCGAACGCCGAGGTCAGATCGCCCGCCACCGCGCGCCGCCAGGCGCTGATGTTGGGTTCGGCCACGCCGAAGCGCGCCTCCAGGAAACGGATGACGGAAGTGTGGTCGAACACCTGCGAATTGACCCAGCCGCCCCGGCTCCAGGGCGACACCACCAGCATGGGCACGCGCGGCCCCAGGCCGAACGCGCGTCCGTGCAGGGCGGGCGGGTCGTCCGGGGTCGACGCGCTGGGTCCGTGCCGCGCGTCATGGTATTCGCCGTCCAGCTCGACCGTGGACAGGCCGCCGGGCTGGCCGTCCGGACGCCGCGCCGGGGGAGCCGGCGGCGGCATGTGGTCGAAGAAGCAATCGTTCTCGTCGTACGTGACGAAAAGCACGCACCGGCTCCAGGTTTCGGGGTGGCGCGTCAGGATGTCCAGCACCCGTTCGGTATAGGCGGCGCCGCGTTGGGGGGAAGAGACTTCGGGATGCTCGGAGTCCGCCGCGGGCGCGATGATCCATGACACCGCCGGCAGCGAACCGTCGGCGACGTCGCGCGCCAGGTCGTCCAGCGTGCGCGTGGAAAGCGCGCGGTCACGCAAGGGGGCCCCCGCCTGCTGTTCGCGGTACTGCCTGAAGCCGGCCAGCGGATTGTCGTTGTAGTTGTCCGCCATGTCCTGGTAGATGTGCCAATCCACGCCCGCCGCTTGCAGGCGTTCCGGGTAGGTGGTCCAGGCATAGCCGTCGTTCGCCGGCCCCAGGCGGTCGAAGGTGTTGACCAGGGCCGGTCCGCCGGCCAGGCCCTGCGGGTCGTTCGTGCCCGTCCACAGGAACAGGCGGTTCGGATTGGTGCCCGCCTGCATCGAGCAGTGATAGGCGTCGCAAAGGGTGAAGGCGTTGGCCAGCGCGGTCTGGAACGGCACGTCGACGCCCCGGTAGGCGCCCAGGCCCAAGCGGCCCTTGGCGGACAGCCACTGATCCATGCGGCCATCGTTCCATGCCCGCTGCGCGTCGTCCCAAGTGTGCGGGGTGATGTAGCCGACGGGGACGCCGCTGGCGTATTCCGACTGCAGCGAATACGGACTGCAACGCGCATCGCCGTCAGTCTGCGTCATGACGGTGCCCGCAGCCGTGGGCGCCGGATGCGGGTCGGCGAACCCCCGTACGCCGGGCAGCGTGCCGAAATAATGGTCGAAGGACCTGTTCTCCTGCATCAGGATGACGACGTGGCGTACGTCCTGCAGCGTGCCGTGCTTGCGATCGGGCTCGATCTCCAGGGCGCGCCGGATGGCGGGGGACGGGTCGGCGGGAACGGGCGAGCGCGATTCTTGTTTCATGACAGCACTAATACGGCCAGCGATATTTGAATCTTAAGGCACCAAACACAAAGCCCCTCGCGGGCGAGGGGCTTGGGGAGCGTGCCGCTTGCAGGCGGCGCGGCGGGATCAGGCCGAGGGCGGAACGTAGCCGTCGGCTTCGACGCTGCCGTCCTCGAACAAGTAGCGCTCCATTTGCTGCTGCAGGTACTTGCGAGCGCGGGCGTCCGCCAGGTTCAGGCGGTTTTCGTTCACCAGGCGGGTCTGCACGCCCTTCCATTCTTCCCAAGCTTCCTTGGAAATGCTTTGCCAGATCCGCGTGCCGACTTCGCCGGGGTAGGGCGGATAGTCCAGCCCTTCGGCTTCACGCTTCAGTTTCACACAGTTGACGATACGGGCCATGGTTCGCTGCCGGAAAAATGAATAACGCCACATTTTAGCGGGGCTTGGCGTCCAGGGGGCGCCAAGCCCCTTCAAGTTCCGCGGATTGGGTCCGCGGGCCTTTCCTAGAGCTTCTTGATGAAGACCAGGCTGTTGCGGGAACGGTTGTAGTTGTTCTGCTTTTCGCGGGGCAGATCGGCGATGCCGCCCTGCACGAATCCGCGCTTCATGAACCAGTGCGAGGTCCGGGTGGTCAGCACGAACAGCCGCTTGGCGCCCGAGGCGCGGGCGCGCGATTCCATGTGGCGCAGCAGGATCTCGCCTTCGCCCGACCCTTGCCATTCGGGATGCACGATGAGGCAGGCCATTTCGGCCATCTGCTCGTCGGGAAACGAATGCAGCGCCGCGCAGCCGTAGATGACGCCGTCGTGCTCCAGCACGGTGAAGTTCTCGACGTCGCGTTCGACCACGCTGCGGGGACGCGGCACCAGCGTGCCGTCGGCCTCCAGGGGCTCGATCAGGCTGAGGATGGCGCCCACGTCGTCGATCGTGGCGGGCCGCAGGTCGTCCAGGGTGTCTTCGACCACCATGGTGCCCACGCCATCGTGGGTGAAGATTTCGAGCAGGACGCTGCCGTCCAGCTCGAAGGGCAGCAGGTGCGCGCGCGCCACGCCGCGCTTGACCGCCAGCGACGCGTACTGCAGGAACGAATGGGTTTCCTCGTCCAGTTCGCCGGCGGCGAGCAGCGCATCGGCGTCGACGCGGGCCAGTTCGGTGTCCAGCGTTCCGTCTTCGTTCAGCACGCCTTGCGAGCTGGACAGGAAGATCAGCTTTTCGGCCCGCAGCCCCACGGCGACGCTGGTCGCCAGGTCTTCCATGGCCAGATTGAAGGCGTCGCCCGTCGGGGAGAAGCCCAGCGGCGACAGCAGCACGACCGACGAGCCTTTCTCGATGGCGAACTTCAGCGCCTCGACGTCGATCTTGCGGACCTGGCCGGTGTGCTTGTAGTCCACCCCGTCCAGCACGCCGGTGGGGCGGGCCGTGACGAAATTGCCGGAGATCACGCGAATATGCGCGTGCGACATGGGCGTGTTGGGCAGCCCCTGGCTGAACGCGGCCTCGATGTCCAGGCGGATCTCGCCGGCGGCCTCCTTGGCGCATTCCAGGGCCGCGGCGTCGGTGGGGGCCAGGCCGCGGTCGAACTGCTGCGTGTAACCCTTCAGGCGCAGCTGTTCATTGACCTGCGGACGCGAGCCATGCACCAGCACCAGCCGGATTCCCAGCGAAGACAGCAGGGACAGGTCCTGGACCAGCGTGTTCAGCGCGCCCGCCTGCACCAGTTCGCCGCCAAACGCCACCACGAAGGTCTTGCCTCGGAACGCATGCACGTACGGCGCGACGTCTCGGAACCATCGCACAAACTGCGCGGCGGCGAATTCGGGGGCTTCAAGGGCGGAGACGGTGTCTGGTTCCAGGTCGGGCATGATGGTTGGAGGGCTTCCTGATGATCGGTTGGAGCGCGGCGCCTTGCCGCGCCCTGCGCCGCCAGTCGGCGGCGTGGCGAAATTATATGACCGCCGCGAACCCGCGCAGGGGGGAAATCAGCCCTTATTTGGTGCCGGATTTCCCGGCTTTCGACCCGCGGGCCTGCCCGGGGCGCCGGGGAAATTTATAATGCCGGGCTAACCGGACTATCGTACATGCCTGAAACCACCCGCCCGCGGGCGCCCCAGGCCGCTGCCAAAGCGGCATCAGCACCTGCCGGGGCGGCCCCGGGCGCACCCCGCGCCCCGCGCCCCGAACGGCCCATCCCCGCCGTCACCTATCCCGAAGACCTGCCTGTCAGCGCCCGGCGGCAGGAGATCGCGCGCGCCATCGCCGGCCATCAGGTCGTGATCGTCAGCGGCGAAACCGGGTCGGGCAAAACCACCCAGCTTCCGAAGATCTGCCTGGAACTGGGGCGCGGCCGCCAGAAAATGATCGGCCATACCCAGCCGCGCCGGCTGGCGGCGACCTCGGTGGCCAAGCGGATCGCCGAAGAGCTGAACACGCCCATGGGCGAAGTGGTCGGCTACCAGGTCCGGTTCAACGACCGGACCGGTCCCAACGCGTCCATCAAGCTGATGACGGACGGCATCCTGCTGGCCGAATCGCAGCGCGATCCGCTCCTGCGCCGCTACGACACCATCATCATCGACGAGGCGCACGAGCGCAGCCTGAACATCGATTTCCTGCTGGGCTACCTGAAGCAACTGTTGCCGCGGCGCCCGGACCTGAAACTGATCATCACGTCGGCCACCATCGACGCCGAACGCTTCGCCAGGCACTTCGCGGCGTCCGAGGACAAGCCCGCGCCGGTGATCGAAGTCTCCGGTCGCCTCTACCCGGTCGAAGTCCGCTACCGTCCCGTGCGCGAGGAGGCGGCCGCCGAAGAGGGCGCCGCGCCGGCGGCCAAGCCGGGCCGCGACCGCGAGCGCATGTCGGGCGACGAAGAGCGCGACCTGATCGATGCCATCGTGGACGCCGTGGACGAATGCGCCAGGCATGGCCCCGGCGACGTGCTGGTGTTCCTGCCCGGCGAACGCGAAATCCGCGAATCGGCCGAGGCGCTGCGCAAGCGGCATCCGGCCGGCACCGAGGTGCTGCCGCTCTTTGCCCGCCTGTCGCAGGCCGAGCAGGAGCAGATATTCCGCCCGCGCGGCAACGCGCGGCGCATCGTGCTGGCCACCAACGTGGCGGAAACCTCGCTGACCGTGCCCGGCATCCGGTTCGTGGTGGACAGCGGCCTGGCGCGCATCAAGCGCTATTCGTGGCGCAACAAGGTCGAACAGCTGCGCATCGAGCCCATCAGCCGCGCGTCGGCCAACCAGCGCGCCGGCCGTTGCGGCCGGGTGGGGCCGGGCGTGTGCATCCGGCTTTACGATGAGCTGGATTTCAACAATCGGGCGGCCTTTACCGATCCGGAAGTGCTGCGGTCGTCGCTGGCGTCGGTCATCCTGCGGATGAAGGCGCTGAAGCTGGACGACATCGAGCAATTCCCCTTCGTCGAGGCGCCTCCCGGGCGGGCGGTGGCCGACGGCTACCATCTGCTGCAGGAGCTGGGGGCGATCGAGCTGGCTTCGGCGTCCGACGAGGACACGGATGCCGGGAGCACCGGCGCCGCCTTCGTGTTGACGCGCACCGGACAGGAACTGGCCAAGCTGCCGGTGGACCCGCGCATCGGCCGGATGATTCTGGCCGCGCGCGAACACCAGTGCCTGGCCGAAATGCTGATCATCGCCTCGGCCCTGTCCGTGCAGGACGCCCGCGATCGTCCCATGCAGGAGCGCGAGGCCGCCGAAGCGGCGCACGCCAAGTTCGCCGACGACAAGTCGGAATTCATTTCCTTTCTGAAGCTGTGGCGCTGGTACGGCGAGCAGGTGCAGCACAAGGCGTCGCAGCGCAAGCTGGTGGGCCTCCTGCGGCAGAACTTCCTGTCGCCAATCCGGCTGCGCGAGTGGCACGACGTGCACACGCAGCTGGCGGCGCTGGTGGGCGAGCAGGGCTGGCGCGTCAACCAGACCGAAGCCACGTACGAGCAGCTGCACATGGCGCTCCTGTCCGGCCTCTTGGGCAACATCGGCTTCAAGAGCGACGAGGGCGGCAACTACCAGGGCGCGCGCGAGATCCGTTTCCACATCCATCCGGGCTCGCGCCTGGTGAAGAAGGCCGGCCGCTGGATCATGGCCGCCGAACTGGTTGAGACCACGCGTCTGTACGCGCGCTGCGTGGCGCGCATCGATCCGGTGTGGCTCGAAAAGGCGGGCGCCCACCTCATCCGCAAGAACTGGTCGGACCCGCGCTGGGAAAAGAAGGCCGGGCAGGTCGTGGCCAATGAACGCGCCACGCTCTACGGCCTGGCCATCTACACGGGACGGCGCATCCATTACGGCCGGGTGAACCCCACGCACGCGCGCGAACTGTTCATCCGCCAGGCGCTGGTGCCCGGCGAAATCGACACGCGGCTGCCGTTCGTGGCGCACAACCGCAAGCTGATCGCAGGTATCGAAAAGCTGGAGCATCAGACCCGCCGCCCGGACATCCTGGTGGACGACGAGCTGATCTACGCCTTCTATGACCGCCAGCTGCCCGCCGACATCTCGCAGACGGCGTCGCTGGAAAAGTGGGTCAACGGCCTGGACAAGGCGTCGGCAGCCAAGCTGATGCTGACCCGCGACGAGCTGATGCGCCACGAGGCGGCCGGCGTCACGACGGACGTCTTCCCCAAGAAGGTGGAATGGCAGGGCGTGTCGATGGCGCTGGATTATCACTTCGAGCCGGGATCCCCGCGCGACGGCGTGACCCTGTCGGTGCCGCTGTTCGCCCTGAACCAGATCGATCCTGCGCGATGCGAATGGCTGGTGCCCGGCATGCTGAAGGAAAAGGTGCATCTGCTGCTCAAGTCGCTGCCGCAGAAGCTGCGCCGCCATTGCGTGCCGCTGCCCGACTATGCCGCGGGCTTCTACGACCGCTGGTTCGAGCGGCTGGCCGATCCGCAGCAGGGGCTGGTGGACGCCATCATCGCCGACATGTGGGATCAGGTGCAGGTGCGCCCGGCCGCGGGCGACTTCAAGCTCGAGACCCTGCCGGCGCATCTGTTCATGAACTTCCGGGTGGTGGACGAGCACGGCCGCATGCTGGCCGCCGGCCGCAACCTGGCCCAGCTGCGCGCCGAATTCGGCAAGCAGGCGCAGGCGACGTTCCAGCAGCTGGCGGCCAGCGATACGCAGGTTGCCCAGGCGCTCGCGCACGAAAACCTGACCTCCTGGACCTTCGGGCCGCTGCCGGAGATCATGGAGATCAAGCGGCGCGGACAGTCCGTCATCGGCTATCCGGCGCTGGTGGACCGTGGCGCGCATTGCGACCTGGACGTGTTCGACGACCCCGACGAAGCGCGCAAGCATCATCGCGCGGGCTTGCTGAAGCTGTTCCGCCTGGGGCTGCGCGAGCAGGTCAAATTCCTGGAAAAGAACCTGGCGGACCTGACCAAGATCAGCATGCTCTACATGACGCTGGGCACGCAGGAAGAACTGCGCGACCAGATCATCGACTGCGCGCTGGGTCAGGCATGCCTGGCCGAACCATGGCCGGTGAACGAACAGCAGTTCGAAGCCCGGCGCGCCGAAGGCAAGGGCCGGCTGGGCCTGCTTGCCCAGGAAGTGGCCAGGCTGGCCGGGGCGGTGCTGACCGAGTACGGGGCGTTGCAGCGCAAGCTGCCACAAGCCAAGCCGCATGCCGCCGCCTACGCCGATCTTCAGCAGCAACTGGGCGCCCTGATGCCCAAGTGGTTCATCCGCGATACGCCGTATGTGCAGCTCTCGCACTTTCCGCGCTACCTGAAGGCGGCGGTCGCGCGCATCGACAAGCTGCGGGCCGATCCGGCGCGGGATGCGAAGCTGGTGGCGGAAATGGCGCCGCTGGTCACGCAGTACCAGCGGGCAAGATCGGCGCTGAAGGGCGCGCCCGACCCCAGGCTCGACGAATTCCGGTGGCTGCTCGAGGAGCTGCGGGTGGCGTTGTTCGCCCAGGAACTGCGAACGCCCATGCCGGTTTCGGTCAAGCGCCTGATGAAGAGCTGGGAGTCATTGCAGCGCTAGGCCCGGGGCCAGATGCAGGAAAGGCCGCATTGCTTGCGGCCTTTCTTGTCTTACAGCGCCACGAACGCCGCGATGACCAGGATGATCAGGCCATATTTGGTGGCCTTGTAGACCTTGCGGTTCCAGGCCTTGAAAGCCTTGCGCTTCTGGTCTATGACCCAGTGCGCGTGGGTCAGCCGGTTGATGGCGCCAGTCTGGTCGCCGCCGTCGTTGGGCGAACTGGCGGCCGACATGACCACGCGGCCGAACCAGCGGTTGAAGGCCTCGGCCCAGCGCCACTTCAGCGGGCGCTCGACGTCGCAGAACAGGATGATCCGGTTGCCGTCCGTCTTGTTGTAGGCCTCGTGCACATAGGTTTCGTCGAACACCACGCTTTCGCCGTCGCGCCAGCTGTAATGCTCGCCGTCCACGATGATGTGGCAGCCGTCATCGTTGGGGGTGGCCAGGCCCAGGTGATAGCGCAGCGAACCCGCGAACGGATCGCGGTGCGGATTCAGCTGGCCGCCGGGGGGCAGTTCGGCGAACATCGCCGCCTTGACCTTGGGCAGGGTCTTCAGGATGGCGACGGTTTTCGGGCAGAGTTCCTCGGCCGACGGATGGCGGGCGTCATACCACTTCAGGTAGAACCGCTTCCAGCCGTACTTGAAAAAGGAATTGAAGCCGATGTCGTTATGGGCGTCTGCCGCCTTGATCCGGCGAAGCTCGGCCATCTGCATGGCTTCTTCCCGGATCGTCTCCCAGTTGTCGTCCAGGACCTTGAGCTCGGCGATTTCGCTGGTCGTCAGGTAGGGGGTGGACGGCACCCGGGAAGTCAGCACCATGAAGGCGTTGATGGGGGCCAGCAGGGCAGAGTGATCCAGGAGCTGCCGGCTCAGGGGCAGCTTGACGCGGCCGCGGAAGTGCGAAAACAGGATGGCGGCAAGCCAGATCCCGGGAATAAGCCATTTCATACGTAAATCTCGTTTTGCCACGAGGTGGTGCGGTATCGGTGTATTGTCCCACACGCGCTAGGTACAATTCGGCCATGTCCGAAGCCGCTACGACCCCCAACCTGACCCCATTTGTTCACCTGCGCGTTCACTCCGAGTTCTCGGTCGTGGACGGCACGGTGCGCATTCCCGATCTTATCAAGCGCGTCGCCAAACTTGGCCAGCCCGCCGTCGCGCTGACCGACCTGTCGAACCTGTTCGGTCTGATCAAATTCTACAAAGGCGCCCGCGGCGCCGGGGTCAAGCCCATCGCGGGCTGCGACGTCTGGATCAGCAACGACGAGGATCCGGCCAAGCCGTTCCGCCTGCTGCTGCTGGTGCGCAATCACCAGGGCTACCTGAATCTGTGCGAACTGCTGTCCAAGTCCTTCCTGACGAACCAGGGCAAGGGCCGCGCCGAAATCCGCCGTGAATGGCTGCAAGGCCAGGAGGGCCTGATCGCCCTGTCGGGTGGGCGCGGCGGCGACGTGGGGCAGGCGCTGGATGCCGGCAACGCGGTGTCGGCGCTGGCGCTGGCGCGCCAGTGGGCGCACATGTTCCCGGGCAGCTACTACATTGAACTGCAGCGGTCCGGCATGGACGGCGACGAAGGCTATTGCCAGGCCGCCATGCGGCTGGCCGCCGAGGCCGGCTTGCCGGTGGTGGCCACGCATCCGGTGCAGTTCCTGGACGAATTCGAGTTCCAGGCGCACGAGGCCCGCGTCTGCATCGCCGAGGGTGAAATCCTTGCCAATCCGCGGCGCGTGCGGCGGTTTTCCAAGGAACAGTACCTGCTCAGCTCCGAGGAAATGGCGCGGCGTTTCGCCGACGTGCCCTCGGCGCTGGCCAATACGGTGGAAATCGCCAAGCGCTGCAACCTCAGCCTGGTGCTGGGCAAGCCGCGCCTGCCCAACTTCCCGACGCCCGAGGGCGTGACGCTGGACGATTATCTGGTCCAGCTGTCGGAAGAGGGCCTGGAAAAGCGCATGGAGTTCCTGTTCCCGGACCCGGCCGAACGCGAATCCAAGCGCGAGCAGTACTACGATCGCCTGCGCTGGGAATGCAAGACCATCATCCAGATGGGCTTCCCGGGCTACTTCCTGATCGTGCAGGACTTCATTAACTGGGGCAAGAACAACGGCGTGCCGGTGGGGCCGGGACGCGGTTCGGGCGCCGGGTCGCTTGTGGCCTATGCCCTGGGCATTACCGATCTGGACCCGATCCGCTACGACTTGCTGTTCGAGCGCTTCCTGAATCCCGAGCGGGTCTCCATGCCCGACTTCGATATCGACTTCTGCCAGGACAACCGCGAACGGGTCATCGACTACGTCAAGGAAAAGTACGGCCGCGCGGCCGTGAGCCAGATCGCCACCTTCGGCACGCTGGGCGCCAAGGCCGTGGTGCGCGATGCCGGCCGCGTGCTGGACATGCCCTACATGTTCTGCGATGGCCTGTCCAAGCTGATCCCGTTCAACCCGATGGATCCCTGGACGCTGGAGCGCACGCTGAAGGACGAGCCCGCCTTCAAGGACCGCTACGAGCAGGAAGAGGAAGTGCGCTCGCTGGTCGACCTGGCCAAGCCGCTGGAAGGCCTGACCCGCAACATCGGCATGCACGCGGGCGGCGTGCTCATCGCGCCCGGCAAGCTCACGGACTTCTGCCCGCTGTATTGCCAGCCCGGGCAGGAGAACAGCGCTGTCTCGCAGTTCGACAAGGACGACGTCGAGGCCGCCGGCCTGGTCAAGTTCGACTTCCTGGGCCTGCGCAACCTGACGATCCTGGATTGGGCGGTGCGCTATGTGCGCCAGTTCAACGAAGGCAAGCGCGACTTCGACGTCATGGCGCTGGCCCTGGACGATCCGGCCGCCTACAAGATCCTCTGCGACGCCAACACCACCGCGGTGTTCCAGCTGGAATCGCGCGGCATGAAGGAACTGCTCAAGAAGCTGCGCCCCAATACGTTCGAAGACATCATCGCCATGCTGGCCCTGTATCGTCCGGGGCCGCTTGAATCGGGCATGGTGGACGACTTCGTCAACCGCAAGCACGGCCGCGCGGCGGTGGACTATTTCCACTCCGACCTGGAAAGCACGCTCAAGAGCACCTACGGCGTCATCGTCTACCAGGAACAGGTGATGCTGATCTCCCAGATCATCGGGGGATACTCGCTGGGCGGCGCCGACCTGTTGCGCCGCGCCATGGGCAAGAAAAAGCCCGAGGAAATGGCCAAGCACCGCGAGCTCTTCGAGAAGGGCGCCAAGGAAAAGGGCCATGACCCGGACCTGGCGGTCAAGCTGTTCGACCTGATGGAAAAGTTCGCGGGGTACGGCTTCAACAAGTCGCACTCGGCCGCGTACGCGCTGATCTCGTACCAGACGGCCTGGCTCAAGGCGTACCATCCCACCGAATTCCTGGCCGCCACCATGTCCTCGGACATGGACGACACGGACAAGGTCCAGATTTTCTGCCGCGACGCCCAGGACAACGGCGTTGAGGTCCTGCCGCCCGACGTGAACTTCTCGGGCTACCGCTTCGAGCCCGTCGCCGACAAGCACACCGAAAAGGGCAAGCCGCCGCGCACGATGCGCTACGGCCTGGGCGCCGTCAAAGGCACCGGCCAGGGCGCCGTCGAAGACATCCTGCGCGCGCGCAAGGAAGGCGGGCCGTTCCTCAACCTGTTCGACTTCTGCCGCCGCGTCAGCAAGCAGGCCGTCAACCGGCGCACCATCGAGGCCCTGATCAAGGCAGGCGCGTTCGACACCATCGAACCCAACCGCGCGGCGATGCTGGCTTCCGTGCCCACCGCCATGGAAGCGGCGGAACAGGCCGCCCGCAGCGCCAACCAGGCCTCGCTGTTCGGCGACGACAGCGGCGACGTGGTGGCCGGCGAACTGGCCAAGGTGGCGCCCTGGGACCTGCACAAAAAGCTCACGGAAGAAAAATCCGCGCTGGGCTACTACTACAGCGGCCACCTGTTCGACGCGTGGCGCGACGAAGTGCGCCGGATCGTGCCGATGCAACTCGTCCGCGTCGAACCGCAGCGCGACCTGCAATGGATGTGCGGCGTGCTGGCCAGCGTGCGCGTCATGATGACCCGTCGCGGCAAGATGGTCTTTGCGGTGCTGGACGACGGCACTGCCCAGGTCGAGATCTCGGTCTTCAACGAACTCTACGAAAAGCACCGCAACCGGCTGCGCGAAGACCAGCTCGTCATCGTCCAGGGCAAGGTCAGCAACGACGACTACTCCGGGGGCATGCGCATCGTGGCCGAGCAGCTCTATGACCTGCAGCTGGCGCGCGAGGCGCGCGCCAAGTCCCTGCGCGTCAAGCTCAACGGCAGCGCCGATGCGGCCCGCCTGCGCCAGATGCTCAATCCGTTCCGCGCGGAACCCGAAAACGGCATCCCCGGCGTGCCGGTGGACATCGTCTACACCAAGAACAATTTCCTGTGCACCGTCAGGCTCGGCGAAGAATGGCGCGTCCGCATGGCAGACACGCTGCTGGCGAACCTGAACGACTGGACCAAACCGGACGGCGTGGAGGTCACCTACTGATGCCCACCTTGCGGATCGTGCACTCGGAGGCCGCCACCAACTTTGGCGGCCAGGAAGGACGGATTTTCAAGGAGATGACCGCGATGCGCGCACGCGGCCATCACCTCGAGGCCATCTGTCAGCCGCAGGGGCTGCTGGCGGGACGGCTGTCCGAAGCCGGCTTCACCGTGCATGCGCTCAGGATGGACGGACCCGCGAACTACCTGAAGGGCGTGATGGCCGTGCGGACCATCCTGAAGAACGGGCGCTTCGACGTGCTCAACACGCACAGCCGGCGCGATACCGTGATCGCGGCCCTGGCCGGCAGGCTCGCGGGGACGCCGCTGATCGTGCGCACGCGGCACCTGTCCAACAAGGTCGGGTCGATGTGGTCCTACACCATTCTTCCGCACCGGGTCACCACCGTCAGCGACCATGTCCGCGGATACCTGATCAGCCGCGGCGTGGCGGCCGAGAAGGTGGCGACGGTGTATTCGCCCATCGTGCTGCCGGCTCCGGTCGAGCGTTCCACCTTGCGCGACGAACTGGGGCTGGCCGACGACGACATCGTCGTGGGCTGCGTGGCCGTCATGCGCGCCACCAAGGGCCACAAGGACCTGATCGACGCCATCGCGCCGCTCATGGCAGCCCGTCCCAAGCTGCATCTGGTGTTTGTCGGCGCCGGTTCGCCGGTCTTCGAGCAGACCCAGGCCTATGTGGCCGAGCGCAAGCTGCAGGACCGCATCCACCTGATGGGGACGCGGCGCGACGTCCCCAACCTGTTGGCGGGCTTCGACCTGTTCGCCCTGGCGACGCAGCAGGAAGCGTCCGGCACGGTCTATGTCGAGGCGCAAGCCAGCGGCCTGCCCGTGGTCGGCACCAATGTCGGCGGCGTGTCGGAGATGTTCCGCAACGGCGAGACCGGCATCCTGGTCCCGCCCAAAGACCCCGTCGCGCTGACCGAAGCGCTGGAGCGCCTGATCGACGACCCGGCCCTGCGCCGGCGCATGGGCGAGGCGGGCCGCCGCATGGTCTGGGAAGAAGGCGTGTTTTCACCTGCCCGGCTGGCCGAGACCACCGAGGCCATTTACACCAAGTGGCTGGCGGAGCGTCGCGGATGAATGCGCCCAACGTTCCGGTGCTGATGTATCACCACGTCACGCCGGCCGGCGGCATGATCGCCGCCACGCCCGACGTTTTCGAATCCCAAGTCGCGCGGCTGGCGCGCGCCGGCTACCAGTCGCTGACCGCCGCGCAGTTCGCCGGCTATCTGGCCGGCGCCGGCGTGCCCGAGCGCTCCGTCCTGATCACCTTCGACGACGGCTACCTGAACAACTGGGTGCACGCGCATCCTGTCCTGGCGCGCCATGGCATGCGCGCGGTGCTGTTCACCATCACGGGGTGGATCGGCGACGGCCCGGTCCGGCCGCATGCCGGGCAAGGGGGGGCGCTGCCTGCAACGCCGGACCATGACGCCTGCAAGCAGCTGGTGGCGGCGGGCCGCGCCGACGAGGCCATGCTGCGCTGGAGCGAAATCGAGGCCATGCAGGCCGCCGGCACCTTTGAATTCCATTCGCACACGCATACGCACACGCGCTGGGACAAGGTCTGCGGCGCCGACGTGAACGCCAAGCGCGAACGCATCGCGCAGGAACTGCACGAGTCCCGCGACACGCTGGTGCGGCGGCTGGGCGAGGTCAGCGATCATCTCTGCTGGCCGCAGGGCTATTTCGACCCGGATTACGTGGCCGCCGCCCGGCAGGCGGGCTTTCGCCACTTGTACACTACCGACCCTTTCGGGCAGAACACGCCTGGCGCGGATCCCGGCCACATCTATCGTTTCGCGGTGCGCAACCAGGGCGGCTCCTGGCTGAACCGCCGCATCTGGCTGTCGCGAGACCCCTTCTGGGGGCCGCGCTATCACGCCTGGAAGGCCTGGAAAAAGCGTCTTAGGAATCGCGGATGAAGTTATCAGTCATCATCATCACCAAGAACGAAGCGGCGAACATTGCCGCCTGCCTCAAGTCCGTGGCGTTCGCCGACGAGTTCATCGTGGTGGATTCGGGCAGCACCGACGGCACCGTGGAACTGGCGCAGGCCCTGGGCGCCCGGGTCGAAACGACGTCCGACTGGCCCGGCTTCGGCCCGCAGAAGAACCGTGCACTGGATCTCGCGACCGGCGACTGGGTGTTGTCGATCGACGCGGACGAGCGCGTCACGCCCGAGCTGGCCCGTGAAATCCAGGACGTGCTGCAGGCGCCGCAGGCCGACGCCTACGAAATCGCGCGCCTGTCCAACTTCTGCGGGCGCGACATCCGCCACAGCGGCTGGTGGCCCGACTACGTGCTGCGCCTGTTCAAACGGGGCACGGCGCGCTTCACCGACGCGGCCGTGCATGAACGCGTGGTGCCCGCGAACGGGCGCCCGCTGCAGTTGCGCGGCTATTTCAACCATTATCCGTACGACAACCTGGACGCCCTGATCAACAAGGTGAACCGATATTCGTCCGACGCCGCCGCCATGATGTACGCCAAGGGCCGGCGCACGTCGGTCTTCGGGGCGCTGGGGCACGGGTTCTGGACGTTCGTTCGCATCTATCTGATCCGGCGTGGATTCCTGGACGGCAGGCACGGGCTGGTCCTGGCCGTGACGGCGGCGGCCGGCAGCTTCTTCCGCTATTCGAAGCTGATGTTCCTGGCGGAAAACAAAAAGTGAAGATCCTGTATACGAACTTCCACGCCGGCAACGGCGGGGGGCACGTCACCTACATCATCAATCTGGCCAAGGCGCTGGCGCGCGATCACCAGATCACGGTGGCGGCTCCGGCGACTAGCCGCCTGTACCGCTACGCCAAGGCCATCCCCGGCGTGACGGTCGTGGAAATGCAATACAAGACGCGCCCGTCTTCGTGGTTCAAGGACCGCGCAAGCCTGCGCCGACTGATCGAAGCGGGCCGTTTCGACATCATTCACGCCAATGGTTCGGCCGATCACAAGCAGGTCATGCTGGCCACGCTGGGCATGCCGCGCCGGCCGCGCATCGTGTTCACCAAGCACAACGACCATCCGCTCACGAGTTTCGGGCACAAGATGCGCGTGGCGCTGGCGACCGATCACGGCATCGCGGTCAGCGACTACATCCGCGGCATGATGGAGCAATCGCCCTATCGCAAGCGCCCCATCACCACCATCCGCCACGGCATCGACACCAATTTCTTCGCCCCGCCGGCGCCGGAAAGCCTGGACAAGCTGCGCGAGATCTTCTTCGGCGCGGACTGGCGCGGCAAGCTTCTGCTGGGCAGCGCCGGGGGTACCGACTACGACAAGGGCTGGCTGGATCTCGTGGCCGCCGTGGCCGCGCTGCCGCCCGCCGACAAGGCGCGCGTGCTGCTGATGGTCGCGGGCGATCCGCCCTCCGAGGAAAAGCTGGCGCGCGTGCGTGAACTGGGCATGATCGACCAGGTGAAATTTCCCGGCCTGCTCGACGACGTGCGGGCGGCGCTGGCGGCATGCCATGCGGGCTTCGTGCTGTCTTACCGGGAAGCCCTGTCTTTCGCGTGCCGCGAAATCATGGGGCTGGGCCTGCCGGCGCTGGTCAGCAACGCGGGAGGACTGCCCGAGAACGTAAGCGACGGCGTGGACGGCTGGATCGTGCCGATGCGCGACGTGCCCGCCATGACCGCCAAGTTGCGCTTTATGCTTGATCATCCGGACGCCGTCCGGATGATGGGCGCCAACGCCCGCGAAACCAGCCTGCGCGACTTCAATCTGGAGCGTTTCGCGGCCGCCACAATGGATGTCTACCAACGTACGCTGGCTGGACGCTGACCCTATAATCCGGTCCTATGTCTATCCCAATTCTCATGTACCACCAGATCGGCGAACCCAACCCCAAGGGCACGCCGTATCGTGGGCTCACGGTGCACCCCGACAGCTTTGCCCGCCAGATGCGCTGGATGCGCCGGCTGGGCTATCGCGGGCTGTCCATGCGCGACGTGATGCCCTATGTGCGCGGCGAGCGCCAGGGCAAGGTATTCGGCATCACGTTCGACGACGGCTATCGCAATGTGCACCACAACGCGATGCCGGTGCTGAGTGAATTGGGATTCACCGCCACCAACTATTTCGTGGCGCGCCAGTTCGACGGCGGCAATGTCTGGGATCTGCAAAAAGGCATTCCGTTCTCGGCGCTGATGACCGTGCAGGAAATGCGGGAATGGGCCCAGGCCGGCAACGAGGTCGGCTCGCATACGCTGGACCACGTCCATCTGCCTGAGCTGCCGCCCGAAGAGGCGCGGCGCCAGATCGTCGAATCCAAGGCCGAACTCGAGCAGGCCCTGGGCGCGCCCGTCACGGCCTTCTGTTATCCGTACGGCGACCATGGCCCGGAACACCGCGCCATGGCCCGGGAGGCGGGCTACGACAATGCAACGCTGACCCGGCGCGGCCTGGCGGGGGCATCCGATGATCCCTTCGGACTGCCGAGGGTGACGGTGGCCCGTTCCACCAACATTATCCGCTTCCTCCAGAAGTGCCTGACCCGGTATGAAGACCTCCGCCGGCGTCCCTGATCGACGGCTTCGCATCGCGCTGCTGGTTGACCGGTTCGGCAATCGTTTCGGAGGCGCGGAAGCCTACGGCGTGGAACTGATGCGGGTGCTCGGACAACGGCACGAAGTCGCCGTCGTCGCGCGCGACTTCGACAGCGACCTGCCGTTCGATTTCCTGCCCGTGCGCTTTCCCGGCTGGTTGCCCAGCTGGATGCGCGTGCTGTACTTCGCGTGGCGCGCTGACCGTCTCACTCGCGGCCGCTACGATATCGTGCACTCGCACATGAACGGCTGGGCGGGCGAGATCCAGGTCATGCACGTGACGCCGGTGCGCTACAACCGCGTCACCCGCGTCAAGCCGCTGCAGCGCCTGACCGCCTGGCTGAGCCCGCGCCTGGCCACTTACCTGATGCTGGAACGCCTGCGTGTGCGCAAGACGCCCACGCGGCGCGTGGTGGCGGTGTCCGGACTGATCATGGATCAGCTGCACCGCAGCTACGGCGAGCAGCTGCCGGTGGATATCATCGCGCCGGGCGTCAAGCTGCCCGTCGCGGGGCAGGGGGGCGGACGCGATGCGACACGCGCCCGGCTGGGCTGGGATGCGGACACCATCGGCTGTCTGCTGGTTGCGCGCAATCCGCTGCGCAAGGGGCTGCCGGCGCTGCTGGACGCCCTGGCGCAATTGCCGCCGCGTTACAAACTGCTGGTCGTGGGGGCCGACGAGCCCACCCGGGAGCGCGTCCGCGCCACCGGGCACATTGCCCGCCGCGTCACCCTGGTGGATCCCACCCCGGACGTTGGCCAGTACTTCGAGGCGGCCGACATCTATGCCCACCCGACCCTGAACGACAGCTACGGCATGGCGCCGCTCGAAGCCATGTCCCACGGCCTGCCCGTGGTGGTCAGCTCGCCCGTCTATTGCGGATTCGCGCAGTACCTGGCGGCAGGCAAGGACGCGCTCATCCTGCAGGACCCGCGCGATGGCGCGCAACTCGCGCAAGCGCTGGAGCGCCTGGGCTCCGATCCCGAGCTGCGGGCGGCGCTGACCGAGCGCGGCCTGAAGATCGCCCGCGACCAGAGCTGGGAGACGGTGGCGTCGCGGTACGAGGCCCTGTACGAAAAGGTGCTGCTGGACCGCAACTGAACGGCGGGGCGGCCCGCCCCGTTTTCAATGACCGGGCGCCGTTGCGCGCTCCAGGTCGCCCAGCCACTGGATCGCGTGCTCGCGGTCCGGGCCGCACATCTCCCGTTGCGGCTGCAGCCCGCCACAGAAGTCCGGCCGCGACGGCTGGCCGAAGACCGCACAGCGCATGTCGGGCAGCAATTGAATGCATGGCACGCCGGCGGGCTTGCCATGCGGCATGCCTGGAAGGGGCCGAGTGATCGAGGGCGCGATGCAACAGGCGCCGCATCCCGGCCGGCAATCCAGGCCGGCGGCCGCCAGACTCATACCCACCCGCGCAGCCAATAGACGAACAGGCCGGCGTATTCCTTCAGGATGGAACGGCTCGCGTCGAACGTGCGCTGGTCGGGCAGCCACAGGGGCAGGGATCCGTCCGTCGGCGCCACGATCTGCGGCGGCGCGGGCGCGGCGATGACTTCCACGCCTTGCTTGGAAAACGCGGCCATGGCGCGCGGCATGTGCAGGGCGGAGGTCACCAGCAGGACCTTGCCGATGCCCCGCGCCTTGAGCTGGTCTTCGGTCAGGGTCGCGTTCTCGTAGGTGGTGCGGCTGGCGTTTTCCAGGATCAGGGCCGTTTCCGGCACGCCTTGCTGGCGGATCGCGTGCGCCATGCCCTTCGCTTCGCTGACGTCACCCTCGAGCGCGCCGCCCGACAGCACCACCTTGGGCGCGCGACCCGCCAGGTAGAGCTGGGCGGCGGTGTCGATGCGCACGACGGCGGTGTCCTTGTCATAGGGCAGGAACCAGTTGGCGCGTCCGTTGGCGGTGTTGCCGCCCAGCACCACGATGGCGTCGGCGGTGGGCGACTGTTCGGGCGGCAGGTGCGGATAGCGGCTTTCCAGCGCTCCGCCGGCCCACAGCGACGTGGCCGGCAACGACCAGGCCAGCGCCCACAGCAGGCCCGCGGCAATGATGGCGCCGCCGGTCTTGCGGAGCCGGAACAGCCCCAGCACCAGACCGATGACGATCAGGGTGATGCACAAATTGTAGGGAATGATCAGATTCGTTAGATAGCTGGAAAAGGTCATTTCAAGACAGTCCTGATTACTGCGTACCGTCCAGCAGGCGAGTGGCCTGCCGTTCTACTTCTTCGGTTGAGGGCCAGGCCTGTTCCGATCCCACGCATACGGCGCGAGGAGACCAGGGACCGGTCCTTTCCGGCCGCGTCACGCCAAACAGCGTGAGCTCCCGGGCCGAGGCCGCGGCGGCGACATGCGACACGCCGGAATCGTTACAAACCACCAGCGCCGCCCTGGCGGTCAGGGCGGCGAAGGCTCCCAGCGACAGGGGCGGCAGCACTTGCGCCGTCGGCGCATTGCGACGGGCCTCGTCGGTTTCGGCCGGAGGGGGGCACGTTACCACGGTATGGCCGCGGGCCTGCAGGGCGCGGGTAAGTGTATCGAATCCCGGCCAGACCTTGATTTTGCCCTTGTGCAGGCCGGTGGCGGTGGGGGCGATCAGCACGAAACGGCGGCCGGCCAAGCCGGCCTCTGCCAGCGCCTGGTCGGCGGCGGCCTCGTGGGCCGGGGTCAGGGGCAGGTCCAGCGTCGGGCCGGGCCGGGCGGGGCCGGAAGGCAGCCCCCAGGCGGTCAGGGCTTCGCGGGTCAGGTGATGCCAGGATTCGACGGCATGCAGGGAATCGGCTGGCTTGGTGAAGGGCCAGCGCAGCAGGAAGCTGCGGCCGTCGTCCCTGTAGCCGGCCGACGGCTGGCCCGCCAGCCGGAACACCAGGGCGCTGGACAACGAGTCCGGCAGCAGCAGGCCGCGGGCGCGGCGGCCCTGCGCGCCCAGGCTGCGCCGGTGGGCGCTGACGGCGGCGCGGTCGGGGCCGACCTTGCCGCGCATGGGAATGAAATCGCGTTTTTCCACGCCGTCGAGCAGATCCCGGGCCCACGGGCGGGCACAGATTACCAAGGGGAGGCCGCTGGCGTGCAGGGCACGCAGGCTGGGCAGGCTCATGCAGACATCGCCCACCCAATTGGGCAACCGGACGTACAAGCAACTGATATCGGACATGGGAAGGCGCTGGGCGCGTTTGGGCTGAGGGGGCCGGGCGGCGCGCGGGCGCGCAGCCGGTACAATCCTGGGCACAATTGTATAAAAGCGAGTGATCCCTTTGAATTCTGCCGCACGCAATGCGCCCGCGGGTTCTCAACCCGTCAAGTCTGAACTCTGGAGCCGGATCTACAGCCGCGTGGGTTCCTATTGGAAGGGCTTGCTGGCGGCAGTCCTGCTGATGGCCGGGGCGGCGGCAACGCAACCCGTTCTTGCCGTCATCATGAAGCCCCTGCTGGACGGCGGATTCTCGGGCGCCAAGCCCTACTACGTCTGGGCGCTGCCGCTGGCGGTCGTGGGCCTGATCCTGTTGCGCGGCATCTGCAACTTCTTCAGCGACTATCTTCTGGCCTGGGTGGCCAACAATGTGCTGCTGGGCATGCGCCGCGACATGTTCGAGCGCCTGCTGGGCCTGCCCGACGCCGATTTCAAGCGCGGCGACACCGGCCGGCTGCTGAACCGTTTCACGATCGACGCCGGCAACGTCACCGGCTACGCCACCGATGTCATCACCGTCCTGGTGCGGGAAACCCTGGTGGTGCTCGCACTGATCTGCGTACTGCTGTACATGTCGTGGGTGCTGACGCTGATCATCCTGGTCATGCTGCCCGTGTCGGTGATGATCTCCCGCTTTTTCATCAAGCGCCTGCGCCGCATCAACCGCGAAACCGTCAACATGAACGCCGAACTGACCCGCGTGGTCGGCGAGGGCATCGACGGCCAGCGCGTCATCAAGCTGTTCGACGGCTATGAAGTCGAGCGCGGCCGGTTCGATTTCGTCAGCCGGCGCCTGCGGCGCTTCGCCATGCGCACGGCCACGGCCGATGCGGCCCTGACGCCGCTGACCCAGGTCTGCATCTCGATTTCCGTCGGGGCCGTCATTGCCGTGGCGCTCAGCCAGGCCAACAACGGGTCGCTCACGGTGGGCAGCTTTGCTTCCTTCATGGCCGCGCTGGCCCAGATCTTCGATCCCATCAAGCGCCTTACCAACGTGGCCGCCCGCATGCAGAAGATGCTGGTGTCGGCCGAAAGCGTGTTCACCCTGATCGATCAGGTGCCGGAAAACGACACGGGCACCAAGGAATTGCCCGAACCGGTGCGCGGCAAGGTCGAATTCCGCAATGTCTTCCATCGTTTCCCCGACGCCGACCGCGATACGGTCAACGACATTTCCTTCGTGGTCGAGCCGGGGCAGACCGTCGCGCTGGTGGGGCGGTCGGGCAGCGGCAAGACCACGCTGGTCAACATGCTGCCGCGTTTCGTGCTGGCCGACAGCGGCCAGATCCTCGTGGACGACGTGCCCATCGACGACCTGACGCTGCGCAGCCTGCGCTCGCACCTGTCGCTGGTCAGCCAGGACGTCGTGCTGTTTGACGACACCATTGCCGCCAACGTCGGCTATGGCGCGCTGGGCAAATCCAGCGATCAAAAGGTGCGCGACGCCCTCGAAGCGGCAAACCTGCTGGAGTTCGTCGAAGGCCTGCCGCAGGGCATCGAAACGCCGGTGGGCGAGAACGCCGCCCGCCTGTCCGGCGGCCAGCGCCAACGCCTGGCCATCGCGCGCGCGCTCATCAAGAACGCGCCCATCCTGATCCTCGACGAAGCCACCTCCGCGCTGGACAACGAGTCCGAACGCCAGGTCCAGGCCTCGCTCGAACGCCTCATGAAGGGACGCACCACGCTCGTCATCGCCCACCGCCTGTCCACGGTCCAGAATGCCGACCGCATCATCGTCCTGGATGGCGGCAAGATCGTCGAACAGGGGCCGCACGCGGAACTGCTGGCGGCCGACGGCCTGTACGCCTCGCTCTACAAGATGCAATTCCGCGAAGACTGACCCGTCCGCCTCGCTCGGATTTTCCAAGCCGCCGCCTTTCGCGGCGGTTTTTCATGGCCGAAGTTCCTGTTTGCCAATCCCGCGGATTGCCGGAAAATGGCCCCAGCCTGCGCGTAGCGGGCAGGGCCGCGTCCCAGGCGCTTCGGCCCGCCATGCAACCAGGAGCACGCCATGGCCCTGCCTTCCGAAGGCAATCAACTCATCAACGTCGTCGTCCTGCTGGGGGCGGCGGTCATCGCGGTTCCCCTGTTCAAGCGGCTCGGACTCGGCTCGGTGCTGGGCTATCTGGCAGCGGGCCTGGTCATCGGACCATTCGGTATCGGGTTTTTCTCCGATTCGAAATCCATCCTGCACGTGGCCGAACTCGGCGTCGTGATGTTCCTGTTCATCATCGGCCTGGAAATGCAGCCCTCGCGCCTGTGGAAACTGCGCGGCGAGATCTTCGGGCTGGGCGTCGCGCAGGTGCTGGCCTGCGGCGCGCTGCTGACGGCCGTGGGCCTGCTTGCCGGCATGTCCGGCCCCGCGGCATTCATGGCGGCGATGGGCTTCGTGCTGTCGTCCACCGCCATCGTGATGCAGATCCTGGCCGAACGCGACGAGACCGCCAGCGCCCAGGGGCAGCGCATCGTTTCCATCCTGCTGCTCGAGGACCTGGCCATCGTTCCGCTGCTTGCCCTGGCGGCCCTGCTGGCCCCGGCCGGAACCTCGGGGCACGGCGATCCCTGGCTGCAGTCGGCCATCGCCCTGGGCTGCATCCTGGCGCTGCTGGCGGCGGGGCGCTGGCTGCTCAATCCGCTGTTCCGGCTGCTGGCCAACGCGCACGCCCGCGAAGTGATGACGGCCGCCGCGCTGCTCGTCGTGCTGGGGGCGGCGCTGCTGATGGAACTGGGCGGGCTGTCCATGGCGATGGGCGCCTTTCTTGCGGGCGTGCTGCTGTCCGAATCCACCTTCCGCCATCAGCTGGAAGCAGAGATCGAACCCTTTCGCGGGATTCTGCTCGGCCTGTTCTTCCTGGGCGTGGGCATGTCCCTGGACCTGTCCGCCGTGGCGCGCGAATGGCCGCTCATCCTGGCGGGCGTCGTGGTTTTCATGCTGGTGAAATCCGTGGGCGTGTACGTCGTGGCGCGGCTGTTGCGTGCCAGTCATGCTGAAGCGGTGACCCGCGCGGCGCTGTTGGCCCAGGGCGGCGAGTTCGCGTTCGTGCTGTACAGCGCGGCGGCCGACAAGGGAATCTTCGACGCGCACACGGGCGCGGTGCTGACGGCCATCGTCATCATTTCCATGGCGCTGACCCCCGTGTGCGTCCTGTCCCTGCGCTGGCTGATTCCCAAGCCGACGCCCTCCATGGAAGGCGTGGATGTCGCCCGCGACCTGGACGGCTGCGCCCTGATCGTGGGATTCGGTCGGTTCGGCCAGATCGTGGCGCAGACCATGCTGGCGCGAGAACTGAAGGTGTCCATCCTGGACATCGACACCGACGCGATCCGAGCCGCCGCAAAATGGGGGGTGAAAGTCTATTATGGGGACGGTACGCGAGCAGACATGCTGCGTTCCGCCGGCGCGGAAAACGCCTGCGCCATCCTCATCTGCATCGACGATCCGCGGGCCGCCACCCATATGGTCAAGCTGATCAAGTCTGAGTTCCCGCTGGTGCGGGTGGTGGTACGCGCCTATGACCGCATCCATTCGCTGGCGCTCGCCAAGGAAGGCGTGGACTTCCAGGTCCGGGAAACCCTGGAGTCCGCACTGGTCTTCGGCGAAGCGGCGCTGCGCGCCATCGGGGTTCCCGCGGAAGAGGCGCAGGAGGTCCTGGAAGACGTCCGCCAGCGCGACACCGAGCGCTTCGAACTGGAAGTGGCCGGGGGACTGTTCGCCGGAAGGTCGCTCCTTTACGGAAATATGACTAGCCAACCGGATGGCAAGAACGATGATCCGAATCGCGAAACCGGCGAGGCCGCGGCCAGTCCATCCGCCTGATGGCCAGGTTTCGGCCTGCATTTCGGTATCTTTGCATTACTTTACGCATCATTTCACGCGCAAACGCTGGCGGCTAAGGTAGATTAATCCGTACCGACGCTTCATTCACGAAGCGCATTTGCCAGGGGGCTGCCATGCTGCAAACGGACCGGAATTCGACTACGCCGCACGCGATCGGAATTGAGCTTGCGCGGCGACAGGCCTTGACGCTGCGCTGCGGCTTCTCGGGCGGACTGACGCGGCAGCTCATGTCGCACACCGGTTCGGTGGGACCGGCATGGGCCATCAACGCCCATCGCGAAACCGACAAGGCGCGGGGCGCCAAGGCATTTCCCTTCCGCATCGCCGCCAGCGTGGCATCCTGAGGTTCCGCTCCGGGCTCCGCGCCCGGAGTTTCGGCCAATTCCCGTCCGTCCTGGCTCGCCGGCGCTCCGGCCGACGGCGCGCATCGACTCTCCCGCACTTTTCCTGCCATTGCCAGCCCCCCCCCCCGCGCCGGGCGCCGGCTGGCGCTGCCTTGCGCCCGGGCGTGGGGACCGGCATTATCTCGCTGACATTGCCATGAAATGCGTCCCCCTGAACGCCGATGCGAAGGAGCGCCGTATTGAAGTCCCGTGGGATCGTGCATCGCACCTTGTATGCGCTGGCCGGGCTGGTGGCCATCGGTATCTGTACGGCTGCGGTGGCGCTGCTGTGGATGGACCGCCGGGTCACCTGGGAGTCCGCCTACGTCTCGGCCCGCAACCTTGCCGGCGTGCTGGCGGCGGACATCGGCCGCACGCTGCACGTCTATGATCTGTCGCTGCAGGGCGTGGTCGAACGCCTGCGCGAGCCGCGCATCGCCCAGGTCGAACGGGAAACCCTGCATCGCTTTCTGTTCGACCGCTCCGCCACGGCCGAGTATCTCGGCGCCATCGTCGTTCTCGACAAGGATGGCAATGTGGTCTATGACTCGACTTCCATCGACCCGCCCAAGCTCAATTTCGCGGACAGGGATTACTTCCAGGTGCATCGCGACGCGCCAGACGTGGGTCTTTTTGTCAGCCGTCCGTACCACAGCCGCTTGCGTGGCGGGGATGAAAGCATTGCCATCAGTCGGCGGATCTCAATGCCGGACGGCAGTTTTGGCGGAATCGTCGCGGGGTCGCTGCGGATGGCGTATTTCCGCGACCGCTTCGCGGACGTGTCCATCGGCGAACACGACGCCATTACCGTGTTTCGCAATGACGGCATCGTGCTCCTGCGCGATCCCTATTCGCGCGCCGACATGAACCGCGAATTCGACGTGCCGCTGGATTTCCAGCAATACCTGATCGGCCGGGAGGGCTCGTTCGTCGGCATCCTGTCGCACGATGGCGTGAATCGCCTGTACGCGTTCGACGCCATCGACGGCACGCCGCTGGTGATCGACGTGGCCCTGGCCGTGGACGACCTGCTGGAACCCTGGGTGCGGCGCGCCGCGTTGATCGTCCCGGTCACGCTTGCGCTGTTCATGTCCGTGATGGCGCAGATCATCCTGTTCCGCCGCGAAATGCGCTGGCGGCGCGCTTTCGAAGAGCAGCTTGCAAGCCAGGCGCAGACCGACGGACTCACGGGCCTTGCCAACCGGCGCACCTTCGACGAAGTGCTGGACCGCGAGTGGGGCGTTGCGCGGCGCGAGCGCACGCCGCTGTCGCTGCTGTTCCTGGATGCCGACCACTTCAAGCTCTACAACGATCGCTATGGCCATCAGGAAGGCGACGAACTGCTCAAGATGCTTGCGCTGGCGCTCAAGAACAAGGCGCGGCGGCCGCGAGATCTGGCGGCGCGTTACGGCGGCGAGGAGTTCGTGGTGCTGTTGCCCAATACCAGCCGCCAGCGCGCCGTTGCCATTGCCGAGTCCATTCGCCGGGCCATCGCGGAATTGGGGGTTCCGCACGAGGGGAACGAGGGCGGCATCGTCACGGTCAGCATCGGCGTCGCCACGGCAACCCCCCTGAACGACAATGATGTTTCGGCCAGCCTTGTCGAGGCCGCCGATGCTGCCGTCTACCAGGCCAAGGAAGCGGGCCGCAATCAGGTCGCCGCCGCGGCAGCCTGACAGGCTTCGCGCAAAAAAAACGCCCCGGCGCACATTCCTGTGCGGCGGGGCGTCTTCGAAGAAGGCTTAGCGGCCCAGCATCACGGCCTGCAGGCGCGTCTGCGCCTGCTGCACATTCTTCGCCTGGGTATTCAGGTCCTGCAGCAGCTGGTTGAGCTCAGCCTGCACGGCAGGGTCCTTCACCTTCACGATGGGACCGGCGATTTCAATCTGCGCCTTGTGAGCCTCGACGTAATCGGCGATCTTCAGGCTGCTGTCGAACGTGGCGTTCAATTGGGGCAGCACGTCGCGGAAGGTGTCGGCGGGCAGGCTCACGGTCTTCTCGTACGCCTTGTCGTAGACCGCCTTCAGGTCTTCCGGCTGCTTGAGTTGCGCGCGGGCGGCATCGGCCTTCGCCTGCTGTTCCTTCAGGGCCGAGTTCATGTCGTTCAGCGCGGCCTGCACGGTCTTCAGGTCATCGCGACGGGTCACGATATCGTTCACCGAGCGCATGGCGCCTTTCTGCATGATGCCCGAAAGGGGTTTGACCGAAGCATCCATGCCCGCGTTGAAATCCGTGATCACGGCGTACTGGGCCGCGTAATCACCGAAGGATTTCTTCTCTTCGTCCGTCAACTGAGGCACTCGCACGCCAGGCTTGTCGACGATGCGCGTCTGCAGGAATTGGGTGAACGCGGCGCGCTGTTCGGGCTCCTTGTCGCCGCATGCGGCCAGCACCAGGGGCAGGGCCACGACCAGTGCCAGAAACGGACGAAATAGGGACTTCATTGCATTGACCTCCGGAAAAGCTTGGGGAATGGCGCCGGGCAATATTCCACCCGGCAAAAAGCGCCCGCAGCTTATCGGCAACCTTGCGGCGCCGCCATCGGTTTCAAACTTCATTGCAAACGAATCTTTAAGACACACAATCCATACATGTCGGCTTGAATGGCGCTTGCGATTCGGGTATGGGAGAGGGCGCTGGCCGGCTGCCACGGCCAACGTCCCGCGCAGCCGCGCACAGACGAGGATGATGTAGTAATTAACTTGGGTGTAAGGGCTTT
>NZ_JBDJLJ010000007.1:0-169810 GCF_039673305.1 Achromobacter spanius
GCCCCTGGCGGCGCAGCGGCTGCTGCAGGAGGCCGGCGCCGCGCCCGGCGCGCGCCGCCCGGGCGCGCGGCCGCCGCTGGTGACGTCGACGCTGGACGCGGATATGCAGGCGTCGGTGGAACAAATGCTGCTGGATCGGGTCGATAGCTTGCCGCCCAAGGTATCGATGGCCGTGCTGGTGATGGACAACGACAGCCTGGAGGTCAAGGCCTATGCCGGGTCCGCGGATTTCTCCGACGATACCCGCTACGCCCACGTGGACATGGTGCGGGGCGTGCGGTCGCCGGGCTCCACGCTCAAGCCGTTCCTGTACGCCCAGGCGCTGGACGAGGGGCTGATCCACTCGGAAAGCCTGCTGATCGACGCGCCGATGTCGTTTGGCGGTTATGCGCCCGGTAATTTCCAGGCGGCGTTTTCCGGCCCCGTCAGCGTGGCGCAGGCCTTGCAGCGGTCGTTGAATGTGCCGGCGGTGGATCTGCTGGACCGCGTCGGCCCCGTCAGTTTTGCCTCTGTCATGCTGTCGGGCGGAGTGAAGTTACGTTTGCCCGCCGGCGCCGAACCGAATTTGAGCTTGATTTTGGGCGGGGGCGGCACCACATTGGAAGAACTGGTCGGCGCTTATCGTGCGCTGGCCCGTGGCGGCGTCTCGGGGCGGCCCCGGCTCAGGGCGGAGCAGCCCAGGGTCGAGTCCCGTATGATGAGTCCTGGCGCGGCCTGGATCGTTCGAGATATCCTGGAAGGCGGCGGTCACCCCGACCGGCCGTTCTACCAGTCGGGCAGTCCGGGGCGGCAACTGGCCTGGAAGACCGGAACCAGTTTCGGATTCCGGGACGCCTGGGCCGTCGGAGTGACCGACAGATGGACGATCGGCGTCTGGGTCGGACGCCCGGACGGCACGCCGAACCCGGGATTTTTCGGGGCGAATGTGGCGGCGCCGCTACTGCACGACATTGTGTCGGCGCTGCCGGAAGGCGCCCAGCAGGTCCGCGTCAAGCCCGAAACGGTGCAGGCGGCCGTGACGTGCTGGCCCTTGGGCTACAGGCTGGGCAGCGTGCCCTCGGGAATGTGTCCTGAACAGCGCGCGGCCTGGACGCTCAACGATACGGCGCCGCCGTCGTTTGCCGGCTACGCCGATGCCACGAAGGGGCCTTTGCGCCTGGGCGGCGTCGCCAGCGGTTCGGTGCTGCGGCCTGTGCCTGGCATGCGCCAAGTGGCGGTGGACGTGGATGTCCAGGGCGCCGAAGGCGAGGTATGGTGGATGCTCGATGGCCGTGTCGCAAGTCATGGCGCGGCGGGTCATCCGTTTAATTTGGTGCTGGCGCGGGACGGCCGGTATACGCTTACCGTCATGGATACACATGGCCGCCACGACAGCGTGGTTTTTGAAATCGCTGGCGTTACGCCATGATCGGCATAGAATATGAATCGTGTATTAGCCCGCTTCGATGCGTTACGGAGGAAGCGTGATTTCTCAAGAGCTTGAAGTCAGCCTGCATATGGCTTTCGTCGAGGCCCGTTCGGCCCGGCACGAATTTATTACCGTCGAGCACCTGCTGTTGGCGTTGCTCGACAACGCTTCGGCGGTCGAGGTCCTGCGCGCATGCGCCGCCAATCTCGATGACCTGCGCCGCAACCTGCGCCAGTTCGTCTCGGAAAATACGCCGGTCATCCCGAGCGGCGCCGAAGTCGACACGCAACCGACGTTGGGATTCCAGCGCGTCATCCAGCGCGCGATCATGCATGTTTCCGCCGGCGGCACGGGCAAGAAGCCTGTCACGGGCGCGAACGTGCTGGTGGCCATTTTTGGCGAAAAGGACTCGCATGCCGTGTACTACCTGCAACAGCAGGGCGTGACGCGGCTGGACGTCGTCAATTTCCTGTCTCATGGCATTACCAAACAGCCGCAGGTGGAGTCCGCCGCCGTGCAGAAAGAGCAACAGCCCAATGGTGAAGAACAGGGCGACTCCCGCCAGTCGCCGCTGGACCAATACGCCACCGACCTGAACGCCGCCGCGCTGGCTGGCCGCATCGATCCCCTGATCGGACGCGAGCACGAAGTCGAACGCGTCATCCAGGTGCTTTGCCGCCGCCGCAAGAACAATCCGCTGCTGGTTGGCGAAGCCGGCGTGGGCAAGACCGCCATCGCCGAAGGCCTGGCCTGGCGCATCACGCGCGGAGAAGTGCCCGAAGTCCTGCAGGCCGCCCAGGTCTATTCGCTGGACATGGGCGCGTTGCTGGCCGGCACCAAGTACCGCGGCGATTTCGAACAGCGGCTGAAGGGCGTGCTCAAGCAGATCCGCGGCAACCCCGACGCCATTCTGTTCATCGACGAAATCCACACGCTGATCGGCGCCGGCTCGGCCTCGGGCGGCACGCTGGATGCCTCCAACCTGCTCAAGCCGGCCCTGTCGTCCGGGCAGCTCAAGTGCATCGGCGCGACCACCTACACGGAATACCGCGGCGTCTTCGAAAAAGACCATGCGCTGTCGCGCCGGTTCCAGAAGATCGACGTGCCCGAACCCAGCATCGAACAGACCGTGCAGATCCTGCGCGGCCTCAAGAGCCGCTTCGAAGAACATCACAGCGTGCGCTATTCGGCTGCCGCGCTGTCGGCCGCCGCCGAGCTCTCGGCGCGCTTCATCAATGACCGCCATCTGCCCGACAAGGCCATCGACGTCATCGACGAGGCCGGCGCCGCGCAGCGTCTGCTGCCGCGTTCGCGCCAGAAGAAGGTCATCGGCAAGGTCGACATCGAGAACATCGTCTCCAAGATCGCGCGCATCCCGCCGCAGTCCGTCTCCAACGACGACCGCAGCAAGCTCGCCACGCTGGACCGCGACCTGAAAACGGTGGTGTTCGGCCAGGACGGCGCCATCGATGCGCTGTCGGCCGCCATCAAGATGGCGCGCTCGGGTCTGGGCAAGCCGGAAAAGCCGATCGGCGCCTTCCTGCTTTCCGGCCCCACGGGCGTGGGCAAGACCGAAGTGGCCCGCCAACTGGCGTTCACGCTGGGCGTCGAGCTGCTGCGCTTCGACATGTCGGAATACATGGAACGCCACGCCGTGTCGCGCCTGATCGGCGCGCCTCCCGGATACGTGGGGTTCGACCAGGGCGGGCTCCTGACCGAAGCCATCACCAAGCAGCCGCACTGCGTGCTGCTGCTCGATGAAATCGAAAAGGCGCATCCGGATGTCTTCAACATCCTGCTGCAGGTCATGGACCACGGCACCCTCACCGACAACAACGGTCGCAAGGCGGACTTCCGCAACGTCATCCTCATCATGACGACGAACGCGGGCGCCGAGACCTTGAACCGTCCGTCGATCGGGTTTGCGAATTCGCGGATGGTGGGCGACGAAATGGCGGAAATCCGCCGCATGTTCACGCCCGAGTTCCGCAACCGCCTGGACGCGATCATCCCCTTCGCCGCGCTGAACCACGAAGTCATCATGCGCGTGGTGGACAAGTTCCTCATGCAGCTGGAAGACCAGTTGCACGAGCGCCGCGTGGAAGCCGTATTCACCACGCGCCTGCGTGAACACCTTGCCAAGGAGGGGTTCGACCCGCTCATGGGCGCGCGTCCCATGCAACGCCTCATCCAGGACACCATCCGGCGCGCGCTGGCCGACGAGCTGCTGTTCGGCAAGCTGGTCGATGGCGGTTCGGTCACCGTGGACCTGGACGAGTCGGGCAAGGTTACGCTGGACTTCGACGACAGCGGCAAGCCGCCTTCGTCGGACGCGCCGGACAAGCAGGAAGTCGAACTAGTCGACTGATGACCGCGGACCGTCAGCCGCTGATCGAGTGTGAACACTGCGCAAGCATTTATCGCCGACATCAGCTTGAACCTGGCGAGACTGCCAATTGCGCCCGCTGCGGCGCCACACTGTGGCGCTACAGCGGGCTTACTTTGTCCAATTGGCTGGCGCTCGCCATCTCCGCCCTGATCGTCTTCGGGGTGGCCAACGCCTACCCGGTCGCTTCGATGTCCGTGCAGGGCATGGTCCAGCAGGCGTCCCTGCTGGACGCCATCTCCATTACCTGGCGCCAGGGCCACTGGGTGGTTGCCGTCATGACCGGGCTGGCCGGCTTCGGCTTGCCGCTGCTGCAACTTACCGTGTTGCTGTGGGTGCTGGGCCCCTTGTCTCGGGGCCGCGAACCGGCCGGTTTTCATGGCGCCATGCGCCTGCTTGGCTTTCTGCGGCCCTGGTGCATGGTGCCGGTGTTCCTGCTGGGCGTGCTGGTGGCGGTGGTCAAGCTGGCGGGCATGGCGGCGGTGTCGCCGGGTATCGGGCTGGGCGCGTTTGGCGTCCTGACCATCCTGCTCACCATGCTGGGCCGGCTGTCGCCCCACGTGCTGTGGCGCTACGCCGAAAGCGTGGGCGTGGTGCCCGTGCATGTGCCCCAGGCCGGTCCTGATGTGGTCCTGACCGGCTGCCACGTGTGCGGCCAGGTGCAGGCGCTGCCGCGCGACGCCGATCCCGAGGAACACCATCACTGTGTGCGTTGCGACGCGCTGGTGCATTACCGCAAGCCCGATCACCGGGCGCGGACCTGGGCGCTGCTGCTGGCCGCCGTGGTTTTCTACATCCCCGCCAATGTGCTGCCCGTGATGCAGGTCAGCTCCGTGCTGGGCGATAGCGCCCACACGATCCTGGGCGGCGTGGTCGAGCTCTGGGAAATGGGCTCGTGGGATATCGCCCTGATCGTCTTCATCGCCAGCGTGGCGGTGCCGCTGACCAAGCTGCTTGCGCTTATCCTGCTGCTGCTGACCGAGCAGTGGCGCAGCACGACCAACCTGCGGCCGCGTACCCGCCTGTATCAAATGGTGGAATTCATCGGCCAATGGTCGATGCTGGACGTGTTTGTCGTTATATTGCTGGCGGCGCTGGCCGATTTCCAGGGCTTGATGGAAATCAGCGCGGGGGCAGGCGCCGCCGCGTTCGGCGTTGTCGTCATCCTGACCATGCTGTCGGCCATGAGCTTCGATCTTCGCCGCAGCTGGGACCTGGAAGGCCAGAGTGAAATTGAATCAGCGCCGGTGCAGGCCCGGCGTTCGCCGGCAGCTGTCGCCGGTAAGGAAATGGGCTAGGAAGGCCGTTGTTCCCCGTCCAAAAAAAGGAAGAGTAGATGTCCGAGCAAGCTCCCGGATCTGGTGAAGAGAAGTTCGCGTCGCCCTCCATCTCGCGCAAAGAGAAGAGCCGGATCTCGTGGATCTGGCTGGTGCCCGTGGTGGCCGCGCTGATGGGCCTGTCGCTGGTTGTGCGGACCTGGATGCAGGCCGGGCCCGACATCTCCATCTCCTTCAACACCGCCGAAGGGCTCGAGGTCGGCAAGACCCAGCTGCGCTACAAGGACGTGAACATCGGCACGGTCAAGTCCATCGGCTTCAACGCCGACCGCAGCAAGGTGGTCGTGCAGGCCGAACTGGCCAAGGAAGTCTCGGACCTGGCGCGTGAAGGCACCAACTTCTGGGTGGTGCGGCCGCGCCTTGACGTGAGCGGCGTGTCGGGCCTGGGCACCCTGTTGTCGGGCGCCTACATCGGCGTGGACGCGGAAGAGGGCAAGGGCGAGTCCAACCGGGCCACCAAGCGCAGCTTCGAGGGGCTTGAAGTCCCGCCCGCCGTCACCCATGACCGCGCCGGCAAACGCTTCAAGCTCAGGGCCTCTGACCTGGGGTCGCTGGATATCGGTTCGCCGGTGTATTTCCGCCGCATCAACGTCGGCCGCGTGATCGGCTATGGCCTGGACAAGGACGGCGCCGCCGTGAATGTCGAGGTGTTCGTCGATGCGCCCAACGACAAGTTCGTCACCAACGGCACGCGCTTCTGGAATGCCAGCGGCGTGGATTTCAGCGTCAACGCCGATGGCCTGAAGGTGCGTACGCAGTCGCTGGTGTCGATGGCGGTGGGCGGCGTGGCCTTCGAGCCGGTCCAGACCGCCCGCGATGGCGGCGCGCAGGCGCCGGCCGATTCGAATTTCGACCTGTACGCCACGGAGGCTGCCGCCAAGGCCAATCCGGACGGCGAAGCCTTCCCGATCCGGATGCGTTTCGATCAGTCGATCCGCGGCCTGACCGTCGGTGCACCGATCGATTTCAACGGCATCACGCTGGGCAACGTTACGCAGATCACGCTGGACTTCGATCCGGAATCCAAGCGCTTCTACTCGCTGGTGGACGCCACGCTGTACCCGGAACGCCTGGGACGCGTATATGAGGAAGTGCGCGAGCGCGCCATCAAGGACGGCGATGTGGCGGGCGGCCGTTTGCTGGGTGTCATGATCAAGCATGGCCTGCGGGCGCAACTGCGCACCGCCAACCTGCTGACCGGCCAGCTCTACGTGGTGCTGGACGACTTCCCCAACGCCAAGCCGGTCGAGTTCAAGATGTCCGAGCCCGCGCTGATCCCGACGGTGCCGGGCAACCTGGACCAGCTGCAGCAGCAGGTGAGCAACATCGTCGCCAAGATCGAGAAGATTCCCTTCGACAAGATCGGCGAGGACCTGCGCGCCACGCTGTCCAGCACGTCCAAGCTGATGAACCGCCTGGACAAGCAGGTCGCGCCGGAAGCGCAGAAGATGCTCAGGCAGGCCAAGGAGTCGATGGCCGACATCAATGCGCTGCTGGCCTCGGATGCGTCGCTGCCGGTCAACACGGAACGGGCGATGCAGGAACTGAGCCGCGCGGCGCGTTCGCTGCGGGCGCTTGCCGACTTCCTGCAATCCAATCCCGAAGCCTTGCTGCGCGGCCGGGGCGCGGATCCCATCCCCGGCGCCGGCCCTGTCAGGAACTAGATACCCATGAAAAGCCGACTCTCACGCTGCGTTCGCTTCGCAACCCAGTCCCGGATGAACGCCGCGCCAGCCGGCCGGCGCCCGGCCGGCGCGTCGCGGCCCCGGGCCGTGCTGGCCGTGCTGGCCCTGTCCGGCGCGCTTGCGGCCTGCGGTTCGTCGCCGCCCGTGCACTACTACACCCTGCAGACGCCCGCGGCCGCCCGGGCGCCCGGCGCGCCGACCGCCTCGTTTCTCATCGAGGTGCAGGCCGTTTCGATTTCCACCCAGGCCGACCAGCCCCAGCTGATGGTGCGCACCGGCGACGGCAGCGTGTCGGCCCTGTACTCCGAGCGTTGGAGTTCGCCGCTGGGCGACGAGCTGCGCGGCGCCTTGTCTGACGCCCTGAAGCGCGAGCTTGGCGCGCTGGATGTCCAGGTGGTCAAGCCCGCCCCGGGCGCGCCTGTCTGGCGCGTGCAGACGGATGTGCAGCGCTTCGAGCTGGTCTCGGGCAGCATGGCGCAGCTGGATGCGACGTGGCGGGTGCGTCCGGTCAACATGAAGGGTTCCGGCCTGTTGTGCCGCAGCGTCGTTACCGAACCGGTGGCGGATTCCGCCGTGCCCAGCCTGATCGCCGCCCAGCAGCGGGCGGTGGTGAGCCTGGCCGGCGTCATGGCTACGGCGATCCGCGGCCAGACGCCCGCCGGAACCGCTTCGGTACAGATGATGGGATGTTCCGCGCTGAAGGACCAAACCGGGGACGGTGCGGGATAAACCTCGCGATCTCAAGCGGTTAACTTGGCGTTGACCTAGGGTTAACCTTAATACAAACGCGGTTGCAACCTGTCTAGCATACGGTCCTACCCATGCTGGGTTTCGTTCGGGCCCAGTATTACCTTTGCCATGCGACAGGAAGCAATCTCTTATGGCCAGCACGACCCTCGGCGTCAAAGTCGACGACGCACTCCGCGACCGCCTGAAAGCCGCCGCCCACAAGCTCAACTGCACGCCCCATTGGCTGCACAAGCAGGCGATCCTTTCCTACCTGGACAAGATCGAGCGCGGCCATCTTCCCGCCGAGATGTCCCACCTGGGCGCTGACGCGGCCAGCGAGGAAGAGACGGCCGAAGGCCATTCGGCCCCGACCCCGCCGTTCTACGAGTTCGGCCAGGACGTGCAGCCGCAGTCCGTGCTGCGCGCGGCCATCACCGCGGCGTACCGCCGCCCCGAACCGGAATGCGTTCCGCTGCTGCTGGGCCAGGCCCGCATGCCCAACCTGGAAAAGGTGCATGCGATGGCGGCTGGCCTGGTCAAGAAGCTGCGCGGCAAGCGCAGCGGCGGCGGCGTCGAAGGCCTGATCCAGGAATTCTCGCTGTCCAGCCAGGAAGGCGTGGCGCTGATGTGCCTGGCCGAAGCGCTGCTGCGCATTCCGGACCGCGCCACCCGCGATGCGTTGATCCGCGACAAGGTTGCGCGCGGCGACTGGAAATCGCACATGGGCGGTTCGCAATCGCTGTTCGTGAACGCGGCCACGTGGGGCCTCATGATCACCGGCAAGCTGGTCGCCGTGAGCAGCGAGCAATCGCTGTCCAAGGCGTTGACTCGCCTGATCGGCAAGGGCGGCGAGCCCCTGGTGCGCAAGGGCGTGAACATGGCCATGCGCATGATGGGCGAACAGTTCGTGTCGGGCCAGACCATTTCCGAGGCGCTGGCCAACAACCGCAAGATGGAAGCGCGCGGCTTCCGCTATTCCTACGACATGCTGGGCGAGGCCGCCACCACGGCCGAGGACGCCGAACGCTATTACGCGTCCTACGAGCAGGCCATCCACGCCATCGGCAAGGCCGCCGCCGGCCGGGGCATCTATGAAGGCCCGGGCATTTCCATCAAGCTGTCGGCCCTGCATCCCCGCTATTCTCGCGCGCAGCGCGAACGCGTCATGGCCGAACTGCTGCCGCGCGTGAAGGCGCTGACGGCGCTGGCCCGCAGCTACGACATCGGCCTGAACATCGACGCCGAAGAGGCCGACCGCCTGGAGATCTCGCTGGACCTGCTGGAGGCGCTGTGCTTCTCGCCGGAACTCGAGGGCTGGAACGGCATCGGCTTCGTCATCCAGGCCTACCAGAAGCGCGCGCCGTTCGTGATCGACTACGTGATCGACCTGGCCCGCCGCAGCCGTCACCGCGTGATGGTGCGCCTGGTCAAGGGCGCCTACTGGGATAGCGAGATCAAGCGCGCCCAGGTGGACGGCCTGGAAGGCTATCCGGTCTATACGCGCAAGCTGTACACGGACGTGGCCTACCTGGCCTGCGCCCGCAAGCTGCTGGGCGCGCCCGAAGCCGTGTATCCGCAGTTCGCCACGCACAACGCCTACACGCTGGCGGCCATCTACCAGCTGGCCGGGCAGAACTACTACCCGGGCCAGTATGAATTCCAGTGCCTGCACGGCATGGGCGAGCCGCTGTACGACGAAGTGGTCGGACCGCTGACGCAGGGCAAGCTCAACCGCCCGTGCCGCATCTATGCGCCGGTCGGCACGCACGAAACGCTGTTGGCGTACCTGGTGCGCCGCCTGCTCGAGAACGGCGCCAATACCTCGTTCGTGAACCTGATCGGCGACGACAGCATCCCGGTCGAGACTTTGGTGGCCGATCCGGTCGAAGCGGCCGCGCGCATCGTGCCGCTGGGCGCGCCCCACGAGAAGATTCCGCTGCCGCGCGAGCTCTACGGCAATCTGCAGCAGGGCGCCCGCGCGAACTCGGCCGGCCTGGACCTGAGCAACGAACATCGCCTGGGATCGCTGTCCGCCGCGCTGCTGGCCAGCGCCGGCACGCCGTGGCGCGCCGCGCCCATGCTGGGCGAGGGCGGCGAGGTATGGGATGCCGCCCGGGCCATCGAAGTGCGCAACCCCGCCAATCTGCGCGACGTGGTGGGCCACGTTATCGAAGCGCAGGCCGACGAAGCCGAACTTGCCTTGCGTGCCGCCGCCAACGCCGCGCCCATCTGGCAGTCCACGCCGGTGGCCGAGCGGGCCCAGTGCCTGCGTCGCGCCGCGCAATTGCTCGAAGAGCAGATGCAGACCCTGTTGGGCCTGATCGTGCGCGAGGCCGGCAAGTCGCTGCCCAACGCCATCGCCGAGGTCCGCGAGGCCGTGGACTTCCTGCGCTACTACGCCGACCAGGCCGAGCGCGAGTTCAGCAACGACACGCATCGCCCGCTGGGCACGGTGCTGTGCATCAGCCCGTGGAATTTCCCGCTGGCCATCTTCACCGGCCAGGTCGCGGCCGCGCTGGCTGCGGGCAACACCGTGCTGGCCAAGCCGGCCGAGCAGACGCCGCTGATCGCGGCGCAGGCCGTGGCCATCCTGCATGCAGCCGGCGTGCCTGCCGGCGCGGTGCAGCTGCTGCCGGGCCGCGGCGAAACCGTGGGCGCCCAGCTGGTTGCCAATCCCGGCGTGCGCGGCGTGATGTTCACCGGTTCCACCGACGTGGCGCGCATCATTGCGCGCACGCTGGCTGACCGGCTGGATGACGACGGCCATACCATTCCGCTGATCGCGGAAACCGGCGGCCAGAACGCCATGGTGGTGGATTCGTCGGCCCTGTCCGAGCAGGTCGTGTTCGACGTGCTCAGCTCCGCTTTCGATTCGGCCGGCCAGCGCTGCTCGGCGCTGCGCGTGCTGTGCGTGCAGGACGACAACGCCGACCACGTGCTGACGATGCTGCGCGGCGCCATGCGCGAACTCGCCGTCGGCAACCCCGACCGCCTCTCGGTGGACGTGGGCCCGGTCATCGACACCGAGGCGCGCAACGGCATCCAGCGGCACATCGAGTCGATGCGCACGGCGGGCCACCGCGTGGACCAGGTCGAACTGAATGGCGAATGCCGCCATGGCACCTTCGTGCCGCCCACCATCATCGAGATCGACCACATCAGCGAGCTGACGCGCGAAGTGTTCGGCCCGGTGCTGCACGTGGTGCGCTACAAGCGCGATGAACTCGACGCGCTGCTCGACGCCATCAACGGCACGGGCTATGGCCTGACCTTCGGCGTGCACACCCGCATCGACGAAACCATCGCCCACGTGACCGGCCAGGTCCATGCCGGCAACGTCTACGTGAACCGCAACATCGTGGGCGCCGTGGTGGGCGTGCAGCCGTTCGGCGGCGAATGCCTGTCCGGAACCGGTCCCAAGGCGGGCGGCCCGCTGTACATGTACCGCCTGCTGGGCACGCGCCCGGCGGGCCTGCCGCCGGCGCTGGATGCCGCGGCGCCGCTGCCGCAGCGGATCGCGCTGCCCGGTCCCACCGGCGAGACCAACACCTACATGGTCGAGCCGCGCGGCGCGGTGTATTGCGTGGCGGCCACCGATGCCGGCGCGCGCGCCCAATGGTCGGTCGCCAGGCTGACCGGCAACCATGCCTGGTTCGCGGACACGCCCGCGGCGCAGAAACTGCTGTCCGGGCTGGACGCCGAGCAGCAGGGGCAGGCGGGCATTCTCGCCGACGCCGAAATCGACCAGGCGGATTACCACGCCGTGCTGTTCGAAGGCGATGGCGATGCCTTGCAGGCGCTGAACCAGCGCATCGCGCAGCGTCCGGGCGCGATCCTGGCGGTGCATGGCCTGACCCCCGACGCCTTGGCGGCGGGCGCCAGCTATGTGCCGGAACGCCTCCTGACCGAGCGGTCCATCAGCGTGAACACGGCGGCGGCCGGCGGCAACGCCAGCCTCATGACCATCGGGTAATCGTGACCAAGGGGTAACCCTTGGGAACCCAAGGGTTATCTCCAATATCGGGCTAGGTTGCACTGGAAGCAAAATCCGGTCGCACCTCTGGCTTGGCTGTCGCAATCCGGCATCCAGGCTTTGCAGAAAATGCATGCGCGGGACCCGTCGATCAGCGGGCCCGCGGTAGTAAAAAAACCAAAAGCCTGGCTAAAAGCTCAGGTATAACAAGGCCTTAAGTCCGACCTATCGGAGGATACCCCCATGAAGTTCCGCACCACTTTGAAGCTTCTTGCCGCCAGCATTGCCGCCGCCGGCATGACCGCCGCCGCCCAGGCTGCCGACATCAAATTCGGCTTTGCCGCGCCGCTGACCGGTCCGCAGTCCCACTATGGCGAGGACATGCAGAACGGCCTGAACCTGGCCCTGGAAGAAGCCAACAAGAAGGGCATCAAGGTCGACGGCCAGCCGGCCAAGTTCGTGCTGGTGTCGCGCGACGACCAGGCCGACCCGCGCGTCGGCGTGCAGGTCGCCCAGCAGCTCGTCGACCAGGACGTGATCGGCATCCTGGGGCACTTCAACTCGGGCACGACCATCCCGGCCTCGCGCGTCTACCATGAGGCGGGCTTGCCCCAGATCGCCATGGCGACGTCGCCGGAATACACCAAGCAAGGCTACGAAACCACGTTCCGCATGATGACCAGCGACACCCAGCAGGGCGCCGCGGTCGGCAAATTCATGGTGGAAAACCTGAAGGCCAAGAAGGTCGCGATCATCGACGACCGCACCGCCTACGGCCAGGGCCTGGCCGACGAAGTCGAAAAGGCGGTCAAGGCCGCGGGCGGCCAGGTCGTGCGCCGTGAATACACCACCGACAAGGCCAACGACTTCACGGCCATCCTGACCAACATCAAGGGTTCCGCGCCCGACGCCATCTTCTACGGCGGGCTGGATGCGCAGTCGGGCCCGATGAAGCGCCAGTTGGCCACGCTGGGCCTGAAGGCGCCGCTGGTCTCGGGCGAAATGACCCGCAGCGACACCTTCATCAAGCTGGCCGGCGACGCCGCCGACGGCACCTACGCCTCGCTGGCGGGCGTGCCGCTGGACAAGATGGCCGCGGGCAAGGACTTCGAGCAGAAATACCAGGCGCGCTTCAAGAAGGCGCCCGGCGTGTATGCACCGTATGCCTACGACGGCGCATGGAACATGATCACCGCCATCGAGCAGGCCGGTTCGGCCAAGCCCGAAAAGTACCTGCCGGCGCTGGCCAAGCTGAACCGCAAGGGCGCCACCAGCGAACACATCTCGTATGACGACAAGGGCGACCTGAAGGAAATCTCGGTCACCATCTACGAAGTCAAGAACGGCAAGTGGGAGATGGTTGAAACGATGGTCAGCCAGGCCAACTAAGGCGGGTTGAACGAGGGCGGAACCTGGCTGCGCCACGGTCCGCCCGCTCTGTCCGCAGGCGCCGTCCGGCGCCGCGGCGCGCTCACGCCAAGCCAGGCCATTGCGCCCTGGCCGCGACGCGCGTTTTTTCCAGGCTTATTCAGCGGCCCCTATGGATATCTTCATTCAACAACTGATTAACGGCGTCACGCTAGGCAGCGTGTACGCCCTGGTCGCCCTTGGCTACACCATGGTGTACGGCATCATCGGGCTGATCAACTTCGCGCATGGCGACGTCGTCATGATCGGCGCGATGGCGGCCACGACGATCGCCATTTCGCTGGTGGGCGGCGATCCCGGCGTCTCGGCCTTCGTGGTGCTTGGCGTGGGGCTGCTGGTCTCGGTGCCCCTGTGCATGGCGGTGGGCTGGACGGCCGAGCGCGTGGCCTACCGGCCGCTGCGGCGCGCGCCGCGCCTGGCCGCGCTGATCACGGCCATCGGCGTGTCCATCATCCTGCAGAACGTGGCGATGATGGGCTGGGGCCGCAACTACCTGAACTTCCCACAGGTGCTGTCGCCGCAGGTGTTCGAGTTCGCCGGCGCGCGCATGAGCACGCTGCAGATCGCCATTGTCGTGATCGCGGCGCTGATCATGGGAGGCCTGCTGGCCGTGGTGCACAAGACCCGGCTGGGCACGGCGATGCGCGCCACCGCGCAGAATCGGGAAGTGGCCGGCCTGATGGGCGTGAACATCAACACCGTGATTTCGGCGGCGTTCCTGATCGGCTCGGCGCTGGCCGCCGTGGCGGGCATGATGGTCGCCACCTATTACGGCGTGTCGCAATACACCATGGGCTTCATGCTGGGCCTGAAGGCTTTCACCGCGGCGGTGCTGGGCGGCATCGGCAACCTGGTCGGCGCCATGGCCGGCGGCCTGCTGCTGGGCATCATCGAATCGCTGGGCGCGGGCTACATCGGCGACCTGACGGGGGGCTTTCTCGGCAGCCACTACCAGGACGTGTTCGCGTTCTTCGTGCTGGTGCTGGTGTTGATCTTCCGTCCGTCGGGCCTGCTGGGTGAACGCGTGGGAGACCGCGCATGAGCACCTCTCTCAAACATAGCGGCTTTTCCACCCGCAACCTCATCGGCATCGCCCTCATCGGCATCGTGCTGGCGGTGCTGCCCTTCGTGATCGGCATGGCCGGCCAGAGCTGGGTGCGCATCCTGAACTTCGCGCTGCTGTACGTGATGCTGTCGCTGGGCCTGAACATCGTGGTGGGCTTTGCCGGGCTGCTGGACCTGGGCTACATCGCGTTCTATGCGGTGGGCGCCTATACGTGGGCGCTGCTGGCTTCGCCGCATTTCGGCCTGCATCTGCCGTTCTGGGCGATCCTGCCGATCGCGCTGGCGGTGGCGTGCCTGTTCGGCGTGCTGCTGGGGGCGCCGACGCTCAAATTGCGGGGCGACTACCTGGCGATTGTCACGCTGGGGTTCGGCGAGATCATCCGGATCTTCCTGAACAACCTGAATGCGCCCATCAACATCACGAACGGTCCGCAGGGCATCAACCGCATCGACACCTTCAAGGTGGGCGAGTTTGCGTTCGGCCGCACGGAGAGCCTGCTGGGCATCCGGGTCACGGGGCCGGAGAAGTACTACTACCTGCTGCTCGCGCTGACGCTGATCATCATCCTGGTCTGCGTGCGCCTGCAGAACTCGCGCATCGGCCGCGCCTGGGAGGCCATCCGCGAAGATGAAATCGCCGCCAAGGCGATGGGCATCAATACCCGCAACATCAAGCTGCTGGCCTTCGCGATGGGCGCGTCCTTCGGCGGCGTGGCGGGCGCGCTGTTCGCGTCGATGCAAGGCTTCGTCAGCCCCGAGAGCTTCTCGCTCATGGAGTCCATCTCCATCCTGTGCATGGTGGTGCTGGGCGGCATGGGCCACATCCCGGGCGTGATCCTGGGTGCGCTGATCCTGGCGGCCCTGCCCGAATTCCTGCGCGCGGTGGTCGAACCCGTCCAGCACATGTTGTTCGGCGCCGTGGTGCTGGATCCCGAGGGCATCCGCATGCTGCTGTTCGGCCTGGCCATGGTGTGCGTCATGCTGTTCCGTCCGGCCGGCCTGTGGCCGTCGGCGGTGCGCAAGCGCGAACTCGCGACCAAGACCCAGGGAGGCGCGGCATGAGCAAACTGCTGCAAGCCCAGGGCCTGGGCAAGCGATTCGGCGGCCTGCAGGCCTTGTCGGGCGTCAGCTTCGACATCGAGCAGGGCGAGATCTACGGCCTGATCGGGCCGAACGGCGCGGGCAAGACCACGCTGTTCAACGTGCTGACCGGCCTCTACATCCCGGAAGAGGGCACCTGCACGTTCAATGGCGAAACCATGACCGGCAAGAAGCCGCATGAGGTCGCCTTTGCCGGACTGGCCCGGACCTTCCAGAACATCCGCCTGTTCGCCAACCTGAGCGCCATCGAGAACGTGATGATCGGGCGCCACATGCGCACTCGGGCGGGTGTTCTTGGCGCCGTGTTGCGCACCCGCGCCACGCGCGCCGAAGAGGCCGCCATCGAGGCGCGCGCTCAGGAACTGCTGGACTACGTCGGCATCGGCCATCGCGCCAATGACGTCGCGCGTTCGTTGCCTTATGGCGACCAGCGCCGCCTCGAGATCGCCCGCGCGCTCGCGACCGAGCCCAAATTGCTGGCGCTGGACGAACCTGCGGCCGGCATGAACGCCTCGGAAACGGTGGTGCTGCGCAAGCTGGTCGAGAAGATCCGCGCGGACGGCGTGACGGTGCTGCTGATCGAGCACGACATGAAGCTTGTCATGGGCCTGTGCGATCGCGTGCTGGTGCTGGAATACGGGAAGGTGCTGGCGATGGGCAAACCCGCCCAGGTGCAGCGCGATCCCAAGGTCATTGAAGCGTACCTGGGCGCGGGGGCTGCCCAGGACCCGCTCATCCACAACGAGGGCCAGGCAACATGATGGCATCCCAACCCCTACTGGAGCTGCGCGGCCTGCAGGTGTCGTACGGCGGCATCCGTGCAGTGCGTGGCACCGACCTGCGCGTGGACGAAGGCGAACTGGTCTGCCTGATCGGCGCCAATGGCGCGGGCAAGAGCACGACGCTGCGCGCCATCTGCGGCCTGGTGCCGCTGGCCGGCGGCGAGATCGTCTATGCGGGGCAATCGATCGGCGGCCAGAAGTCGCATGAACTGGTGCGCAAGGGCCTGGTCATGGTGCCCGAGGGCCGCGGCATCTTCGGGCAGCTCACCATCGAGGAAAACCTGGCGATGGGCGGCTATATCCGCCGCGACGCGGCGCAGATCCGGCAGGACACCGACCGTGTCTTCACGCTGTTCCCGCGTCTGGCCGAACGCCGCAAGCAGGCGGCCGGGACGCTGTCGGGCGGCGAACAGCAGATGGTGGCGATGGGTCGCGCCATGATCGCGCGCCCCAGGCTGTTGCTGCTGGACGAACCGTCCATGGGCCTGGCGCCGCTGATGGTCGAGAAGGTCTTCGACGTGGTGCGCACGATCGCCAGCGAAGGGGTGACCATCCTGCTGATCGAGCAGAATGCGCGCCTGGCGCTGGAAAACAGCCATCGCGGCTACGTGATGGAGTCGGGCGAGATCACCTTGTCGGGCCCGGCCCGCGAGATGCTGCACGATCCCAAGGTGCGAGCGGCGTATCTGGGCGAGACCGAGTAGCCGCAAGGCGCGGGGCGGCGCTTGCCACCCCGCGCCGGGTTCACTCAGGCCGGCTGCGCCACGACGCGCTTCCTGCCGATCATCAGCGCCAGCACGGCAGCGACAAGCCCCGTCGCGCCCGAGATCACGAAGGCCATCAGATAGCTGCCTTGTGCATCACGCAGGGCGCCGGCCATCCACGCGGCGCTTGCCGCGCCCATCTGGTGGCCCGCCACGATCCAGCCGAAGACGATGGAGGCATCGCGTTCGCCAAAGGCTTCCGTGGTCAGGCGCAGCGTCGGCGGCACGGTGGCGATCCAGTCCAGCCCGAAGAAGATCGCGAAGATGGACAGGCTGTAGAACGAAAAGTCGGAGTAGGGCAGGTACATCAGCGACAGGCCGCGCAGCGCGTAGTAGACGAAGAGCAGCTTGCGCGGATCGTAGCGGTCGGTCAGCCAGCCCGACGCGGTCGTGCCGAACAGATCGAAGATGCCCATCACGGCGAGCAGGCCCGCCGCCTGCACTTCCGGCATGCCGTGGTCGCCGCAGAGCGCGATGAGGTGCGTGCCGACCAGGCCGTTCGTGGTGAAGCCGCACACGAAGAAGGTGGCGAACAAGTACCAGAACGTGCGGGTCCTGGCGGCGCGGGCCAGGGTCCCGAAGGTGGCGGCGATCATGCCGGTGCGCGGCGCGGCGGGTGCAGGCTGGGCGTGCGGATCGCTGCCGAACGGAACGAGTCCCACGCTGGACGGGCGGTCCGGCACCAGCCACCAGGCAAGCGGCACCAGCGCGGCGGCTGCGCCGGCCACGGTCCAGACCACCCGCGTCCAGTCGCCCGACGAGGCCAGCGCGGCCAGCACGGGCAGGAACACCAGCGTTCCGGTGGCGGCGCTGGCGGTCAGCAACCCCATCATCAGGCCGCGGTGCTTGACGAACCAGCGGTTGACGACGGTTGCGCCCATCACGATGGCGACCGCGCCGGACCCGATGCCCGAGAACACGCCCCAGGTCATGAGCAGGTGCCAGGGCTCGGTCATGTAGGCGCTGATGGCGCTGGACGCGGCCATGAGGATCAGCGCGCTGATCAGGACGCGGCGCAGTCCGAAGCGTTCCATGGCGGCCGCGGCGAACGGGCCGACCAGTCCGTACAGAAAGATGCCCAGCGCGGCGGCGAACGAGATCGAGCTGCGGCTCCAGCCAAAGGCTTCCTCCAGCGGCACCAGCAGCACGCTGGGCGAAGACCGCAGCCCGGCCGCGACCAGCAGCGAAAGGAAAATGACCGCTACAACCACGAACGCATACTTTTGGCCGGCGCGCCGGAAGGGGAAGGGAGGTTGGGCTATACTCATGTTACTTACCGGTACGTATTAGGGTTCGCGAATAGTACGTACCGGTCAGTAACATCGTCAAGCTTTTTTTGGCGACCCTGTTTTCGGGGCTGGCTGGGATTCTCTTCGGCCGCCCCGTGGAAAAGGAGCCGAGTATGGCCAGCAAGATTCCCGCCACCTCCCCGTCTTCCGGCAAGCCTGCCGCCAAGCCGCTGCTGGCGGCGGACCGCATACGCAAGACCGCGCGTGAAATGTTCTACCGCGACGGCATACGCGCGGTGGGCGTGGACGCGATCGTCACCCAGGCCGGCGTGACCAAGCCCAGCCTGTACCGCAGCTTTTCATCCAAGGATGAACTGGCTGCCGCCTACCTTCGAGACTACGACGCCGAATTCTGGGCGCGCTTTGACGCCGCGTGCGCGGCGCATCCGGGGGACCCCCGGGCCCAACTGCTGGACTACCTGTCCGGCCTGGGCGGCCGGGCGGTGCAGAACGGCTACCGGGGCTGCGGCCTGACGAATGCCGCGGTCGAATACCCCGAGCAGGACCATCCCGCCCGGGCGGTCGCCGTGGCCCATAAGCTGGAGCTGCGTCGCCGGCTGAACGCCATGGCCGCCGAAATGGGCGCGGCCGATCCCGAAGCGCTGGCCGACGGCCTGTTGCTGCTGATCGAAGGGGCCTTCGTGTCCAGCCAGCTGTTTGGCGAAGGCGGGCCGGCAGGCAGGGTGGCGGACATGGCCGACAAGCTGATCCAGGCCCACCTGCCTACCCGAACGGCGGAGGACGGCGCACAAAACTAGTGCGAAATAGGGTGCTGCATGCACCGTAATGGTGGTGTTTGTACCCATTGCGCAACGGGCAAAAAAATGTTTGTGATTTTTATTGCGGCGCAACAAACGCGGATCTAAGATGGGGTCGTGTTGTTCCACATCGCGCTTTCTCAAGGAGAGAATCATGAGCGATACCGCGTTGAAAAATGCCCGTATGTCGGATGCGCTGGAGCGGTCCCTGATCCGCGAGGCCATCAAGGCGGAAACCCTGTCCGGTCCGACCGCACGCTCGGCCTGGCTGCGCCTGAAAGTGCGCCTTGCGGCGCTGGGTGGCGCAGTGGGCGAAGTCCTGCACGACATGGACGCGGGCCGCAGGCAGCACCCGGTGGTCTCCGCCCACCACTGAGCGCAAGCATCAGCCTAGAAAAAACGCCAGCATCCGCTGGCGTTTTTTTTGTCTTGCCGTCTCTGGACCCGGCCCCTGCTTCTGGCGACGGGCTCGGGCAGCGGCGTCTTCCGATTCCGCCCGGCCTCAGGCCACCATGTCCACCAGCAGATAGCCGTCCAGCACGATGATGCTTGCGGTCGCGCCGATCGCGGCCCAGGCCCAGGCGCCGCGCAGCACGTATTTGCCCATCAGGCTCTTGCGGCAGGCCAGCACCACCAGCGGGCCCAGCGCGAAGGGCAGCGCCAGGCTCAGGATGACCTGGCTCAGCACCAGCAAGCCGTCCGGATCCTGGCCGCCCGTGAAGGCCAGCAGGCCCACGGCGGCGGCGCCCGCCACCAGCCGCGTCACCAGGGCGCGGCGGCGGTCCGACCAGTTGCTGCGCACCTGGAATCCCCGCGACAGGATGCGGCCGGCCAGCACGCCGGTGATGGTGGAGCTCTGCCCGGCGGCATAGAGCGCCACCGCGAACACGACGGCCGCGCCGATGCCCAGGGTATGGCCGATCACCGCATGGGCGTCGTCCAGGCTGGAAACGGCCATGCCCGAGCCGGACAGGGACGCGGCGGCCACGATCATGATGGCCGAATTGATCAGCATGGCCACGCCCAGCGACACGATGGTGTCGTTGCGCGCCACGCGCATCGCAAAGCCGCGCGCTTCGGCGGGCAGGTCCCGGGCGCGCTGCGCCAGCGATCCGGAATGCAGGTAGAGATTGTGCGGCATGAGGGTCGCGCCCAGGATGCCCAGGGCGATCAGGAACCCCTGCGGATCGCGCAGCGCCTTGCCTGTTTCCGTCACCCCGTGCGCCACCTCGGTCCAGGCCGGGTTCGCCTTGAACAGCAGGAACACGAACGACAGCGCCACCACGGACAGCAGCAGGGCGATCACGCGCTCGTGCCGGTCTGCGTTGCCGCGGGTCATCGTCAATACCGCGAACGTGCCGATGCCGGTGACGGCCACGCCGGCGATCAGGGGCAGCCCGAACAGCAGCCGCAACGCGATCGCGCCGCCGATGAGCTCGGCCAGCGCCGTGGCCAGGATGGCGGCTTCGCCCGCGACCCAGGCGGCCTTGGCGAGGCGGGGGGAAAGGTGCCGGGCCGTCAGCGTGGCCAGATCCTCGCCGGTGGCCAGCGCCAGGCGCGAAACCAGGACCTGGAATCCCAGCGCCAGGAAGGCCGACGTGATCACCACCATGAGCAGCCCGTAGCCGAAGCCGCTGCCGCCCGCGATATCCGTCGCCCAGTTGCCCGGGTCGATGTAGCCCACGGCGACCAGGATGCCGGAGCCGACCATGCGGCGCAGGTTTGCCGTGACCCGTGGGTCATGGGCCGTGGCGGCGTTGCCGCCCGATATCGCGTAGATGAAGCCGGTCATGCGATGCTCCTGAGAATGGTTCTCATTTTCCAGAAGCGACCGGTGACCGTCAAATTGATTTTGCCCAAACCCGGAATAGGGCGGGCCAATGATCCGGCCCCTTCAAGGGACCGGACCCGAACATGCCCCCGATCAGGACTTGAGCTTGGCGTCCATGGAGATCTTGGCGTTCAGCACCTTGGAAACCGGGCAGCCTTTTTCCGCCTTGCGCGCCGCTTCCTCGAAGGCTTGCGCGGAGGCGCCCGGAATGACCGCTTCCACGGTCAGGTGGACGGCGGTGATGGAAAAGCCGTCGTCGACCTTGTCCAGCGTGACTTCGGCCTTGGTGTCCAGGCTTTGCGCGACCATGCCGGCCTCGCCCAGGATGTTGGAAAGCGCCATGGTGAAGCAGCCGGCGTGCGCGGCGCCCAGCAGTTCTTCGGGGTTGGTGCCCGGCGTGTCGCCGAAGCGGGTATTGAAGCCGTACGGCTGGCTCTTGAGCGCGCCGCTCTGCGTGGAAATCGTGCCCTTGCCAGTCTTCAGATCGCCCGTCCAGGCGGCGGTTGCGGTTTTCTTCATACGTGACTCCTGTGAAGGAACGCGGCCGTGCGCGGCGCGTCCGGGGTGGGGAGGCGAGTCCGCCGGTGCGGGCGGTTCGCCTTGCCTCAGGCGGCATCGTCGATGATACGGCGCACCCGCATGCCCGACGCGGAAAACGGCCGTACGCAACGGCAAGCCGATGTAACGGGCCCCGCGTGCAGAGGGCACGCGACGTCGCGCGCAAGGTGGCCATGCGGCCGCGCAAAAGGCGCGCGCCGGGCATGAGGCAAAATAGCGGCATCCCTCACCACCTTCCCGAGAGCCGTTGTCATGTCCCGCATTCTTGCCCGCTACGCCTGCGCCGTCGCGCTGGCGGTTCCCGTCCTGTCCGCCCACGCCGAAATCGTCATCGGCGTGGACGTGTCCACGACGGGTCCCGCCGCCGCCATCGGCATCCAGACCAATAACGCGATCCGGCTGTGGCCGAACACGCTGGGCGGCGAGCCCGCGCGCTATGTGGTCCTGGACGACGGCACGGACGTCAGCCGCGCCGTGAAGAACATGCGCAAGCTGACCTCGGAAGACAAGGTCGACGCCATCGTGGGCCCCAACACCACGGCCGCCGCGCTGGCGGGCCTGGATGTGCTGGCCGAAACCGGCACGCCGATGATTGCGCTGGCGGCGTCCAGCGTCATCGTCGAGCCGCTGTCCGATCCCAAGCGCGCCTGGGCCTTCAAGATGCCGCAGAACGATTCGCTGATGGCGACCGTCCTGGTCGAGGACATGAAGAAGAAGGGCCTGAAGAACGTGGCCTTCATCGGTTTCGCCGATTCCTACGGCGACAGCTGGTGGAAAGAGTTCTCCGCCGCGGCGGGCTCGGACCTGAAGATCGTGGCGCAGGAACGCTTCCAGCGCACCGATGCGTCGGTGGTGGGCCAGGTGCTGAAGGTCATCGCCGCCAAGCCGGACGCCGTCCTGATCGCCGGCGCCGGCACGCCTTCGGCGTTGCCGCAGAAGACGCTGCTGGAACGCGGCTACACGGGCGCCATCTACCAGACGCACGGCATCGGCACGCTGGAGTTCCTGCAGGTGGGCGGCAAGGACGTGGAGGGTACGCTGTTCCCGACCGGGCCTGGCGTCGTGGCGCGCGAATTGCCGGACGCCAACCCTGTCAAGAAGGTGGCGGTGGAGTTCGCCGACAAGTATGAGCACCAGTACGGCCCCAACACGCTGACGCAGTTTGCCGGCGATGCCTACGGCGCCTGGATGCTGCTGGATTCCGCGGTGGCGCGGGCGCTGAAGACGGGCGCCAAGCCCGGGACGCCGGCGTTCCGCGTGGCGCTGCGCGATGCGCTGGAAAGCACGCGCGACCTGGTCGTGCCCAACGGCGTGCTGAATATCTCGAAGGACAACCACCAGGGTTTCGACGAGCGCGCGCGGGTCATGGGCATCGTCAAGAATGGACGGTTCTCGTACGCCGAATAAACGGTGCCATATCTCCCTACCGTTTGTAACGTGTTCTAACCCGCCATAGGGCAACGGACCTCAAAAGCAGGCTTAGGCCTGCTTTTTTGCGTCTGTATCATTCGTGTAGAAATCATTTAATAGCGTATTATTTTTAGTGAAGCCATGCACCTAGAAATAAATACGGGAGAAATATCCATGACCTTGCTTCGATCCAGACGACTGCTGTTGGCCTTGAGCCTGGGCATTCTGGCCGCCTGCTCCGATTCGGGTTCGGACAAGCCGGCCCCCGCGGCGGGCGCCGCCCCGGCCGCAGGGACCAGCACCCTTCAAGCCGCCAAGGCCGCCGGCAAGATCCGGATCGGCTACGCCAACGAGGCGCCGTTCGCCTACATGGACAGCAAGGAAGCCAAGGTCACGGGCGAATCCGTCGAGATCGCCCGCGTCGTGCTCAAGCGCATGGGCATCAATGAAGTGGAGGGCGTGCTGACGGAGTTCGGCTCGCTGATCCCCGGACTGGCCGCCAAGCGCTTCGACATCATCGCGGCCGGGATGTATGTGACGCCCGAACGCTGCCAGCAGGTGGCTTTTTCCAACCCGACCTACGGCGTGGGCGAGGCCTTTCTGGTGAAGGAGGGCAACCCGAAGAACCTGCACAGCTATGAAGACGTCGCCAAGAATCCGGACGCCAGGCTGGGCGTGGTGGTGGGCGCCATCGAGGGCGACTATGCCGAGAAAGTGAAGATCCCGTCGGGCCAGGTCGTGGTGTTCCCGGACGCGGTCAGCGCATTGTCCGGCGTGCAGGCCGGCCGCGCCGACGCCTATGCCGCCACGGCGCTGACCATCAATGACCTGATGGGCAAGACGCAGGCGGGCAGCGGGCTGGAAAAGGCCGATCCCTTCACCGATCCCGTGATCGACGGCAAGGGCGTGCGCGGCTACGGCGCCTATGCCTTCCGCACCGACGACAAGGCCTTCGCCGAAGCCTTCAACGCCGAACTGGCCAAGCTCATCGGCACCGACGAACACAAGAAGCTGGTGGAGCCGTTCGGGTTCACCGAGCAGGAACTGCCCCAGGGCGTCACGGCGGCCAAGCTCTGCGCCGGGCAATAAGGGGCGCCGATGCAGTTGATCTCAGAACATATCGCGGAGCTCGTGCCGCCCCTGCTCGAGGGGCTGGCCGTCACGCTCCAGATCATGGCCGGCGCGGTCGTGCTGGCGGTGCCGCTGGCGCTGCTGTCCGGCATGGGCCGCCTGTCGTCCGCGACGCCGGTGCGGTGGCTGGCGTCGGTCTATGTCGAAGTCTTCCGGGGCACCTCCGCCCTGGTGCAGCTCTTCTGGTTCTACTTCGTGCTCCCGCTGTTCGGGGTCCAACTGCCGGCCATGCTGGTGGGCATCGTGGTGCTGGCGCTGAATGCCGGGGCGTATGGCGCCGAAGTGGTGCGCGGCGCCATCCGTGCCGTGCCGCCGGGCCAGCGCGAAGCGGGCGTGGCGCTGAACCTGACGCGCGGCCAGATCATGCGCCGCATCGTGCTGCCGCAGGCCGTGCCGGCCATGCTGCCGCCCGCCGGCAACCTGCTGATCGAACTGCTGAAGAACACCGCGCTGGTGTCGCTGATCACCATCACCGACCTGACGTTCCGCGGCCAGCTGCTGCGCAGCGAAACCCTGCGCACCACCGAGATCTTCACGCTGATGCTCCTGATGTACTTCGCGGTGGCGCTGCTGATCACGGCAGGCGTGCGCCTGCTTGAGCGGAGGGTCCGCGTCCGATGACACCGATATTCGACTGGTCTTTCGCCCTGGAAATCCTGCCCACGCTGGGTTCCGCGCTGGTCATCACGATCCAGGCCACGGTGATGGGGATGCTGGTGGCCGTCACGCTGGGCCTGGTGCTGGCGATGCTGCGCCGATCCCGCCTGCGCATCGTGTCGCTGCCCACGGCCTTTTTCATCGAGTTCGTGCGCAGCACGCCGCTGCTGGTGCAGATGTACTTCCTGTTCTACGTGCTGCCCTTGACGGGGGCGCGGATGTCTCCGCTCATGACCGGCATCGTGGCCCTGGGCCTGCATTACGCCACGTATTGCGCCGAGGTCTACCGCGCCGGCATCGAGGCGGTGCCGCGCGGCCAGTGGGAAGCGGCCACGGCGCTGAACATGTCGCGCTGGCGTACCGCCATCGGCGTGGTCCTGCCGCAGGCGATCCCGCCCGTGGTGCCGGCGCTGGGCAACTACCTGGTGGCGATGTTCAAGGACACGCCGCTGCTGTCGGCCATCACCGTGGTCGAACTGCTGCAGCAAAGCAAGATGATCGGATCCTCGACGTTCCGGTACACCGAGCCCCTGACCCTGGTGGGCGTGCTGTTCCTGGCGCTGAGCCTGGTCGCGGCATGGGGCGTGCGCGGCCTGGAGGCCCGCCTGCAACGATATGGAGGAAAGCGATGAGCGCCAGCGTGAACATCAAGAATCTGCACAAGCGCTACGGGGACCTGGAAGTCCTGCGCGGCATCAACCTGGAGATTCCGGCGGGCCAGACGGTGGCAGTCATCGGCCCCTCGGGGTCGGGCAAGTCCACCTTGCTGCGCGTGCTGATGACGCTGGACCGGCCCAGCAGCGGCGACATCGAGATCGACGGCCAGCCGATGTGGACCGACGAGCAGGGCCGTCCGGCGGGTCCGAACTCCGAGTACCTGCGCAAGGTGCGTGGCAAGATCGGCATGGTGTTCCAGCACTTCAACCTGTTCCCGCACATGACCGCGCTGGGCAACGCCATGGAAGCGCCGCTGCATGTGCTGGGCATGTCCCGGGACCAGGCGCGCGAGCGCGCCGTCGAATACCTGGAAATGGTGGGGCTGGGCGACAAGCTGGACGTCTATCCCGCGCAATTGTCGGGCGGACAGAAGCAGCGCGTGGGCATTGCGCGCGCACTGGCGATGTGTCCGGAAATCATGCTGTTCGACGAGGTGACCTCCGCGCTCGATCCGGAACTGGTGGGCGGCATCCTGCAGATCCTGCGCGACCTGTCGGCACGCCGCAGCATGACCATGATCATCGTCACGCACCAGATGAAATTCGCCGAGCGCAGTTCCGACCGCACGCTGTTCTTCGACCAGGGCAACATCGTCGAGGACGCCGAATCGTCGGTGCTGTTCAGCCAGCCCAAAGAGGCGCGCACGCGCCAGTTCCTGGATTCGGTGATCGAAGGGCAATAGGCATGCGCCGGTCCGGCGGGGTTTAACCCTGCCGCAGGCCCCGGGATTGCTGCCCTTTCGGCGCGCGGGCGCTATGCTGTGGCGTCCAATGCTCCGGAGTTTCACGCATGAGTCACCTGTTCAGCACCACGTCAATCGGCAACGTACAACTGGCCAATCGCATCGTCATTGCGCCCATGTGCGAATACTCGGCGGAAGAAGGCCGCGCGACCGACTGGCACATGATCCATCTGGGGCATCTGGCATTGTCCGGCGCCGCGCTGCTGTTCACGGAGGCCACCGCGGTGGAACCCGACGGCCGCATTTCTCCGGGAGATCTCGGCCTGTGGTCCGACGAAACCGAGGCCGCGCTGGGCAAGGTGGTCGCGGCGGTGCGCCGCTACTCGCCCATCAAGCTGGGCATCCAGCTGGGCCATGCCGGCCGCAAGGCCTCCAGCGACGCGCCCTGGAACGGCGGCCAGCTCGTGCCGGCCAGCGAAGGCGGCTGGCAGGGATGGGCGCCGTCGGCGGTGCCGCACAATGCGCATGAACCCGCGCCCCATGCGCTGGATGCCGCCGGCCTCGAGCGCGTGCGCGACGCGTTCGTCGACAGCGCGCGCCGCGCCATCCGGCTGGGCTTCGACGCCATCGAGTTGCACGCCGCGCACGGCTACCTGCTGCACCAGTTCCTGTCGCCGCTGGCGAACCGGCGCGACGACGCCTATGGCGGCTCGCTGGAAAACCGCATGCGCTTTCCGCTGGAAGTTTTCCAGACGTTGCGTGAGATCACGCCGCCCGAGGTGGCGCTGGGCGTGCGCGTGTCCGCCACCGACTGGGTCGACGGCGGCTGGGACCTTGAACAGACGCTGGTGTTCGCGCAGGCGCTGAAAGCCCGCGGCTGTGAATTCATCGATGTGTCCAGCGGTGGCGTGTCGTCGCAGCAGAAGATCCCGGTGGGGCCGAACTACCAGGTGCCGTTCGCCGACGAGATCAAGCGCAAGATCGGCATGCCCACCATCACCGTGGGCCTGATCACCGAGGCGCAGCAGGCCGAGGACATCGTCGCGCAAGGCCAGGCCGACATGATCGCGCTGGCGCGCGGGATGCTCTACGATCCGCGCTGGCCCTGGCATGCCGCCGCCCAACTGGGCGGCCAGGTCGATGCGCCGCGCCAGTATTGGCGCTCGCAGCCGCGTGAACTGAAGGCCCTGTTCGGCGAGACGCGCTTCGGCCAGCGATAGGCAAGGCCGCGTCGCCAACGCAAAAAACGCCGCAATGCGGCGTTTTTTTCTGGCCCGGCGTCGCGCGGTTTACAGGCGCGAGTACGTCAGTTCCAGCTCGCGATGCAGGACGTCGGCGAAATCGGCGCTGGCGGGATCCTGCTGCGACAGCAGGCGGGCCAGCACGACGTTGTCTTCCTCGCCGTTCCAGATCTTGATGTAGGTGCCTTCCTTGTAGCCGTGCTGCTGGCGGAAGATGTTCAGCACGTTCTTGGACACGTATTGCGTGTAGGCGTCGTTCCAGCTCATCTCGCAGGCGGTCATGGTCTGTTCCAGGACCTTGAAGCTGGCGCGGCCGCAGACCGCCAGGCCGCCGATCAGCTCCAGCAGTTCAGGCACGTTCAGCGCGTCCAGCGCATGGGACTTGCCGTCCAGCGCGACGGTGCCGGGCGAGGCCAGGTCGGCCACCAGCGCGCGCGCGGCGGCCTCGACGTCGCCGCCCGCCTGGACGATCGTGTGCGACAGGTAGAAATGCAGGATGTCCACCAGCTCCATCTGCACCTGGGGCAGGTCGATGGTCTGCTTCTTCCACCACTTCCAGCCGTAGTGTTCCAGGGCCTCGGCCGATTCGACGAAGGCGGCGCGCAGGAAGCGGGCCCCGCCGTTGATCCAGTCCGGATTGATCATGCTGTTCAGGTGGCCTTGCAGCTTCAGCATCGTGGCCGCCTGGGCCTGGTTCAATCCGACAACGTTATTCACTTTCACTCCGGTATTCGTGGGGGTCTTTGCGACTGGGCGGAAATGTTAGCACCAATGCGCCAGCCGTCCGTCCGGCCTCAGCCCCCGTCCTTGCGGTACGACGAAGGCGTCAGCGGCGGCAGTTTTTCCAGGGGCGTCTTGCGTGGATTGCGCGCGCCGCTGGCCGCCTTGAACAGCATGAAGGCAAAGAACGCCAGGAAGAGGGCGGGCAGCAGCTCGTCCATGTCGAAGCGGGGATTGTGCAGCGCGCGGAACCCGATGTTGACGGCCGCCCAGCCGGCCAGCATGCCCGCCACCGTCAGCACCACGCCGAGCTTGCGCTGGCGCGCGCGCCGGGCCAGCGAGACCGTGGCTTCGTCGGCCTGGCCGGGCGCGGTGGCGCCGGGCGAAGGGGCGTTCCGCGACTGCAGGGGCGGCGGCGCGGCGTTGCCCCAGGGGGCGTCGGACAGCGAGCCGGGCGTGGCAGGCGCGGGCCGTGGCGGCGCTTCGCGGCGGGCATCGCGTCGATCGGATTCCCGGCCGGGCGCAGCGGCGCCCGTGCGCGTCAGGGTTTCGATGTAGCGCGCGAAATCGCCGTTCTTGGGCTCGCCATCAATGGCCATCAGGCTCTCCGGTTCAGTTGCCCCGCCGCACGCGCACCGGTTGGCGGCGCTTGCGCAGCATGGCTAGCAGTAGCCCGCATCCTAGCAAAACGGAGAGGCCCGCGCCGATCATCATGGCGATCTGCTGGGCGTTTTCGGCAGCGCCCAGGCTGCGCGCGGTGATGTAGCCCGGCGCCAGCATCAGTGGCAGCCAGAGCACGGCGGACAGCACGTTCGCCAGCTGGAAGCGGCTGTGCGCCATGCCCATCACGCCGGCGACCGTGGGAATGGTGGAGCGGATGGGGCCGAGGAAACGGCCGATCAGGACCGACGCAAAGCCGTAGCGGTAGAAGAACAGCCGGGCGCGCGCCACGCCGGTGCGCTGTTGCTTGAGAGGCCAGCGGCGCAGCACGCCGGGGCCCAGCCAGCGGCCCAGCCCGTAGGACAGCGCGTCGCCGACGATGGCGCCGGCGATGCCCCAGGCGAGGATGCCTCCGGGCGCCAGCGTGCCGGACCCGATCAGGCCGCCCGTCAGCAGCATCAGGGCGGTCGCGGGAATGAAAAGGCCCAGGAGTACCATGGACTCGCCCAGCGTGAGCAGGAAGGTGATGGGCCCCGCCCAGGCCTGGTTGGCCTCGATGAACTGGCCGATTTCGGTGATGTATTGGTCCATGAATGCGAAGTTGAAAATTAGCTGAACGCAATCGGGTATGTTAACGCCTGCGCGGGCCGCCGCAGGGCGTCTAGGCCAAATGGCGCAAGCTCAACGTTGGAGAACCATGGATTCAGTTACACAAGCGGTGCTGGGCGCCAGCATACAGGGCGCCATGCTGGGGCGTGTTCAGGGCAGGCGGGCGCTGATCTACGGCGCGGCCCTGGCCACCGTGCCGGATCTGGACGTCCTGATGAGCTATCCCGATCCCGTGTCGCTCATGACCTATCACCGCGGCTTCTCGCATTCGGTTTTCGTGCTGACCGGACTGGCGATGCTGCTTGCCTGGCTGATCCGCAAATACTGGCCTCAGGCGCCCTACAGCGGAAGACGGCTGTTCCTGACGTTGTGGCTGGTGCTGGTGACGCATCCCATCCTGGACGCCTTCACCGTCTACGGGACACAGCTGTTCTGGCCGCTGGCGGCCATACCGGAGAGCTGGTCGGCGGTGTTCATCATCGATCCGGTCTACACGGTGCCGCTGCTGGCGGCGGTGCTGTTCGCGATCGCTTTCGGACTGAAGCCCGCCGCGCGTCGATTCCTGGTTGCGGCGCTGATCTTCAGCACGGCCTACCTGGGCTTCGGCCTGGCGGGGCGCATGGCGGCCGAGCACCGCGTGCGCGACGCCATGCAGGAGCAGGGCATCGCCGCCGCCGAACTCAGAGCCATCCCCATGCCGTTCAATACCCTGGTGTGGCGCGTGATCGCCAAGACGCCGGATGGCCACTACTACGAGTCGGTCAGCAGCCTGTTCGACCGGGATCCGCCGGAATGGCTGCGCCTGCCGCTGAACCTGGACATCGGCCAGGCGCTGGCGGGCGTGCCGCTGCACGATCGGCTACGCTGGTTCACGGACGACTGGCTGCGATATGACGCCATCGGCGATGCCCTGGTGGTGTCGGACCTACGCATGGGCATGGCCGGTCACTACACCTTCCGCTTCAAGATGGCCGAACGGACCGCCGATGGCGCCTGGAAGCCGGTGACGCCTTCCGTCTGGCCGAGCGACCGCGGCGGGTGGGCTGAACTGAAGCTGGTGCTGGGTCGCATCCTGCATGCCCAGCCGCCGCTGCCCCTGGCCCAATGGTCGGAGCTGACCACCCGCTAGCGCGGCCGTTCCGCGTCGCCTGGCCAAGGCCCCCGCATGCGGGGGCTTTTTTCATGATTCGCGCTGGTTGACCTGTTTCCACTGCTTGCATTATTCTTGTTCGATATTAAGGAACTATGGTTCCGTTTTATGGAACAAGCATGAGTATTCTAGACGGCGTTCAACGCGTGCTTTCGCTCTACGCGGAAGGCGCAGCCGAATTGAGCTTCACGGAAGTCGCAGCCCGGCTGGCCATGCCCAAGAGCACGGCCTCGCGATTGCTGAACCAGATGCAGAACTACGGCATGCTCGACCAGGACGCGGCCACCCGCCGCTATCGTCCCGGCACGCTGCTGACCCAGGCCGTGCGCGCGGGCATGGCCGCCACTCCGCTGGACGAGGCCTGCCGCGCCGTGCTGGCGCGCCTGTCGGACGACAGCGGGCTTACCGCCTACCTGTCCACCCTGAATCACCGCGAGACGGTCGTGCTGCAGCGGCTGAACGGTTCGCACCCCGTGCAGGTGCTGTCGCCGCCCGGATCGCGCCGCGCCGCCTCGGGCACCGCAATGGGGCGGGCGCTGCTGTCCCGGCTGACCGACGCCGAGTTCCAGGCGCTGTACGGCGCGGACGCTTCGCAGCCCCTGCCGGTGGAAGGGCGCGATTGCCCCGCCACCGTCGGCGACCTGGCCCGCCTGGTGGCGCAGACCCGCGCGGACCATTGCGGCGTCGCCATCGACCAGGCCATGCCCGGCATCGGCGCCGTGGCCGCCGCGGTGCGCGATCCGGCCACCGGGGAATTGCGGGGGCTGTGCCTGTCTTTCGTGTCCTTCCAGGCGGACGCCGCGCGGGTGGCGCGCCTGCGCGAATCCGTGCTCGACCAGGTGGCGGCGCTGGGCCGCGAGCTGAACGATCCCTATTGGCTGACCTGATCCCCTGAATCCGCGGCGGCGTCCCGCAGGGGACGCCGCCAGAAAATCTCCTTACCGGAAACCTTCTCCATGAACCTTCTGCTTCTCAGCAATTCCAGCAGCGACGCCGGCTACCTGGTCCACGCCATGGCCGACATCCGCGAACTGATCGAGTCCCTGCCGCAAGGCGCGCCGGCCGTGTTCGTGCCGTACGCGGGCGTGACGCGCAACTGGGACGACTACACGGCGCTGGTCGCGTCGGCGCTGGCGGACACCGGCCTGGGCATCCAGGGCCTGCACCGCGCCCCGGATCCGGTCGCGGCGCTCGACGGCGCGGCGGTCATCATCGTCGGCGGCGGCAACACGTTCAACCTGCTGGGCCAGCTGCGCCGCCAGGGCCTGCTTGACGTCGTGACGCGCCGCGTGCGCGAAGGCGCGGCCTATCTGGGCTGGAGCGCGGGTTCCAACCTGACCTGCCCGACCATCTGCACGACGAACGACATGCCGATCACGGATCCGCAGGGCTTTGATGCGCTGGGCCTGCTGTCCTTCCAGATCAACCCGCACTACACCAACGCCCATCCGCCGGGCCATCGCGGGGAAACGCGCGCCCAGCGCCTGGCGGAGTACTGCACGCTGAATCCGTCCATGCCCGTGCTGGGCCTGCCGGAAGGCGCCGCGCTGCGCGTGCGCGGCCACAAGATCGCGCTGGTCGGCCCGCACGATGCGCCGCTGTTCAAGGGCCACGAAGAACCGCGCATGTTCCGCCCCGGCCCCGTGGAGATCCCGGCATGAAGCAGGTCATCGACACCATCGAACTGCTGTCGTCCGCGCACGTCACGGGCGAGGCCGTCGCGCAGGTCCTGCGCGCCGCCGGCGACTGCGAAGTGCAAGTGACCCGCCTCGAACGAGACGGCGCCGCCACGGAGTTCCTGTCCATCGTCATTCCCGGCGCCGATGCATCGGCGCCGCAACTGGGCATCGTGGGCCGGCTGGGCGGCATCGGCGCCCGTCCCGCCGTCACCGGCCTGGTGTCCGACAGCGACGGGGCGGTGGTGGCCATTGCCGCCGCGCTCAAGCTGATGGCCATGGCCCGCCAGGGCGACGTCATGCCCGGCACGGTGCGCATCCGCACCCATATCTGCCCGCGCGCCGGCACCCGGCCGCATCACCCGGTGCCGATGATGCGCTCGCCGTTTCCGATGCGCGAAATGATGTCGCACGAAGTCGACCCGCGCATGGACGCGATCCTGTCCGTGGACACGACGCGCGGCAACCGCCTCGTCAACAAGCGCGGCGTCGCGCTGACGCCGGTGGCCAAGCAAGGCTATCTGCTGCGCATCCCGGAAACCATGCTCGACGTCATGGGCTGGGTCAGCGGCGAGCTGCCAGTGACGCTGCCGCTGACGACGCAGGACATCACGCCCTACGAAAACGGGCTCTGGCACGTGAACTCCCTGATGCAGCCGACGATCGTCACGGACGCGCCCGTCGTGGGCGTGGCGCTGACGGCGCAGACCACCGTGCCGGGTTGCGCCACGGGCGTCACGAACGCGGTGGACGCCGACGTGGCCATGCGCTTCTGCATCGAGATCGCCAAACTGTATGGCCAGCGCACGATGACCTTTTTCGACGACGCCGAATGGAGCGCGCTGCAGGCCCGCTACGGGTCGATGGCGCACCTGCAGACCGTGGGCCGCGCTGACGGCGCCGCGCAATGAGCGCGCGCGCTTCCCGCCGCGTGGCGTTCTTCACCATCGGCCAATCGCCGCGCAGCGACGTGGTGCCCGAGATGGCGCCGCTGCTGGGCGCGCATGTGCGCATCGATGAATTCGGCGCGCTGGACGACCTGGACGCGGCCGCGCTCGCCGCCCTGGCGCCGCGCCCCGGCGAATACCGTTTCGCCACGCGCATGCGCGACGGCGCACAGATCGAACTGGACGCCGCCGCCGCCGAAGCCCGCCTCGCGCAGGTGATGCGGCAGGCGGACGGCGAGGGCTACGACGTGCTGGTGCCGCTATGCACCGGCACGGCCATCGCGCCGATGCGCACCCTGGTCGTGGAACCGCAGCAGGTTGTGGACCATCTGGTCGCCGGCCTGTCGCAGCATTGCCGCAAGGTCGGCCTGGTGGTGCCGCTGGAAGCGCAGGTCGATGCCTTTCACATGGTGGTGCCGCTGGAGTGCGGCACGCACGTGGTGCACGCCTCGCCGTACGAGGCCGACGCCGCGCAGGCCGCGCGCAACTTCGAGGCCGCCGGCCGCGAGCTGGCGGCCTGCGACCTGATCGTCATGCATTGCATGGGCTATGCCGAACACATGCGCCAGGCCGTGGCCCGCGCATCGGGCCGCCCGGTGCTGCTGTCCAACCGCATGGTCGCGCAGGCGCTTGCGCAAATACTGGAATAACGCCGCCGGATGCTGTCCCGAAGCCCCGGCCGCATGGTCAGACCCTGCGGCCGGTCCGGGCGAGCGGCGAGAGGAGACGAAGCTGTCTTCGTCAATCATTTGTTGGGAGTGTTTTTCATGTTCAGCCGTACCCTGCACCGCGCCGCTGGCGCACTGTTCGCCGTCACCGCGCTGACGGCCACGCCGGCGCTTGCCGCCGACGCCTGGAAACCCGCCAAGCCCGTGCGCCTGCTGGTCGGCTTCGCGCCGGGCGGTTCCGCCGACACGCTCGCGCGCCTGCTGGCCGAGCCGCTATCGCAGCGCCTGGGCCAGCCGGTCGTCGTCGAGAACCTGGCCGGCGCCGGCGGCAACATCATGGCCTACCGCCTGAGCCAGTCGCCCGCCGACGGCTACACCATCGGCATCGCCGCCGCCGGTTCCATGGCCATCACCCATGTCCTGAACCCCAAGGGCACGAACTACAAGCCCACCGACTTCACGCCGATCACGCTGGCGGCCGTGCAGCCCAACGTGGTCATCGTGAACAAGGACGTGCCGGCCAACAACCTGGCCGAACTGAAGGAATACTTCCAGAAGACCCCGGCGGCCACCTATGGCACCGCCGGCGTCGGCATCTCCAACCACCTGATCGCCGAGACCATGCTGTACAAGCTGGGCGTGAAGGTGCCGCACGCCGCCTACCGCGGCGCCGCGCCCGTCATCACCGACCTGCTGGGCGGCCACATTGCGATGACGATGGACAACATCTCCACGGCTGCCCCGCTGGCCTCGCAAGGCAAGGTCAAGGCCATCGCCGTGGCGTCGATCAAGCGCGCAGCCCAGCTGCCCAACGTGCCGACGCTGGACGAGCAGGGCCTGAAGGGCTTCGACATGCCGACCTGGCAAGGCGTCTTTGCCCCGGCCGGCCTGCCTGCCGACGTGCTGGCTGCCTACTATGCGGCCCTGCAGGACGTGCTCAAGCAGCCCGCGCTCATCGAGAAGATGGCTGGCCTGGGTTCGGAACCCGTTACCGGCATGACGCCCGAGAAGTTCGCCGAATTCCTGGAAAACGACCGCAAGCAATGGGCCGATATCGTCAAGGCCGCGAACATCAGCCTGGAGCAGTAAGCCGCGCCGGCCCGGCTTCGCAGCCGCCAAAGCAAAACGCCAGATCCTCGGTGGATCTGGCGTTTTTTTTGGGTCCTGCCGTTTGCCGGGGGGGCAGGGCGCGGGCGGCTGGTCAGGCAGGCATGCGCGCGGCGATTTCGGCGATCAGGCGGCGCGCGGCGTCGAGTTTGTCGCCGGCGGGCAGCGGATGCGCGCCTTGGGCATCGAACAGCACCAGTTCCGTGGTGTCGGCGTCCATGACCTTGTGCGCCAGGTTGCCCACCAGCAGCGGGATGCCCTTGCGCGCGCGCTTGGCTTCCGCGTGTTCGGCCAGCTTTTCGGTTTCGGCGGCGAAGCCCACGCACCACGGGCCGTTTTCGAGCTTGGCCACTTCGGCCAGGATGTCCGGGTTGGGTTCGAATTCCATCAGGGGCGCGCCGCCGCCTTCGCTGGTTTTTTTCAGCTTCTGGGTGCTGACGTTCTTCACGCGCCAGTCGGCCACGGCGGCCACGGCAATGAAGATGTCGGCATCGCCGACGCTGGCCATCACGGCGTCATGCATCTGGCGCGCGGTGGTGACCGGCAGGGCGGTCACGCCGCGCGGAACCTGCAGGAAAGTGGCGCCGGTGATCAGCGTGACGCGGGCGCCGGCCTCTCGCGCGGCGCGCGCCAGGGCGTAGCCCGTCTTGCCGGACGAGCGGTTGCTCAGCACCCGCACGGGGTCGACGGGTTCGGAGGTGGGGCCGGCGGTCAGCAGCACGTGGCGGCCGGCCAAGAGCTTGGGCTGGAAGAAGGCGATCAGGTCGGTCAGCAGCTCGTGGGCTTCCAGCATCCGGCCGTCGCCGGTTTCGCCGCAGGCCTGTTCGCCGGCGGCGGGGCCCAGCACGCTGACGCCATCGGCGCGCAGTTGTTCGACATTGCGCTGCGTGGCCGGGTTGGCCCACATTTCGCGGTTCATGGCGGGAGCCACCAGCAGCGGACAGGCCCGCGCAAGGCACAGCGTGGAAAGCAGGTCGTCGGCCATGCCGTGCGCCAGCTTGGCCATGAAGTCGGCGCTGGCGGGGGCAATCAGCACGGCATCCGCGCCGCGCGTCAGGTCGATGTGCGCCATGTTGTTGGGCACGCGCGCATCCCATGCATCCACGAACACCGGCCGGCCCGACAGGGCTTGCATGGTGACCGGCGTGATGAAGTGCGTGGCCGCCTCGGTCATCACCACGTCCACCGTGGCGCCTTGTTCGGTCATGCGCCGCACCAGCTCGGCGATTTTGTAGCAGGCGATGCCCCCGGTCAGTCCGAGGACGATGCGTTTGCGGGCGAGATCGAGCATGAGGGCGGAGCGGCGGGTTCAGCGCCGTGAAAACGAGGAATGGAGGGTGATTTTATTCTGCATTGCCGCATCGCGCCGTTCGTCATGCATTCAGGGGGCGTCAAACAGGACAAAAGCCAGGACAAAAGCCAGGACAAAAGCCAAGACAAAAGCCGTCCGGAACGGGCTTGAAGATTCAGCCCCGGACGCGAGCGCGCCGGGGGCCGGATTGCCCGAAGGTCAGGCCTGCGGCTTGCGGGCGCGCAGCAGTTCGTCCAGCACCAGCAGCACCGCGCCGCAGGTGATGCCGACGTCCGCCAGGTTGAAGGCGGGGAACTGCCAGTCCTTCCAGTAGAACAGCAGGAAATCCACCACGTGGCCGTACACCACGCGGTCGATGACGTTGCCAATGGCGCCGCCCAGGATCAGCGTCAGCGCCAGGCTGAAGCGCGGCTGCCCGTGCGTGCGGCGCAGCATCCAGATGATCACCACGGCGGCCACGCAGCCCAGGCCCGTGAACAGCCAGCGCTGCCAGCCTTCTTCGGATGCGAGGAAGCTGAAGGCGGCCCCGCGGTTGAACACCAGCGTGAAGTCGAAGAACGGCAGGATGTTGACGCGTTCGCCGTACTGGAAAGCGGTGTTGAAGTAGACCTTGGTCAGCTGGTCCAGCACGATGATCAGCGCGGCCAGCGCCAGCCAGCCGCCCACGCGCGCCGGTGCGGCGCGGGTGGGGGCGGCGCCCGTCACCCCGTTTTCGGAGGGGCGGGCCATGTTCAAGCCTTGTCGCGGGCTTCGCCCGAGCCGAACAGGTTGGAGACGCAGCGGCCGCAGATCTCGGGATGGTTCGCGTCCTGGCCCACGTCCAGGCGCCAGTGCCAGCAGCGTTCGCACTTCTTGTGCGCCGACGGCGTGACCTGGATGGTGGTCTCGCCTTCGCCCGCGTGCACGGTGGCGCGCGACACGATCAGCACGAAGCGCAGGTCGTCGCCCAGGCTGGCCAGCAGTTGCTGGTCTTCGCCATTGGCGTACAGGTCGACTTCGGCCTGCAGCGACGAACCGATGTCGCCGGCCGTGCGCACTTCTTCCAGCTTGCGCTGGACTTCGGCGCGGATGGCGCGCAGGCGCGTCCACTTGGCCGTCAGGGCGTCGGCGTCGGCGAACGGCGGCAGCGCGTGGTAGACCTCGGTGAAGATGGTCGTGCGCGCCGCGTCGGCCTGGTTCTTCAGGGCCGAGGCGACCAGTTCCTTCCAGGCCTCTTCCGCCGTGAACGACAGGATCGGAGCCATCAGCTTGAGCAGCGTCTGCGTGACGTCCAGCAGCGCCGTCTGCGCCGAGCGGCGGGCCAGGCTGCCGGGGGCCGACGTGTACAGGCGGTCTTTCAGGATGTCCAGGTAGAACGCGCCCAGGTCTTCCGAGCAGAAGGTCTGCAGGCGCGACACCGCCGGGTGGAAGTCATAGCGCTCGTAGTTGGCCTGCACTTCCGATTGCATCTGCGCCGTCATGGCCAGCGCATAGCGGTCGATTTCGAACAGGTCGCCATAGGGCACGGCCTGCGACACCGCGTCGAAGTCGGCCAGGTTGGCCAGCAGGAAGCGCAGCGTGTTGCGGATGCGGCGGTAGCCTTCCACCACGCGCTTGAGGATCTCGTCGGAGATGGACAGTTCGCCCGAATAATCGGTGGAAGCCACCCACAGGCGCAGGATTTCCGCGCCCAGCGAGTCGGATACCTTTTGCGGGGCGATCACGTTGCCCACCGACTTGCTCATCTTGCGGCCCTGGCCGTCCACCACGAAGCCGTGGGTCAGCAGCGCCTTGTAGGGCGGCTGGCCGTAGAGCATGCAGCCGGTCAGCAGCGACGAATGGAACCAGCCGCGATGCTGGTCCGAGCCTTCCAGGTACAGGTCGGCGGGCCAGGCCAGTTCAGCGCCGTGCGAGCCGGCGAATTCGCCGTCCTTGCCGCCCAGCACCGTGGCGTGCGTGCTGCCCGAATCGAACCAGACGTCCAGCGTGTCGCGGTTCTTTTCGTACTGGTCGGCTTCGTCGCCCAGCAGATCGCGCGGCTCGATCGCCTGCCAGGCCTCGATGCCGCCCTGCTCGACGCGCTGCGCCACCTGTTCCAGCAGTTCAGGGGTGCGCGGATGCAGTTCGCCGGTTTCCTTGTGCACGAAGAAGGCCATCGGCACGCCCCATTGGCGCTGGCGCGACAGCGTCCAGTCCGGACGGTTGGCGATCATGGCGTGCAGGCGCGCGCGGCCCCAGGCCGGGAAGAAGGCGGTGGCGTCGATGCCGGCCAGCGCCGATTCGCGCAGGGTCGGGCCGCCGTCCTTGGGGGCGACGTCCATGCCCGCGAACCACTGGCTGGTGGCGCGGTAGATGATCGGCGTCTTGTGGCGCCAGCAGTGCATGTAGCTGTGCTTGTGCTTTTCGACGTGCATCAGCGCGCCGGCTTCCTGCAGCGCTTCGACGATCTTGGGGTTGGCGTCCCAGATGGACAGGCCGCCGAACAGCGCCAGGCTGTCCACGTACTTGCCGTCGCCCATGACCGGGCTGATGAAGTCGGTGTCCTTCATGCCGTGCTCTTTGCACGACACGAAGTCCTCGATGCCATAGGCGGGGGCGGAGTGCACCACGCCCGTGCCGGAGTCGGCGGTCACGTAGTCGCCCAGGTAGGCGGGCGCCTTGCGGTCGTAGGCGGCGTTGAACTGCGCCAGCGGGTGGCGGAATTCGATGCCCGACAGCGCCTGGCCGGGCGCCGTGGCGATGATTTCGCCTTCCAGGTTCCAGGCTTTCAGGCAGGCTTCGACGCGTTCCTTGGCGATCAGCAGCAGGGGGCCGAACTTGGGCGCCGGCGACACGCGCACCAGCGCGTATTCGATTTCCGGATGCAGGTTCAGCGCCTGGTTGGACGGGATGGTCCAGGGCGTGGTCGTCCAGATGACGATGGCGCCGTCGTCCACGGACTCCAGGCCGAAGGCCTGCGCCAGCTTGCCGTGTTCGGCAAACGGGAAGGCGACGTCCACGGCCGGATCGACGCGGTCGGCGTATTCCACTTCCGCTTCGGCCAGCGCCGAGCCACAGTCGAAGCACCAGTTCACGGGCTTCAGGCCGCGGAACACGTAGCCCTTGTCCAGGATGCGGCCCAGGGCGCGGATTTCGTCAGCTTCATTGCTGAAGTTCATCGTCATGTACGGACGATCCCACTCGCCCAGCACGCCCAGGCGCTTGAAGTCCTTGCGCTGGCGGTCGATCTGCTCGAGCGCGTAGGCGCGAGCCTTGGACTGCACTTCCGCCACGGGCAGGTGCTTGCCGTACTTCTTTTCGATCTGGATCTCGATGGGCATGCCGTGGCAGTCCCATCCCGGCACGTAGTGCGCGTCATAGCCGGCCATGTTGCGGCTCTTGACGATGATGTCCTTCAGGATCTTGTTGACCGCGTGGCCGATGTGAATGTCGCCGTTCGCATAGGGCGGGCCGTCGTGCAGCACGAAGCGCGGCCGGCCGCGGCTGGCCGCCCGGATCGCCTGGTAGACGTGGTTTTCCTCCCATTGCGAAATCCAGGCGGGCTCGCGCTTGGCAAGGTCGCCCCGCATGGGGAAGGGGGTATCGGGCAGGTTGAGGGTCTTTTTATAGTCCATGAACGGCAAAATAGGCGCGCGCGTTTCGCGCGTCTTCGGCGATGGCGGCAGTCAGGGAAGGGAGATCAGGAAATTTTTCTTCGTCCCGCAGCTTTTGCAGGAATTCGACGCGTACGAGTTTACCGTATGCATTGACGGTCTCGTCGAGCAGGTGCGCCTCGAGCAGCACGCGGCCGCGGTCTTCGACGGTCGGGCGCACGCCCAGGCTGGCCACGGCGGGCAGGGCGCGGTCGGCCAGCCCGTAGACCTGGACGATATAGATGCCGGATCGCGCGGCGCATCTCTCGGCGACCCGCAGGTTCATCGTGGGAAAGCCCAGCGTGCGGCCCAGTTTCTGGCCGTGGATCACGTGCCCGCTGATATGGAAGGGGTGCCCCAGCAGATGGCGCGCGCGTTCCAGGTCGCCCACCGCCAGCGCGGTGCGCACCTCCGAACTGGAGATGCGATGGCCCTGGCGGTCGGTTACGTCCGCCAGCGTCTGGACCTCGAAGCCGTGCACCATGCCCGCTTCACGCAGCAGATCGATATCCCCGCTGCGCTTGTGCCCGAAGCGGAAGTCCTCGCCCACGAGCAGCCATTTGGCCTGCAGGCCATGCACCAGCAGTTGCTCGATGAAGGCATTGGCGGACATCTCGGCCAGGTGGGCATTGAAGCGCTCGACCACGACCTGCGAAATGCCGTAGCGCGCCAGGGCGGCCAGCTTGTCGCGCAGCCCGGAAATCCGGGTGGGCGCCAGTTCGGGACGCTGGTTGAGGGTGGCGAAATACTCCCGCGGATGCGGTTCGAAGGTCATCACGGCGGGCGTCAGCGCACGCTCGCGGGCGACTTGGCAGACGCGTGCAAGCATGGCCTGGTGTCCGCGGTGGACGCCGTCGAAATTGCCGATCGTCAGCGCGCAAGGGGCGCGGCGGTCGGGCGGGGGCAGGGATCGGTAGATGCGCAGCGATGGTTTCACGAGCGAGAGTTTACAATTTTGGATTACGGGTTTGTTCCTATCCCACCTCCGCCGCGCGCGCTGGCCGTTTTGCGCGCCGGATTCCGGGGGGCGGACAGGCCCGATTTCCCTTGGAATTCTTCATCTTGCCGGAAATTTCTTCTACCAAGCGCCGCCTCGTCATCCTGATCTCGGGGCGGGGCAGCAACATGCAGGCGCTGGCCGAGGCCTGCCGCAACGAAGGCTGGCCGGCCGACATCGCCGCCGTCATTGCCAGCCGTCCCGACGCGGCCGGACTGGAATGGGCCGCCGGGCAGGGCATCCCCACCGCCGCCCTGTACCACAAGGACTACGCCAGCCGCGAAGCCTTCGACGCAGCGCTCGCCGCGGAAATCGACCGCTATGCGCCCGACTACGTCATCCTGGCCGGTTTCATGCGCGTGCTGACGCCAGGCTTCGTCAATCACTACGCCGGGCGGCTGGTCAATATCCATCCGTCGCTGTTGCCGGCGTTCCCCGGCCTGCATACCCATGCGCAGGCGCTGGCGACCGGCGTGCGGGTGCATGGCTGCACCGTCCATTTCGTGACCCCGGTGCTGGACCATGGTCCCATCATCGCCCAGGGCTGCGTGCCCGTCCTGGCGGGCGACACGCCGGAACTGCTGGCCAATCGCGTGCTGGCGGTGGAACATCAGGCTTTCCCCGCCGCGGTGCGCTGGCTGGCCGAAGGCCGGGTTACCCTGACCAGCGACCATCGCGTGGATGTCCAAGGCGATCCGGCCCGCCTTTTCTCCTGGTCGCCGGCCGCCTGAGCGGCCCCGAATCGCTTTTTTCGGGCGGATACCGTCCGTCCCTCTGGAATACACCATGACTAAACCCCAATCTCCGCGTTCCCGTCCGGCAGGCTCCCCGAGGGCAGCCTCCGAAGGACGCGATGGTCGGTCCTTTTTCTCCCGCCCCAAGGGCGACGCCCGCGAGTCCCAGCCACGTGAACGGTCCGACCGGGGCAACAGCTCGCGCGAAGAGCGCGCCGGCGGCCGTCCTTCCCCGCGTCCGTCCTTTGACGCGCCGCGTGGCGAAGGCCGCGGCGGCGAACGTGGTTCGTACGGTTCCGAGCGCCGCGAAGGCCAGGGCCGTCCGGACTCGCGCTCGTCGTTCGGCGGCGGGCAGCGTGGCGAAGGCCGCGGCGGCGAACGCGGTTCGTACGGTTCCGAACGCCGCGAAGGCCAGGGCCGCCCGGACTCGCGCCAATCCTTCGGCGGCGAGCGCGGCGACTACCGTGGTGGTGATCGCGGTTCCTACGGCTCCGAGCGCCGTGAAGGCCAGGGCCGTCCGGACTCGCGCGCGTCGTTCGGCGGCGGGCAGCGTGGCGAAGGCCGTGGTGGTGATCGCGGTTCCTACGGTTCCGAGCGCCGCGAAGGCCAGGGCCGTCCCGATTCGCGTTCCTCCTTCGGCGGCGACCGCGAACAGGCGCCGCAAAAGCCGCAATTCAATCGCCCGCGCCAGTCCCATGCCGCCATCCGCATCGACCAGGTGCAGCGCGTCCTGGGCGAAATCCTGCAGTGGACCTATCCGGCCGACGCCTCGTTGTCGCACTGGATGCGCCAGCACCCCAACCTGGGCGCGCGCGACCGCTCCGAAGTCGCCGAGGCCGTCTATGACGTCCTGCGCCACCTGCGCCGCTACCGCCAGTACGGCGAAAGCGGGGTCGGTCCCGCTTCGCGCCGCCTGGCCATCCTGGGCCTGAATGCCACGCTGGGCGCCGAAGCCCTGCAAGACGGCATGGACGCGGCCGAAGCGGAATGGCTCAAGCGCGTCTCGCGCATCGACCTGGCGACCTTGCCGCGGGCGGTGCGCGGCAGCATCCCAGATTGGCTGGACGAACGCCTTGGCGCCATGGACAGCCCGGAAACGCTGATCGAAGCGCTGAACCGCCAGGCCAGCCTGGACCTGCGCGTCAATCCCTTGAAAACCGAGCGCGACGAGATGCTGGCTGAGCTGCAGCAAAGCGCCGGCCGCTACGAGCCGGTCGCCATGCCGTTTTCGCCGTGGGGCATCCGCATGCAGGGCCGTCCCGCCATCAACCGTTGGCCGCAGTTCGAGAACGGCAGCATCGAGGTCCAGGACGAAGGCAGCCAGTTGCTGGCGCTGCTGGTCGCGCCGCGGCGCGGCGAGATGATCATCGATTTCTGCGCTGGCGCGGGCGGCAAGACCCTGCTGCTGGGCGCCCTGATGCGGTCGACCGGCCGCCTGTACGCCTTCGACGTGTCGGCTGCCCGCCTGGCGCGCGCCAAGCCGCGCTTTGCGCGCAGCGGCCTGTCGAACGTCGTGCCCGTGGTCATCGACAATGAAAACGACGCCCGCGTGAAGCGCCTGGCCGGCAAGGCCCAGCGCGTGCTGGTCGACGCGCCTTGCAGCGGCATCGGCACCCTGCGCCGCAATCCGGACCTGAAATGGCGCCAGCACCCCGAAGCGCTGGCCGAGCTGGGCCAACTGCAAGAGCGCATCCTGAACAGCGCCGCCCGTTGCGTGGCGCCGGGCGGCCGTCTGGTCTACGCGACCTGCAGCTTGCTGGAAGAGGAAAACGAGGCGCAGGCCGAGCGCTTCCTGGCCGGCCATCCGGACTTCGAGCGCCTGGACGCGGCTGAAATCCTGGCGGCCCGTTGCGAAACGCTGAAGCTGGAAGGCCCGTACGTGCAATTGCGCCCGGATGTGCACGGCACCGACGGCTTCTTCGCCGCGGTCTTCGAGCGCAAAAAGAAGGGCGCCGCCGCGGATGCCGCCGAGGCCGTGGAATCCGAGGACGTGGCCGTCGAGGCGGACGTTGACGAGGAAATCGGGGTCAAGGACCCGGCGTGACGCCCACGGTCGCGCTGTAGCGGCGGGTTCCGATGGCCTTGTTCTGGTATTTCACTTCCCAGGACAGGGTGTCGGAACCCGGCTGTCCGGCCTGGTAGACCACCTGGGCCACCGGCACGGACTTGTACGCGCAGCGGCCGGAATCGCTGGATTGCCCGCGCGTCTGCAGGATGCTGGCCTTGCCCAGGGACGGCATCTGGGTGATGGACACCCGCGGCGCTCGCAGCGCCAGGCAATCCGATCCGCGTATCTCATAGTAGGAAGCCAGGACGGCAACGTCCCCCGACTTCAGCGTTTGCGCGCCGGCGGGGGACGCTAGCGTCATTGCGAGGGCGGCCAGGGCGGGGTAGAAACAGGGACGCATTGATTCGAGCAGCATCAGTGGGGCAAAAGAGACAATGTGCAGGGCGATTGGGCGTGCAGTGTGCGCCCGTCCGGCGGCGCCTACAAGCCTGCAGGCGAGCCTGACAGGAACTTTAATCGGGAATTGTGGCCAAAACGTCTCCATGGCGAATCCCCTGCGCACCCGCGCCGGGGCGGCCCCAGGGGCCGAATCCTGGCCATGCCGGGTCTTGCGGTTGCGCAGCCGCCGCGAGACGGGGCTTTTTTGCTCAGATTCGCTGCTTAGTCCTTGATTTCTCTCAATAACTATTTTGAAACTAGATTGTCATCAGACGGCTAAGGTAAGCTAAACTTCAGCCACTTCTCAAGCGAGGCTCATAACAGCTTTATGGATTACATCCTCTCCTTCATTGCCGGCGGCCTGACCCAAGCGACTTGGTGGCAGATCGTCGTTTTCACTTTGGTCGTGACGCACATCACGATTGTTTCGGTCACGGTTTTTCTCCATCGCAGCCAAGCGCACCGCGGTCTGGACTTGCATCCGGCTGTCATGCACTTCTTCCGCTTCTGGCTCTGGATGACGACCGGCATGGTCACCAAGGAATGGGTGGCCATTCACCGCAAGCATCACGCCAAATGCGAAAAGGAAGGTGACCCGCACTCGCCCATCCTGTTCGGCATCTGGAAGGTGCTGTTCCGCGGCGCGGAACTGTACCGCGAAGAATCGAACAACAAGGAAACCATGGCCAAGTTCGGCCACGGCACGCCTGACGACTGGCTCGAGCGCAACGTCTACAGCAAGCACAGCCTGTGGGGCGTGCTGACCATGCTCGCCATCGACGTGGCCCTGTTCGGCGCCGTCGGCGTCACGGTGTGGGCGGTGCAGATGGCCTGGATTCCCTTCTGGGCGGCCGGCGTCGTCAACGGCATTGGCCACTACTGGGGCTACCGCAACTACAACAGCCCGGACACCAGCACCAACGTGTTCCCCTGGGGCATCGTGATCGGCGGCGAAGAGCTGCACAACAACCACCATGCCCATGGCACGTCGGCCAAGTTCTCGGCCAAGTGGTACGAATTCGACATCGGCTGGTGCTACATCAACATCCTCAAGTTCTTCGGCCTGGCCAAGATCAAGAAGGTTGCGCCCAAGCTGAAGCTGGACGACACCCGCACCGGCATCGACCTGCGCACGCTGCAAGGCGTGATCACGCACCGCTACGAAGTCATGGCCCGCTATGCGGACGTGATCAAGAGCGCCGCCCGCGAAGAAATGGCCAAGCTGAAAGCCTCGCGCCAGGAAGGCAATGCCGAATGCGGCTGGACCAAGCTGCACCAGGTGCGCCGCGCCATCCATCGCAACGAGGACATCCTGCAGCCCGAGCAACTGGCCGCCGTGGACAAGGCCATCGCCCAGAACAAGTCGCTCTCGACGCTGGTGCAGATGCGCCGTGAACTCGGCCGCATCTGGGAAAGCTCCAGCGCCAGCAGCGAACAGCTCCTTCATGACCTGCAGGCCTGGTGCCAGCGCGCCCAGCAAAGCGGCATCGCCGGGCTTGAGCAGTTCGCTCAACATCTGCGCCGCTACGCGGCATGATGCTAGAGAAGCTCAACCCTGAACAACGCGCCGCAGTAACGTTAGAACCGCAGCACGCCCTGGTCCTGGCCGGGGCGGGCAGCGGGAAGACCCGGGTGCTCACCACCCGCATGGCCTGGCTGATTCAAACCGGCCAGGCTTCGCCTTTTGGGCTTCTGGCGGTCACGTTCACCAACAAGGCCGCCCGCGAAATGCTGGCGCGCATGTCGGCCATCCTGCCGATCGATACGCGCGGCCTCTGGATCGGCACCTTCCACGGCCTCTGCAACCGCATGCTGCGCGCGCATCATCGCGATGCCGGCCTGCCGCAGAGCTTCCAGATCCTGGACGTCACCGACCAGCTTGCGGCGATCAAGCGCCTCATGAAGGCGAACGGCGTCGACGACGAAAAGTATCCTCCCCGCGATGTGCAGCGCTTCATCAATGGCGCCAAGGAAGAAGGCCTGCGTCCGTCCGACGTCGAGGCCTACGACGCCCATCGCCGCCGCCTGATCGAGATCTACCAGCTCTACGAGGCCCAGTGTCAGCGCGAAGGCGTGGTCGACTTCGCCGAACTGCTGTTGCGCGCCTACGAACTGCTGTCGCGCAATGCGCCCGTGCGCGAGCACTATCAGCGCCGTTTCCGCCACATCCTGGTCGACGAGTTCCAGGACACCAATACGCTGCAGTACAAGTGGCTGCGCCTGTTGGCGGGCGGGGGCGCGTCCATCTTCGCGGTGGGCGACGACGACCAGTCCATCTACGCGTTCCGCGGCGCCAACGTCGGCAACATGGCCGATTTCGAGCGCGACTACGCGCATGGCACCGTGATCCGCCTGGAGCAGAACTACCGGTCCTTCGGCCACATCCTGGATTCGGCCAATGCGCTGATCGGCCACAACACCGGCCGCCTGGGCAAGAATCTCTGGACCGACCAGGGCGAAGGCGAGCCGGTGCGCGTCATCGAGCAGCCCTCCGACGGCATGGAAGCGCAGTGGATCGTGGATGAAATCCGCTCCCTGATCCACGAAGGCAGCGACCGCCGCGAAATTGCCGTCCTGTATCGCAGCAACGCGCAGTCGCGCGTGCTCGAACACGCCATCTTTTCGGCCGGGATTCCGTACAAGGTCTATGGCGGCCTGCGCTTTTTCGAGCGCCAGGAAATCAAGCACGCACTGGCCTACCTGCGCCTGATGGCCAACCCGCACGACGACACCTCGTGGATGCGGGTCGTCAATTTCCCCACGCGCGGGATCGGCGCGCGCACGCTGGAGCAGCTGGCGGACGCGGCCCGGGCGCACGACACCAGCCTGTACGCGGCGGTGGCGCTGGTCGGCGGCAAGGGCGGCTCCAACCTGGCCCAGTTCGCCCAATTGATCCATCGGCTGATCGACGAGACCCGCGATCTGCCGCTGCCCGAAATGGTCGAGCACATGCTCGAGGCCAGCGGGCTGAACGCCCACTACAAGGCTGAGCGCGAAGGCGCCGAACGCCTGGAAAACCTGAACGAACTGATCACGGCCGCGGCCGTGTTCGCGTCCGAGGAAAACTACGACGGCCTGCCGGCCGGCGTGGTGCCCGACCAAGACACCTCATCCACGCTCATGCCGGGCGTGGTGGATGCGCCCGCCGTGGCGGGGACGGGTCTGACGCCGCTGGCGGGGTTCCTGTCCCACGCTGCGCTCGAAGCTGGCGACAACCAGGCCCAGCAGGGCCAGGACGCCGTCCAGCTCATGACGGTGCATGCCGCCAAGGGCCTGGAGTTCGATGCGGTCTTCATCACCGGCCTGGAAGAAGGGCTGTTCCCGCACGAAAACAGCATCCTGGAGCCGTCCGGGCTGGAAGAAGAACGCCGCCTCATGTACGTGGCGATCACCCGCGCGCGCCAGCGCCTGTACATCAGCCTGGCGCAGAGCCGAATGCTGCACGGCCAGACCCGCTACGCCATGCGCTCGCGCTTCCTGGACGAAATCCCCGAGCAGCACCTGAAGTGGCTGACGCCCAAGGCAGGGCTGGCGCCGGTCAGCGCCACGGGCGCGGGCTGGGGGGGCGGCAACCGCGGCGATGCGTTTGGCCGCAAGCCGACCAATACCATTGCGCCGCGTCAACCCCGTGGCGTTGCCACCGGCGTCACGGTCGGCGACAAGCAGTATCGTGTAGGGCAGGGCGTGCGTCACGCGCGGTTTGGCGATGGCACGATCATCGGCCTGAGCGGCGCGGGACAGGACGCGCAGGCGGAAATCCATTTCCGCGACGTAGGCGCCAAGACCTTGGCGCTGGGCATCGCCAAGCTCGACATTGTTCAGGGTTGACACACATGGCCAACAACGATTCTCCCAAATCCGAGCTGGCGTCGCTGCGCGCCGAAGTCGATGAAATCGACCAGCAGATCATGCTGCTGCTGGGCGTGCGGTTCCGTTGCACGGACATGATCGGCGAGTTGAAGACCAACCATGGCATGGACCTGGTGGATCCCAAGCGCGAGGCCCAGCAGGTCGAGCGCATCCGCCGGCTGGCCCTCGAGGCGGGCGTGCCGCCCGCCCTGGCCGAAACCATCCTGCGCGAAGTGATCGACACCGTGATCGACAACCACACGCGCCTGCGCGAGCGTCCGTATTCGTGACGCATTAAAAAGCGGCGCGCGAGGCCTGCCTGTGCAAGCCGTCGGGCGCCGCTTTGGCGGCGGCCTGCGCCGCCTCGCCGATCAGGCCACGCTCTGGTCTATCTCTTCCAGCGAGCCCTGCAGCTCCAGCCACTGCTCTTCCAGCTCGTCCATGCGCTTGCCGTGCTCGCCGTGTTCCGCCATGACTTTCTGCCGTTCGGCGCGCCGCGCGTCGGAATACAGGTCCGGATCGGCAATCACCGCGTCCAGCGCCTGCAGTTTTGCGCGCAGCTTTTCCATTTCGGATTCGACCTTGGCCAGCCTGGATTCCAGCGGCTTGCGCAAGGCGGACAGGCGCTGGCGCTGTTCGGCGTCGGCGCGTCGCTGCGCCTTGCGGTCGACGACGGGTTCGCCGTCGGCAGCGGCGCTTTCGCGCGCTTCGGCGCGCTCGCCCGCATTGCGGGCCGCCAGCCAGTCCCGGTAGTCTTCGAGGTCGCCGTCGAATTCGCGCACGGCGCCGTCGGCCACGATCCAGAAGCTGTCCACGGTCGTGCGCAGCAGGTGCCGGTCGTGGGAAACCAGCAGCATGCTGCCGCCAAAGTCCGCCAGCGCGGTGGCCAGGGCCTCGCGCGTTTCCACGTCCAGGTGGTTGCTGGGTTCGTCCAGCAGCAGCAGGTTGGGCTTTTGCCAGACGATCAGCGACAGCGCCAGGCGCGCCTTTTCGCCGCCTGACATCGGGCCGACCTTGCTGGTCACCGTATCGCCGGAGAATCCGAATCCGCCCAGGTAGTTGCGCAGTTCCTGTTCGCGCGCCTCGGGCGCCAGGCGGGCCAGATGCGCGATCGGCGTGCTGTCCACGTCCAGCATGTCGAGCTGGTGCTGATGGAAATAGCCGATGGCCAGGCCGCGGGAGGCGCGGCGTTCGCCCGCCTGCACGGGGATTTCTTCGGCCAGCGTCTTGATCAGCGTGCTCTTGCCCGCGCCGTTGGCGCCCAGCACACCGACTCGGCTGCCCGCGCGCACCATCAGCGTGACGTCGCGCAGAATGGGTACCGCGTTGCCGGCGGCGTCCGTATAGCCCGCCGACAGGCCTTCCAGCGTGAGCAGCGGGTCGGGCACCTGTTCAGGGGAGGGGATGCGGATATCAATGCCCGCTTCGGCCTGCAGCGGCGCCAGCACCTGCATGCGCGCCAGCGCCTTCACGCGGCTTTGCGCCTGTTTGGCTTTGGATGCCTTGGCCTTGAAGCGGTCGATGAAGCCCTGCAGACGGGCCGCCTCTCGGGTCTGGCGATCGTAGGCGATGCTGGTCTGGCGCAGGCGCTCGGCGCGCTGGGTCAGGAAGTCGCCGTAGCCGCCGCGGTAGCGGATCAGCTTGGCATGGTCGAAATGCAGGATGGACTTGGCGACCGCGTCCAGGAACTCGGTGTCGTGGGAGATGAGCATGACGGTGCCTTCGTAGGCGCCCAGCCACTTCTCAAGCCACAGCATGGCGTCGAGGTCCAGGTGGTTGGTGGGTTCGTCCAGCAGCAGCAGCTCGGACGGCGCCATCAGCGCACGGGCAAGCGCCAGGCGCATGCGCCAGCCGCCGGAAAAGCTCTCGACAGGCTGCATCCATTCGGCGGGCTTGAAGCCCAGGCCGGCCAGCAGTTGCTCGGCGCGCGAAGGCGCGCTCCAGGCGCCGGCTTCCACCAGCGCCGCTTCCACTTCGGCGATCTCGGTGCCCTGGTCGTCCCTGAGGCCGGCGCGCTGCGCCTGCAGCGCGCGCAGATGGGTATCTCCGTCGATGACGAACTCGCGGGCAGGGCGTTCATCCGCGTGCAGTTCCTGTTCGACGCTGGCGATGCGCCAGCCCACCGGCACGGACAGCGTGCCGGCGTCCAGGTCCAGCGCGCCGGTCAGCAGCGCAAACAGCGAGGACTTGCCCGCGCCGTTCTTGCCGACGATCCCGACCCGTTCCCCCGGGTTCACGACGAATTCAGCGCCGTCCAGCAGCACTTTCGTGCCGCGGCGCAGGGTCAATCCAGTAGCGCGTATCACAGGCTCAGTTGCTCGCGGGTAAGCAGCAGAAGCTGGTCCGAGGCTTCCTCGGTGTCCAGCCAGACAGGGGACAATTGCGGGAAGGCGGCCTCGAAGAAGTCGCGTTCATGGCCGATCTCCAGCACCAGCACGCCCTCCTGCGTCAGGAACTGCGGGGCCGCGGCCAGGATGCGGCGCACCAGGTCCATGCCGTCGTGGCCACCGGCAAGCGCCAGTTGCGGCTCGTGCAGGTATTCCTGGGGCAGGACGTTCATCGAGCCGCTGTTCACGTAGGGCGGATTGCAGACGATCACGTCGTACTGGCGCGCCGGCAGGTTGTCGAACAGGTTGCTTTGGTGCAGATCCAGCCGATCGGCCAGCCCGTAGTCGTCGACGTTGCGGCGCGCCACGTCCAGCGCGTCCGAAGAGACATCCACGGCATCCACGTGCGCATAGGGAAAGGCCAGCGCCGACAGGATGGCCAGGCAGCCGGACCCCGTGCACATATCCAGCACGTTTTCCACGGCCAGCGCGTCCTGGACCCAGGGCGACAGGCCTTCGTCCAGCAGCTCGGCGATCGGCGAGCGGGGCACGATCACCCGCTTGTCCACGTAGAAGCGGTGGCCGCGCAGCCAGGCTTCGTTGGTCAGGTACGCGGCGGGCACGCGCTCGGTCACGCGCCGATCCAGCAGGTCCAGCACGCGCTCGCGTTCTTCCCGGACCACGCGGGCGTCCAGGAACGGTTCCAGGGTGTCCAGCGGCAGGTGCAGGGCGTGCAGCGTCAGGTAGACGGCCTCGTCCCAGGCATTGTCGCTGCCGTGGCCCAGCGCCACTTGGGCGCCGTTCAGGCGCGACACGCCGTAGCGGATCAGGTCGCGCACGGTCTGCAGTTCTTCGCGGGAGGTTTGATTCATAGTAGGCATTCGGTTCACCGCCCGAGGGGAAAAACGCCCCCTTTGGCGGGGGCTGGGCCCGGCGAGCGGGCAGGGCGCGGCGGGGGGCTTCCCCCGCCGGCAGGCATCACTTGGGCAGCAGCAGGTTTTCCAGCGTGCGCCGGTAGATGTTCTTGAGCGGCTCCAGCGAGGCGATTTCGACCCGCTCGTTGACTTTGTGGATCGTGGCGTTGCCGGGACCGAACTCGATGACCTGCGGGCAGATCTTGGCGATGAAGCGGCCGTCGGACGTGCCGCCGGTGGTGGACAGTTCGGCGGTGACGCCGGTTTCGGCGTGGATCGCCTGCACCAGCGCGTCGGTCAGCGAACCGCGCGGGGTCAGGAAGGGTTCACCTCCCAGTTCCCAGTCCAGTTCGTACTCCAGGCCATGCTTGTCCAGCACCGCGTGTACGCGCTGCTTGAGGCTTTCGGGCGTGCTGGCGGTCGAGAAGCGGAAGTTGAACAGCGCAACCGCTTCGCCCGGCACCACGTTGGTGGCGCCAGTGCCCGAATTCAGGTTCGACACCTGGAACGTCGTGGGCGGGAAGTACTCGTTGCCCTGGTCCCATTCGATGCCGACGATATCGGCCAGCGCCGGGGCCAACTGATGCACAGGATTGCGCGCCAGGTGCGGGTAGGCCACGTGGCCCTGGATGCCCTTGACCGTGAGCTTGCCCGACAAGGAGCCGCGGCGGCCGTTCTTGCAGGTGTCGCCCAGGACGTCGCCCGAGGTCGGCTCGCCCACGATGCAGTAGTCGAGCTGCTCGCCCCGCGCTTTCAGCGCGTCGCAGACGATGGCGGTGCCGTCGATGGACGGGCCTTCTTCGTCGGACGTGATCAGCAGGGCAATGGAGCCGTCATGCTGCGGATGGGCCGCCACGAATTCCTCGGCCGCCACCACGAAGGCGGCGATCGAGCTCTTCATGTCGGCCGCGCCGCGGCCGTACAGCCAGCCGTCGCGCTCGGTGGGCACGAAGGGATCGCTGTTCCACTTTTCGCGCGGCCCCGGCGGGACCACGTCGGTGTGGCCGGCAAAGACCGTCAGCGGCGCGGCGCTGCCGCGCCGGGCCCACAGATTGGTGACGCCGCCCTGCGCGATGGTCTCGCAGGTGAAGCCGATGCGTTCCAGGCGGGCGGCGAGCGCCGCCTGGCAGTCTTCATCCGCCGGCGTGACCGACGGGCGGGCGATCAGGTCCTTGACCAGATCAAGTACGGCCGCGTTGCTCATCAAGCCCTCAGCAGATCATTGATGCTGGTCTTGGCGCGGGTTTGCGCGTCGACACGCTTGACGATCACGGCGCAGGCCAGGCTGTGCGTGCCGTCGGCCGACGGCAGCGAACCCGGGACCACGACCGAACCCGACGGCACGCGGCCATAGGTGATCTTGCCGGTGGCGCGGTCATAGATCTTGGTGCTTTGCGACAGGAACACGCCCATCGCCAGGACCGAGTTTTCTTCCACGACCACGCCTTCCACGACTTCCGAGCGGGCGCCGATGAAGCAGTTGTCTTCGATGATGGTGGGGTTGGCCTGCAGCGGCTCCAGCACGCCGCCGATGCCCACGCCGCCCGACAGGTGGACGTTCTTGCCGATCTGCGCGCACGAGCCGACGGTGGCCCAGGTGTCGACCATGGTGCCTTCGTCGACGTAGGCGCCGATGTTCACGTAGGAGGGCATCAGGACCACGTTGCGGGCGATGTAGGAGCCGCGGCGGGCCACGGCCGGCGGCACCACGCGGTAGCCGCCCTGCTTGAAGGCGTTGTCGCCGAATTCCGAGAACTTGAGCGGCACCTTGTCGTAGAACTGCAGGGGAGCCTGGCCCATGATGGCGTTGTCGTTCAGGCGGAACGACAGCAGCACGGCCTTCTTGATCCACTGGTGCACGACCCAGTCGTCATTGATTTTCTCGGCCACGCGCAGGCGGCCCAGATCCAGGCCGTCGATGGTGTGCTCGACCGCTTCGCGCACTTCGGCGCTGGCGTCGGTGGGCGACAGGTTGGCCCGGTCATCCCAGGCTTTTTCGATGGTGGTCTGCAGGTCGAGAGTCATAGCGGCTCAGCTTTTAAAGGTTGATCAAACAGAAGTATGGACAAAATGGGCGATGCGCTCGGCTGCCTGCACGCAGTCAGCCAAAGGCGCTACCAGGGCGATGCGGATGCGGCCATGGCCCGGATTGGCGCCATGCGCTTCGCGCGCCAGGAAACTTCCCGGCAGCACGGTAACACCGGTGCGGCCATAAAGGTCGCGGACAAAGGCCGTGTCGGCGCCCGGCGTGGCGGCCCACAGATAGAAAGAAGCCTGCGGGCGCGACACATCCAGCACTTTCTGCAGGATGGGCACGACCGCGTCGAATTTTTCGCGGTACTGGCGGCGGTTTTCCTTCACGTGCGCCTCGTCCGTCCAGGCCGCGACGCTTGCCGCGGACACCAGCGGGCTCATCGCACTGCCATGATACGTGCGATACAGCAGGAATCGGCCGATCAGCGCGGCGTCCCCCGCCACGAAACCCGACCGCAGGCCCGGCACGTTGGAGCGCTTGGACAGGCTGGAGAACGCCACCAGGTTGCGGTAGTCGTCGCGGCCCAGGCGGCGCGCCGCCTGCAGCCCGCCCAGCGGAGGATTGCCCTCGTCCAGGTAGATTTCGGAATAGCACTCGTCGGACGCGATCACGAAACCGTGGCGGTCGGACAGTTCGAAGAGCGATTCCCACTCGTCCAGCGACATGACGTTGCCGGCGGGATTGCCCGGCGAGCACACGAACACCAGGCGCGTCTTCTTCCAGACGTCATCGGGGACCTGGTTCCAGTCGGGCGCGAAATTGCGCACCGGGTCGGCATTGACGAAGTAGGGCGTGGCGCCCGCCAGGAGCGTGGCGCCTTCGTAGATCTGATAAAACGGATTGGGGCAGATCACCACCGACCCGGCCGACGGGTCGATCACGGTCTGGGTGAACGCAAACAGCGCCTCGCGCGAACCCAGCGCCGGCAGCACCTGCGTTTCGGCGTCTGGCGCGGGAATGCTGTAGCGGCGCGCGAGCCACTCCGAGATCGCCCCGCGCAGGGCGGGGTCTCCCTTGGTGGAAGGGTAGACGGACAGCCCGCCGAGACTGTCGCGGATGGCCTGCGCCACGCGCTCCGGCGCGGCATGCTTAGGCTCGCCTATCGACAGATTGATGGGCGCAAGGCCGTCCGGCTGCGAGCTGGCGGAGGCCAGCAAAGCCCGCAGTTTTTCGAACGGATAGGGGTGTAGGGCATCGAGGCGCGGATTCATGACGCAAGATTTTAACAAGCAAGCTACAATAGCGGGCTTGGCCTATTGCGAAGGTGGCGAAATTGGTAGACGCACCAGGTTTAGGTCCTGACGCCGTAACAGGTGTAGGGGTTCGAGTCCCCTCCTTCGCACCAAGATTTTTTTCCGTTGATGGGCAGGCGCTAAGCCTTTCAAATCAATGGTTTAGCGGTAGGTTAGGGTACGGGCAGGCTGCCAAAAACGAAGACTTTCAGAAAAATTCGCAGTCGCCTGGCCCATCGTCGCCTGATCTGGCCCCCGGCCAGGAAAATCCCCAGCAAATCCCCAGGACCAATCCAGGCTAACTCCAGGCTAACTCCAGGTTTAGCTCGGGTTCAACCGCCTGCCCTCCAAATTGAAAACCGCTTGCGGTTGTGAAATGCTGAAGTCGTTCGGCATTGAGCTGGAGGTGCGGCCATGGAACTCATCCGCCATTTCTCTTCGTTCCCCAGTTCGGCGTTCCTGCTCTTCGTGCTGTGCATATCCGGCGGAGCGGTGGTGCTCATCGCCCTCTACAAGAAGCACGGCTGGATGGCATCCCTTCTTTTTGCAGCCATCGTGGGCGTGCTGGTCGTGCTGCTGATGCCGGGCATCGCGCATGGCGGGATCTGAGCGCCTGGATCAAGCGGGATCGCCATGTTCAAGTGCGATCGCCACGCATCTTGTCTTTCGGCCTATCGTCTCACCGACTTCGGCAGCCACGCGGTGAACCAGGCCGCCGCACCCAGGGCGGCCAGGATGACCACGGTGCCGACAACTGCGGTAACGGCAGGGACATACATCATGGCCAGGTCCGCCAGGACGATGACCGCAAACGCGGCGGCCCATGCCATCGCGATCCTGGTCGCGGTGCGCCGGAACATGGGGCTCGCGGCGACTTCCGGCGATACGCGTTCACGCGCGTACTGCAGCGTGAAGGGCCGGCCGACGATGATCGATCCCAGCACGATCGCCAGCAGGCCCGCATCCACCAGAAGCCGGACGCTCAGGATGGAGGGAGCGAATGCCGGGAATCGCGTTGCGAACGCCAGTGCGCCGAAGAGGATCAGCGACCCGACTTCCAGCGTCTTTGGCGCTGCATGAAGAATGAACCGGTCCCGGATGACCAGCAGGGCGGACACGGCGGTGGCCGCCACGAGCGCGGGGTGTGCCCCCAGCCTGTGCTCCAGCAGCGCGAAGGCAACGAAGGGGACAAAGGCGAGAAGCAGCTTCACGGGGCCTCCGATAAGGACGCAATGGCGTTCAAAGTCTGGCCGGCAAGCGCGGCCGCTACAACCACACTGAAGCGATAAGAACGATACAGCCGATGGTGGCGGCGCCCGTCATGGCCCAGGCCAGGCGCTCGGCCAGTTTGCGTTCCTTGCGGCCGACGTTGGGATCGGCGGCGTTGGCCGCCCGAAGCTGTTCCCAGGTCGACGCGGTGCCCGCCTTGTGGCTGTGCATGGCCGAAGACGTGCCGGCAAGACTGCGCGACAGGGATGCCAGCCGAATCGACGGCCAGGCCAGGAGCAGACCCAGCAGGAACAGGAGTCCCGCGCCAAGTACGCCCACGGTGGCGAACATCGTGCCTCGGGTGGGAAAGAGAATCAGCGCAGCGACGAGTCCCGCCAGGTTCAGGCAGCCCAGCGCCTTCAAGGCTTGAAGGCCCCACACGCCGGTGGCTTCTTCGGTGAAGTCGCCAACGGATTGCCAATAGACGGCGTCTTTCGCGGCGGCCCGGAAGAAGAATTCCAGTTCCCGGTGAAGTTCGCCGGCCTGCAAAAGGTGAGGCGGGGCATCCTGGTGCCACTGGGCGGCGAAAGCCGCGCTGCGTTGCGCATCCGCGTGATTGCGGGCGGCCCATGCAGTTGCCAGGCGGACCGCGTCCTCGTTGGTCATGCTTTCAGACGTCGCACTGAGAGTCATTTTTTAGTCCCTATATATGGGACATTTTACCGGGAGCCGCGCGCGCGCAGGGCATAGTTGCCCGGGCGCAACGAGGGCCGAAACCTTGCGCCAGATCGTTGAAACACTGTGGCGCAGCAATGCGAATCCTTGCCCGCAAATGCGCGGACACACATCGGGCGCGCGCATGCGTTACGGGGGTTTTTCCTCATGCCCAACCACCTTGACACGCTCCGGGATAGTCCATAAAGTCACCGCACAGATTTAGATAAAAGACCATCTGTAAGTTGGTCTTTTATCGCGCGCAGATTGCGTCGACCTCTTACAGAAATAATTCCAAGAGGAGACGACTGTGCATTCATCGACCGTAAAAATACGTGGCATCGACGATGTCATCGCTTATATCGATTCTCGCCCAGGCATCACGGGCCGAGCCGGCCTTATCTGGTGGCTCGCGCTGGGGGGATTGTTTCTTGACGCCTTTGCCAACTCCGCGCTGAGCGCGGGGCTTGGCCCCATGACGCGCGACCTCGGCCTGAAGGCCGGGCAGGTGGCGCTGATGACTTCGCTGGCCGCGTGGGTGGCCATCGCATTCAATCCGATCGGCGGCTGGATGGCGGACCGCTGGGGCCGCATCCGGCCGCTGATCATCGCCAAGTTCCTGGCGGTCATCGGCGCGGTGCTGGTGATGTTCGCGCCCAGCTTTGAAGTCATCCTGGCGGGCCGTTTTTTCGTGGGTGCGGCCTACGGGATCGACTTCGCCATCGCCATGGCCGTCCTGGCCGAGTTCACGCCCGCCAGGTTCAAGAGCCGCCTGAACACCTGGCAAGGCATGTGGTATTCGGCCGTGTGCACGAACCTGTTGCTGGCCATGCTGTTTTTCTCGTGGGACGTGGGCGATTCGATCTGGCGCTACTCGGTCGCCGCCACCGCCATCTTCGCGCTTGTCATCCTGACGCTACAGATGCGCTACATGGTCGAAAGCCCCATCTGGCTGGCGCGCAAGGAGCGGGTCGAAGACGCGGCGCTGGCGATGACGCGCATCTACGGCCAGCCCTTCGCGGCGGCGCCGCTCGATGAACGGGTGCCGGTCGTCAACCTGGCCAGGCGCGGCCTTGCGAATGTGCTGCTGATCTTTCGCGGCGTATATCTGCCGCGCACGATCCTGGCGGCCACCGTGCAGATCGGGCAGTCCATCCAGTACTTCGCGGTGGGCTGGTATCTGCCCCTGATCAGCGCCGCGCTGTTCGGCAAGGACTTCATCTACGCGACCATCGGCGCGCTGGTGTTCAACGTGTTCGGCATCTTCGGCGGGTTCATGTCGCCCTGGATCGGCCGCAAGCTGGGCCTGCGGCGCGCATCCGCGATCGGCTTTGCCGCGGTATTCCTGATGCTGCTGCTCCTGGGCACGTTCCACGGCAAGATGCCGTTGTGGCTGGCGGTGGTGGTGCCGTCCCTGTTCATCCTGTTCCACTCCGGCGGTCCGGGAGCCAACGGCAAGAGCCTGTCGTCGCTGTCGTTCCGCAGCGAGCTGCGCGCGGGCGCCAACGGCATCATCGGAGCGCTCGGATCCACGGGCGCGGCGATCGGCCTGCTGGTGTTCCCGATCTTCCGCGAAAGTTACGGCCTGGAAAAGACCTTCCTGATCCTCTCGGTCGTTCCCCTGATCGCCAGCATTATCTGCTTTGCGATCCGGTGGGATCCGACCCGTACGACGATCAATCCCGACAACGAAGCCGGCGCGCCGCAGTTCAAGGACGATGCGCCGCTTTCCTCCCTGGACCCCGCGATCGGAAAGGCCTCGCGATGACAAAACAGCCAGTGATTCTTGCCATAGACGAGGGCACATCCGGCACCCGGGCGGCAGTGGTGGCGGCCGACGGGCACGTGTCGTGCCTGGAATATCTGCCGCTCCAGGTCGAGTCTCCCAGGCCCGGCGTTGTTGAACAGGATGCCGACGACATCCTGCGCAAGACCATCGAGGTCTGCCGCGGCGCGATCACGCAGGCGGCCCGCGCCGGTCTGGACATCGTCGCCCTGGCGATCGCGACGCAGCGCGCCACCGCCGTGCTGTGGGACACGCATAGCGGCAAGGCGCTGGCGCCGGCCATGGTGTGGCAGGACACGCGCTACGTCGACGAGCTGGCCGCGCTGGCCCCGGAATGGGATCAGCGCCTGCTGACGCGCGTGGGGCGGCCGGTGGGCGTCCGGTCGCTCTATCTCTGGGCGGCGCGCCATCTGCGGGACACGCCGTGCGTGGCGCAGGCCTGGCGCGAGGGCCGGCTGGCCTTCGGCACGGTGGACAGCTGGCTGCTCTGGCATTTTTCGCAGCGGCGCGAGTGCGTGACCACGCCGACGAACGCCACGTCCGCCGGCGCGTACATCCTTGCTGAACACGGCTACTACGAAGCGTGGGTGGAAGCGCTGGGTTTTCCGGCCGCTTTGCTGCCCGCCCTGCGCCAGGACGCCGACGATTTCGGGCAGACCCGTCCGGAACTGTTGGGCATCGACGTGCCCATCCTCGCCTGCGCCGGAGACCAGCATGCGGGCGCCGTTGGGCTCGGCTGCCTGGATCGGGGCCAGGCGATGTGCGTGCATGGCACGGGCAGTTTCGTGGACCTGATCGTGGGCAGCGAACCTCCCGCCAATTCCGGCCGGCTGGCCGGATCGCTGACCATGACCGCGCGGCGGCAGCATGAAGTTTCGCACTACGCGGTCGAGACCTTCGTCGCCACGACCGGTTCGGCGTTGAACTGGGTCTGCGACAAGCTGAAGTGGTTCAAGGACGCGCGCGAAATCTCCGCGCTGGCGGCGACGGCGACGTCATCGGGGGGCGTCACGTTCGTGCCGGCGCTGACGGGGCTGCGCGTGCCCAGGATGGAGGCGGGCGCACGGGCGTCGCTGACCGGCGTGTCGATGTCCACAACGCAGGCCGAAATCGCCTACGCCATTCTCGAGGGCATCGCCCATTCGGTCGCCAGCTGCATCGAGGCCGACGAAGAAGCGTCCGGCGTGCGCGTGTCGGAACTGGTGGTCGGCGGCGGACTTGCCGGCAGCGATCCGCTGCTGCGGATCCAGGCGGACCTGATCGGCATTCCGATACGACGTATGCAGGAGGCCGACCGCGCGAGCCTGCGCGGCGCGGCGTTCCTGGCGGGCTCATCGGGCCTGATGTGGGAATCGCTGCAGGAAGCCCGCAAGACGACGGTCACGGACGCGGTGTTCGAACCCGTCCTGGATGCCGCGCAGCGGGCACGCCGCCGCGCGCTGTGGCATGCCCGCGTGCAGGCCGAGCTGGCGCACGTCGATCAATTCAAGCATGACAGGCAGGAGGCCTTGGAAACATGATGGGGTGGCTATCCAGAAAGCCTGGGAAGGATCAGGCCGACATGACGAGCACCGAACCACTACGCCTGATACGGCAGGAGCAATTGGACCGGTTGGGCAGCGAACGCTTCGACATTCTCATCGTGGGCGGGGGCATCACGGGCGCCTATGCGGCGCTGGACGCCAGCCTGCGCGGATACCGCGTGGCGCTTATCGAAAAAGACGATTTCGCGTCCGGCACGTCCTCCAAGTCGTCGAAGATGGTGCATGGCGGCTTGCGGTATATCGAACAGGGCAACCTGGGGCTGGTGCGGCATTCCCTGCACGAGCGCCAGCGCCTGCGGCGCAACGCCAGGCACCTGGTGCAGCGCCTGCCGTTCCTATTCCCGATCCTGGAAAGGGACGGGGTCTTCGACAAGCGCCTGTCCAAGGCGTTCGAAAGCCTGCTGTGGACCTACGACATCGCCGGGGGCTGGCGCGAGGGCATCCTGCACCAGAAGTTGACGCCGGCCGAAGTGCTGTCGCACTGTCCAACCTTCAAGGACAAAGGCCTGCTGGGCGGATTCCTGTATTTCGATGCGCGCGTCGACGACGCGCGCCTGACGCTGGCCGTCGCGCGCAGCGCGGCGTTCCACGGCGCCGTGGTCGTCAACCACGCCAGGGCGATCGAGGTGACGCGCAATGAGCACGGCAAGGTGGACGGCGTGATCGTGCAGGCGGGACAACAGGAGATCCGGGCGCGCGCCGGCGCCGTCGTCATGGCCACGGGCGTGTGGCTGCGGGACTGGAACGGCGCCAGGAAGGACGACGCCCAGGCCCTGCACATACGGCCGGCCAAGGGCGTGCACGTGGCGGTGCCGTGGCTGAAGGTGCGCAACGACTGCACGGTGACCATTCCGGTTCCGGGCCGCAGCCGCCGCGCCACGATCACGCGCTGGGGCAACGTGTCGTACCTGGGCACGACCGATGAAGACTACGAAGGCGATCTCGACGACGTGCACTGCACGCGGCGCGAGCTGGACTTCCTGCTGGAGGGTGCGCGCTCGGCGCTCAAGACCGATCTGCAGCCCGAGGACGTGGTGGGCAGCATCGCGGGCTGCCGGCCCCTGGTCGCGCCGCCCGGCGGCAAGACCCTGGAGATCAAGCGCAATCACGAGATCCGCGTGGCGGCGGACGGGCTGGTCACGATCGTGGGCGGCAAGCTGACGACCTCGCGCCACATGGCCGAGCAGACCATCGATGCGGCCCAGCAGGTCATCGGCAAGCAGGCCAGATGCGTGACCCGGCGGGCGTACCTGCTGGGCGCGGCCGGTTACGACCCGCAGGCGATCGTGGCGTCGGGCGGCCTGTCGGCGCACCTGGGCGAGCGCTACGGCACTGAAGCCCGCTTTGTCAGCGACATCATGCAGGCCCGGCCGGAGCTGCTGGCGCCCATCGTCGAGGGCCTGCCCTACACCGAGGCCGAAGTCGTATATGCGGCGCGCCATGAACTGGCGGCCACCGTGCAGGACGTGCTGTCGCGGCGCATGCGGGCGCGGCTGATGGCGCGCGACGCCTCGGCCCGCGCCGCCGCGCGCGTGGGCCAGCTATTGCAGGCCGAACTGGGCCTTTCCGAAACCGCCGTCGCGCAGCAGGTCGAAGACTACCTGGCTGCGGTCCGGCGCGAAAAATCCGTACTCATGGGAGACGATTGAATGATCAGCAAAGAAGCCATCAAGCGCGGCTACAACCGCGGCAACTATGTGGTGGGGGCGCACACGCCGCCCGCGTACGCGGCGGCGCTGGCGGGCATGGGTTCGGAGCCCGGCCTGCAGCGCGATCCCGTCAGCGTTTCCGACAGGCAGGTGGACGCCCTGCGCGGCGCGTCCGACGAAGTGCTGACCGATGTGGGCGATGTCGTGGCTTGGACGCGGGACTGGTGGGCCGGTTCGATGATGACCGAAACCGCCGGCAAGCCGGCCACGCCGCGGGCCGTCATCGTCAAGGTGTCCACCGTCGAGCAGGTGCAGGCGGTCATGCGGATCGCAAACGAAGGCGCCATCCCGCTAACGGTATCCGCCGGCCGCAGCAACGTGACCGGCGCCGCGCTGCCGGTGCGCGGCGGCATCGTGCTGGACGTCTGCCAGTTGAACCGGCTGATCGGCGTGGACCGCGAGAGCCAGATCGTCGAAGTCGAGGCCGGCATGTTCGGCGACATCTTCGAACAGACGATCCAGGGCGAGTACGGACTGACGATGGGGCACTGGCCGTCGTCGTTTGGCATCAGCACGGTGGGCGGCTGGGTCGCATGCCGCGGGGCGGGCCAGCTGTCTACCCGCTACGGCAAGATCGAGGACATGGTTTTCGGCATGGACGTGGTGCTGGCCGACGGCAGCCTCATCACCGTCGGCGGCTATTCACGGGCCGCGCTGGGCGCGGACCTGCAGCAGGTCTTCGTCGGGTCGGAAGGCACGCTGGGCGTCATCGTGCGCGTGCGATTGAAGTTGCATCGCCTGCCGGACTATGGCCGGGCGATCGCGTATGGTTTCAAGACCTTCGCCATCGGCCTGGACGCCTGCCGCGAGATCATGCAGCGCGGGGCGAACCCCGCCGCGCTGCGCCTGTACGACGAACTGGAAAGCGGCGTGCAGTTCAACCGGCCGGACCTGAACGTGTTGCTGATCGCGGACGAGGGCGCGCGCCAGATGGTGGACGCCGTCATGGAAATCAGCGAAGGCGCATGCCAGGAACTGGGCGAGAAGCTCGACGGCGACGCGATCTTCGAGCGCTGGCTGGAAACGCGCTATCTCACGGGCAAGAGCGCGGAAGGGTTCAAGCGCAGCCCCGGGTTCGTCGCCGACACGCTGGAAATGGCCGGCCGCTGGAGCGACCTTGCCGCCATCTATCGAGAGGTCGTGGACGCCGTCAATGCAGTGCCGGGCACCCTGGCGGGGTCGGCGCACCAGTCGCATGCCTACGTGGACGGCGCATGCCTGTATTTTTCGCTGCGCGGCGACGTGGACGTCGGCCGCCGGGCCCAGTGGTACCGGCAGGCGTGGGATGCGGCCAACGCGGTGCTGATTAAATACAATGCGGCGCTCAGCCACCACCATGGCGTGGGCCTGCTTCGGGCTCCGTACATGCAGGAGTCGCTGGGCAGCGCGTTTCAGGTCCTGCAGGCGATCAAGCGCACGCTCGATCCGCAGAACATTCTCAACCCTGGAAAGCTCGGACTGGGCGACCAGCTGGTTCCCGAGCGGAGTGGACGATAACCATGGACAGATCATTCGGGGCGTGCCTGGCGCGGCATCCGGTCATCGCGACACTCTACGGGGTGGAGCAGATCAACACCTTCGTGGGCGGCGCGGCCGAGATCGCGATCGTGGCCAATGTCGAATTGCGCAAGCTCGCGCCGGTGATCGCCACGCTCAACCGGGCGGGCAAGTTCGCCATCGTCAATATCGACAGCTGCGAGGGGCTGTCGCAAGACAAGGGCGGGGTGGAGTACCTGGCGGACATCGGCGTGGCCAGCCTGGTGTCCACCCGGGTCGCCACCATCCAGCGCGCCAACCGGGCGGGCATGGTGACCATGCAGAAGGTGTTCGTGACGGACCGCTCGACCTGGCCGCGCAGCGTCAAGGCGCTGGAGCAGAGCGATCCCAACCTGGTGCAGCTGATGCCGGCGCCGATGCTGGCGCACATGGCCGCGCAGGATCTCAAGGCCTTGCCGCCCATCGTCGCATCGGGTTTTGTCTGCAATCAGACGGACGTGGGCATCGCGATCCGGCATGGGGCGGTGGGGGTGTCGACCAGCGAACATACGCTATGGAGCCTGGACGCCAGCCAGTTCAGGCGCTGACGCCTGCCCGGCGGACCCGGCCGGGTCCGCCGGGCGTTCCACGCCGGCTTTCTCAACCGGTCACGCGCCGCCCATGGCCGCGGGAACGGTGCGGGCCACATGCGCCTTTGCGCGTCGCCCTTCGGCGGGATTGCGCGGCATGGCCATCCCGGCTATCTTGTCCGAGGCAGCCATGCCGCCTCCAGCGCCTACAAGAATGGTCAAGATTGTCAATTCTTTAACCTTCCAATTTGCGCTTGGCGATACCGTTGGGGTTTCATTTTCAAGGAGTGGAAATGTACTCGCTATCCAAGCGTTGCGGTGCGGAGTTCTTTGGCACGTTCTGGCTGGTCCTGGGAGGATGCGGTGCGGCGGTGCTGGCCGCCGGCTTTCCCGAGATGGGCATCGGTTTCGCAGGCGTGGCCCTGGCATTCGGCTTGACGGTCCTGACCATGGCGTTCGCGGTGGGGCATATTTCGGGCGGGCACTTCAATCCCGCCGTCACCGTGGGCCTCGTGGCGGGCGGCCGGTTTCCCGCGCGCGAAATCCTTCCCTACATCATTGCCCAGGTGCTGGGCGCCATCGTGGCGGCGGCGGTGCTGGCCACCATCGCCAGCGGCAAGCTGGGTTTCGATCTGAAGGCCAGCCACTTTGCCGCGAATGGCTACGGCGCCTACTCCCCCGGCAAGTACACGATGTTGTCCGCGCTGGTGACCGAGGTCGTGCTGACCGCCGGCTTTCTGTTCGTGATCCTGGGGGCCACCAGCAAGCGCGCGCCCGCCGGATTCGCGGCCATTCCCATCGGCCTTGCGCTCACGCTCATTCACTTGATCAGCATCCCCGTCACCAATACGTCGGTCAACCCGGCGCGTTCCACCGGGCCCGCGCTGTTCGTGGGCGGCTGGGCGATCGAGCAGCTGTGGCTGTTCTGGGTCGCGCCGATCGCGGGGGCGATCATCGGCGCGCTCGCCTACCGGCTGGTCAGCGAGCCGGCATCGGAACGGATCTTGCGCGCCACGGGCGATAACATCGCGTAGGCGCCTGCCCCTGTCGCCGCCTGGCGGCAGGGCAGGCTCCGACATCGGGCTACGCCGCCATCAGGACGTAGTCAGCCGTATCTCAATACGCTTGCGGGCCAGTTTCCCGACAGCAGGCGTATCCCGTGACGACACCCATTTACTCCCCCGCGCAAACCGATCCGGCCCGTTATGACACGACCACGATCGTCCTGCACTGGCTTACCGCCGCGCTGGTGCTGGGATTGTTCGCGCTGGCCGAAATCTGGGGGGTGCTTCCTCGGGGGACGCCCACGCGGCGCCTGCTGCAATCCTTGCATATCTCGTTCGGACTGGCCTTTGCCGCCGTCTTCGTCCTGCGGGTCGTCTGGCGCCTGAGCGCGGGCCGGCGTCTGCCGCCGGCGGGCGCCGGGTGGGTAAGGGTGGCTGGTGCAGGCGTACACGGCCTGCTGTACCTGCTGATGGCCGCGCAGATCATCCTGGGCTTTCTGTTCCGCTGGGCGCAGGGCGAGCCCTTCGCGTTCTTCGGCCTGTTCGACGTGCCCACGCTGATCCCCATCGCCCACGAGCAGCGCCGCTTCATCGGCGGGTTGCACGACACCGTGGCCTGGTCGATCGTGGTCCTTGCCCTGGTGCACGCCGCGGCAGGCCTGTTTCACCATTACTTCCTGCGCGACGGCGTGCTGCGGCGCATGCTTGCCCGCCGCTGAGGGCCGGCGCTGCGGCGCCGGGATGAAGTCCTGGGTGGGCAGGTTGTACATTACGCACTATCACCTGCCTCATTTCTACAGGATTCATCCATCATGACCGCCCCTGAAGTCGTAATTTCTTCCTCGATCGCCTGCGCGAACGATCGGCCCTTCGTGCTGTTCGGCGGCATCAATGTGCTCGAATCCCTGGACCTCGCGCTGCGCGCCTGCGAGGAATACCAGCGCGTGACCCGCAAGCTCGGGATTCCCTACGTGTTCAAGGCCTCGTTCGACAAGGCCAACCGTTCGTCCATCCATTCCTACCGCGGACCGGGCCTGGAAGAAGGCATGAAGATCTTCGAGGCCGTGAAGAAGGAATTCGGCGTGCCTGTCATCACCGACGTGCACGAGCCCTGGCAGGCTGCGCCGGTCGCGGAAGTGGCCGATATCCTGCAGTTGCCGGCATTCCTGGCGCGGCAGACCGATCTGGTCGTCGCGCTGGCCAAGACGCAGCGCGTGGTGAACATCAAGAAGCCGCAGTTCCTCAGCCCGACCCAGATGCTCAACATCGTCGAGAAATTCACCGAAGCCGGCAACGACAAGCTGATCCTGTGCGACCGTGGAACAAGCTTCGGCTACGACAACCTGGTCGTGGACATGCTGGGATTTGGCGTGATGAAGAAGGTGACGGGCAATCGTCCGCTGATCTTCGACGTGACGCATGCGCTGCAACAGCGTTCGGCCCTGGACGCGGCCTCGGGCGGCCGCCGGGCACAGGTGGCGGACCTGGCCCGCGCGGGCATGGCGGTCGGCCTGGCGGGCCTGTTCCTGGAAGCCCATCCCGATCCCAAGAACGCGAAATGCGACGGCCCCAGCGCATTGCCGCTGGACAAGCTTGAACCCTTCCTGACCCAGCTCAAGATGCTGGATGACCTGGTGAAGTCCTTTGCGCCTATCGATATCGAACCCTGACGCTGGCGTTCATCCTGAAGACGCCAAGTTGTTATACGATCCAGGCCACACATTAGGGAGGCCTGGATGTCGTTGTATGTGATCGTCGCCGTTCGCAAGGAATCGGTCAGCGGACATATCGCCTACGTGCGCCTGGGCCAGGCCGTGCGCGGCGTGCCGGGCTGGGTCACCGAACCCATGACGGCCGCCGCCTCCGAGGTCATCGAGCTCATCAAGGACGGGGCCGAAGTCGAAACCGCCATCAGCGTCGACGGCCTGACCGTCGCATCGCGCGCGGTGCGCGTGCTTGTGGATGACGACGGGCGCGAGCATCTCGCGTCGGTGCCCGTGCCCAGCTCCACCCTGCACACGCTGTTCGACCTTCCCGAGTTCTAGCGCCGGCCTTCCGCGAAATTGCGCAACGCGTCGCCGGCCATCCGGTAGCGCACCCACTCGTCCTGCGGCAGCGCGCCGATCGACTGATAGAAATCGATGGCGGGCTGGTTCCAGTCCAGCACGCTCCATTCCAGGCGTCCGCAACCGTTCGCCACGGCTTCCTGCGCCAGGCGGCGCAGCAGGTCCCGGCCGGCGCCTATGCCGCGCTGTTCGGGCGTGATGTACAGGTCTTCCAGATAGATCCCATTCTTGCCCAGCCACGTGGAATAGCTGTAGAAATAGACGGCGTAGCCGATGGCCTTGCCGTCCAGCAGGCACATCAGCGCCTTGGCCGGCGCGCCTTCGGCGAATAGGGTGCGCTCGACGTCATCGGCGCTGGCGATCACCTCATGCGCGGCGCGTTCATAGACCGCCAGCTCGGTGATGAAGGCATGGATCTGGGCCGCATCCGACGGGGCGGCGGGACGGATTTCGATGGTCACGGATGTTTCCTGTTTTTTGGGATGGCTATCCTACCTTGTATTGAGGCGCCTGGCTGGCGGCGACATCGGGAATTCCCTTGTTGCGCGGCGGGCAGCCCGGCGCGACCCTTTGAAGGGATTGTGCCTGGTGTGCTGCCCCCGGGATGCGTTTCTTGTCGGCGCATCGGTGGGGCAGGGCACTGACAACCGGACGCGCGTTTCCAAAGGATGTTCTCAATGCCCGAGACTGATCCTGCCGCTGGTAAAACGACTCCGCCTGGCCGGCGCAGCCGCCGGTTTTCCTGGATCTGGCTGGTGCCGATCATCGCGGCGCTGGGCGGATTGCTGCTGGTGGTCCGCGTCTGGATGCAAGCGGGTCCGGTCGCCACGATCAGTTTCCAGACGGCCGAAGGCCTGGAGGCCGGCAAGACGCAGGTCCGTTACAAGGAAGTGAACGTCGGCATCGTCCAGCGCGTGGCCCTGAATCCGGACCGCACCGGGGTGGTCGCGACGATCCGGCTGGACAAGGAGGCGGGCGGACTGCTGCACGAAGGCACGGCGTTCTGGGTCGTGCGGCCGCGCCTGACCCTGAGCGGCGTGTCGGGCCTGAGCACCTTGCTGTCCGGCTCTTATATCGGGCTGGACCCGGCCGGGGGCAATCCGCGGGCGCCGGCCAGCAAGTTCTCGTTCACCGGCCTGGAGGTGCCGCCCGAAGTGACCCAGGACCGGCCCGGCAAGCGTTTCACGCTGAAGGCCAAAGACCTCGGTTCGCTGGATATCGGATCGCCGGTGTATTACCGTCGCATCGCCGTGGGCCAGGTGGTCGGCTATCAGCTGGATGGCCGCGGCGAGGGCGTCGACGTGCAGGTATTCGTCGACGCGCCCAATGATGCCTACGTCAACGAAGGCACACGCTTCTGGAACGCCAGCGGCGTGGATTTTTCGGTGGACGCGCGTGGCCTTGAGGTACGGTCCCAGTCGCTGCTCTCGGTCATCATCGGGGGAGTGGCGTTCGATTCGGTCGGCGCGCGCGGGCACGCGGCGGCCAAGGCGAATTCGGCGTTTGTCATCTTTCCCTCGGAAAGCGCTGCCCGTGCCCAGCCGGACGGCACGCCGATGCGGATCCGCATGCGGTTCGACCAGTCGGTCAGGGGCCTGGTGGCGGGCGCTCCGATCGATGCCTTTGGCGCTTCGATCGGACAGGTCGATTCCATTGCGCTCGAACTCGACAAGACGACCAACCAGTTCTATGCGGTCGTGGGGGCAACGCTGTATCCCGAGCGCCTGGGCGCCAGGACTTTCGAGGAAATCAAGGAATTCTCGGGGTCCACCAACGAGCATCCCACGGGCAGGCTGATGGCAGCGATGATCGACCATGGCCTGCGCGCGCAACTGCGCATCGGCAACCTGCTGACCGGCCAGTTGTATGTGGCAATGGCGGTGTTCCCGGACGCCACGCCGGCGGTGTTCAAGATGGAGGATGCGCCGTTCATCCCGACGGTGCCCAATAACCTCGATCAACTGCAGTTGCAGCTCAACGGCATCCTGACCAAGCTTGAACGCATGCCGCTGGACGCGCTGGGCGCCGAATTGGGCAATGTGCTGCGCGGCGCCGCCAGCCTGGCGAAGCGCCTGGACTCGCAGGTTGCACCCGAGGCGACGGCAATGCTGCGCCAGGCAAGCAAGTCCCTGGGCGCGGTGGGCGTCCTGCTGAATCCCGATGCGGGCCTGCCGTTCAATACGGGAATGCTGCTGCAGGAACTGTCCCGGACGGCCAGGTCGCTGCGCGAACTGTCGGATTACCTCCAGGCCCATCCCGATTCGCTGCTGCGCGGGCGAGCCTCCAATTCCTCCCCGGGACGCACGCAGGCGCCGTGACCGCGTCGCCACGCGCGGGCACGCGGTTTGCTGACGGATTGGGCGGCGTTTCTAGGGCGGTTTGGGGCGAAACGCCGCGTCAGAGGGGGGATTCAGCATGGACCATAGCGAAATGATGGCGCGCATGATCACTCAGCCTGTCGCGCCAGGTAAATTTGACGGTTGGGATGGCGTTCTTTCCGCATTGGCGGATTGCTTGCTGCAGGTAGAGGGCAAGCTGTCGGACGCCGACGTGGAGCGGTTTCTGGACGTGGGAGCGCTGGTGTATCGGACCTGCTGCCAGGATGAGGCCCGGCAGCGCTGGACGGCCGAGGAGATGGCGTCGTATCACCGCAAGGGCCAGGTTGGCGCGTAGGCGCCAGCGCGGTCAGGTCAGAACAGGCACTGGCTCAGTGCGAACTTCCTGCCGAACGCGTGGACTTCGTCGCCGTCCACGCTGGCGGAGACGTCCCAGTGGTCGCCGCGGGTAACCAGGATGGACTGGCTGGAAAGGGCATGGCGGACGGCGAACTGCCAGAAGGCCGCTTCCGAGCCTTCGGGCTCCAGGTCATGCGGCCCGATGCGCAGGCGGGAAGGGCGGGGCGTTGCGCCTATCGACCATTTCAGCGCAATCGACAGGAACGCGAACCGCGCGGACACCGTGGAAGGCTGGATGCACAGGACTCGAATCTTGTTGCTCATGGTCATAACCCTGCCTATTCAGGTTTGCACCAGCGTAGCAAAGCGCAGCGGGCCGATCCATACCGCGTTTGGTCGATCCGGGCCGCGCGGCGGCGTTGCGGATCACTTGCGCAGCAGGCCCCGCAACAGCAGATCCAGCGCTTCCAGAGCCTGTTCGACCCGCGCTCCGGATTCGCCTTCCTCGGCAATCCAGAAGGCGCTGTCGACCAGGCTGCCGTTGATCAGCCGGGCCAGGGCTGGCGGGTCGGCCGGCTCCACCACGCCTTCCTCCATTAGCCGCTGCAGCAGCGCGCTCAGCGAAGACAGGCACTGCTGCTGCGCCCCGGCCGGAACCGGCCCCAGCACCGCGCGCGCGTCTTGCAGGACGATGCGCCGGATTTCCGGTTCGCCCGCCATTTCCAGGTAGGCGCGGCAGCGGCCGCGAAATGCGCTCCAGGTGTCCGGCGCCTGCCGGGAAATTTCATGCAGCCGGTGGTCCATTTCGCCGTCGATCTGTTCGGCCACGGCGGCAAGCAGTCCCTTTTTGTCGCCGAAATGATGGTACAAGGCGCCGCGCGTGAGCCCGGCGCCCGCGGTGAAATCGTCCATGGAAGTGGCCGCATAGCCGGATGTGCGGAATGCCTGCCGGGCGGCGGAAATCAGCTTGGCGCGGGTGGTTTCGATCATTTCGGCGCGGGACGGCGGCATTGTGTTCCCCTGGACATACGTTGCGTAGGTGAATTGACATACGCAATGTATGTGAATACGATCCCGCCGTCTACTCCCGCTTCAAAGGTCCCCGGTGCCCAATCCCTATCGTGAATTGTTCAAGGCGCCCGGCGCCGCCGGCTTCGTGCTGGCCGGCGCCATCGCGCGCCTGCCCCTGCCGATGACGGGCATCGGCATCATTACGATGCTGTCGCAGGTGCGCGGCGCGTACACCCTCGCGGGCGCGGTGGCGGCCGTTTTCGCCCTGGCGACGGCGCTGCTGGCGCCCCGCATTTCACGCCTGGTGGATCGCTACGGGCAGGGCAAGGTGCTGCCTCTGGCCGCCGGCATCTGCGTCCTGGCGTTGATCGGCTTGTCCGCCAGCGTGCACTGGGGCGCGCCGGACTGGGTGCTCTTCGTTTTCGCCGCGCTGGCCGGCAGCCTGCCCAGCATGCCCGCCATGATCCGTGCGCGCTGGACGGAGATTTACCGCGACCAGCCCGAACTGCGCACCGCGTACGCGCTGGAATCGGTCGCGGATGAACTGAGCTTCATCGTCGGGCCGCCGCTTGCGGTGGGCCTGTGCGTGGGTCTGTTCCCGCAGGCGGGGCCGCTCGCGGCGGCACTTTTGCTCGCTGTCGGCGTCACCGCGTTCGTCATGCAGCGCGCCACGGCGCCCGCGGTGCAGTTCCGCGAATCCGGCCGTCAGGCCTCGGTCTTGCGCATGCCCAGGATGCGTCCTCTGCTGGCCATGATGTCGGCGATGGGCGTGATCGTCGGGACCATCGATGTGTTGAGCGTGGCGTTCGCCCGGCAGCAGGGCTTCCCTGCGGGAGCAAGCCTCGTGCTGTCCGCCTACGCGCTGGGATCCTGCGTCGCGGGCCTGGTGTTCGGCGTGCTGAAATTCCAGATGCCGCTTGCGCGGTTGCTGGCGCTGGCGGCCGCGGTGACGGCGTTCACGACCTTGCCCCTGCTGCTCGTGCACGATCTGCTCACCTTGTCGCTGGGCGTGCTGGTGGCCGGGCTGTCGTTCGCGCCCACCATGATCATCGCCATGGCGCTCGTCGAAAGCAGCGTGCCGGCAAGCCGGCTGACGGAAGGGCTGACCTGGCTGGTGACGGGGCTGGGCGCTGGCGTGGCGGCGGGCGCGGCGATGGCGGGCTGGGTGGTCGATCATCACGGCGTCGGTGCGGGTTTCTGGACTGCCGCCGGCGCGGGCGCGGTGGTGCTGCTGGTTGCGCTGCCGGGCGCGCGTCGCCGGGCGGCGGGCGACACCCCTGCGCAAGAGGCCCGTTGCTAGAATGGCCGACGCGGCAAGCAGCGACTCCAGGAGAAGATCATGACCCGAACCGTCGTCAATCCCGACACCGTTTTCAACTCCGTGCAGTACGGATTCAGCCAGGCTGTCATCGTCACGGGGCAGCGCCGCATGCTGCTGTCGGGCCAGGTGGGCATCGACGTGCATGAGCGGACGGTCGGGCCGGGGCTGCAGGTGCAGACCGAAGCCGCGCTGGACAACGTCGAACGCGTGCTGGCCGCCGCCGGCGCGACGCTGGCGCAGGTCATCATGCTGCGCATCTACATCTGCGACACCGTCAAGGGCGAGCAGGAAGTCATCGCGCAGGCGCTGCGCGACCGTTTCAAGGTCGATCCACCGCCGTCGTCGTGGATCGTCGTCAGCGGCTTGTCGCTGCCGGAATGGCTGGTCGAGATCGAAGCGGAAGCGATGCTGGACTGAACGGTTCCGGGGCGCTAGGGCGCCGCGTCGCGCCAGGGCGGCGCCTCGAACGCGGCGCGCAGGCACGACAAAAAGCCCGCGGTGCGGGCGGACAGTTCCTGCCGTGATTTCACCAGCGCCACCACATTCGCGTCGGGCAGGCTCCAGCCCGGCAACAAGGGAACCAGCGCGCGCGTGCGCAGATGCGTCGCGGCATCCCACTCCGAGCGCGCGACGATGCCATGTCCGGCCAACGCCCATTCCAGGGCGGTTGCGCCCGTATTGCTGGACAGCACGGGCGCGATGCGCACGCCCACGGCCGGACCGCGGCCGCGCTTGAATCGCCACAGCGTCACGTCCTCGTCGTTTTCACGCAGGGCAATGCAGTCATGGTCGCGCAGGTCTTCCGGCTTGGCGGGCGCACCGCGCCGCGCCAGGTAGGCGGGCGAGGCGCACAGGATCCGCCGATTGGGCGCCAGCGGGTAGGCGACCAGCGTGGAATCGCGCAGTTCGCCGATATGCACCATGACGTCCCAGTTGTCGGAAGCGAGGCGAGGAGGCCCGTCCGACAACGTCAGGCTGGCCGTGACGTTTTCGCTGCGCTGGCGAAAGTCCGCCACCAGCCCGGCGATGTAGCGCTGGCCGAATCCCAGCGGCGCAACCACGCGCAAATGGCCGGCCACCACGCCGCGCCGGCCTGCAAGCTCGTCGGCCAGGTCGTTCAGCTCCCCGCATATCTGGCCGGCCCGTAAAGCCAGCAGCCGGCCTTCGTCGGTCAGGGCGGTGCCGCGTCCGGAACGGTTGACCAGCCGGACGCCCAAACGTTTTTCCATCGCATGCAGGCGCTGCGTGACTGCCGGGGGCGTCACGTCCAGGGCGCGGGCCGCCTGCGCCAGCGAACTGGTTGCGGCCAGGGTCAGGAAGAAGCGCAGGTCATCGGTAGTAATCATTCAGTATAGGATTAATAGAGAATTAACTTCATATTAAACACGTGGGTGCCCGTCCGCGCCATACTGCGTGCATCCCGGCGCCGCTGCTTCGCGTCCGCCATCCGACTCCCCACAGAGGCTTTCATGACCCACGACGCCGCCGCGTCCACCCTGGACACCCTGGAAACACCTTGCCTGGTGCTCGACGAATCGCGCATGACGCGCAATATCGATCGCCTGAACGGGCTGATGGCCGCCCATGGCGTGCAGCTGCGCCCGCACCTGAAGACGCCCAAATCCATCGAGGTCGCCCGCCGGGTGATGTCTACGCCCCAGGGGCCCGCTGCGGTGTCGACGCTGCAGGAGGCCGAGCAGTTCGCCGCGGCGGGCGTCACGGACCTGCTCTACGCGGTCGGCGTGTCGCCGGCCAAGCTGGAGCGCGTGCTGGCCCTGCGCCAACGCGGCGTCGACCTGACGGTGGTGGTCGACAGCATCGAGGCGGCCCGCGCGGTGTCGGCGCGCGCCAAGGCGGCTGGCGATGCCATTCCAGCTCTCATCGAGATCGATTGCGACGGCCATCGCGCCGGCGTGCAGCCCGGGGATACCGAGCACCTGCTGGCGATCGCCCGGGTGCTCCACGACGAAGGCGCCTGTTTGCGCGGCGTCATGACGCACGCGGGCGAGTCCTATGGCTGTCGCAGCCTGGAGGCGATCGCGGACATGGCCGAGCAGGAGCGCGCGGCCGCCGTCGGGTGCGCGCAGGCCATCCGCGCCGCGGGCCTGCCGTGCCCGGTGGTCAGTGTCGGTTCCACGCCCACGGCCCATTTTGCGCGCAGCCTGGAAGGCGTGACCGAGGTCCGCGCCGGCGTCTATGTCTTTTTCGACCTGGTCATGGCCGGGCTGGGCGTGTGCAAAGTGGATGACATCGCCGCCACCGTGTTGACGACCGTGATCGGCCATCAGCCGGACAAGGGATGGATTCTGGTCGACGCTGGATGGATGGCCATGTCGCGCGACCGGGGCACCGCCAAGCAGCCCGTGGACCAGTTGTACGGGCTGGTGTGCGACGTCGACGGCAAGGTCTACCCGGACGTGCTGCTCGCCGAAACCAATCAGGAGCAGGGCATCATCAAGCTGCGCCCCGGCAGCAGCGCCGTCCTGCCCGACCTGCCGATCGGCGCGAAGCTGCGGATCGTTCCCAATCACGCGTGCGCCACCTGCGCCCAGCACGACGCCTACAAAGTCGTGCGCCCCGGCGCCACGGAAGTGGTGGCGCACTGGGAACGCTTTCGCGGCTGGTAAGCCGGCCGACACAAGGAGAACCAGGCATGCAAATCATCCACACGCCCAAGGCGACCCCGCCTGCGGGCCATTACTCGCAGGCCGTGCGCGCCAACGGCTTCGTGTTCGTTTCCGGCCAATTGGGTTTTCTTCCCCCTGCCGCGCCCGGCGACCGGCCGGCGCTTGCGTCGGGCGCCGCCGACCAGGCCAGGGAGGCGCTGCGCAGCGTTCAGGCCATCCTTGAAACCGCGGGCTCATCGCTGTCCGCAGTGGTCAATGTCACGGTCTACATTCCCGACGTCGGACTGTGGGACGAGGTCAATCGCGTCTACGAACAATGCTTCGGCGCCCATCGCCCGGCCCGCGCGATCGTGCCCACGCGGGAACTGCACTATGGCGCGCTGGTGGAGATCAGCGTCGTCGCCCTGGCCTGAGTGCGGCCGGTGCGTGGGCCGCGGCGCCGGCGTGGCGCGGGAAGCGACTGCCGTGCATTCCGCCTATGGCGCACGGCACACGGGCTGCGGGGGGAGGGGGCGCCGCCTATAATGCGGTCGCCTCAATGCCTACGGCGGAGACCGTCCCCATGCACTACGAGTATCTGTTCTGGTCCATGGCCGCCGTCGTGGCTGCCTCGCTGGCGGGCGGGGCGCTGTGCGGCCGCCTGCGCTCGCTCAAAGGCTCGCTGCTGGGCGTCGCCGTGCTGGCGGCGGCGGTTTTCGCGGCGGTGCTGGCGCTGGCGCGCCACGGGGGATTCAGCGATCTGGCAGCGATGCTGTCGATCGCCGCCTTCATGTTCAGCCTGGTGATCGGCGCGGCGGCGTCGCTGCTGACGCGGCGCATCCTGCAGCGCCGCTGAACCGCCGCGCGCGCGTCGCCTCATTCTTCGGCGTCGAACTCCTCGTCCTCTTCGTCGTCTTCATCCTGCTCGAGGGCGTCGTAGCCCTTCCAGGTGATGCGCCAGCGCGTCGCGCCGGCCGTCGCCGCGGTTTCGCTGATCTGCTTGACCAGCCCGGCGTCTTCCAGCAGGTCCAGGTGATGCGCAATCAGCTGCAGGCCCTGTTCCTCGGGATGAGGGGCCAGCGCGGCGTTCTTGATATCGTGTGTGCTCAGGTTGGGGCCCGGCGCGTCGCGCAGGGCGCCCAGGATCGTGACGACCAGATCGAAATCGCGTTGCATGATGTCCACCATGTAGGGATAAGAAAAGTACAGGCCGACGATAGCAGAGTTCCGCTGCAGCAATAGGACAGTCGCCGGCGCCGGGTTACAGTCCAGGGTTCTCGATAACCGACATACACACAGACACTATGAAGAAACCCGCAGAACGGGACTGCCTCGCGGTCATCCCCGGCTACACGGGCCAGGCTGCCAAGCTCTTTCTAACGCGCGGCGCAGACGAACGGATCGACGGCGTGACGGTGTTCGACCTGCTTGGCCACGTCAAGCTGCAGGGCGACGCCGAGGCTGCCGCGGCGTGGATCGGCGAGTGGCTTGCCAAAGAGGCCGACAACCGCAAGGCGCGCCGCACGCAGCTTCAGGCCCAGATGTTCATCTGCAAGCTCGCCGGCGACGACAAGCAGGCCTTCCTGGACGCCCAGAAGCCCCTCGTCCGCGTCCTGGCCGCGGCAGGGGTGCGCAGCCGCAGCGTCGCCGCCACGTCGGGGGCGGCCCGGCAGGCGCTTGGTCCGATTGTCAAGAAGCATTAGCCGAAGGCTGTTATAGTCGCGCCTGGGCGTGCGTGTGCACCTACACGGTGCGTGCCCAGGCGGGCCACGCCCGCAAGTCAAGGAAGATGGATCATGGAAATACTCAGTCGGCATGTTGCCGACGTAGCGGGCGGCGTTGAGCTGCACACCACGCTGGATGGCGAAAGCATCAGCGCCTACGTTGTCGTGGGCGTCACTGATCTCAATGCGATTGCAGACATCGTGCCGCGCGAAAAAGTCGAAGCCGGAGCGGACATACACGCTGCCAATGTCGACAATGTTGATAATGCGCAAGAACAGATCGACCAAGTCCTGGAAAATATGAACCCCGGCGACGTGGCGGTTTTCCTTTGCTCGGGTCCCGATGCTTTCGGCGCGGCACTCGACCTGTTGGGTTTACCTATCGAAGAGTAAGCCTGACGGCAAACCATGGTGTCATCCAAACGGCGTATTGAAGGTTGTACGCGCTTTTGATGGCATTTATATAAGCCTAGTTTGTTTTTTTATGATGTGTGGGTGTAAACACCTATACAGGACTTCGTTTTGCCTATGAAAACGTGCGAATTTTCTGTGCAGTTTCTCTTTGTTGCATTATTGGCACGCATTTTTTAGGATTATGTTGACTTGTGAGGGGAACATAACGATAGTGTCGGCACACGATCACAAGCGTTGCGATTTTCGTTCAGTGCCGTGCCTTTTCCGGCTCAGCGTTATTGTTCTACTGTCCCCTCCTTGATTGATTCGTGACCTCCGGGCATTTGCCCATTATCTCTAGGAAATACAGTATGGAAACCGGCGTCGTTAAGTGGTTCAATTCGGAAAAGGGTTATGGCTTCATCACCCCGGAAGCGGGTGGCAAGGATCTGTTCGCTCACTTCTCCGAAATTCAGGGCTCGGGCTTCAAGTCTCTGGAAGAGAACCAGCGCGTCAGCTTTGTGACGGCCAATGGCCCCAAGGGCCCGCAAGCCACGAAGATTCAGGTCCTGTAAGGTTCTGATTTTTCGCCAAAAAAGCCCCCTAGCGGGGCTTTTTTTGTTTTTGGGCGCGGCATGCGTCCGGCTGCCGCCGGCCTTGATCGCGCGCTCGGCGCAGCAGCGCGCCTTTTCGCACCCACCATTCGCCGCCGCCATGACTACCAGTTCGATGACTCCCATTTCCACGCAGCCGCAGGATGTGGTCGCGTTTTGGCTCGATGCGGGCCCCCAGCAATGGTTCAGCAAGAGCGCGGCATTTGACGCCGAGTTCCGCACGCGCTTCGAGGCTGCGCACCTGGCCGCCGCGGCCCGTCGTCTGGATGGCTGGCTGGACGACGCCACGGGCGCGCTTGCATTGATGATCCTGTTGGACCAGTTCCCCCGCAATGCCTATCGCGATACCGCGCACATGTTCGCCACGGATCCGCTGGCCCAGCATTTTGCCGAACACGCCATCGCGGCTGGACACGACCTTGAAGTGGATACCGGACTGCGGCAGTTCTTCTATCTGCCGTTCGAACATGCCGAGAACCTGGCGGCGCAGAACCGGTGTATCGCGCTGATGGAGCCCCTGGGCGCCGAGTCCTTGCGCTGGGCGGTCCTGCACCGCGACATCATCAAGCGCTTCGGACGCTTTCCGCATCGCAATGCAGCCCTGGGCAGGCAGACGTCCCAGGCCGAACGCGAGTTCCTGCAGTCCGGCGGATTTTCCGGCTAGGTCCGGCTGTCCCGCAAGCCATCCATCGTCCGCGGTGCGCACGGCTCGGTATCCACCTGTATCGGCACGTGGCAAGTTGAAAATATGCAGATTGAAATGCGCTGGATTGCCGCCGTTTGCAGCGGTTGCGCTCCTCGTTCTGCCCTGCGTGACCGCTCTGGATATTTGACGTTTTTCGGCGTTCACCAATACACTGGTTTCAGCGAGATTCTCAAGCGACGCGGTCTGCGTTCCCCTTGGTCGCCGTCAGTAGTGCTGCGGTTGCTATCCTCTCCCATCCTTGATGATCTGGCGCCCCGCGAGCAATCGCTTCTCTAGGTTCAAGGACATTCCATGGCAACCGGCATCGTCAAGTGGTTCAACGCCGAAAAGGGTTATGGCTTCATCATGCCCGACGACGGCAGCAAGGATCTTTTCGCTCACTATTCCGAAATCCGCAGCGAGGGCTATAAGTCGCTACAGGAAAACCAACGGGTCACCTTCGAGGTTGGAACCGGCCCCAAGGGTCCCAGCGCCAAGAACATCAAGGTGGCGACCTGAGATCCATTGGGTAGCGCGTTCGGGGCCTCTCGGCGTTCTACCTATAAAAAAGCCCCCACGCGGCAAGGCGTGGGGGCTTTTTTTGTGCCGTGCGCGTCAGTGCTTGCCCGAGCCGCTGGTCGACAGCTTGTCCACGAGCGCAATCCCCAGCGCCGACAGGATGAACAGGGCGTGGATGATGGTCTGCCACATGACGCCGGCCTCGGTGAAGCGCGCGTTCGGTGTGCCGATGGTCCCCGCCTCGATGAAGGTGCGCAGCAGGTGGATCGACGAGATCCCGATGATCGCCATCGCAAGCTTCACCTTCAGCACGCTTGCGTTCACGTGGCTCAGCCATTCCGGCTGGTCCGGATGGTTTTGCAGGCGCAGGCGGGACACGAAGGTCTCGTAGCCGCCCACGATCACCATGACCAGCAGGTTCGAAATCATGACCACGTCGATCAGTCCCAGGACCAGCAGCATGATCTCCATCTCGCCAAAGCTGTTGGCGTGGGTGAGCAGGTGCCAGAGCTCCTTCAGGAACAGCATGACGTACACGCCCTGCGCGACGATGAGGCCCAGGTAGAGCGGCAGCTGGAGCCAGCGGGAACTGAAGATCAGGCTGGGGAGCAGGCCTAGGCGGGGAGGGGGATTCGAGTTCATGTGGGTGCGAGCCAATGTTGTTTGCGAAAAAAAGCGCGGCGGCAATTCTATCAATGCCATGAGGCGGGCGGCAGTTGTTTTTGATGACCGAAATTGGTCAGAAAGGTGCGGCTCCTAGCACGCCAGGGTGTGGTCTGCTCGGCTTTTCTGTAAGCGAAATTCGCATTTGCGAAACTCTGTGCCGAAATACTTCGAAAGCTACTGGCGTATATAGAATTGCCGCCTCGTTTGCATAGAACAAGTCAATAGGAGTTTGTTCCCATGAAAGTTCGCTATACCGTCGCCGCATTGGCTATTGCGCTCGCGCCTTATTCGGTTGCGCACGCGCTGGATATCGGGGGGCTCGTGGGCGCCGGCGCCAAGGTGGTCCAGGCCGCCACGCTGAGCGACGCCGAGATCAAGACCCTGTCGGACAAGGCTTGCGCGCAGAGCGACTCGCAGGAAAAGATCGCTGCGCCGGGTAGCAAGTACGATGCGCGCCTGCAGAAGATCGCCAAGTCGCTGGGCGGCACGGTCAACGGCCAGAAAGCGAACTACAAGGTCTACATCACGAAGGACGTCAATGCGTGGGCCATGGCCAACGGCTGCATCCGCGTCTACAGCGGCCTGATGGACATGATGACGGATGACGAAGTGCTGGGCGTGGTCGGCCACGAAATCGGCCACGTGGCGCTGGGCCATTCCAAGAAGGCGATGCAGACCGCCTACACCGTCTCGGCCGCGCGCGACGCCGCCGGCGCTGCGGGCGGCTCGACCGTCGCCGCGCTGAGCTCTTCCCAGTTGGGCGACCTGACCGAGAAGTTCATCAACGCGCAATTCTCGCAATCGCAGGAAAGCGCCGCGGACGATTATTCGTTCGATCAGCTGCAGGCCAAGAAGCTCAATACCCGCGGCCTCGTGACGGCATTCCAGAAACTGGCTGAACTGGACGGCGGCAAGAGCGATATGATGAGCTCGCACCCGTCCTCGGCCAAGCGTGCCCAGCACATCGAAGACCGCATCGCCAAGGCCAAATAAGGCTGCCGGCAAGCGCTTTTTGCGCCACTTTGGGGCGAAAAACGGGGCGCGAGCATCCGGGCAAATCCGGGGCTCGCGCCCCTTTGCGTCAGGGATCCGGAAGTTTCCGGTAAAATGCCGCGTTTATCCGCCCGTAATCTCATCTCTCGGAAAATAGGTCTTTTAATGCAGCCTGTGGTTGAAACCCTCTCCGGCCTGGAGCGCCGTGTTGATCTGGCCGTCTCGGTGGCCGACGTCGAAAAGGAAGTCCAGGCGCAATTGAAGCGCGTGGCCCGCAACGCCAAGGTGCCCGGTTTCCGCCCGGGCAAGGCGCCGCTGGCGATGCTCGAGCGCAGCCATGGCCCCAGCATCCGCTACGACGTGATCAATAGCCAAGTTGGCCGTGCCTTTGAACAAGCCATCGACGGCGCCAAGCTGCGCGTCGCTGGCGCCCCGAACCTCGAACCCAAGACTGAAGGCGTTTCCGACGACACGCTGGCGTTCACCGCCACGTTCGAGGTCTACCCTGAAGTCGCCGTGCCGGATCTGTCGACCCTGGCCGTCACCCGCTACGAAACGGCCGTCACCGACGCCGAAGTGCAACAGACCCTGGACGTCCTGCGCAAGCAGCGCGCCACGTTTGAAGCCCGCGAAGGCCGCGCCAGCGCCGACGGCGATCGCGTGACCCTGGACTTCGCCGGCACCATCGACGGCGTGCCCTTCGAAGGCGGCAAGGCCGAAGACTTCCCGTTCGTGCTCGGCCAAGGCCGCATGCTGCCGGAATTCGAAGAAGCCGCCCGCGGCCTGAAGGCTGGCGAAACCAAGGTTTTCCAGCTCAAGTTCCCTGATGACTACCAAGGTGTCGAAGTCGCCGGCAAGACCGCCGAATTCACCATCACCATCAAGGAAGTGGCTGAAGGCGTCCTGCCCGAACTGAACAGCGAATTCGCCAAGTCCCTCGGCCAGGCTGAAGGCGACGTCGAAAAGCTGAAGGCCGACATCCGCAGCAACATCGAACGCGAAGTCAAGGTGCGCTCGCAAGGCCGCACCAAGTCCAGCGTGATGGACGCCCTGGTCGAAGCCGGCAAGTTCGACGTGCCGAAGGCCCTGGTCGACAACGACGTGCAAGGCCGTGTCGCCGCTGCCCGCGAAGAACTGAAGCAGCGCGGCGTGCCGAACGCCGAATCCGTGCCGATCCCGGCTGAAGCCTTCTCGACCGAATCCGAACGCCGCGTCCGCCTGGGCCTGCTGGTGTCCGAACTGGTCAAGCAAGCCCAGCTGCAAGCCAAGCCCGAGCAAGTTCGCGCGCGCATCGAAGAATTCGCCCAGAACTACGAACAACCCGCTCAGGTTGTCAGCTATTACCTGGCTGACCGCCAGCGTCGTGCTGAAATCGAGGCTATCGTGCTGGAAGACAACGTCGTCGCGCACGTGTTGGAAAAGGCCAAGGTCACCGACGAAAAGGTGCCTTTTGATCAGTTGATGGGGATGGCGTAACACTATGCAGAGATTCACCGATTTCTATGCGGCAATGAATGGCGGGTCTTCGGTGACCCCCACCGGCCTGGGCTACATTCCCATGGTGATCGAGCAGTCCGGGCGCGGCGAACGCGCCTACGACATCTATTCGCGCCTGCTCCGCGAACGGCTCATTTTCCTGGTGGGGCCGGTCAACGACGCCACGGCCAACCTGGTTGTGGCGCAGTTGCTGTTCCTGGAATCGGAGAATCCTGACAAGGACATTTCCCTGTACATCAACTCGCCTGGCGGGTCGGTGTACGCGGGAATGGCCATCTTTGACACCATGCAGTTCGTCAAGCCGGACGTTTCCACCCTGTGCACGGGCCTTGCGGCCAGCATGGGCGCGTTCCTGCTGGCGGCAGGCAAGAAGGGCAAGCGCTTCACCCTGCCCAATTCGCGCATCATGATCCACCAGCCGTCCGGCGGCGCCCAAGGGCAGGCCTCCGACATCCAGATCCAGGCTCGCGAGATCCTGGACCTGCGCGAGCGCCTGAACCGCATCCTGTCCACGAATACCGGGCAGAGCATGGAGCGCATCGAGCAGGACACGGAACGTGACAACTTCATGTCGGCCGAAGATGCGGTATCGTATGGACTGGTGGACAAGGTCATGGCCTCCCGTTCCGAAGGCTGACTTCCCGGTTGATCCAGACCCGCTGCCATCATGTTTGAGTAAGCGCATGCGCTAGGCCCTTTACCCGGTCTGGCGCATCTTTACCTGAGATACGAAAGAAATATGCCTGAAAAAAAGGGATCGGCAGACGCAAAAGTGCTGCATTGCTCGTTTTGCAATAAAAGCCAGCACGAAGTCCGCAAGCTGATCGCGGGTCCGTCGGTATTCATCTGCGATGAATGCATAGACCTGTGCAACGACATCATCCGCGAGGAAGCGCAGGCAACCGCGCGCGCGGCGATTCGTTCCGAGCTGCCCACTCCGGCTGAAATCAAGACTTTCCTCGACCAGTACGTCATTGGGCAGACCTCGCCCAAGCGCATGCTGGCCGTGGCCGTCTACAACCACTACAAGCGCATTCGCCACGGCGAAATCAAGGGCGACGAAGTCGAGCTGTCCAAGAGCAACATCATGCTGATCGGCCCCACCGGGTCCGGCAAGACGCTTTTGGCGCAGACGCTGGCGCGCATGCTGAATGTGCCTTTCGTCATGGCCGACGCCACCACGCTGACCGAAGCGGGCTACGTGGGCGAAGACGTCGAAAACATCATTCAGAAGTTGCTGCAGAACTGCAACTACGAAGTGGAAAAGGCGCAGCGCGCCATCATCTACATCGACGAAATCGACAAGATTTCCCGCAAGTCCGACAACCCCTCCATCACCCGCGATGTGTCGGGCGAGGGCGTCCAGCAGGCACTGCTCAAGCTGATCGAAGGCACGGTCGCCTCGGTGCCCCCGCAAGGCGGCCGCAAGCATCCCAACCAGGACTTCGTCCAGGTGGATACGACCAACATCCTGTTCATCGTCGGCGGCGCCTTCGACGGACTGGAAAAGGTCATCCGCGACCGCACCGAAAAGTCTGGCATCGGCTTCTCGGCTTCCGTGCGTGCCAAGTCGGAACGCGGCGTGGGCGAGCTCTTCTCCGAAGTCGAACCCGAAGATCTGATCAAGTTCGGCCTCATCCCCGAACTCGTCGGTCGCCTGCCGGTTGTCGCCACCCTGGACGAACTGGACGAAGCGGCCCTGGTCCAGATCCTGACCGAGCCCAAGAACGCCTTGCTCAAGCAGTTCCAGAAGCTGTTCGCCATGGAAGGCGCCGAGCTCGACGTGCGGCCTGCCGCGCTCAAGGCAATCGCCCGCAAGGCGCTCAAGCGCAAGACGGGTGCCCGCGGCCTGCGGTCCATCATCGAACAGGCGCTGCTCGACACCATGTATGACCTGCCTTCCCAAGGCAACGTCAAGCGTGTGGTGCTCGACGAGGGCGCCATCGAAGGCGAGGGCAAGCCCTTGCTGATCTACGCCGACGAAACCGCCACACCGGAAAAACCGGAACGCGGCGAAGTCCGCGACGCGGCAGCCTGATATTTCAAAAAAGCCCGTTCCCGTAACGGGTTTTTTTGCCTTAGGGCGCCGCATCCATCAAAACGCGCTTTTCTCGCAGCGTTGGCGGCCGCATACTGAAAGCGCATTCAGGGCTTTTTTTGGCCTTTTGGTTATCCAGGCGCCGAGGATCTTGAATTTTCGGCTATTGTTCCCATAACAGACGTAATTGACGAGTTTGCTCGGGTATTCCCTGGCACCCCGTCCCCGATACGCCGAGTCATACAGAGGAACCCCATATGTCTGCCAGCCAGACCCTGCCTTCCGACCCGATCGACCTTCCCCTGCTGCCGCTGCGCGACGTCGTCGTGTTCCCGCACATGGTCATCCCGCTGTTCGTCGGCCGTCCGCGCTCCATCCGCGCGCTCGAGGTTGCGATGGAAGCGGGCAAAAGCATCATGCTGGTGGCTCAAAAGTCCGCCGGCAAGGATGACCCCACGCCCGAAGACGTCTACGAAATCGGCTGCGTCGCTGGCATCCTGCAGATGCTCAAGTTGCCCGACGGCACCGTCAAGGTGCTGGTCGAGGGCACCCAGCGCGCCCGCATCAACACCATCGAGGATGCCGATTCGCACTTCACCTGCCAGGTGTCGCCCATCGAACCGGACGCCATCCAGGGCTCCGAAACCGAAGCCCTGCGCCGCGCGATCGTTGCTCAATTCGAGCAATACGTAAAGCTCAACAAGAAGATCCCCCCGGAGATCCTGACCTCGCTGGCTGGCATCGATGATGCCGGTCGCCTGGCCGATACGATCGCCGCGCATCTTCCCCTGAAGCTCGAGCAAAAGCAGAAGATGCTCGAGATCGTCGGCACGTCCGAACGCCTCGAAGGCTTGCTCACCCAGCTCGAAACCGAAATCGACATCCTCCAGGTCGAGAAGCGGATTCGCGGCCGCGTGAAGAAGCAGATGGAAAAGAGCCAGCGCGACTACTACCTGAATGAGCAGGTCAAGGCCATTCAGAAGGAGCTGGGCGAAGGCGAAGAGGGCGCAGACATCGAAGAGCTCGAAAAGAAGATCATCGCCGCTCACATGCCCAAAGAGGCGCGCAAGAAGGCCGATGCCGAGCTCAAGAAGCTCAAGCTCATGTCGCCCATGTCGGCCGAAGCCACCGTGGTGCGCAACTACATCGATACGCTCATCAATCTCCCCTGGAGAAAGAAGAGCAAGATCAACAACTCGATCAGCAACGCCGAGACGGTGCTGGACAACGACCACTATGGCCTTGAAAAGGTCAAGGAACGGATCCTCGAATATCTTGCCGTGCAACAACGCGTGGACAAGGTGAAGGCGCCGATCCTGTGCCTGGTCGGCCCTCCGGGCGTCGGCAAGACGTCGCTGGGGCAGTCGATCGCCAAGGCGACGAACCGCAAGTTCGTCCGCATGGCGTTGGGCGGCGTGCGCGACGAAGCCGAGATCCGCGGCCATCGCCGTACGTACATCGGCTCCATGCCGGGCAAGATCGTCCAGAACATGTCGAAGGTCGGCGTGCGCAACCCGCTGTTCCTGCTTGATGAAATCGACAAGCTGGGCATGGATTTCCGCGGCGACCCCTCGTCGGCCCTCCTCGAAGTGCTGGATCCGGAACAGAACCACACGTTCCAGGACCACTACATCGAAGTCGACTTCGACCTGTCCGACGTCATGTTCGTGGCGACCAGCAACACGCTGAACATTCCGCCGGCGCTGCTCGACCGCATGGAAGTGATCCGCCTGTCGGGTTACACCGAGGAAGAAAAGATCCATATTGCCCGCGACCATTTGCTGCCCAAGCTGATGAAGAACAACGGCGTGAAGGATAGCGAGCTGACCGTGGATGACAGCGCGCTGCGCGACATCGTGCGCTACTACACCCGCGAAGCCGGCGTGCGTGCGCTCGAACGCGAAGTGGGCAAGATCTGCCGCAAGGTCATCAAGCAGTTGCTGACCCAGAACGACCGCGCCAAGGCCGAAGGCAAGACCGTCGAGGTCAAGCCGGTCAATGTCACGGGCGACAACCTCAGCGACTTCCTGGGCGTGCGGCGCTACGCGTTCGGCATGGCCGAAAAGGAAAACCAGATCGGCCAGGTGACGGGTCTGGCGTGGACGGAAGTCGGCGGCGATCTGCTGACGATCGAAGTCGCGGACATGCCCGGCAAGGGCGTCATCCAGCGCACGGGTTCGCTCGGCGACGTGATGAAGGAGTCGGTCGAGGCGGCGCGTACGGTTGTGCGCTCGCGGGCTCGCCGGCTGGGCTTTGCCGACAGCGTGTTCGAAAAGCACGACATGCACGTCCACGTGCCGGAAGGCGCCACGCCCAAGGACGGCCCGTCCGCGGGTATCGCGATCACCACCGCCATGGTGTCGGCCTTGTCGCGCATCCCGGTGCGCGCCGATGTCGCCATGACCGGCGAGATCACGCTGCGCGGCGAAGTGTTGCCCATCGGCGGCCTGAAGGAAAAGCTGCTGGCGGCCCATCGTGGCGGCATCAAGACGGTCTTGATCCCGGAAGAAAACGTCAAGGATTTGGCGGAGATCCCGGACAACGTCAAGAACCATCTCGAGATCGTGCCGGTGCGCTGGATCGACAAGGTGCTTGAACTTGCCCTGGAGCGTCTGCCCGAGCCCCTGGCAGAGGAAGAGGCGGTCAAGGAGCCCCTGGTGGCCAAACCGGCAGAACCGGGTTCCACCGACCCCGTCCTGAAGCACTGATGGCGCCTTGAGCGCAAGGCGGCCCTGGAAACAGGGCCTCCAACAAAGAAAACCCCGCGTCAGCGGGGTTTTCTTTTTGTGGCTGGCAGCGCGGGAGTCAGTGCAGCGGCTGGGTGCGGATCAGGCCGACCGCAATGCCTTCCAGGGCGAAGTCCTGGTCGGCTTCGACCACGATGGGCTGGAAGTCGGGGTTTTCGGGCAAAAGTTCGATATGGCCGTTCTGGCGCTGCAGGCGCTTGACGGTGACGTCGTCGCCCAGGCGGGCCACGACGATCTGGCCGTTGCGGGCCTCCGAGGCCTTCTTGACGGCCAGCAGGTCGCCTTCAAGGATGCCGGCGTCGCGCATGCTCATGCCGCGCACCTTGAGCAGGTAGTCGGGCGCTTGGGCGAAAAGGCTGGGGTCCACGCCGACTTCGCGTTCGACGTGTTCGGCGGCCAGTATGGGGCTGCCTGCAGCGACGCGGCCCACCAGCGGCAGCAGCAGCTGCGCGAGCGCGGGAATGGGCAGCGAGGCTTGCGCGGGAGCGGCCGAGGCGTCCTTCAGGCGGATGCCGCGCGAAGCGCCGGCGGTGAGTTCGATAGCCCCCTTGCGGGCCAGCGCTTTCAGGTGGTCTTCCGCGGCGTTGGGAGAGCGGAATCCCAGCGCCTGGGCAATTTCGGCGCGCGTCGGCGGAAAACCGGTGCGCGTGACGGTTTGCCTGATGAGATCCAGGATTTGTTGTTGGCGATCCGTGAGTTTGCTGGCCATGGCGATGATCCGGTGCTAGCGGACTGTACATATATACAGCGCCATTCTGGGGGACGCAGCCTAAAAAAGCAAGCTGGTGGGCCGCAAATAAGAACGGGACCCGAAGGTCCCGTTTTTTGCGAGGGCCGGGAAGTGCCGGCCAGCATGCGGCGGGTTTTACAGCACCGCGGCGATGGCGGCTGCCACCTTGTCGATATTGCCGCTGTTCAGGGCAGCCACGCAGATGCGGCCGCTGGACACGGCGTAGACGCCGTGTTCTTCACGCAGGCGATCCACTTGCGCGGCGGAGAGGCCCGAGTACGAGAACATGCCGCGCTGATTCAGCACGAAGCTGAAATCCTGCTTGCCGCCGTGTTCCTTGATCTTGTCGACCAGTTGCTTGCGCATCAGGCGGATGCGTTCGCGCATGCCGGCGAGTTCTTCTTCCCAGAGGGCGAAGAGCTCGGGCGTGTTCAGCACCGTCGAGACCACCGTGCCGCCGTGCGTGGGCGGGTTGGAGTAGTTGGTGCGGATGACGCGCTTCAGCTGGCTGAGCACGCGGGTGGCTTCTTCCTTGCTGCCGGCAACGACCGTCAGCGCGCCGACGCGCTCGCCGTACAGCGAGAACGACTTCGAGAACGAGGAGCTGATGAACATGGTCATGTCCAGGTCGGCGAACATGCGCACGACCGAGGCGTCTTCCGTCAGGCCGTCGCCGAACCCTTGGTAGGCGATGTCCAGGAACGGGACCAGGTTGTTTTCCTTGACGACGGCGGCGATCTGCTTCCACTGGTCAGCGGTGGGATCGGCGCCCGTGGGGTTGTGGCAGCACGCGTGCAGCACCACGATGGTCTTGGCGGGCGCGGCCTTCAGGTCGGCCAGCATGGCTTCGAAGTTCAGGCCGCGAGTGGTGGCGTCGTAGTAGGCGTAGGTGCCGACTTCGAAACCGGCGCGCTCGAACAGGGCGCGGTGGTTTTCCCAGCTGGGGTTGCTGATCAGGACCTTGGAGCCCGGCAGCAGCTGGTGCAGGAAATCGGCGCCGATCTTCAATGCGCCGGTGCCGCCCAGCGCCTGGGTGGTGAGCACGCGGCCGGCTGCGGCCAGTGCGGAATCCTTGCCCAGCAGCAGGGCTTGCGCGCCGCTGTTGTAGCCGGCGATGCCTTCGATCGGCAGGTAGCCGCGGGCAGCCGCGGCTTCGATGCGGGCGGCTTCAGCCTTGCGTACGGCGCCCAGCAGGGGGATCCGTCCCTGATCATCGTAATACACGCCCACGCCCAGGTTCACTTTACCGGGGCGGGTGTCCGCGTTGTATTGTTCGTTCAGGCCAAGAATGGGGTCGCGCGGCGCGAGCTCGACGGAATCGAAAAGGGTGCTCATGGGACTCTGATGAGGTGGGTGGACGCAGTACGAGGTGCTGTGGATAATGGGGGGTTTACCCTGGAACAGTCTAGCATGCCTAAGAGCGCAATAGACCCGAGCGCGGGGGTACCCGCCGCAGGTCCGGGATTCGTCGATTTTCCAGACAGCCCGTTTCATCTTTACCAGCCCTATCCGCCCGCGGGGGACCAGCCCACGGCCATCGAGGGGCTGACGCAGGGTGTCGAAGACGGCCTGATGTTCCAGACGCTCTTGGGGGTGACCGGGTCGGGCAAGACCTACACCATGGCCAACGTCATCGCGCGCCTGGGGCGCCCGGCGCTGGTGCTGGCGCCCAACAAGACGCTGGCCGCGCAGCTCTACGCCGAAATGCGCGAGTTCTTCCCGAAGAACGCGGTGGAGTATTTCGTCTCCTACTACGACTACTACCAGCCGGAAGCCTATGTGCCGACGCGCGACCTGTTCATCGAGAAGGATTCGTCCATCAATGAACACATCGAGCAGATGCGGCTGTCGGCCACGAAAAGCCTGCTGGAGCGCCGCGACACGATCATCGTGGGCACGGTGTCGTGCATCTACGGTATCGGTAATCCCGGCGATTATCACGCGATGGTGCTGATCCTGCGGGCCGGCGACCAGATAGCCCGGCGCGAGATCCTCGCGCGCCTGGTCGCCATGCAGTACACCCGCAACGACGCGGAGTTCACGCGTGGGGTATTCCGCGTGCGCGGTGAAACCATCGACATCTTCCCGGCGGAAAGCGCGGAACTCGCATTGCGCGTGACGCTGTTCGACGACGAAATCGAAAGCCTGGAACTCTTCGATCCGCTGACGGGACGCATCCGCCAGAAGCTGCCGCGCTTCACGGTGTACCCGGGCTCCCACTATGTGACGCCGCGCGACACCGTGCTGCGCGCCATCGAAACCATCAAGGAAGAGCTGCGCGAACGCGTCAAACGGTTCGTCGACGACGGCCACCTCGTCGAGGCCCAGCGCCTGGAGCAGCGCACTCGTTTCGATCTGGAAATGTTGCAGGAGCTGGGGTTCTGCAAAGGCATCGAAAACTACTCCCGCCACTTGTCCGGCGCGGCGCCGGGCGATCCGCCGCCCACCCTGATCGATTACCTGCCGTCCGACGCGCTGATGTTCATCGACGAAAGCCACGTCACCATCGGCCAACTGAGCGCCATGTATCGCGGCGACCGATCGCGCAAGGAAACCCTGGTCCAGTATGGCTTTCGCCTGCCGTCGGCGCTGGACAACCGCCCGCTCAAGCTCGAAGAGTTCGAGGCGCGGATGCGCCAGTGCGTATTCGTATCCGCCACGCCGGCCGCCTATGAAAAGGAACACACCGACAACGTGGTGGAGCAGGTGGTGCGTCCAACCGGCCTGGTCGACCCGGTTGTCGAGGTGCTGCCTGCCCGCACGCAGGTGGACGACCTGCTGGGCCAGATCAAGGCCCGCGTCTCGCAGGGCGATCGCGTGCTGGTCACCACTCTGACCAAGCGCATGGCCGAAGATCTGACCGACTTCCTGAGCGAGCACGGCGTGAAGGTGCGCTATCTGCACTCTGATATCGATACGGTCGAACGCGTCGAGATCCTGCGCGACTTGCGGTTGGGCACGTTTGATGTGCTGGTCGGGATCAACCTGCTGCGCGAAGGGCTGGACATACCCGAAGTGTCGCTGGTGGCCATCCTCGACGCCGACAAGGAAGGGTTCCTGCGTTCCGAGCGCAGCCTTATCCAGACGATCGGGCGCGCGGCGCGCAACCTGAACGGCCACGCCATTCTTTACGCGGATCGCATTACGGATTCGATGCAGCGCGCCATGGAAGAAACCAGCCGCCGCCGCGCCAAGCAGATCCAGTTCAACGCCGATCACGGCATTACGGCGCGTGGCGTCCAGAAGGCGGTGCGCGAACTGATCGACGGCATCGTCGCACCGGCCCAGCACGATGCGCTGGAAGCCGCGGTGCCTGCCGAACTGCTGAAGGACGAGAAGGCGCTGGCCCGCGAAATCAAGCGCCTGGAAAAGCTGATGATGGACCACGCGAGGAATCTCGAGTTCGAGCAGGCTGCGGCTGCCCGGGATTCCTTGAATGCCCTGAAGCAAAGGGTGCTGCTGGATGGCGCGGTGTAGGCGCAGGAAAGTATCTGAATGTGTCTTTTCGCTGACTGTCTGCTGAATTGCGCCTAAATGTGCTGCGTTGCAATCATGTTGTCGCAATCACGGAAATTGCTGTCGGGAAGCTTTCATCATCTACTTGAAAAGTGTGTTCCAAGGTCATGATTTAGTTGACAAAAGAACAGGGACAGATTTGCTTTTGATCAATTGCGCAGCCGCAAAAAAAGCTTGCCTTATCTCGGGTTTTCCCGCACACTTGCTCTCATGATGACCAAGGTACTTTTCGTTTGCATGGGCAATATCTGTCGCTCGCCGAGCGCAGAGGGCGTGTTTCGCCATTTGGTGAATGACGCGGGTTTGGGCGATGTCGTGCGCATCGACTCCGCGGGCACGCACGCGTTTCATATCGGCGAGGCGCCTGATGCCCGGGCGCAGGCTGCTGCACGTAAGCGCGGCTACGAGATCACCCACTGTGAGGCGCGTCAGGTCACCGCGGAAGATTTCCGCGATTTCGACCTGATTCTTGCCATGGATTGGGACAACCTGTCCGCCATGCAGCAGCAATGCCCCAAGGCTTATCAGCACAAGCTGATGCTGCTGATGCGCTTTGCCAATGAGTTCGAAGAGGCCACCGTGCCCGATCCTTATTACGGCGGCGCAGACGGCTTTGGCAAGGTCCTGGACTACCTTGAAGACGCCTGTCAGGGTGTTCTCGAATTGGTCCGTAAGCGCGCCACCCAGTACCAGGCTGCTTGATTGCACGGCTAGGAGCCGCGCACGGCGTGGTTCCCAAGGCACATGGCAGTGAAAAACCGCGCAAATGCGCGGTTTTTTCTAGCCAGGAGCCATACCAAATTAGTCGGGAATAGGCTATACTTGAGCCAATTACTCGGGTATTGGCCCGCTGGATTCGCCGGCGGCCATTGCCGAATCACAGGGAACCCACCATGCGGCTAACTACCAAAGGGCGTTTCGCCGTGACTGCCATGATCGATCTGGCTATGCGGCAGCATAGCGGTCCGGTCACTCTTGCGGCCATCAGCCAGCGTCAGAACATCTCGCTGTCCTATCTGGAACAGCTATTCGGAAAACTGCGCCGCCACGAACTCGTGGACAGCGTGCGCGGTCCGGGTGGCGGCTATTCTCTTGCCCGCCTGGCGCGCAACGTGACGGTCGCCGACATCATCTTTGCCGTCGACGAGCCCCTGGACGCCACCAGTTGTGGCGGCAAGCGGGACTGTACGAGCGGCAACGATGGCAAGCCGGGCAAATGCATGACGCACGAGCTCTGGGCCACGTTGAATCGCAAGATGGTGGATTACCTGGATTCGGTGTCCCTGCAAGATCTGGTTGATCAGCAGCGTGTACGCCAATTGCAGGAAGCCAGCAATCAAGCGCAGGCTTGCGCGGTGCGAGTGAACCGGGTGGGAGGCGCCAACGCCGCCAACGCCCCGACCACCACCGTCGCGGCCAATGCCACCGTATAAGAAGTAGGAGTTGTAGAAATGACCACCCGCCCGATCTATCTGGATTATTCGGCCACGACGCCCGTCGACCCCCGCGTCGTGGACAAGATGGTGCCCTGGCTGTACGAAAACTTCGGCAACCCCGCTTCGCGCAGCCATGCGTTCGGCTGGGAATCCGAAGAAGCCGTGGAGCGCGCCCGCGAGGAAGTCGCCAAGCTGGTCAACGCCGACCCGCGTGAAATCGTCTGGACCTCCGGCGCAACCGAGTCCGACAACCTGGCCATCAAGGGCGCCGCGAATTTCTACGCCGAGCGCGGCAAGCACATCATTACCGTCAAGACCGAGCACAAGGCCGTGCTGGACACCTGTCGCGAACTGGAGCGCCAGGGCTTCGAGGTCACGTACCTGAACGTCAAGGACAACGGCCTGATCGACCTGGATGTCTTCAAGGCTGCGCTGCGTCCGGACACCGTGCTGGTGTCCGTGATGATGGTGAACAACGAAATCGGCGTGATCCAGGACGTGGAAACGCTGGGCGAAATCTGCCGCGAGAAGGGCATCATCTTCCACGTGGACGCCGCGCAGGCGACCGGCAAGGTGGAAATCGACCTGCAAAAGCTCAAGGTCGACCTGATGTCGTTCTCGGCGCACAAGACTTACGGCCCCAAGGGCATCGGCGCGCTGTACGTGCGCCGCAAGCCGCGCATCCGCATCGAAGCGCAGATGCACGGCGGCGGCCATGAGCGCGGTTTCCGCTCGGGCACCCTGGCCACGCACCAGATCGTCGGCATGGGCGAGGCTTTCCGCCTGGCCCGCGAGGAAATGGGCACCGAGAACGAACGCATCCGCATGCTGCGCGACCGCCTCTGGAACGGCCTGTCGGAGATCGAAGAGGTCTACCTGAACGGCGACATGGACCAGCGCGTGCCGCACAACCTGAACGTCAGCTTCAACTACGTCGAAGGCGAGTCCCTGATCATGGCGATCAAGGAACTGGCCGTTTCCAGCGGTTCGGCCTGCACCTCGGCCAGCCTGGAGCCGTCCTATGTGCTGCGCGCCCTGGGCCGCAACGATGAACTGGCGCACAGTTCGATCCGTTTCACGCTGGGCCGTTTCACGACCGAGCAGGAAGTGGATTTTGCGGTTGAACTGATCAAGAGCCGGGTTGGCAAGCTGCGCGATATGTCGCCGCTTTGGGAAATGGCCAAGGAAGGCATCGACTTGAACACCGTGCAGTGGGCTGCGCACTAAACGCCCGCGCCTTGAAATACGTGGAGAATTAACATGTCTTACAGCACCAAAGTCCTGGATCACTACGAAAACCCGCGCAACGTCGGTTCGTTCGACAAGTCGGACGAGTCGGTGGGCACCGGCATGGTCGGCGCGCCGGCCTGTGGCGACGTCATGAAGCTGCAGATCAAGGTCAATGAGGCCGGCGTGATCGAAGACGCGCGCTTCAAGACCTATGGCTGTGGCTCGGCCATTGCGTCCAGCTCCCTGGTGACCGAATGGGTCAAGGGCAAGACGCTGGATCAGGCGATGAACATCCGCAACACGCAGATCGCCGAAGAACTGGCGCTGCCGCCCGTGAAGGTTCACTGTTCCATCCTGGCTGAAGACGCAATCAAGGCCGCGGTGCAGAACTACAAAGAAAAGCACTCGGTCCCGGCCGAAGCTGTGGCGGGCTGATCATGTCCGTTACCCTGACCCAACAGGCTGCCACCCATATCGGCCGCTACTTGCAGAAGCGCGGAAAGGGTATCGGCTTGCGGCTCGGCGTTAGGACGACGGGCTGCTCCGGCATGGCCTACAAGCTGGAGTACGTCGACGAGGTTGAGTCGGAAGACGTCGTGTTCGAGAGCTTCGGCGTGAAGGTCTTCATCGACCCCAAGAGCCTGTCCTACCTCGACGGCACGGAGCTCGACTACGCCCGCGAGGGCCTGAACGAAGGTTTCAAGTTCCGCAACCCCAACGAAAAGGCGACCTGCGGCTGCGGCGAGTCGTTCACGGTGTAACTCTTGGCTGGTGACGATCACTTCAGCCTGTTCGGCTTGCCGGCGCGCTTCGACCTGGACGCCAAGGCGCTCGAAAGCGCCTGGCGCACCGTCGCCGCACAGGTGCATCCCGACCGCTACGCCACGGCCAGCCCCGCGGAACGCCGCGTGGCCATGCAGTGGGCGGCCCGCGCCAACGAGGCTTATCGCCAGTTGAGGGATCCGCTGCTGCGCGCGCGCTACCTGTGCGAACAGGCGGGCGTGGACCTGCAGACCGAAAGCAACACGTCCATGGACACGGCTTTCCTGATGCAGCAGATGACCTGGCGCGAAATGCTGGACGATGCGCGCGAGGACGACGGCGCCTTGCAGGCACTGCAATCCGAACTGGACGACGCGCGCACCGAAATGCGCGCCACGCTGACCCGTTTGCTGGACGAAGAGCAAGACTACGCGACGGCCGGGCTCAAGGTGCGGGAATGGATGTTCGTGGAAAAGCTGGCGCAAGAGCTGGCGCACGTGCAGCCCGCTGGATAGCCAAAGGCGCGCTGCGGCGCCCGCGATGCGGACGCCGGCACAGCGCGGCCTACTGACCAGAAAAATAGAATCATGGCCTTATTGCAGATATCCGAGCCCGGCGAGTCGCCCGCGCCGCACCAGCGCAAGCTGGCGGTCGGGATAGACCTGGGCACCACCAATTCGCTCGTCGCGGCGGTGCGCAGCAGCGTTGCCGAAGTGCTGCCCGACGCCCAGGGCCACGCCTTGCTGCCGTCGGCGGTGCGCTATTTCCCTGACGGAAAGGTCACCACCGGCCGCGAGCCGCTGGCCCAGCAGGCCGAAGACCCCCTGAACACGGTGGTGTCGGTCAAGCGCTTCATGGGTCGTTCGCTGGAAGAGGCCCGCGCCTCGCGCGCGCCGTATGAATTCGTGGACGCGCCCGGCATGGTGCGCATCCGCACGGCCCAGGGCGACCTGAGCCCGGTCGAAGTTTCGGCGCAGATCCTGGCGGTGCTGCGCCAGCGCGCCGAAGACGTGCTGGGCGACGACCTGGTGGGCGCAGTCATCACCGTGCCGGCCTATTTCGACGATGCCCAGCGCCAGGCGACGCGCGACGCGGCGCGGCTGGCCGGGCTGAACGTGCTGCGCCTGCTGAACGAGCCGACCGCGGCGGCGATTGCCTACGGGCTGGATAACGCCGCCGAAGGCGTGTACGCCGTGTACGACCTGGGCGGCGGCACGTTCGACATTTCCATCCTGCGCCTGACGCAGGGCGTCTTCGAAGTGATTTCCACCGGCGGCGACACCGCGCTGGGTGGCGACGATTTCGACGCCTTGATCGCGGATCACGCCGTGGCCACGCTGAGCGCGGGCGACTTGTCGCACGCGGATCGCCGAGCCCTGCTGATGGCGGCGCGCGCCGCCCGCGAGGCCCTGTCCGACGCCGACACGGCTGCTCTCAAGCTGACGCTGTCGGGCGGCCGCGAGGTCGATCTGGTCCTGACGCGCGACAAGTTCGAAGCACTGGCCCAGCCGCTGATCGAGCGCACGCTGGATTGCGCCCGCCGCGCGTTGCGCGATGCGTCGCTCAAGGCGGCGGACGTGCGCGGCGTCGTCATGGTGGGTGGCGCGACGCGCATGCCCGTCGTGCGCGCCGCCGTGGCCCGGGCTTTCGGCACCGAGCCCCTGACCGACCTGGATCCTGACCAGGTCGTGGCGCTGGGTGCGGCCCTGCAGGCCAATCTGCTTGCAGGCAACCGCGCGCCCGGTGAAGACTGGCTGCTGCTGGATGTGATTCCGTTGTCGCTGGGCCTGGAAACCATGGGCGGGCTGGTCGAGCGCATCATTCCGCGCAACAGCACCATCCCCGTGGCGCGCGCCCAGGAATTCACGACCTTCAAGGACGGCCAGACGGCCATGAGCATCCACGTGGTGCAGGGCGAGCGCGACCTGGTGGCGGATTCCCGTTCGCTGGCGCGCTTCGAACTGCGCGGCATTCCGCCCATGGTGGCGGGCGCGGCCCGCATCCGGGTGACCTTCCAGGTGGACGCGGACGGTCTGCTCAGCGTGACCGCGCGTGAACAGAGCCAGGGCGTCGAAGCCATGGTGTCCGTCAAGCCGTCCTACGGCCTGTCGGACGATGAAATCTCGCGGATGCTGGCCGACAGCGTGGCCCAGGCCGATACCGACGCCAAGGCCCGCATGCTGCGCGAACAGCAGGTGGATGCGCGCCAGCTGGTGGAGTCCGTGCAGGCGGCGCTGGCCGTCGACGGGGACCTGCTGGACGCCGACGAGCGCAAGCGGGTGGACGAGTGCCTCCAGGCCGCGATCGCGGCGCAGGAAGCCCAGGATGTGGACACGGTGACCGAGGCCGTGCAGGCCTTGTCCGCCGCGACGGACGAATTTGCCGCGCGCCGGATGGACCGCAGCATCCGCGCCGCGCTGGCCGGCCGCAAACTTGACGAAATCGCCTGATAAAAAGCTATGCCGAAACTGACTGTATTGCCTCATCCCGACTATTGCCCGGAAGGCGCGGTGATCGAAGACGCGCCCAAGGGCGTGTCGATCTGCCGGGTGCTGCTGGACAACCATATCGACATCGAGCACGCCTGCGAGCTTTCTTGCGCCTGCACGACCTGTCACGTGGTGGTGAAGCAAGGGTATTCGTCCCTGGAAGACGCGACGGACGATGAAGAAGACCTGCTGGACAAGGCCTGGGGCCTGACCCCGACGTCGCGCCTGTCGTGCCAGGCCCTGGTGACCGATGCCGACCTGACGGTCGAAATCCCCAAGTACACGATCAACCACGCGAAAGAGGGCCATTGATGAAGTGGACCGACACCTACGATATCGCCGCCGCGCTGGTGGACGCGCACCCGGACGTGGACCCCAAGACGCTGCGGTTCACGCAGCTGCGCGAATGGGTCATGGCGCTGCCGGAATTCAGCGATGATCCCGCCCATTGCGGCGAGAAGATCCTGGAGGCCATCCAGATGGCCTGGATCGACGAGGCGGACTGAACGCCAAGCCTGAAGACGCTCCCTGGTGGAGCGTTTTTTTTGCGCGGGCCGCAACGCGGCTGGCGTGACGTGGGCGCGCGCGGAGTCCAGGGCTGACATGCCGCGGTCGCGATGGCCACGGTATCATCGGGGATTCGTACGTTGTCCTTACCAGCCCGAGTCTACCGATGCCCGCTGCCCAATTGCGTTTTGGCCTGGCCGCCAATCGACTGCACCATGAAACCCCCGATGCCGCCTTGTTCACTTGGCTGCGCGCGTGCTCGTCCACGATACGTGAACTGGGCGTGCAGCTGCACACGGTGGGCCGCACCCATGACGCGATCGTGCGCGAGGGCATGCTGCAGGGCTATGGCGGGCTGATCCGCTATCCCTATGGCCGCGAGGGCGGCCTGATGAAGCTGGTGGCGCGCGTGACCGAAGGGCGCGACGGGCAGGCGCCGTTCGACGGCGCGATCTACCTGATCGATCCCGTCGATCCTTCGTCGATTTTCCCGGAGGCGCTGGCGCTCAAGCGCCAGTGCATCACGCACGGCCGCCCGTTCATTTCGACGCTGGCCGGCGCCATCGAATGGATGGAAGTCGAACGCATCCATGCCGGCCTGGCGCCGGACGCCTCGGTGTCGCGCCACTTCAACTTCACGGGGCAGACGCTGGCGATGATCGCCCACGATGCGCTCAAGGATGAAATGGTCGCCTTCGCCAGCGAGCACTTCGACGTCCTGTCGCGCTTTGCGCGGCGCGTGGCCACGGGCACCACCGGCGGCCGCCTGAACGAGCTGGCCTGGTCGCGCGGCTGGCCCAAGGACACCCCCTGGGTGCATCGCTACCTGAGCGGGCCGCTGGGCGGCGACGCGCAGATCGCGGAACTGGTGCTCGAGCACCAATGCCAGCGCGTCATCTTCTTTGAAGACCCGCACGTGGCCCGCCAGCACGAAGCCGACATCCAGTTGCTGGAACGCGCGGTGCGCGTGGTCACGGAGTCGGCCACTTGCGCGACGTCGCCCACGGTGGCGCGGCGCTGGGCGCAAGCCGTTGAAAAGCGGATCATCTGACCGCTAAGCGGGCGACGCGGGACGCGATTGCGTGATGATGTGGGCGATGCGGTCGGCGACGGCCGACGCCGCCATCGACACCGGCAGGACGTCCGAGCGGCAAAGAAACACCGGCCGGGTCAATCTGGGCTTGCCTATGCGGCGCAGCACCACGTCGCCGCGGCTGGCTTCCTGGCGCACGGCCTCGTGCGACAGGATCGTGTGCGCAACCCCGGCCTGGGCCAGTTCGATCAATTGCGGGATGGCGTTGGCCTCGGCAATGATGCGGAATTCGACCCGTTCGCGCTGCTGGTATTGATCCAGCAAGCGGCGCAGGCTGTGGGGACTGCCGGGCAGCACCAGCGGCAACGCCGCTAGCGCGCGCAGGCTCATGGCCGGCAGCGCGGCCAGTTCCGATGCCGGTTTCCTGCCGGGCTTGGCGGCCGGCGGCGACACGACCACCAGTTCTTCGTCGATCAGGTGCTGGAACCGCAGGTCGACGGACGCCTCGTCGCTGAACGTGAGTCCCAGGTCGGCATGGCCTGAACTGACGAAGCCCGGGATGTACCCGGTGCTGGACTCGATGATCTTCAGATAAACGCCGGGCCAGTGCTGAAGGCTGAACCGCAATAGCGGCACGGTGAGCAGCTTGGCCATGGACATCGACATGGCCACCGACACCGTCCCGCGCGGCGCGCTCAGGTCTTCACGCACATCCGCACGCGCCGCGTCGATGCGGCCCAGGATCTCGCGGGCGTGCGCCAGCAGGCGCGAGCCGGCGGCAGTCGGCGTGACGCCCCGGGCGCTGCGATGCAGCAGCACCACGCCCAGATCTTCCTCCAGATTCCGGATCAGCAGGCTCAGCGCCGGCTGGGCCACGTGCAGGGCGGCTGCGGCGCGGCTGATCGAACCCGTTGAAACCACGGCGACAAAGCATTGCATCGCGCGAATGGACATGGACATGGGCGGCGCTCCGGAAGGGCCATCACTTTTTTATTATGGCCTGCATATTTAAACGGTATTTCTAATATATCAAGCCGCTTCGGATAATGAGCGCCATCCCGATAAAAAACACTGGAGACATCATGACGCTCAACAAAATCCTTGCCGCGTGCCTGGCCTCGGCATTCGTGGCGGCGCCGGCCGTCGCCGACAACTGGCCGTCCAAGCCCATCACGCTGGTCGTGCCGTTTTCCGCGGGCGGGCCGACCGACTTCATCGCACGCCTGGTGGCGGAGCCGCTGGCGCGCGAACTGGGGCAGCAGGTCATCGTGCAGAACAAGCCGGGCGCGAGCGGCAACGTGGGCTACCAGAGCGTCCTGAACGGTCCGGCCGACGGCTACACGCTGATGCACAACACGGTGGCCATGCAGGCCATCAATCCGCTGATGTATCCCAGTGCGAAGATGCATCCGCTGAAGGACTACGTGCCCGTCGGCACGACGGGCGCCATGCCCAACCTGCTGGTCGTCAACCCCGAGCGCACGCCCGTCAAGACGCTGGCCGAGCTGGTCGAGCGCGGACGCAGCGCGCCGCATGGACTGAGCTACGCGACGTTCGGGCCGGGCAGCTCGCCGCACGTGTACGGCGCATCGCTGCAGAAGCTGGCGAATTTCCAGGCGGTGGGCGTGGCCTACAAGGGCAGCGCCAATGCCGTGACCGACGTGATCGGCGGGCAGGTCGACTTTCTGTTCGACAGCATGTCCACCAGCATCGGGCAGGTGCAGGGCGGGCGCCTCAAGGCGCTGGCGATCACGTCCGCGCAACGCTCGCCGCTGCTGCCGGATGTGCCGACGCTGAAGGAAGCCGGTTATCCCAGCCTGGACCTCAAGTTCTGGTTCTCGCTGCAGACGCCCGCGGGCACGCCGGACGACGTGGTGCAGAAGCTGCGCGCCGCCGTTGCCAAGGTCGTGGCCAGCGAGGCCTACCGCAAGGCGATGCAGGAGCGCGGCGCGGAGGCGTTCCAGGTGGCGCCGGCGAGCCTGGACGAATTCTTCAAGCACGAAACCGCCCAGTGGACGCAGGCCGCGAACACCATCGGGCTCAAGGCCGAACAGTGAATACGCCGGGCGAGAATCGCATGACTCCATTGAAGAACATCACGGTCCTGGACCTGAGCAAGGTGCTGGCGGGACCGCTCTGCGGGCAGTATCTGGGCGAGCTGGGCGCGCGCGTCATCAAGGTCGAGCCCGTGGGCACGGGCGACGACACGCGGGCCTGGCTGCCGCAGGACGCCGGCGAGTCGGCGACCTTCCTGGCGGTCAATCACAACAAGCGCAGCCTGGCGGTGGACCTGAAGACCGAACAGGGCCGCGCCGTCGTGCACAGGCTGGCCGCGCAGGCCGACGTGGTGCTGCAGGGATTCGGCGGCAAGACCGCCGCGCGCCTGGGCGTGGATTACGAGACGCTGCGCGGCATCAATCCCCGCATCGTGTATTGCGAGATCTCGGGCTACGGCCGCGAGGGCCCGATGGGCGAGGAGCCGGGCTACGACGTCATGCTGCAGGCCTTCAGCGGGATGATCAGCACGATGGGCGAGCCGGGCGGAAACTTTGCGCGCGCCAGCTTTTCGCCGGTGGACCTGGGCACGGGCTCGTTCGCGCTGAGCGGCATCCTGGCCGCGCTGCTGGAACGCAGCCAGACGGGCGAGGGGCAGTACCTGGACGTGTCGCTGCTCGATACGTCAATGGGATTGATGTCCTACATGGCGCAGAATTATTGGCGCACGGGCAAGGTGCCTCGCCGCATGGGCACCGGCCATCCGGCGATGTGCCCATACCAGGCCTTCCGGGCCGCCGACGGCGACCTGATGCTGGGCGTGGGCAACGATGCGCAATGGCAGCGCTTCTGCGCGGTTGCCGGGCTGCAGGATCATGTGAACGCGACCGAGTTCGCGACCAATGCCGATCGCGTCAGGAACTTCGATGCGACCGTTGCCCTGGTGCAGTCGCGGATCGAAACGCGCACGGTCGCGCAATGGCTGGAACTGCTCAAGCCCGCGGGGATTGCGTGCTCCGCGATCCATACGCTGGACCAGGCGCTGGCTCATCCTCAGGTCGCTGCGCGCGAGCTCATCGTGACCAGCCAGCATCCGGTGCTGGGCGAAGTGCGGAACGTGGGACTGCCGATACGGTTCGGCCGCCAGCGGCGCCAGGCCGCGTTGCCGGCGCCGATGCTGGGCGAGCACAGCCGCGAAGTCCTGGCCGGACTGGGCTATACGCAATCCGAGATCGAAGCGATGCTGGCCGACGGAAGCGTCCAGCAGAACACCCGCAATGGAGGCGCGGCATGAAGCATCTACGTTATGAAGTCCGCGACGGCATCGCGGAGATCCATCTGTGCCATGCGCCCGTCAATGCGCTGGACGTGGACGTGCTGGACGAACTGATCGGCGCGCTGGAGCGGGCGAACGCGGATCCCGACGTGCGCGCGGTGCTGCTGGCCAGCGGCCTGCCCGGACGGTTCTGCGCCGGCCTGGACATGAAGAAGCTGGTGCAGAGCGCGCCCGCGCGCGTGCACGAGCTGCTGACCAAGCTGTACATCAAGCTGTACGACGCGCAGTTCAACCTGACCAAGCCGTCGATCTCGGTGGTGTCCGGCGCCGTGCGCGGCGGCGGCATGACGGTGGCGATTTCCAGCGACATGATCGTGGCCGCCGACACCGCCACGTTCGGCTATCCGGAGATCGACGTCGGCGTCTTGCCCGCCATCCATTACGTGCACCTGCCGGCCATCGTCGGCAAACACCGGGCGTTCGATCTGCTGTTTACCGGCCGCACCTTCGGCGCCGAAGAGGCGCACGCGATGGGACTGGTGACGCGCCTTGCGCCCGAGGCGAGGCTGCTGGACGAGGCGCGCGCCCTGGCGCGGTCGCTGGCGGACAAGCCGCCGCAGGTGCTGGCGATGGGCCGGCGCGCCTTCGTGTACAGCAACGACAATGAATACCGGCGCAGGGTCGCCACGGCGGTTGAGGTGTTCTGCAACGCCGCCGCCACGCCCGAGGCCCGTGAAGGCTTGAGCGCCTTCGTGCAGAAGCGCGCGCCGGACTGGGCCCGCGCCGCCGAGCCGCGCTAGCGCTACTGGCCGGTAAAGCGGGCAGGGCGCTTTTCGCGGAAAGCCGTGACGCCTTCCGAAAAATCCGCGCGTGCCGCGGATCGCAGGAATTGCGCCGTTTCTTCGGCGAGCTGCGTTTCCAGCGAAGCATGCGCGGCGGTACGCAGCAGAGCCTTGGCGCCCGCGATGCCGTGCGGCGCATGGCGGGCGAGGTCTTGCGCGTAAGCCTGCGCCGCGTCGGCAAGGGTGCCGGCCGGCGCCGTCCGCGTGACGATGCCCCATGCCAGCGCGTCGTCCGCGGTGAAGGCGTCGTGCCTAAGCAGCAGGTCCAGCGCGCGCTTGGGGCCCACGGCGCGCATGAGGCCGTGCGTCATGCCGGCGTCGGGCGTGGCGCCAAGTTTCAGGTAGGCCGTCATGAAGCGCGTGCCCGCGTCGGCGATGGCGAGGTCGCACGCCAGCACCAGCGACAGGCCGGCGCCCGCAGCCACGCCATGCGCCTGCGCGAGCCACACCTTTTCCATGCGCGCGATCCGCGCGATGAAATCGTTGAGCGGCGTGAACAGATCCGACAGCGTGGCCCGCACCGTCGCGGGCTCTCCGGTGAACATGCCGATGTCTCCGCCCGCGCAGAACGCCTTGCCTGCCGCCCGCAGCACGACGACGCGCACCGCGTCGCGGGTTTCGATCCATTGCGCGGCCCGAAGCAAGTCTCGGGCCATGGCGACGTCGATGGCGTTGAGGGTGTCCGCGCGATTCAGCGTGATGGTTGCGAGCGCGCCGTCGGTCTCCAGCAGCAGCGTCTGGAACACCGGAAGTTCCTGGGTCATGGCTTGTCTCCGTTTTCGGGTAAATACCAACTGTCGATCCAAAAACCGCGATGCTATGGTCTGAACCGAGCGCTTGCTTGGTTTTGTTTTGAGCACGCTTAGCGTAACGCATAGAACGATTTTCCGGCGCTGTACTGGCGTAGGTAAAGACAGGTTCGTTGCATCTCCTGCCTCGCGGGTTCGCCAGGTTCACCGTCGTAAAAAATGTCCGCCCCAGGCGGCGAGAAAACTTCGCAAAAAAAGCGAGGAGACAAATGGTGGATCAGTCCGACAGGCCTGCCTTGCTGGAGGCGGATGGGGTGACGTTGGCGTTCGGCGGGGTCAAGGCGCTTACCGGCGTGGGCTTTCGCGTGGCGCCCGGGTCCATCACCACGGTCATCGGCCCGAACGGCGCCGGCAAGACCTCGCTGTTCAACACCATCTCCGGCTTCTACCGGCCCGCATCGGGGCAGATCCGCTTTGAAGGGCGCGACATCACGCGCATGCCCGCGCCGGAGCGCGCCAAGCTCGGCCTGGCGCGCAGCTTCCAGAACATCGCCCTGTTCCGCGGCATGACGGTGCTGGACAACATCAAGCTGGGCCGCCATGCGCACCTGCGCACCAATGTGCTGGACGCGCTGTTCTATCTGGGACGCGCGCGTCGCGAGGAAATGGCGCTGCGGGCGGACATCGAAGAACGCATCATCGACTTCCTGGAGATCGACCACATCCGCCACGCGCCGGTGGCGGCGCTGTCGTACGGGCTGCAAAAGCGCGTCGAACTGGCGCGGGCGCTGGCGATGAATCCCAAGGTGCTGATGCTGGACGAACCCGTCGCGGGCATGAACCGCGAGGAAACCGACGACATGGCGCGCTTCATCCTGGATGCGCGGTCCGAGTGGGGCGTGACGGTGCTGATGGTGGAGCACGACATGGGCATGGTGATGGATCTGTCCGACCACGTCGTGGTGCTGAACTTCGGGCAGGTCATCGCGGACGGCACGCCGTCCGAGGTGCAGGCCAATCCGGAGGTCATCAAGGCGTACCTGGGCGCGGGCGACGTGGGCGACCTGCGCCGGCGGCTGCGGGAGGCGGCCTGATGGACTGGCTGTTCTTCCTGGAGGTCACGCTGGCCGGACTGGGCAGCGGCGGCCTGTATGCCCTGGCCGCGCTGGCGTTCGTCATCGTCTACAAGGCGACGCGGGTGGTCAACATCGCCATCGGCGAATTCCTGATGCTGGGCGCCTACGTGTTCTACGCGTTCGCCACGGGAATGGCGTGGCCGATCTGGCTGGCCATCGTCGGCGCAGTGGTGGTGTCCGGCGCCCTGGGTGCGGTGGTCGAGCGCCTGACGATACGGCCGATGCTGGGCGAATCGCCGATCTCCGTCTTCATGATCACCGTGGGCTTGGCCTCCATCCTGGTGGGCGCGGTCGAGCTCATCTGGACGGCCGACCAGCGCCGCCTGCCCGAATTCATGCCGCGCGCGCCCGTCATGGTGGGCGAGGCGTTCGTCGCGCCCAAGGTCTTCTACGGCTTCTGGGTGGCGGTGGTGCTGGCCCTGCTGGTGCTGGTGGTGTTCCGCTACTGGCGCGGCGGGGTGGCGCTGCGCGCCACGGCGTCCGACCAGGGCGCGGCCTACGCCATGGGCATCAACGTGCCGCGCGTGTTTTCGCTGGCCTGGGTGGCGGCGGGTGCGATCGCCGCGGTGTCCGGCGTGATCGTGGGCGCCATCGGCGGGATTTCCTCATCGATGGGCGTGTTCGGCCTGTCGGTGCTGGTGGTGGTGATCGTGGGCGGCCTGGACAGCGTGGCCGGGGCGCTGGTCGGCGGCATCTTCATCGGCCTGCTGGAAGCCTGGGCGGGGGCCTACATGGGGGGCGAGTACAAGCTGCTGGCCACCTTCATCGTGCTGGTGGTGGTGCTGATGGCCAGGCCGTACGGCCTGTTCGGCACCCGTGAAATCGAGAGGCTCTGATCCATGCGTATCGCGACCGCCAAGCAGACCTACCTGGCCGACGAGGCGCTGTTCGACACGCGCACCCAGCACGTGTGGCTGGCGCTGCTGGCGGCGTCGCTGGTGCTGTTTCCCTTCATGGCGAACGCCTATTGGCTGTACCTGGCGTGCCTGGTGGCGATCAACATCGCCAGCGCGACGGGGCTGAACATCCTGACCGGCTATACCGGCCTGGTCAGCCTGGGGCAGGCGGCATTCATGGGGCTGGGCGCCTACACCGTGGCGGTGATGGAGCTGCGTTTGGGCACGCCGGTCGTGGTCAACCTGCTGGGCGGGGGCGTGGTGGCGATGCTGGGCGGACTGCTGGTCGGCATTCCCTCGCTGCGGGTAAAGGGGCTGTATCTGGCCATCGCCACGATCGCGGCCTCGTTCATTGCGCATTTCGTGTTTGCGAACTGGCAGTTCACGGGCGGGACCACCGGCCTGCAGGTGCCGCCGGCCCGCGTGCTGGGCATGGACCTGGACACCTCGTTCAAGATCTACTGGCTGATCATGCCCGTGACGGCGCTGATGGTGCTGGGCGCGGCGAACCTGTTCCGCACGCGCATCGGCCGCGCCTTCATCGCCATCCGCGACCGCGACATTTCCGCGGAGGTGCTGGGCATCCGGCTGCTGCGCTACAAGCTGCTGTCCTTTGGCCTGTCGTCGTTCTACGCGGGCGTGGCTGGCGGGCTGTGGGCGTATTTCTTCCGCGTGGTCACGCCCGAGAGCTTTCCGCTGATCATGTCCATCTTCTTCCTGGCCGCCATCATCGTGGGCGGCATGGGGTCGATCCTGGGATCCATCCTGGGCGCGATTTTCATGACGATGGTGCCGGAGTTCCTCAAGCTGGTCGTAGGCTGGCTGCCCGTGGGCGGCGATGCGCTGCGGCTGATCTCGCCCGTGCGCACCATCGTGTTCGGCCTGCTGATCGTGGGCTTTCTGATCTTCGAGCCGCATGGGCTCGCGGAAATCTGGCGGCGCGTGCGCCGATTCTTTCACCTCTGGCCATTTCGCACGTAGCGTTTCGCACCCGACGTGACGGCGGCTACCCATAAGACCCAGGAGACAAACCATGAAGCGCATCCGGATAGGCAGCGGTTTATCGAGGTTGTTGGCCCCGTTGGGCCTGGCGGCGGCCTTGGCGGCGGCGCCCGCGGCCCAGGCGGCCGAGGATCTGGTGCTGGGCGGATCGATTCCGCTGAGCGGCGTGTTCGCGTTTGCCGGCCAGGGCATCCACGCCGGCATCACGGACTACGTGAAGATCATCAACGACCAGGGCGGCATCCAGGGCCGCAAGCTGCGCTACGTGCCCGAAGATACGGCCTACAAGGTGGACGCGTCGGTGGCCGCGTTCAAGAAGATCACCAGCCAGAACAAGGTGAACTTCTATTACGGCGATTCGACGGGCTTTTCCAAGACCATCAACGCCGAACTCAACCGGACGGGCGACATCCTGATGACCGGCGCGTCATTCGCAACCGAGCTCAATGACCCGGCGAAGTATCCCGCCCAGTTCATGCTGGGGCCCGACTACACCGAAATGTTCGGCATCCTGCTGCGCTACATCGCCAAGGAGCAGCCGGGGGCCAAGGTCGCGTTCGTGTACTCGGATACCGAATTCGGCCGCGACCCGATCGCCAGTTCGCGCGCGGTGGCCGAGAAACTGGGCTTGAAGGTCGCCACCGAAATCATGACGCCGCCCGGCAGCGTGGACGTGTCGACCGAGGTCATCAAGCTGCGCCGCGCCGACCCGGACTTCACGATCTTCCACGGCTACGTGCTGGCGCCGATTCCGGAGTTCGTCGGACAGGGCAAGCGCATGGGCCTGAAGACGCGCTACATGGGCACGTTCTGGACCATGGACAATTCCACCGTGATGCAGATGGGCGAAGACGCCGAAGGCTTCATGGGCGTGATGCCGTACCGCTACTACTACGACACGGCGGCGGACGCGCCCATGCTCAAGAAGATCCGGGAAATGCGCCCGCAATACCAGAGCACCGGCTATATGCAGGGCTTCCTGGCCGCCATGCTGTTCTCGGAAGTGGCCAAGCGCACGCTGGACGCCGGCAAGGACCTGACCGCCGCCAACATGAAGGCCGCGCTGGACGGCATCAAGGACTTCGATACGGGCGGCCTGATCGGCGTGCCCATCACCATCAAGGGCAATTCCATTCCGGTGGGCCGGATCTACCGCGCCGACGTGAAGCAGAAGCAGATGGTGCCGGCGTCGGACTGGATCGTGCTCAAGTGAGGCTGCCGTGAACCCGGGACATGACGCGCGCGCAGCAACCGCCGGCGCAACCACGCCGCCGGCGGTGCTCGATATCAATAACATCGAGGTCGTCTACAACAAGGCGGTGCAGGTGCTGCGCGGCTTGTCGCTGTCGGTGCCCGCAGGCAGCATCGTGGCGCTGCTGGGCAGCAACGGGGCTGGCAAGTCGACCACGCTGAAAGCGGTGTCCGGGCTGCTGGACCTGGAGGACGGGGCGCTGGTGCGCGGGCAGATCGTCTTCAATGGCGGCGATACCGCGGGCGCCAGGCCGCAGAACCTGGTGCGCTCGGGCCTGGCGCACGTGATGGAGGGGCGCCGGGTGTTCGAAGACCTGACCGTGGAAGAGAACCTGGTGGCCGCGACCTACGCGCTGACCGGAAGAGCCGGCGCGAGGGTGGATTTCGACCTGGTCTACGGCTATTTCCCGCGCCTGTTCGAACGGCGCCGCGGCCTGGCCGGCTATCTGTCGGGCGGCGAGCAGCAGATGCTGGCCATCGGCCGGGCGTTGATCGCGCAGCCCCGGCTGATGCTGCTGGACGAGCCGTCGCTGGGCCTGTCGCCGATGCTGGTCGAAAACATCTTTTCCATCGTTGCGCGGATCAATGCCGAGCAGGGCGTGTCGATGCTGCTGGTGGAGCAGAACGCGTCCGTGGCGCTTGCGGTGGCGCATTACGGCTACATCATGGAGACGGGCAAGGTGGTGATCGACGGCACGGCCGAGCGGCTGGCGGCGGACCCCGACGTGCGCGAGTTCTACCTGGGCGTGGGCGGATCGGGCGAGGCCCGCGGCTTTCGCGATATCAAACACTACAAGCGCCGCAAGCGCTGGCTGTCATGATGGACGCGCATACCGACCCGGGCGCCTGGCCGGCGCTGACGCTGCCGCAGATGCTGCGCGAACAGGCGCGCCGGCAGCCGTCGGCGATCGCCATCCGTCAAAAGGACTTCGGCATCTGGAAGCCCCTGACCTGGGCCGAATACTGGCAGCGCGCCTGCCACGTGGGGCTGGGCCTGCGCGCGCTGGGCCTGAGCGCCGGCGCAAGGGTGGCGATCGTCTCGGACAACCGCGTCGAATGGCTGCTGACCCAGATGGGCGCGGGTGCGGCTGGCGGCGTGGCCGTCGGCGTCTATTCCACCAGCCCGGCCGAGGAAATGGGCTACGTGCTGGAGCACGCCGACGTGGAGCTGGTGGTGTGCGAGGACCAGGAACAGACCGACAAGGTGCTGCAGGTGGCCGCCCGGCTGCCGCTGTTGCGGCGCATCGTGGTGATGGAAACCAAGGGCCTGCGCTCATATTCGGTGCAGGACCGCGCGCGCATCGCGACATTCGCCGAGGTCGAGGCCGACGGCCGCGGGCGCGAGGCCGCCGAGCTGGCCGGCTTGAACGCATCGCTGGATGCCCAGCGGCTGGATGACACCGGGCTGATGATCTACACGTCAGGGTCGACGGGCAAGCCCAAGGGCGCGATGCTGAGCTACGGCAACATGCGCGGCGTGGCGCCGGGCATCGCCGAGCGGCTGTCGATGGATGCGTCCAGCGTGCATCTGTCGTACCTGCCGCTGTGCCACGTGGCCGAGCAGATGCTGTCCACCTTCGTGCCGATCTACCTGGGCGCGCAGGTGAATTTCGGCGAATCGATCCGCACCGTGCAGGAGGATCTGCGCGAGGTCGCGCCAACGATCTTCCTGGGCGTTCCCCGCATATGGGAAAAGCTGCACGCGGCGATCTCGATCAAGATGCAGGAAGCCCGGCCCTTGCAGCAGTGGCTGTACCGCAAGGCGCTTGCGCAATGCGCGCCGTTCCTTGAGAAATCCGCCCGGCAGTACCGTCCCGGGGAACGGCTGACCTATTGGCTGTGGTACTGGCTGGTGCTGCGCGCGCTGCGCAATTTCATCGGACTGCGCCGCGTGCGGGTGGCGATGACGGGCGCGGCGCCGATACCGCAGGACGTGGTGCGCTACTTCCGCACGCTGGGCGTGCCGCTGGTCGAGGTCTACGGGTTGACGGAGTCGACCGGGATGATCTTCGGGCAGCACCCGGACCGCGTGAAGGTGGGCACCGTCGGCGAACCTATCCTGGGCGTGGAATGGCGCATGGGAGAGGCGGGGGAACTGCTGGTGCGCGGCGACATGGTGTTCCAGGGGTACTACAAGAACCCCGACGCCACGGCCGACACCGTGCGCGACGGCTGGCTGCACACCGGCGACGTGGTGGCCCAGGATGACGGGCGCGTGCGCATCGTGGACCGCCTGAAGGACATCATGATCACCGCGGGCGGCAAGAACCTGACGCCGTCCGAGATCGAAAACGCGGTGAAGGGCAGTCCGTATGTGAAGGAGTGCATCGTGATCGCGGACGGCCGGAAGTATGTGTCGGCCCTGATCCAGCTCGAATTCGACACGGTCGGGAAGTGGGCGGAGTCGCGACGCATCGCGTTCACGCATTTCCGCTCGCTGGCCGAATGCCCGCAGGTGCGCGAACTGGTGCAGCAGGAGGTGGCGCGCGCCAACGCCGGGCTGGCGCCGGTGGCGCAGATCAAGCGTTTCCATCTGCTGACCAAGGAGCTGGACCACGATGACGGCGAGGTGACGGCGACGATGAAGGTCCGGCGCGCCAGCATCTATCGCACCTATGCGGACGAAATCGAAACGCTCTACGTTGAGGAGACGACGGCATGAATGAAGCCGTGATCTTGGAAGCGGTGCGCACGCCTTTCGGGCGGCGCGGCGGCTGGTGGGCGCAGACGCGCCCCGATGCGCTGCTGGCCCAGACCGTCCAGGGGCTGCTGGGACGCGCCGGCCTGCCGGGGGACAAGGTTGAGGATCTGATCGCGGGCTGCGTCAGCCAGGCGGGCGAGCAGGGCGCCAACATCGGCCGGCTGTCGGCGATGCTGGCCGGCCTGCCGGAAACCGTGCCGGGCGTGGCGCTGAACCGCATGTGCGGCTCGAGCCAGCAGGCCGTCCACTTCGGCGCCCAGGCGATCGCGGCGGGCGACATGCGCTACGTGGTGGCCGGTGGCGTCGAAAGCATGAGCCGCGTGCCGATGTTCCTGGACGTGACGCTGGGCCAGGGCGAGTTTCGCGGCTTCGAATCCCTGAATCCCGCGCTGCTGGAACGCTATCCGCTGATCCACCAGATCGAGAGCGCGGAACGGATCGCCAGCCATTGGGGGCTGTCGCAGGCGGAGATGGACCAGTGGGCGCGCGAAAGCCACGCGCGCGCGTGGACCGCGGCGCGCGCCGGATTGCATGCCGAGCTGTTGCCGGGTCCGACGCAGGAGGCGGGACGCGACGAAGGCATCCGCGAGACCACGGACGCAGCCCGGATGGCGGCCATGGCGCCGGCCATGCGTGCGCCGGGGCAGGGCGGCGTGACCGCGGCCAATGCGAGCCAGCTTGCGGACGGCGCGGCGGCGGTGCTGCTGGCCGACAAGGACACGGCGCTGGCCGACGGATTGCGGCCGCGGGCGCGGTTCCTGGCGCGCGTGGTGGTCGGATCGGATCCGGTGATGCAGCTGACGGGCGTGATTCCCGCCGCGCGTCAGGCGTTGTCGCGCGCGGGATTGGCGCTGGACGATATCGACTGGATCGAGATCAACGAGGCGTTCGCCAGCGTGGTGCTGGCCTGGCAGCGCGAACTGGGCGCCAACCTGTCGCGCGTGAATCCGTGGGGCGGCGCGATCGCGCACGGGCATCCGCTGGGCGCGACGGGGGCGGGACTGATGGGAAAGATGCTGGCGGGGCTGGAGGCCACCGAGGGCGAACTGGGCATGCAGCTGATGTGCATCGGCCACGGCATGGCGACCGCGACCATCATCCAGAGGCTGTGAGCCGCATGGGCAAGACCGGAACTGCCGCGTCGCGCGACGACGGCTCGGATACGGAGCGGCGCCGGGAGCTCGTGCTGGCGGCCGGCAGGCTGTTCAGCAAGCACGGCTACGAGCGCACCACGGTTCGCGAACTGGCGCGCGCCGTCGGGCTGCAATCGGGCAGCCTGTTCCATCATTTCCGCAGCAAGGAAGAAATCCTGGTGGCGGTCATGAACAACGGCATCCAGGAAGTGATCGACCATGGCGACCGCGCGCTGGCCTGCTATGGCGCACCGGCCGACCGGCTGGCGGCGCTGTTTCGCGTCCACATGTGGAGCATGCTGCACGGGGCCGGCGGAGACGCGATGAATGCGCTGGTGTACGAATGGCGCAGCCTGTCCGCGCCCAGCCAGGCGGCCGTGAAGGTGCTCAGCGACCGCTACGAGGAGATGTGGCAGTCGGTGGTGGCCGCGGCGGTGAACGCGGGGCTGATCCGGGGCGACGCGCGCGTCATCAAGCGCTGCGTGCTGGGGGCGATGAACCTGACGGTGCAGTGGTACAAGCCGGGCGGGCGGCTGGCGCCCGCCGCGTTCATCGATGCGATGCTGCAGGCGTCGTTGCCGGCGCTGCCGGCGGGGGCGGGGGCGTGGCCGCTCGACGCCGGCCAGACTAGCTGATGGCGTTCATGCCGAGGATTTCGCGCCCGGCGATCAGCGTCTGGATCTCGGTGGTGCCTTCGGGAATCATGCCGCCGCGCGTGTCCCGGAAGATCCGTTCGATGGGGTATTCCTCGGAATAGCCCAGCCCGCCGTGCACCTGCAGCGCCATGCTCGCAACCTCGTGAGCAGCCTCGGTGGCGTACAGCTTGGCGATGGAGCAGGCCTGGCGCACGTCCTTGCCCGCTTCCAGCGCGTGGGCGGCGCGCATGCCCAGGGCGCGCGCCGCCTCGACGCGCACGGTCATGTCGACGATGTGCTTTTGCACGAGCTGGAAGCTGCCGATGGGACGCCCGAATTGCTCGCGTTGCCTGGCATGGTCGATGGACATGTCCAGGGCAGCCTGCGCGGCGCCGACCGCGCCCATGGCGATGTTCAGGCGCGCGGCGTCCAGGCCCTTCAGCGTGCCGGCCAGCGCCGCGCCTTCCTCGCCGACCAGATTCTCGCGTGGAATGCGCACGTCGCTGAAGCCCAGCTCCGCCGTGCCCGAGCACCGCAGCACCATCGTGTCGAGCTTGCGCACGTCGTAGTTGGCGATGGCGCGTTCGACGATGAAGGTGGACAGCTTGCCTTCGCAGGTGGGGCTGAAGGTGCGCGCGACCACCATCGCGAAGTCCGCGTCGCAGCCGTTGGTGATCCACAGCTTGCGGCCATTGATGACCCATTCGTCTCCGACCAGGTCGGCGCGCGTCTGGATGCCGGCGATGTTGGAGCCGGTGTTGGGTTCCGTGAGCCCGGTGCAGGCCTTCAGCCGGCCTTCCATCAGCGGCTTCAGGTACTTCTCTTTCTGCGCCGGCGTGCCGTGCGCGGCAAGGCGCTTGATGGAGCCGTTGGTGATGTTGACGATGGTCCGCAGCGACAGCCAGTGGTAGCCCAGCTCTTCCATCATCATGGCCCAGGTGGGCATGTCGATGCCGTGCCCGCCGTCGCTTTCCGGCAGGTTGCCTCCCAGGTAGCCCAGCGCGGCCAGGCGGGGCATGAGCTCGAACGGAAACGTCCGCGCTTTTTCGTGCCGGGCGACGATGGGGGCCACTTCGCTTTGCATGAAGCGGCGGATGCTGTGCTGCAGTTCCTGTTGTTCAGGCGTCAGGTCGATATTGCTCATCGAATTTCCTCTGGTTCGATCTGTCGCTGCTATTCCAGCTTCAGGTTGGCGCGTTCCACGAGATCCCGCGTGGTTTCGCGGTGCTCGGCCCAGAACTTGGCGAACGCTTCGGGCGAACTGCTGACGAGCGGGGTGGCGATCCGTTCGAACCGTTCCTGCACGACGGGCATCGCCGCGGTGGCTTCGATGGCCTTTGCCAGCTTGTCGATGATGGGTTTGGGCGTGCCGGCCGGAACGACAACCGCCTGCCAGGTGGTGACCTTGAAGCCCGGCACCCCGGATTCGGCGATGGTGGGCAGGTCCGGCAGGTCCTTCACGCGGGCGGCGCCGCTGACTGCCAGGGGGCGCAGCATGCCGTCCTTGATGTAGGGCAGGGAACTGGAGCGGCTGTCGATCATGAAGGTGAGGCGGCCGGCGACCAGGTCCTGCAGCGCGGGCGCGCTGCCTTTGTAGGGAACGTGCGTGAGCTTGGCGTTCAGCGCCAGAGCCAGCGACGAGGCCGCCGTATGCGCCGAGCTTCCGAAGCCCGGTGATCCGTAGGTCAGGGCAGCCTGGCTATCCGCCTTGATAGCCGCGATCAGGTCCTGCATGGTCTTGTACGGCGAATCCTTGGGCACCACGACGACCAGCGGGGAATCCGTCAGTTGCGCAACGGGCGCGAAGGCCTTGGCCGGATCGACTTTCAGGTCCTTGTACAGGTACTGGTTGACGGCGATGGTGGCGGCATTGGTCCAGAGGATGGTGTAGCCGTCGGGCGGCGCGCTTGCCGCGGCCACGAGCGACAGGTTGCCGTTGGCGCCCGGCCGGTATTCGGGTATGACCGGCTGGCCCAGATGCTTGCTGAGTTCGTCCTGCATCATCTTGAAGGCAATGTCCGAGGGGCCGCCGGGGGCGAAGCCGATCACCGCCTTGATGGGCTTGTCGGGCCATTCCGCGGCCTGGGCGGCACTCGCGACTCCGGCGGCGAGCAGCGCTGCCGCAACCATCGTGGTGAATTTCATATTTGTCTCCTGTTCTTCTGGGTTGGATTGGAACGGCATTCAACGGCAGGCTTTCTGGGCGCCCGATATTCTTATAATTCGCATAGTGAATTAATAATTCGTTGAATGAATTGATGATACTGCGCAGGCGGAATCGGGCGCAACGGGGTTCGCCGAATTGACCGCCAGAAGCGTCGGTGAGGTGGGCGTGCGGCGCGCGCGAGCGCATGGAAAAGCCCCGCCGGTCTGGACCGGACGGGGCTTGGGGCAATCGGGCGCTTGCGCCCTGCGGCGGCGGGATCAGGCGGGGTCGAGCATCCGCTGGAAGCGCGCGCTGGCTTGCACGCATTCTTCCTGCAGGCGCCGGACGATGCCGGCCACGGGTTCCACCGCGCGCGCAAAGCCCACCGCCGGTCCCATGGACAGCATGCCTTCTTCGTGCTGGCCGGCCTGGTAGGCGAGGGCGCGGGTGCGCTCGCCGCTGATGAGGTCGCCGAATTCGGCGTAGCTGCGCGCGCCGGCCAGTTCCAGGGCGGCGACTTTGCGGGCGTTTTCGTTGTCGAGGATGCGCCAGGTGTCTCCCAGGCTGCCCAGCACGGCGCGGGTGCCGTGCGCATCGGTGGCGACGACGCGCTGCTTGTAGGCGGGGTGCGCCGGCGTTTCCTGGGCGGGCGTGAAGACGCTGCCCATCACCACGGCGTCGGCGCCGAGCGCCAGCGCCGCCGCGATCTGCCGGCCGTGGCCGATTCCGCCGCCCAGGGCCAGGGGGATATGCAGGTGTTCCAGCGCGTAGGCGCCATTGAGAAAAGTGGGCAGGGGGTTGCTGCCGGGGTGGCCGCCTTCTTCCATGCCGACCAGGGTGACGGCGTCCACGCCCATGTTCTGTGCCGCCACGGCGTGGCGCACGTGGGCGCACTTGTGGACGACGACGGCGCCGGCTGCGCGGATCGCCGGCAGCAGGCCGGTTGGGGGCAGGCCCGCCGTTTCGAAGATGCGCACGCCTTCGTCCAGCGCGATCCGCAGCCTGGCCTGCATGGCGTCGTTGCCGGCCGCGCGGCGCGACAGCGTGAGGTTCACGCCGAAGGGCTGACCGCCGGCCAGTTCGCGGCATTCATGCAAGGCGCGCCGGAAGTCGTCGTCGGTGGACGAACTGCGCGCGGTGATGAAGCCCATGCCGCCGGCCCGGACCATGGCCGCCACCAGGCGCGCGTCGGACAGCCACATCATGCCGCCCAGCAGCAGCGGCCAGCGGATGCCGAGCAGTTCGGTGATGCGGGTGGGCCAACGGTCCGGGACGGCGGGAAGAGCGCCGCCGACCGGCGCGAGTGGGCCGGTCACACGTGCCTCCCCATCAGCAGGATGGGCTGGAGTTCGCTGGCGAGCTGCCGCAGCGTGGGCCCGACTTCGTCGAGCATCAGCGGCCGGGGCAGCAGGGAGGCCGGGCCGCCGCAACTGACCACATAGCGTTCGTCGGCCGGCAATTCGATGGCGGCGGCGACGGTATTGATCTGGAAGGCCGGGCGCTCGTGGTACACGAACCCGCGTTCGGGATACGCGGCGATGGCGTCCGCCATGGCGTGCTGATCCGCCTTGTCGGCGAGCTTTCCGGCCGCGCGGGCATCTTCGAGCAGGGCGTCGCGCTCTTCCTGCGAGCAGCACGCAAGATAGGCCCAGCCGATTGCGCTGTGGAACAGCGGGATCCGCGACCCGACGCGCAGGTTCATGAGCAGCGGCGAATTCCCCTGGCAGCGCAGCAGGTAGACGATGCTGTCGCCGTCCCGCCGGCCCAGGGCCACCGCGACCTGATAGCGATCGGCCAAGGCCTGCAGCAGCGGGCGTATGACATCCAGCGCCTCTTGCCCCGCCAGGGCGGCGCCGCCCAGGGCGACGGCCGCGATGCCCAGCTGCAGTTTGTCCTTGCCGGGAACGGCGTCCAGAAAGCCGGTCTTCTGCAGCGTATGGCACAAGCGCCAGACGGTAGGTTGCGCCAGCCCGGTGAGATGGGCGATTTCGGTCGTGCCGAGCATGCGGCGTTCTGCGCTGAAGCAGCGCAGGATGTCCAGCCCGCGGGCAAGCGCGGTGACGAACTGGCGGTCGGGTTCGGCGGAGTCGTCGGAGGCAGGATTCGACGACGCGCGGGGCGTGGCTCTTGACATGGGCAAGCTCCTGTTTTTATCATCAATTCACTAAATGAATTATAAATTCGCATAGCAAATTATGCAAGAAAGGAGGAACACTTGATCGGTCGACAAGATTGTGCGCGCCAGGCCAGGGGAAGCATCGCCTGGCCGGGCATGTGCCAGTGGGGCGCCGAAGCGCTGGCCCGAACGTTTGACGCAGCCGGCGCTCGGCTGCGCAAGCCGCTGGTGGTGACCGATGCCGGGACCTGGCGGGCCGTGCGTTCATCCGTCGAAGCGGCGCTTGCCGCCGTGCCGGGTCTGCAATGGCATGTCTATGACGGCGTGGTGCCCAACCCCGCGCTGGAGCAGGTGCGCGAGGCCGTGCGCAAGGCGCGCGCGGCGGGCTGCGAGAGCATTCTGGCCGTTGGGGGCGGAAGCGCCATCGACGTGGCCAAGGCGGCGTACGCGTGCCTGACGGGCGGCATGGAGGCCGACGAATTGCCCACGCCGCGTGGACAGGCCTGGCTGGATAGCGCGGCGGCCCCCGGCGATCCGCTGTTCATCGCCGTTCCCACCACCGCCGGAACGGGCAGCGAAAGCAGTTCCGCCGCGCTGATCCAGGGCGACGATGGCCGCAAGCGCTTGTACCGGTCGCTTCGCGCGCGCCCGTCCCTGGTTGCGCTGCAGCCGAACCTGACGCTCAGCCTGCCGGAGCGGCCGACCGCGCAAGGCGGTTTCGACGCGACGCTGCATGCCCTGGGCGCGTGGATCAACACGGACCCGTCGCCGGTCGGCAAGGCGATGGCCCTGCATGCGCTGAGGCTCTGCATGCGCGCGCTGCCCGCCGTGCTGCTGGCGCCGGACAGCCTGCAGGCGCGCGCCGATATGCAAATGGGCGCCTACATGGCCGGCGTGGCCATCGGCATGAGCAAGGTGGATGCCGTGCACGCCATGTGCACCCCGCTGGAATCGCGCGTGCACGGCGCCCACGCCGAGGTGCTGGGTCCGATCTTCAGCGTGGTGGCGCGCTACACGGCGCAGACCGCGGCCGCTCCCTATGCGGAAGCGGCGCGCATGCTGGACATCTCGAACACGGGAGACGCCTGGCGGGACGCGCTGGTCCTGATCGAGTCGGTGGAATCGCTGGCACGGCTGGCGGGCATCCCGTTGCGGTTTTCCGGACTGGCGCTGTCGGACCAGGAAGCCGGATTGCTGGCCGCCCAGGCCATGCAGAGCGCGTCCATGCCGATCAATCCGCGCGTGCTCGCGCCCGAAGAAATCAAGTCCCTTTACCTGCAGATCGCCGCGCAAGGAGCGCCGCATGAATGTCATTGACTCAACTCCCTACGAACTGCTGATCGGGGAAACCTGGCGCGCGGGGGCCGAAGGCCGCACGTTCGACACGTTCAATCCCGCCACCGCGCAGGTGCTCGCCCAGGTTCATGAAGCGTCGGGCGCGGACGTGGACGCCGCGGTGCAGGCGGCACATGCCGCCTATGAAACGCATTGGCGCAAGACCACGCCGGCCCAGCGCGGCAAGCTGCTGCGCCGCCTGGCCGACCTGTTCGAGCGGGACCGCGAAAAGCTTGCCTGGATTGAAACGCTGAATGTGGGCAAGCCCATCACGCACTCGCTCGACTCGCTGAAGGCGATGCCCGCGTCGCTGGAATATTTCGCGGGGATCATTCCTGCCCTGCGCGGGGAAACCATTCCGGTCGGCAATCCGGATGTGCTGAATTTCACGATACGCGAGCCGCTGGGCGTGTGCGCGCTCATCATGCCGTGGAATTATCCGATGACGCTCACCATCAACAAGCTCGGACCGGCGCTGGCGGCGGGCAACACCGTGATCCTGAAGCCGTCGGAGGTGACGCCGCTGTCGACCATGGCGCTGGCGCGGCTGTTCGAAGAGGCGGGCTTTCCGCCCGGCGTGATCAACGTCGTCAACGGCCCCGGCGCCACCGTCGGCGACCGGCTGGTGTCTCATCCGCTGGTGGCGAGGGTGTCGTTCACGGGCGGCACCGTGACGGGCGGGCGCATTCTGGCCGCGGCGGCGGGCGACGTGAAGCGCGTCACGCTGGAATTGGGCGGCAAGTCGCCGCTGATCGTGTTCGAGGACGCGCCGCTGGACAAGGCCGCGGCTGTCGCCGCCGGCGACATCATCAAGAATTCCGGGCAAGTGTGCATCGCGTGCACGCGGCTGCTGATCCAGGAGTCCGTGCGCGAAGCCTTCCTGGGCCTGCTCCAGCAGCGCCTGGAGGCGGTGCGGATCGGGTCCCCCACCGATCCGGCGACCGAGATGGGCCCCCTGGTCAGCGCGGCGCAGATGCAGCGGGTTGAACAGTACATCAAGCTGGCGGGCGAAGAGGGCGCCAGGCCGGCGCGCCACGGCAGGATGGCCCTGGACGGCGAAACGGCCAAGGGGTTTTTCGTGCCGCCGACATTGCTGCTGGATTCGCATGGCCGCATGCAATCCGCCCAGGACGAGATCTTCGGCCCGGTGCAATCCGTAATCGGCTTCAGCGATGAGGAAGACGCGCTGCGGATCGCCAACGACACGCGTTATGGGCTGGCCGCGGTGCTGTACACGCGCGACGGCGGCCGCGCCCTGCGCATGGCGCGCGGGCTGCAATCGGGCAGCGTCGCCATCAATACCGGCCTGCGGACGTCGTTCGATGCGCCGTTCGGCGGATACAAGCAGTCGGGAATCGGCAAGGAGCGCGGGCTGGAAGCCATCTACGAGAACACGCAGCTCAAGAACGTCAAATACGACACCGCCATCTAGCGGCGGCAGGAAGGACCAGGGAGACAACATGAAATTCATCGGCAAGCTGGCCTTCGGCCTTGTTGCCTGCGCGCTGGCGACCAGCGCCCATGCGGAATGGCCCGACCGGCCCCTGCGCATGGTCATCGGCTTCGCGCCGGGCGGCGCTTCGGACATTGCGTTCAAGATGGTGCAGGACGAACTGTCCAGGAAGCTGGGCCAGCCCGTGGTGCCCATGTACAAGCCCGGCGCCAACGGCAACATCGCCAATCAGACAGTGGCCACGGCCGAACCGGATGGCTATACGGCGCTGTGGGCCAACGTCGGACCGCTGGCCATCAACACCTATCTGTACCAGGGCGTGGAACTCGACCCCGGCAAGGCCTTCGCGCCGGTGACGCAATTGACGGATTCGCCGCTGGTGGTCGTGGTGCCGAAGGACTCGCCGTTCCAGACCATGCAGGACCTGGTGCAGGCCGCGCGCAAGCCCGACGCGGCCCTGTCGTACGGGTCCGCAGGCCACGGCAGTTCCATGCACGTTGCCGGCGCCGCGCTGGCGCTGGCCGTGGGCGTGCCCATGACCCACGTTCCCTACAAGGGCAGCGCACCAGCCCTGCAGGACCTGTTGGCGGGGCGCCTTTCCTTCATGGTGGACAGCCGTTCGACCACCGCGTCGTTCATCCGCGAAGGGTCTCTGCGCGCGTTGGCCATCAGCAGCGACCAGCGCGTGGCGGACCTGCCCGACGTGCCCACGGTGGCGGAGTCGGGCGTGCCGGGCTTCAAGGTGACGACATGGCAGGCGGTCGTCATGCCCGCCGGCACGCCGCAGCCCATCGTCGACAAGTTTTCCGCGGCGCTGCGGGAAACGCTGCAGCTTCCCCAGGTGCGCGAACGCTTTGCACGTATCTATACACCGCTGGTGGGCAGCACGCCCGAAGCCTTTGCCGCGTTCTGGGCCAAGGAAAGGGCCGACGCCAAGACGCTGGTGGAGCGGGCGCGGCTGCAGGTCGATTGAACGACGGCCGCCGGAGGTCCCGGCGGGCATGAACATTGAAACTTGAATGGAAATGGCAACATGGATCTGGAACTGAAGGGATGCACCGCGTTCATCACCGGCGGCGCGGGTACGCTGGGCATGGCAATGGCAAGGCGCTTCCTGCAGGAGGAATGCAATGTCGTCGTGTGCGACGCCAATGAGGCGGCGATCGAATCCGCTCGCAATGCCTTGTCCGGCCTGGGGGGGCAGGTCATCGGCGTGCGCGCCGATGTGACGAACAAGGAAGAGGTGGGCCGGGCCGTGCAGCAGGGGGCCGACCGCTTCGGGAGCGTGGACATCCTCGTCAACAACGCAGGTTTTGCCCGCGACCGTTATCTCACCAAGATGCCCGAGGAAGACTGGCATGCCGTCCTGGACGTGACGCTGCTGGGCGCCTTTCATTGCTCGCGCGCCGTGTTGCCGCTGATGATGGAACGCCGCTTCGGGCGCGTCATCAATATCGCGTCGCGTGCCCACCTGGGCAATCCGGGGCAGACCAACTACTCGGCGGCCAAGGCCGGGCTGATCGGATTCACCCGTTCCCTGGCCCTGGAGTCGGGCAAGTTCGGCATCACGGCCAATGCGGTCGCGCCCGGCGTCATCTCCACCCCCCGCATGCAGCAGCGCCCCGATTTTGAAGAACTCACGGAACGGGCCAAGTCCAATACGCCGGTCGGCCGCCTGGGCGATCCGTCGGACGTGGCCGCCACGGTGGCCTTCCTGGCATCCAGGCTGGCTGGTTTCACCACGGGTGAAACCGTGCACGTGACGGGAGGGCGCTACGCATGACCGCGCCTTTCGATCTGGACGAACACCTGGGCCGGCGCCTGTACTTCGAGGACCTCGCGCCGGGGCAGGCCTGGGAGAGTCCGCGCCGCACCGTAACGGAGGCCGACGTGGTGCAGTTTGCCGGCCTGTCGGGGGACTACAACGCGCTGCACACGGACGCGGTGTTCGCCGCCGCCCATCCTTTTGGCCAGCGTGCCGCTCACGGCCTGCTGACCCTGGCGATCGCCTCGGGCCTGACCACGCGCATGCCGGTGTACCGCCTGATGGACGGCACCCGGCTCGCGCTGACCGAACTGCGGTGCCAGTGGCGCAAGCCCGTGCTCATCGGCGACACCCTGCACGTCGAGCTGCGCATCGGCGAGAAAGCCCTGTCGCAGAAGCGGCCCGGCACTGGCCGGGTGACGATGCTGCGCACGGTAAAGAACCAGAACGGCGAGGTCGTCGCGGAAACGGAATGGACGACGCTGATGAAATGCAGAAAGGAGGCTCCATGAGCGCAAGCGTTTCCCCATTTGATCCCGATGTCCGCTTCGACGATCTGGTCGAGCTGACGCGGCCGCGGTCGGTGATGATCGTGGGCGCATCCACGACGCCCGGAACGCTGGGCCACACGACCGTGGTCAACGTGCTGCAGCATTCGGATTTCGACGGCGAAGTGTATCTGGTCAACCCCAGGGGCGGAGAGCTCTTGGGCAAGGCCTTGCATGCGAGCGTGGCCGACGTGCCTGTTCGGGGAATCGACGTGGCTTTGCTGCTGGTGCCGGCCGATGCCGCCGTTGCCACGCTGCGCGCCTGCGCGGAGAAGGGCGTGCGCTACGTCATCGTGTTCACGGGCGGTTTCGCGGAACTGGGCGATGCCGGACGTACGGTGGAAGCCGAGATGCTTGCGGTGGCGCGCGGCGCCGGCATGCGCCTCTACGGCCCCAACTGCGCGGGCATGACGATGCTGGCGCCGCGCCTGGGCCTGACCTTCTCCACCGAATTCCGCAACGATGGCCGCACTGGCGTGCTGTCGCGCATCGGCCTGGTCACCCAGGGCGGCGGGCTGGGCCGCTCGCTCATGCAGGGCAATGAGCGGGGCGTCTGCTTTTCGCGCTGGTTCTCCACGGGCAACGAATTGGACCTGGACAGCGCGGACTTCATCAACTGGCTGGCCCATGATTCCGGAACCGACCTGATCTGCACGGTCATGGAGGGCATCGGGAGCGGTCCCCGGTTCATCGCGGCCGCGGCGGCGGCTCGCCGCGCGGGCAAGCCGCTGATCGCGTTGAAGATCGGCCGTTCGGATTTCGGCAAGAAGGCCGCGCAGTCGCACACGGCATCGCTGGCCGGCGAAGACGCGGTGAATGACGCCGTGTTCGCGCAATACGGCGTCATCCGCGTGGAGGACCTGGATGAACTGCTGGACGTGGCCAGCCTGCTGTCGCGCGTGGGCGTGCGCAGCCTGCGCAACGTCTGCGTGTATTCGTCGTCCGGGGGCGCGGGTGTGCTGTCGGCCGACAAGGTGGGCGAAGCCGGCCTGGCCATGGCCCAGCTCGCCAGCGAGACGGTGGCCGAGATGGCGCGCCACGCGCCGGCCTACGCGGCGCTGACCAATCCCGTCGACCTGACGACCAAGGCGCTGGTGGATCCGGACCTGGCCAGGCGCTGCCTGGCTCCGCTGTTCGCGGACCCGGGCGTCGATGCGGTGCTTTATCCCATCACGTCGAACTATTCGGCCAGCACGGAGGGCCTGGTGCGCAACATGCTGGCCGTTGCGCAGGGCGGGGCCAAGGCGTTCGTCCCTGTCTGGATGAGCAGCCGCCGGGGGCCGGCCCATGATCTCCTCATCCAGGAGGGCTTCGCGCCCGTCTACAGCCTGCGCAATGCGATGCAGGCGCTCAAGCGCGTCAGCTGGTACGCGGGCCTGCCCGCGGACGGCGCGCCGGAAGCGTTGCCGGAAGGTTTGCCCGCCGTGGCGCCCGCCTTTCAGGCGCCGTGCAACGAATCGCAGGCCAAGGCGCTGCTATCGCAATTCGGGGTGCGTTCGCCCAAGGAGGCCCAGGCCGGCACGGCTGACGACGCGGCCGCGGCGGCGCGCTCGATCGGTTTTCCCGTGGCGCTCAAGCTGGTGGCCGACGGCGTGCTGCACAAGAGCGAGATCGGCGGCGTGCAGTTGCGCTTGCGCGATGAGGACGAGGTGCGCGAGGCGTTCGCGCGCATTCTGGACAACGCCGCGCGGCACGAGGTGCCGCAACAGGCCATACGCGGCGTGCTGGTATCGGAAATGGTGGTGGACGGCGTCGAGATGCTGGTTGGCGTGCACCGGGACGCGGTCTTCGGGCCGGTGCTGACCATCGGCGCCGGCGGCGTCTGGGTCGAGGTCGACGCCGATGTGGCGCGTTGCCATCTTCCGGCCGGCCGGGCGCGCATCGACGAGGCGCTGGGCAAGACGCGCATCGCCAGGCGCCTGGCGAGCCATCGCGGACTGCCGGCGCGGGACAGGGCGGCCCTGGTGGACGCGGTTCAGCGCATCGCGGCCTTGTTTTGCGCCCTGGGCGATGGTGTGCAATCGCTGGAAGTGAATCCGCTGGTCGTGCTGGATGAGGGCCGCGGGGTCGTGGCGCTCGATGCAGTCATCGAATAGCGGACCGGGAAAACAGATACGGAGATTTCAGATGTTCGACAGCAAGATCGGCGGCGGCGACGCCCATTCCATCCTGGTGCGTGGCCATGACCTGGTCCACGACCTGTTCAACCGGGACTTCATCGACGTGCTGGCGCTGGAGCTGCTGGGCGAGTTTCCCTCGCCGCAGCTCAAGCGCATGCTCAACCTGTTCCTGGTGAGCGCGACGGATCACGGGCTGACGCCCAGTGCGCTGTCGGCGCGGCTGACGCTGCATGGGGCGCCGGAGGCCATGCAGGGAGCCCTGGCCGCGGGCCTCTTGGGCGCAGGCAGCCGTTTCCTGGGGGTGATCGAGTATGCCGCCCGCTTCCTGCGCGATGCCTTGCCCGTCCAGGAAAGCTACACCGACGAGGAGTTGCGCCGCTACGCCGAGGATTGCGTCAAGGCGAACAAGGCGGCCAAGCGCAAGATCCCGGGCGTCGGGCATCCGATACACGTGGATGGCGACCCGCGTTGCGAAAAGATGTTCGAGATCGCCAGGGAATGCGGCTATTACGGCAACTATTCGCGTTTTGCAGTCGAACTGGCCGCCGCCGCGGCGCGGCTGTCGGGCCGCAAGATTCCGCTCAACGCCACGGGCGCGAAGGGCGCCATCGTGCTGGACATGGGGCTGACGCCCGAACTGGGCAAGGCGCTGACGATGATAGGCCGGTCGGTGGGACTGATGGCCCACATCATCGAGGAACAGAAGAATCCGATCGCCCAGAAGGTATGGGACATGGCCAGCGGCCATGACGCGGGGTGATCCGGGACAGGGCGGTCAGCCGCGCCGCTTGAGAAACGCACCCACCGCGCAAGCGACGGACAGCGCCAGCAGCGAGCCGGAAACGGGTAGCAGGAAATCGGCTTCGCCGCGGTAGCCGCCGCCGGTGACGCCGCCGGCGACGCTGCCCGCCCACAGCACGGCGGTCAGGATCGCCGCGACCAGCGAGATGGCCGTGGCGACGCATAGCGCGATGAATGCCGGCCGGCGCGCGGGCGCCGTCCGGTAGGGCGCGCCGGGCTGGATGCCGCGGGGCTGCTTGATCCAGTAGATCAGCCCCGCCGCAACCAGCAGCAGCATCAGGATCTTGAAGATCATGATGCCGTCAGCGGCTTAGTCTTCACGGCGCAGGTGCGGGAAGAGGATGACGTCGCGGATGCTGGGGCTGTCGGTCAGCAGCATGACCAGGCGGTCGATGCCGATGCCGCAGCCGCCCGTCGGGGGCATGCCGTATTCCAGCGCGCGGATGTAGTCGGCGTCGTAGAACATGGCTTCTTCGTCGCCGGCGTCCTTGGCTTCGACCTGCGAGCGGAAGCGTTCGGCCTGGTCTTCGGGGTCGTTGAGTTCCGAGAAGCCGTTGGCGATTTCGCGGCCGGTCATGAAGAGCTCGAAGCGCTCGGTGATGCCTTCGCGGGTGTCGGAGGCGCGCGCCAGGGGCGAGACTTCCACCGGGTAGTCGATGATGTACGTGGGGTTCCAGAGCTTGGCTTCGGCGGTCTCTTCGAACAGCGCCAGCTGCAGCGCGCCCAGGCCGGCGCGGGACAGCACGGGGCCGTCGGCGTCGGCGCCGAGCTTCTTGAGTTCCGCGCGCACGAAGGCCGGATCGTCCAGCTGCGCCTGCGTGTAGCCGTCCGCATACTTGAGGATGGCTTCGCAGATGGTCAGGCGGTCAAAGGGCTTGGACAGGTCCAGCTCGCGTTCGCCGTAAGTCAGGACGGCGCTGCCGGTGGCCGAGATGGCGGCCTGGCGGATCAGTTCCTCGGTGAAGTCCATGAGCCAGCGGTAATCCGCGAAGGCTGCGTAGAACTCCATCATCGTGAATTCGGGATTGTGGCGCGGGCTGACGCCTTCATTGCGGAAGTTGCGGTTGACTTCGAAGACGCGTTCGAAGCCCCCCACGATCAGGCGCTTGAGGTAGAGCTCGGGCGCGATGCGCAGGAACATTTCCATGTCCAGCGCATTGTGGTGCGTGACGAAGGGCTTGGCCGCCGCGCCGCCCGGGATCGGGTGCAGCATGGGGGTTTCGACTTCGAGGAAGCCCGCGTTCAGCATGAACTGGCGGATGCTGCCCACGGCCTTGCTGCGCGCCTCGAAGGTGCGGCGCGTGGCGTCCGTCATGATCAGGTCGACGTAGCGCTGGCGGTAGCGCAGTTCCTGGTCGGCCACGCCGTGGAACTTGTCCGGCAGGGGGCGCAGCGACTTGGACAGCAGGCGCGCCGTGGCGGCGTGCACCGACAGTTCGCCCTTGTTGGTCTTGAAGACCGACCCTTCGACCGCGATGATGTCGCCGATGTCCCATTGCTTGAACGCGGCGTAGTTGTCTTCGCCCAGCGTGCCGCGATCGAGGTAGATCTGGATGCGGCCGGTGCTGTCCTGCAGCGTGGCGAAGCTGGCCTTGCCCATGACGCGCTTGAGCATCATGCGGCCGGCGACCTTGACGGTGACGGCGGCGGCGGCCAGGGCTTCCTGCTCCTGGCTGTCGTACTGGTCATGCAGGGCGGCGGCGCGGGCGTCCGGAACGAAATCGTTGGGGTACGCGACCCCGGTTTCGCGCAGTTTGGCCAGCTTGGCGCGCCGTTCGGCGATCAAGCGGTTTTCGTCCTGGGCGGGAGCCGGAGTGGTCGAGTGGTCGGTCATGGTGGGGAGGATCAGTCGTAATTGCGGATGTCGTCGATTTCGGTCGTGCCGAAATCTTCGCGATCCAGGTAGGCGAGGATGCGGGAGGCCACGTTGGCGGGCGAGGACAGCTTGCCGGTGGCGTGGAAGTCCTGGAATTTGGCCAGCGCCGGGAAGCTTTCGACGGAGCTGGCGCGGATGGCGGCCTGCATGTCGGTGTCGACGATGCCGGGGGCCAGCGCGACGATGCGGGCGCCGTCGGCGCCTTGTTCCTGCTTGACCACGCGCGCATGCATGTCCAGCGCGGCCTTGGTGGCGCAGTACACGCCCCAGCCGGCGTTCGGGTTGCGGCCCGCGCCGGAGGAGATGTTCAGCACGCGGCGGTCGGCCTTGATGTCCGCCACGGCGGCCAGGAAGCGCGCGGTGAGGAGCATGACGGCGGTGACGTTCAGGTTGAAGGCGGCGGTGATGGCCGCGGCGTCGGTGAGCGCGTCGGTACGGGCCACGGGGTGCACCGTGCCGGCATTGTTGATCAGCAGGTAGCGCTTCGCGTCGCGCGGCAGCGCGGCGCAGATGCGTTCGGCGGCGGATTCGGCCGCGCTCAGGTCCGAGAGGTCCACGGACAGCTGTTCCAGGTGCGCGTCCTGCGAGCGCGCGTAGGCAGCGAGCTCGGGGTCTTCGCGGCGCGCCAGGGTGATCAGGCGGGTGCCGGGTTTGGCCAGGCCGCGCGCCATGGCGGCGCCGATGCCGCGGGAAGCGCCGGTCAGAATTGCGATGGTGTCAGACATTCGTGGACCTCGGGGTGCGTGAGCGGGGAAGAATCGCGGAACTTAGACGCCTTGCTTGAGGCTGGCCTGGATGAAGGGATCCAGGTCGCCGTCCAGCACTTTCTGCGTGTTGGAGATTTCGACGTTCGTGCGCAGGTCCTTGATGCGGCTCTGGTCCAGCACGTAGGAACGGATCTGGTGGCCCCAGCCCACATCGGTCTTGGAGTCTTCCAGCTTCTGCTGTTCGGCCATGCGGTTGCGCATTTCCAGTTCGTAGAGCTTGGACTTCAGCATCTGCATGGCTTCGGCGCGGTTGCGGTGCTGCGAACGGTCGTTCTGGCACTGCACGACGATGCCGGTGGGGATGTGGGTCAGGCGAACCGCCGAGTCGGTCTTGTTGATGTGCTGGCCGCCCGCGCCGGAGGCGCGGTAGGTGTCCACGCGCAGGTCGGCGGGGTTCACATCGACTTCGAACGAGTCGTCGACTTCCGGATACACGAACACGCTGGCAAACGACGTGTGGCGGCCGCCGGAGGAGTCGAAGGGGCTCTTGCGGACCAGGCGGTGCACGCCGGTTTCGGTGCGCAGGTAGCCGAATGCGTACTCGCCTTCGATCTTGATCGTGGCCGATTTGATGCCCGCGACTTCGCCGTCGGATTCTTCAAGGATCTCGGCCTTGAAGCCCTTGCGTTCGGCGTACTTCAGGTACTGGCGCAGCAGCATCGAGGCCCAGTCCTGGGCTTCCGTGCCGCCCGCGCCCGCCTGGATGTCCAGGAAGCAGTTCAGGGGATCGGCCGGATTGGAGAACATGCGGCGGAACTCGAGGCTTTCCAGCGTCTGCTGGAACGCGTCGGTGTCTTTTTCGATGGATTCGAGCGTGGCGCTGTCGTCGTCTGAGGCGGCCAGCTCGAAGAGTTCGTTCGAGTCGGCGAGCCCGGAGTTCAGGCGCGAGAGCGTTTCCACCACGTCCTCGAGCGACTTCTTTTCACGGCCCAGGTCCTGGGCGTGCTTGGGGTCGTTCCAGACGGCTGGGTCTTCGAGTTCGGCGTTTACGACGTGCAGGCGTTCAGCTTTGGCATCGTAGTCAAAGATACCTCCGTAGAGCCTGTTCGCGCTCCGCGTAGTCGGCGAGGCGGGCTGCGAGCTGGTTCTGACGTTCGGCTTCCATGATGATCCTGTCCTGATGACTTTTGTGCGAAACCTGGCATTTTACCGTGGTTGGGCCAAGTTCGCGGGACCAGGGCGGCAGAGGGGGGACGGATCGCTTTTGCGACGGCGGGCGGCGGTGGCGGCGCTGGCGCAGCCCGCGCCGCTGACGAACGCATGCAGAGGCGGCTTTGTCGCCGTCACCCGGCGTGTTCGATGACCAGTTGCACGGACACCATGCCGTTCCAGACGTTCTGTTCCAGGCGGTAGGCGGCCTGGATGTGTTCCGGCAGGGATTGGTCGTGGCCGAACCAGATGGCGTCAAAGCGCTGGTGGCCGCGTTCCAGCGACAGCTTCAGGTGCTTTTCGCCGACCAGGCGCTGGTTGCGCACGACGAATTCGTCCAGGAACAGCGGCGCGGCGAAGCCCGCGCCCCAGACCTGCTGCTGCAGCATGCCGGCCACGTCGGCGTTGGCGTAGCCCGTTTCCAGCGAGCCGTCGGTTTCGATGACGGGCTCGAAGGCGTCGCGCCCCGTGAGTTCGCGCACGGCGGCGTCGAAGGCGGGCGCGAACGCGGCAAAGTCGGCCTTGCCCAGCGTCAGGCCCGCCGCCATGGCGTGGCCGCCGAACTTGCGGATCAGGTTGGGATGGCGCTTGGACACCAGATCCAGCGCGTCGCGCAGGTGCACGTCGGGAATCGAGCGGCCCGAGCCGCGGATCTCGTCGTCGCCGGCGGGCGCGAAGGCCAGGGTGGGGCGCCAGAATTTTTCCTTCAGGCGCGAGGCCACCAGCCCCACGACGCCCTGGTGCCAGCCCGGGTCGAACACGCAGACGGTGGCGCCCGCCGCCGCATTGGGCTCTTCCATGGCGGCCAGCGCCTGTTCGCGCATTTCGGCTTCGATCGTGCGGCGTTCGCGGTTAATGTTGTCGAGTTCGCGCGCCATTTCGAGCGCCTGCGCCTCGTCGTCGGTGGTCAGGCAGGCGATGCCCAGGCTCATGTCGGCCAGCCGGCCGGCTGCGTTGATGCGCGGACCCAGCGCAAAGCCCAGGTCGAAGCCGTTGGCGCTGCGCGGTTCGCGCCCGGCGACGGCGAACAGCGCGCGCAGCCCCGGCTGCAGCCGGCCGCTGCGCATGCGCTGCAGGCCCTGCGTGACCAGCAGGCGGTTGTTGGCGTCGAGCTTGACCACGTCGGCCACGGTGCCCAGCGCCACCAGGTCGGACAGCGCGTCCAGGCGCGGGCCGCCGTCCGGTGCATAGACGCCGCGGCGGCGCAGTTCGGCGCGCAGGGCCAGCATCATGTAGAAGATGACGCCCACGCCGGCCAGGTTCTTGGACGGGAAACCGCAGCCCGGCTGGTTGGGATTCACGATGGCCAGGGCGTCGGGCAGGGTGTCGCCCGGCAGGTGGTGGTCGGTGATGACCACGCCGATGCCGGCCGCATTGGCCGCGGCCACGCCGTCCACGCTGGCGATGCCGTTGTCGACCGTGATGATGATGTCGGGCTTGCCGGCGCGGTGACGGCAGGCCAGGTCCACCACGGCCGGAGACAGCCCGTAGCCGGTTTCGAAGCGGTTGGGCACCAGGAAGTCGACGTCGGCGCCCATGGCGGACAGGGCGCGCAGGCCGACCGCGCAGGCGGTGGCGCCGTCGCAGTCGTAGTCGGCCACGATCAGCAGCTTCTTGCCGGCCTGGATGGCGTCGGCCAGCACGCCGGCGGCATGCGCCGAATGCGTGAGGCCCGCGGGGGGCAGCAGCGACGGCCAGGCCAGGCGGGTCTGGTCGGGGTGCGTGACGCCGCGCGCGGCCCACAGGCGGGCCAGCAGCGGATGGATGCCCGAGGCTTCCAGGACGTGGCAGGCGGCCAGATCGGCCGGACGGATGGTTAAGCGGGGTGAGACCACCAGGCGCTCCAGTTTTTCTTGGGCGCGGGCAGCAAGCCGAGCAGGCCCCCGCGCGGTTTCAGGTCCAGGGCGACCTTGCGGTCATTGCCCAGCAGCAACAGTTCCACGGGCGTGGCGGGCAGGCCCTTGGGGCCGGCCAGCGGACGCAGATGCTGCGCATCGAGTTCGGTCAGGGCATCCAGCCAGGCGGCCCAGTCGCCGGCCCGCTGGGGCGCGTCCAGGCTGGTCAGCACTTGCGCCGGCCCCGCCTTGGCTGCCGTCCAGGGCCTGCCGCCGCCGTATAGCCACAGCGCGTTCACCGGAGGCAGGCCGCGCGCCGCGCGGTCGTCGTTCACGGGGTGGCCGTGCCACGTCATCTGTATTTCATTGAGCAGGCGACGCCACGGGCGGGTTTCGGCGTCCTGGCGCCACCAGGCGTCCAGGCGTTGTCCGGCCACGGCCATCGGGCTGGCGGTCTGCGGACGCAGGCCTTCCGGCAGCCGCAGGCGCCAGCGCTCGGGCGAGAGGGCCTCAACCGCGAAGCCGGTGTCTTCGAACACGGGGCGGGCCGTCTCCAGCAGGGCTGCCGTTTCCTGCGCGCGCAGGTCCATCGCGCCGGGATCGAGCAGGGTGGCCTGGTCGGTGCCCAACGCCAGATGGACCAGTTCGGCCAGCCAGACGGCCTGCCCGTCGTCCGGGCCGCCGGCCAGCAGCGGACCCAGGCCCGCGCCTTGGAGCAGGCCCGGTTCGGGCACGTAGCCGGCGCGCTCCAGCTGCCAGGATTCGAATGCCGTGCAGCCGTGCGCACGCAGGTCGTAGGCCTGGGGCCGGGCGGCGCCGGCCTGCAGCCAGCCGTGCAGGGTAGGTGCGCGTTCCGGCAGCAGCTTGGCCAGTTCGGCGGCGACGGGGAGGTCGGGCAGGGCGCCCGGAATGACGATCAGCATGGCCGCGATTGTAGACCGGGGCGCCAAGGGGAACTTAGCGGCGGCGACAACTGCCATACGTTGTCACGCCTCGTCTCCCAACCGCACATCCGCGGGCGGATTTTCGGGCGGTTAATGCAATAATGCGCACGTGCTGAAAATACCCTACGAACTATGGATAGGCGCCCGCTATGCCGGGTTGGCCCGAATCCGCCAGCGACGCGGGCGCCGCGATCGCTTCATCTCCTTCATCGCCGCCAGTTCCATGGCCGGCATCGCGCTGGGCGTCGCTGCCCTGATCGTGGTGCTGTCCGTGATGAACGGATTCCAGAAGGAAGTGCGCGACCGCATGCTGTCGGTGCTGCCGCACATTGAACTCTACATTCCCGGCGCCTCGCCGGAGCGGGTGCTCGAGCAGTGGCAGCAGTTCGCCACCGCCGCCGAACGCAACCCCGAGGTCAAGGCGGGGGCGCCCTTCGTGGCGGCGCAGGGCATGCTGGTGCGGGGGCAGGCCTTGCGCGGCGCGCAGGTGCGCGGCATCGATCCGACCAACGAGGGCAATGTGTCCGACCTGCCCCGGCAGATGGTGTCCGGCAAACTGACCGATCTCAAGCCCGGCGGCTTTGGCGTGGTGCTGGGCAACGAACTGGCCGACGGCATGGGCGTCAAGGTGGGCGACACGCTGCTGATGATGGCGCCGCAGGGTTCGATCAGCCCGGCGGGTTTCGCGCCGCGCATGCGCCAGTTCACCGTGGTGGGGGTGTTTTCCTCCGGCCACTATGAATACGATTCGTCGCTGGCGTTCATCGACAACGACGACGCGGCCCGGGTGTTCCGCGATAGCGGCACGGCCGGCGTGCGCCTGCGGATCGCCGACATGCAGAAGGCCCCCGAAGTGGCGGCCGAGCTGCGCAACGTCCTGCCGCCGTACGTGATGGCCAGCGACTGGTCGCGCAACAACCGCACCTGGTTCGCGGCGGTGCAGACCGAAAAGCGCATGATGTTCCTGATCCTGGCGCTGATCGTCGCGGTGGCGGCGTTCAACCTGCTGTCGTCGCTGGTCATGGCCGTGAAGGACAAGCAATCGGATATCGCCATCCTGCGCACGCTGGGCGCGGGTCCGGGCGAAGTGGCGCGCATCTTCCTGGTGCAGGGCGCGCTGATCGGCGTGATCGGCACGTTGCTGGGCGTGGCCGGCGGCATCGCCATCGCCTACAACGTCGACGTGATCGTGCCCTTCATCGAGCGCATGCTGGGCGTGCATTTCCTGCCGCGCGAGATCTATTTCATCAGCGCGCTGCCGTCCGATCCCCAGATTGGCGACATCGTCACGATCGGCGTGACGTCGCTGGTGTTGTCGCTGCTGGCGACCTTGTATCCGAGCTGGCGCGCATCGCGCCTGCAACCCGCACAGGTGCTGCGCCATGACTGATACCCTGACGCCAGCCCTGCAGGCCGACAATATCGTCAAAATCTACGACGAAGGCCCCGCCCGCATCGAAGTTCTGAGCAACGTCAGCCTGTCCGTCGCCCGTGGCGAGATGGTCGCCATTGTCGGCGCGTCGGGCTCGGGCAAGAGCACCTTGCTGCACATCCTGGGCCTGCTGGACGTGCCCACCAGCGGTTCGGTGTCCGTCGACGGGCAGTTGGCCGTCGGCCTGTCCGAGGCCCGGAAAAGCGCGGTGCGCAACCGCAGCCTGGGTTTCGTCTACCAGTTCCACCACCTGCTGGCCGAGTTCTCGGCCCTGGACAACGTGGCGATGCCGCTCATCGTGCGCCGCGAAAACCGCGACAAGGCGCGCGAGGCGGCGCGCGAGGTCCTGAACCTGGTGGGCCTGTCCGCGCGCGAAGGCCATTTTCCGGGGCAGCTGTCCGGCGGCGAGCGGCAGCGCGTCGCGCTGGCGCGCGCCCTGGTGACGCGCCCGGTGTGCGTGCTGGCCGACGAGCCCACGGGCAACCTGGACCGGCACACGGCGCACAATATGTTCGAACTGCTCACCCGGGTGAACCAGGAATCGGGGACGGCATTTGCCATCGTGACGCACGATCCCGAACTGGCCGCCCGCGCCGACCGCCAACTGCTGATGGAAAACGGCCGGCTGGTTTCGGGGTGATCCCCGTTCGGTCCGGACGGGCGGATAATCCAGGCCAGGAGGACGCGCCCATGCTCATCGACACCCATTGCCACCTGGACGCCGCGGAGTTCGACGCCGACCGCGAACAGGTGGCCGACCACGCCGCCGAGGCCGGGGTCCAGGCCATCGTCATTCCCGCCATCGAGCGCGCCAATTTCGCGGTGGTGCGCGACCTGGCGGGCAAGGTCGCCGGGGGCGCTTACGCGCTGGGCATCCATCCGCTGTACGTGCAGCGCGCGGCCGACGCCGACCTGGATGCGCTGCGCGAGGCGATCCGCGAATCGCTGGGAGACCCGCGCTTTGTCGCCATCGGGGAAATCGGCCTGGATTTCTTCGTGCCCGACATCTCGTCCGGGGAACCGCGCGAACGCCAGGAACGGTTTTATGCCGCGCAGTTGGCCATGGCCGCCGAGTTCGGCCTGCCCGTGCTGCTGCACGTGCGCAAATCCCAGGACATCCTGCTCAAGCACCTGCGCCGCCATGGCCCCATCGGCGGCATTGCGCACGCCTTCAACGGCAGCGCCCAGCAGGCGCAGGCGTTTGTGGACCACGGCTTCGCGCTGGGCATGGGCGGCGCCATGACCTACGAACGGGCGCTCCAGATCCGCCGCCACGCGGTGGACGTGGGGCTGGAGCACCTGGTGCTGGAAACCGATGCGCCCGATATTCCGCCCGCCTGGCTGCACCCGCCCCAGCGCCGCAATCGTCCCGGCGAGCTGGCGCGCATCGCCCAGGTGCTGGCCGAACTGCGCGGGATCACGCCGGCGCAGGTGGCGCACGCCACGTCCGCCAATGCCATGCGCGTCCTGCCCAGGCTGCCGGCGGCGATTCTGGCGGATTCCGAATAGCAATCAGACTTTGGTCGAAGGCAGCGCCGTGGCGGCGGTTGCCGCGCGGCGGCCCCGCTTTTGCGGGGCTTACGCTTGCGGGGCCGGCAGCAGCGGCAGCTCCATGCGCACGCTCAGGCCCTGCGGCGAAACGTTGCGCGCGGAGATGGCCCCCTTGTGCGCGGCGATCGCGGCCTGTGCGATGGACAGGCCCAGCCCGGCGCCGCTGCCTGGCGCTGCCGTCGATGACGCCGTGCGGTAGAAGGGCTCGAACAGCGACGCCAGGTCCTGCGCGGCGACGCCGGGGCCGCGGTCCTCGATCTCGACACTGGCTTCGCTTGCGCTGATCAGCAGGCGCACCCGGATCACGCTGTGCGCGGGGGCGAAGCGCAGCGCGTTGCGCAGCACGTTTTCAATGGCGCTGGCCAGGCTGTCGCGGTCGCCGGCGATATGGACCGGCGGCGGCGTGTCCCACGCGATGCGGATGTGGCGGCCTTCGGCTTCGTAGCGGGCGTCGTCCACCACGCCCGACACGACTTCCGACAGGTCCAGCGGTTCGGTGGGCGCGGGCAGCGCGCCCACGCGGGCAAGCCGCAGGGTGTTGCCCACCAGCGCATCCAGGCGCTCGCATTCGCGTTCGATGCGGTCCAGCTGCAGGTCGCGCCGTTCGTCGTTGCGCCGCGCCAGTTCCGCCGCCAGCCGCAGGCGCGCGAGCGGCGAGCGCAGTTCATGCGCGACGTTGTGCAGCAGTTGTTCCCGCGTGTCCACCAGCGTCTTCAGGCGCGCCGCCATGGCGTCGAAATCGCGCGCCAGCATGCCGAGTTCGTCGCGGCGCCTGGCCAGCTTGGGCGGCGTGTGGGTTTCCAGGCGCCCGGCTGCCAGCGCCTGCGTGGTTTCGCGCAGCTGCGCCAGCGGCGCGGTGACGTGGCGCGTCAGCGCCCAGCAGAACGGGGCGGTCACCGCCAGCGCGAACAGCAGCAGGGCCAGCGCCACGGGCGAGAGCGCCAGGACTTCCCAGCGCGACGAATCGAAGGGCAGGAACAGCATCAGCAATTCCGACCCGTCCGGCAGGGTCAGAAGCTGGGGCTCCCACCAGGACACGCGTTCGACGGCGGGATCGGCGGGCTGGTAGTCCGCCTGCGCGGACCGGTCCGGTCCCGCGCGGTAGGCCACCAGCCAGTCGTGCAGGCGGGTGGGCAGGCGGCGGCCCAGGATGTCCGCATCCTGCGCGTCCATGATGTAGATCTTCAGGGCCGAGTAGTTGTCGTCCATGGCGCGGACCCAGCGCTCCAGCCCCGCCTCGCCCTGCGTGCGCGCCACCTGGGCGGCGTCGCGCGTCAGGTTGGCGGGATTCAGGCCGTCCAGCGAATTGAAGCGGTACCAGGCGACCGCGGCGGTCAGCACCATGCCGCACACCAGGATGACCGCCATGGCGCCCCAGAAGGTCAGGAAGGCGCGCCAGAACAGCGAGCGGGCGGGCAGGCGCACCATCACGCGGCGCCGGCCAGCACGTAGCCCAGGCCGCGCAGGTTGCGGATGGACAGCGTGTCGGCGCCCTGGTCCAGGCGCAGCTTCTTGCGCAGGCTGCTGATGTGGGTGTCGATGCTGCGGTCGTAGCGGTCCGGCGCGCGCCCCAGCGCGTACAGCCCGATCTGGTCGCGCGCGATCACCTGGCCCGGCGCGCGCATCAGGATCTCCAGGATGCGCTGCTCGGCGCCGGTCAGCAGGACTTCGTCCGCGCCCAGGCGCGCGCGCCCGGTGGCCGGGTCCAGCGACAGAGCCCCCAGGTTCAGCCGGGGCGCCGCGCCGCCGGGCGCTTCTTCGAAACGGCGCAGCACGGCCGTGATGCGGGCCTTGAGCTCGCGCGGGCTGAAGGGCTTGGCCAGGTAGTCGTCGGCGCCGAATTCCAATCCCAGCACGCGGTCGGTCTCGCCGCCGTGCGCCGTGAACATGATGACGGGGCGGCGCGAGCGCTGCCGGTAGTGCTTGAGCAGGTCCAGGCCGTTGCCGTCGGGCAGCATCAGGTCAAGCAGCACCAGGTCGACGTCGTCCTGCGCCAGCAGGGCAAGTCCCTGGGCGCCGGTATGGGCCAGCGTGAGCTGGCAGTGATTGGGTTCGAGGTATTCACGCAGCATCTGCGCCAGTTCGACGTCGTCGTCGATCAGGAGTATGCGGCGCGCCATCGTTGAGGGATTGAAAGGCATGCGTCGTGGGCTTCCTGCATCCGGCAGTGTGGCCGAAGGCCGCGCGCCGGAGTGTCAAGAAGTGCAAAGAAGATAAAAGTTGCGGAAAGCGTGTTGCCGGGTTCCGCCAGCCCCAATTCTAATATGAGAATAGTTTTCATTAATAAATGGGAAGCCGGAGCGGCGCCGCGCGTGGGGCGGGGCGCCATCCGGGGACGGGAGTAGTCGGAATCATGAGCAGCAAAGATCTGGCCGCCGGCCAGCGCATCGTCGCGTCGCGCACGCAACTGGCCGCCGCCTTGTGCGCCGCGGGACTGGGCATGGCGCCCGCGGCTGTCTGGGCCCAGCAGGCGGACACCACGCGGACGATGGACACCGTGGTCGTGACGGCAAGCGGTTTCGAGCAGGAAATCCGCGATGCGCCGGCCTCGATCAGCGTCATCACGCGCGAAGACCTGGACAAGAAGTTCTACCGCGACCTGAACGACGCGCTGGTGGAAGTGCCGGGCGTCATCGTGACGGGCGGCGGCGACCGCCAGGACATCAGCCTGCGCGGCATGGGCCCGAAATACACGCTGATCCTGATCGACGGCAAGCGCCAGAACTCCCGCGAGACCCGCACCAACTCGGATTCGACGGGCGTCGAGGGCGGCTGGACGCCGCCGCTGTCGGCCATCGAGCGCATTGAAGTGGTGCGCGGCCCGATGTCTTCGCTGTACGGCTCGGACGCCATGGGCGGGGTGATCAACATCATCACGCGCAAGGTCCCGGACGAGTGGCACGGCGAAATCCGCATGGATACGACGATCCAGGAGAGCAGCAAGTCGGGCGACATCTACCAGGGCAACTTCTACCTGGCCGGCCCGATCAAGAACGACCTGCTGGGCCTGCAGATCTACGGCCAGGCCACGCAGCGCGACGAAGACAACATCTACAACGGCTATCGCAAGCGCAATGCCGAGAGCGTGACCGCCAAGCTGGCGCTGACGCCCAACCGCGACCACGACGTCGTGCTGGAAGCGACCACGATGCGCCAGAAGTTCCAGGACACGCTGGGCAAGACCGTCGAGCCGCTGCCGCCCGGCACGGCCTGCCCGCGCACGGGCTGCCCGGCGTCGTCGGAAACCGATTACCGCAGCGGCAAGTGGGCGCTGTCGCACACCGGGCGCTGGGGCTGGGGCGTGTCGGACAGCTATGTGCAGCAGGAAGAGTTCGACAACCGCTCGCGCCAGATGAAAATCAAGAACCTGGACCTGCAGACGTCCTGGACGCTGCCGCTGGGTTCGCACATGCTGACCCTGGGCGGCAGCTATCTGAACCAGCGCCTGAACGACCAGACCGGCAACCAGCTGGCCGGCGGCCCGAACAAGGTGGAACGCTACCAGTGGGCCCTGTTTGCCGAGGACGAATGGCGCCTGACCGAGAGCTTCGCGGTCACCGGCGGCCTGCGCATGGACGAGGACGAGAACTTCGGCAGCCACTTCAGCCCGCGCCTGTACGGCGTGTGGCACATGGCCGAGCGCTGGACCCTGAAGGGGGGCGTCTCCACGGGTTTCCGTGCGCCCGACCTGCGCCAGACGGTGGCCGGCTGGGGCCAGACCAGCCGCGGCGGCAACATGTACGGCAACCCGGACCTGACGCCCGAGAAGTCGGTGACCCAGGAAATCGGCCTGATCTATGACGACGGCGCGGGCCTGAACGCCGGCCTGACGCTCTTCAACAACGATTTCAAGGACAAGATCACCCGCGTGGCGTGCCCGCTGTCGCAGTGCACCGACGGCCCCAACCAGTTCGGCGCGAATCCGACCACGTACATGAACGTGGACAAGGCCGTGTCGCGCGGCGTCGAGGCCAGCCTGAAGCTGCCGCTGTCGGCCGACTGGTCCATGACCAGCAGCTACACGTTCACCAAGTCCGAGCAGAAGTCGGGCCAGTACAAGGGCGAGCCGCTGAACCAGCTGCCCAAGCACCTGTTCACCACCACCGTGAACTGGCAGCCGTCCGATGCGCTGCAGGCCTGGGCGCGCGTGAACTTCCGCGGCCGCGAAAGCCAGCCCGTCACCGGTCCGTCCTCGGATGCGCTGGTGGCCCCGTCCTACACCTTCGTGGACCTGGGCGGGTCGTACGCCGTGAACAAGACGGTGTCGGTCTATGCCGGCATCTACAACCTGTTCGACAAGCAGGTCGCCTACGACGACTTCGGCTATGTCGAAGACGGCCGCCGCTACTGGCTGGGCGTGGGCGTGAAGTTCTGATGAAGACGGGGCGCCCTCGGGCGCCCGCAACAGAGAGGATGTGAATGACGAATTCCAAGCAAGCATGTCGCTGGGCGGCCCGCGCCGGCGCCGCCCTGATCCTGGGCGCGGCGTCCGCCGTGTGGGCCGCGCAGGCCACCCTGCCGGTCAAGCACGCCCGCGGCGAGACTGCCGTGCCCGTCAATCCGGCCAAGACGGTCGTGCTGGACCTGGCCGTGCTGGACACCCTGCATGCCCTGGGCGTGGACCCGGTGGGCGTGCCCAGCGCCGCCAAGCTGCCGCCGCAATTGAGCCAGTTCGCGGATCAGCGCTACCTGAAGGCGGGCACGATGTTCGAGCCCAACTACGAGGTCATCCACGCGGCCGCGCCGCAGCTCATCTTCGTGGCGGGCCGCTCGGCGCCCAAGTATGACGAGCTGTCCAAGCTGGCGCCCACCGTCGACCTGACCGTCGACGCCAAGGACCTGGTCGGCAGCGTCAAGCGCAACACCGAAACGCTGGCCGCCATCTACGGCAAGACGGCGCAGGCCAAGGAAAAGCTGGATGCGCTGGACGCGTCCATCGCGTCGCTGAAGGACAAGGCCGCCAACGCCGGCACCGCTTTGATCGTGCTGACGACCGGCGGCAAGATGAGCGCCTACGGGCCCGGTTCGCGCTTTGGCGTGATCCACGACGCCTTCGGCGTCAAACCCGCCGCGACGGGCCTGAACGTGTCCAACCACGGCCAGGCGATCTCGTTCGAGTTCATTGCGCAAACCGACCCGGACTGGCTGTTCGTCATCGACCGCGACGCCGCCATCGGCCGCGAGGGCGTGTCGGCCCAGCGCATGCTGGACAACGAACTGGTGCGTCCGACCAAGGCGTGGAAGAACAAGCGCGTGGTCTACCTGAACGGCTTCAACTGGTATCTGCTGGGCAGCGCCGGGCTGACGGCCATGCAGCAGAACGTGGACCAGATCGCCGCGGCGCTCGCGCAGGGAAAGTAAGCGGCATGCGGGTTGCGTGGAAGGGCCGCCGATGAACTGGCGGCGGGTGATCAGCGGCTGGGGCGGCCTGGCCGCGGTGCTGGCGTTGTTGCTGCTGTTGTGCGCGGCCAGCGTCAGCCTGGGCGCGGGGCAGATATCGTGGGCCGCGCTCTGGAGCGGGGGCGAGGAGGCCGAGCGGGCCTGGCGTCTGCTGATGGTCAGCCGCATCCCGCGCACACTGGCCCTGCTGCTGGCGGGCATGGCGCTGGCGGTGGCCGGCCTGATCATGCAGATGCTGGTGCGCAACCGCTTCGTAGAGCCCACGACGGCCGGCACCGTCGAATCCGCCACGCTGGGCATCCTGGTCGTCACGCTGCTGGCGCCCGACACGCCGGTGATCGGCAAGATGCTGACCGCCACGGGCTTCGCCCTGGCGGGCACCCTGCTGTTCCTGGCGCTGCTGCGGCGCGTGCCGCTGCGCACGCCGTTCATCGTGCCGCTGATCGGGCTGATCCTGGGCGGCGTGATCCACGCGGTCACGACATTCTTCGCCTATCGATTTGACCTGCTGCAGTCGCTGCACGCCTGGACCACCGGCGACTTCTCCGGCGTGCTGCGCGGCCGCTACGAGTTGCTGTGGATCGGCTTCGGCCTGGCCTGCGCGGCCTATGCGGCCGCCGACCGCTACACCGTGGCCGGCATGGGACGCGAGTTTGCGTCCAACCTGGGCCTGAACCACGCGCGGCTGACGCTGGTGGGCCTGGTGATCGTTTCGGCCATTTCCGCCGTGGTCGTCGTGACGGCGGGCGGCATTCCCTTCCTGGGCCTGATCGTGCCCAATGCGGTCAGCCTGGTGCTGGGCGACAACATGCGCCGGGCCATCCCGTGGGTGGCCGTTCTGGGCGGCGTGTTCGTGCTGGCCTGCGACATCATCGGCCGCCTGGTCATCCATCCGTATGAAATTCCCATCGGGACGGTGGTCGGCGTGCTGGGCAGTGTCCTCTTCCTGTGGCTGCTGCGCACGCGGAGGAACCGCCTTGGCTGACGCCTCGCTTTCCCTGCCGGCCGTCCGCTCGCCGCAGGCCTGGCGCCTGACGATCCTGGCGCTTGCCGCGCTGGCCTGCGTTGTCGCCTTCATGACGCTGGGCGCGAACGGCCAGTGGTCGTTCGTGATCCCGTTCCGCGGGGGCAAGCTGCTGGCCATGCTGCTGGTGGCCTATGCCGTGGCGGTGTCGTCGGTGCTGTTCCAGACCATCACGCACAACCGCATCCTGACGCCCGCCATCATGGGGTTCGACGCCCTGTACCTGCTGATCCAGGCCGTGGTGGTGTTCGGATTCGGACAGGCGGCGGCCAGCGCCAGCCACCCGGTGGCCGCGTTCCTGCTGGAGGTGTGCGCCATGACGGCGTTCGCCTGCCTGCTGTTCCGCTGGCTGTTTTCCGACGCCGTGCGCAGCCTGCACCTGATGATGCTGGTGGGCATCGTCTTCGGCCTGCTGTTCCGCAGCCTGTCCAGCTTCGTGGTGCGACTGATCGATCCGAACGAATTCCTGGTGCTGCAGGACCGCATGTTCGCCAATTTCAATTCGGTGCGCGTGGGCCTCCTGCCGATCGCATTCGCGGCGGTGTGCGCCGCGTCCCTGCTGATCTGGCGGATGCGGCGCCGCTACGACGTGCTGGCGCTGGGCCGGGAGATTTCCGTCAACCTGGGGGTGGACTACCGGCGCACGCTGATGCTGACACTGGCGGCCATCGCCGTGCTGGTGTCGGTGTCCACGGCGCTGGTCGGGCCGGTGACCTTCTTCGGCCTGCTGGTCAGCAACCTGGCGTATCACGCCATGGGATCCGACAGGCACAGGTACACGGTGCCGGCCGCGACGCTGCTGAGCGTCATCTTCCTGGTGGGCGGCCAGACGCTGCTGGAACGCGTGCTGGGGCTGAACACCACGGTCAGCGTGGTGATCGAATTCGTGGGCGGCGTGATGTTCCTCGTCCTGATCTTGCGCAGGGGGCGCCGATGATAGAAATCCAGAACGTCAGCAAGCAATACGGCGAAGCCGTGGTGATCGACGACGTCAGCCTCGACCTTCCCGCGGGCGGGGTCACCGCCATCATCGGGCCCAACGGCGCGGGCAAGTCCACGCTGCTTTCGATGGTCAGCCGGCTGCTGCCGATGAGCGCGGGGCGGGTGATGGTGGAGGGGCTGGACGTGACGCGCGCCGACAGCCGCGAACTGGCGCGCCGCCTGGCCATCCTGCGCCAGGACAACCACCTGCCGCTGCGGCTCACGGTGAAGGACCTGGTGGCTTTCGGGCGCTATCCGCACACGGGCGGGCGCTTGACGCTGGATGACAAGGCCCATATCGATCAGGCCATCGCCTACCTGAATCTGGAGCCGCTTGCCGACCGCTACCTGGACGAGATGTCCGGCGGCCAGCGCCAGCGCGCCTTCGTGGCCATGGTGCTGTGCCAGGACACGCGCTACGTCCTGCTGGACGAGCCGTTGAACAGCCTGGACATGAAGCACGCGGTCGCCATGATGGGCACCTTGCGCCGCGCGGCGGACGAACTGGGCAAGACGGTGGTGCTGGTGCTGCACGACATCAATTTCGCGTCCAGCTATGCCGACCGCATCGTGGCCATGCGGCAGGGGCGCATCGCCCGCCATGGCACGCCGGCCGAACTGATCCGGCCGGACGTGCTGAGCGAGCTCTACGAACTGCCGATCGACGTGCACGAGATCGGCGGCAAGCGGATCTGCGTGTATTACCGCTAGGCGGGCGCCCCGTCGCGGGGCGCCCGCCCGATCTCCTTACAGGCTGAGATCGATCGCGTAGCGCGACAGTTGCGTCGTCGGGTCCGGCGTGGCGTCGTACACCGAGACATTGGTCACGCCATGCGCCGCGGCCATTGCCAGGGTGCCCGGCACCGACGGGAACACCACCGGGCCGGCCAGCGCGCCCAGCTGCTTGAAGCGCCAGCTGCGGTCCAGGCCATAGGTGGCCAGGTCCAGCGTCGGGTTCTTCTTGATGTAGCTGATCAGCACGTCGCGGCTCGCGTCGGGCGCCTGCAGCACGATGTCGCCCTTGCCCCCGGCCAGGCCCGGGAAATCCCCGCCGCCGCTGGCGCGGTAGTTGTTGGTCACGACCAGGAACTGCGCGGCCGGATCCAGCGGCGCGCCCTGGTACGTCAGTGCCGTGATCCGGGAGCCTTTCGGCTGGGTCACGTCGATTTCGTACTGCAGGCCGTTGCCCGGCGCGTACAGCACGTCGAAGTTGAAGGTCGGGAAGCTGGTGTCGATCAGGTCCTGCGGCGCGACCTGGGCGGGGTCGATCTGCTTGAACTGCTCGGCCGTCTTTTCCAGCCACTGGCGCACGATGTCGCCGCTGACCCGCACCACTTGCAGGGTGTTGGGATACAGGTAGAGATCGGCGGCGTTGTTGATGGCGATGTTGCCCTGCTTCACATAGGTGAAGTCGCCGGGCCCGTTGCGGCCGCCCTTGAAGGGCGCGGCGGCCGACAGGATCGGCAGGCCCGCATAGGACGGACTGTTCTTCGCGATGTAGTCCGTCAGATAGTCGATCTGCGCCATGTTCACGACCTGCAGCGCGGACACGTCGCCCGCCAGCGCGTAGTACGTGGCCATGTCGAACTGGCTCTGCCCGATCGGCGTCTTGACGTAGTCGATGGTGGCCGCGTGCTCGGCCTGCACCAGCTGCTGCACCGCGGCGTCCGGTTCGACATAGGTGGCGGGCGTGGAGCCGCTTTGCGCGGTCAGGCGCGTGGAAACGCGCTGCACCTGGGTCGCGTCCTTGCGCACCTGCCAGCCCTGGTCGTAGGCCAGCTTGAGCGTGATCTGCCCCAGGTTGTTGCCCCACTGGCCGGCCTGCACCGTCGGTACGCCATTGATCAGGCCTTTCTCCAGTTCTATACCCGGCTGGCCCGCGAATTGCGACTTGGCGTTGGTGTCGGGGAACAGCAGGTGCTGGTGGCCCGTGATCAGGGCGTCGATCCCGGCGACCTGGCTCAGGTAGCCCGCGCCGTTCTCCATGTCCGGCGAGTAGGCCGTCGCCAGATCGATACCGCCGTGCGCCAGCGCCACGACCAGGTCGGCGCCCGCCGCCTTCATTTCCGGCACATAGCGCGCGGCGGTTTCCTTCCAGCCCGTGACTTCCACATGGCCTTCCAGGTTGGCCTTGTCCCATTGCATGATGGGCGGGGGCGCAAAGCCGATCACGCCAACCTTGAGCGGAACATCGATCGAGTTGCCGCTGGCGTCCGTGGCCTTGAAGGTCTTGTCCAGCAGCACCCAGGGCTTGAAGATCGGCTGCTTGGTGGCCGCCGAGATCACGTTGGCCGACACGAACGGGAACGCCGGCGCCGCGCAGTCCTTCGCGCCGGCCGGGTTGGTCTGCGCCGTGCCCTTGCCGATGCCGGCCAGCCCGAAGTCCACATTGGTGATCTGCGACAGGAAGGGCAGGCCGTAGTTGAACTCGTGGTTGCCCATGGTCGCCGCGTCGTAGGACAGCAGCTTCATCTGCTTGTAGATCGCGATCACGCCGGAACACTGCACCGGCGACACCAGCGCCTGGTAGTCCGACAGCGCAGTGCCCTGGATCGTGTCGCCGTTGTCGAACAGCAGCGTGTTGGCGTGCTGCCTGCGCGCATTGGCGATCAGCGTGGCCGTGCGGTCCACGCCATAGCTCTTGTCCTCGGCCAGCTTGTAGTAGTCATAGCCCAGCACATTGGCGTGCAGGTCGGTCGTGGCCAGGATGGCCACGTCCAGCGTCGACCCCTGCGGGATGCCGGCCGCGGGCGGCGTCTCGGGCGCGGCGTCGTCGTCGTCATCGTCGCCGCCGCAGGCGGACAGGCCGGCAACCAGCGCGAAGCTGGCGGTCAGCGCGAAGATCTTGCGTAGGTGTGGCTTCACCGTCTTTCCTCCGGGTTGAATGGAGGAATTTTGGGGACGGAGTGTGACCTACCCGTGACATGGGCGGTGCGGGATCAACGCAGCGGCGATTCCCGCGTCAGGCAGCCGGGTTCCAGCGCCGCGAGCGCATCCAGGAAGCGCCACGCGAATGAGCCCGGGCCTTCGGCCTGCGCGGCGGCCCGCCGGCCGGCGATGCCAAAGCAGGACAGGGCGGCGATGGCCGCGTGATACGGGTCATCTTTGGACACGGCGGCAAAGGCGCCCACGACGGCGCTGAGCGCGCAGCCGGTCGCCGTCACCCGCGGCATCAGCGGCGATCCGCCGCCGATGCGGATGGCGCGCTCGCCATCCGTCACGAAATCCACTTCGCCGGTGACCGCCACCACCGTCTGGCTGCGCTCGGCAATGTCGCGGGCGGACTGCTCCGCCTGCGCCACGGCATCGCGCGCATCGACCCCCTTGCCGGCGCTCCGTCCGCCGGCCAGCGCGATGATCTCTGACGCGTTGCCGCGGATGATCGCGGGCCGAAGGTCCAGCAGCCGCCCGATGGCGTCCCGGCGGAACGCCGTGGCGTGATGCGCGACCGGATCCAGCACCCACGGCGTGCCCGCCTGTCCGGCCGACGCGGCGGTCAGCAGCATGCTGTCCAGCCAGGGGACGGAGAGGGTGCCGATGTTGATCACGACCGCGCCGGCTATGCGCGCGAATTCGGGCGCTTCCTGTTCGGCATGCACCATGGCGGGCGACGCGCCGATCGCCAGCACGGCGTTGGCGGCGTAGTTCATGGAGACGAAATTGGTCAGGCACTGCACCAGCGGCGCGTCGCGGCGGACGGCGGCCAGGAGATCCCGGGAGCGGTGGGCGAGGGCTTGCAGATCGGAATGCGTCATGCCGGGCGGTCCTTGCGCGGGGGACGCGCGCCCGCGGACACGCACCATCCCTACGCCAGTGTTATCTGGATCAGGTTCGACGGGTCGCCGTGCATTGCCTGCGGAGCAGGCCAACGGATTCTCAGCGCCTTGGCGGCGCTCCCCGGGTGGATGGTTATGTTCCGGGGCGAAGGAGGAGGTGTCAAGCTGCCCGGGCAGAGGCGCGGGCAGCGTCGTGGCCGATTCTTTCGAACGGCTGGTCGCTCAGTCGCAATGGCCTTCAACAGCCAGCTTCAGTTCAGGCTTGGAAATAACACGTTGCCCTTCTTCTTCCGAGACTTGTTCCACGCCGGCGCCGCCAACAAATACACCCAGTTTGATGAATTGTCGTACGAAGTAATTTTTGCCCGCGTCCATTGTCAGCAGGAGATCGTTCGGGGAGAACTCGGATTCAGTCGATACCTTATGCGGTTTATCGCCTTCGACTTGGGTGTAGAAGAAGACCCTGTCGGCGGTTTCGCCAAGGCAATTGCCGTCGATATACAGGTTTTTCTTCAGCGCTTTGCCGACGAAGCTGTCCCGATAGATGTAAAGCCCGGATTTTCCGTCATCCGGCGCGGCAAAGGTTTTCGCCTTCTGGTTGCTCTCTTCGGGAGCCAGGGGAATCTTGGCGCATCCGGTCACTACGAGCATGGCGCCGCTGGCAGCGGCCAGTTTCAACATATTTTTGGTCGTTCGGTTCATTGTTGCGAGAGTAAACAGTTGGGGAATACGCACCCATTTCAAATACTTAAAATAGGGGCGTGTATCTAAAGCTGTCGAAGTGTTTCATAAATATCGTGACATGTCCATGATTCGCCAGCCTGGCGTGACGAAGCGAACGGCCCGGATAAATTGACGGCGGATATACCCAAAATGAGGTATTCATCGCGCAGGTGCTTGGCTCAAAATCATCCCCTCCGCAAAAAGGGGAAAAATCATGCTGAGTCCCGATATGCTTTGGCAGGCCTTTCCCAATTGCAAAGATCCGGGCGCCTGGGTGGATGCGCTGATTCCCGCATTCCAGAAATACGAAATCGAAACCCCGGATCGAATAGCGAGCTTTCTCGCACAGACCGGCTATGAATCAAGCCAGTACAACCGTCTTGAGGAAAACCTGAACTACACGACCGCCGCGCGGCTGACCCGGGTTTGGCCAAGGCGCTTTCCGGACGAGGCAGCAGCCATGCCGTATGTCAATAACCCGCAGAAGCTCGCCAACATGGTGTATGCCAACCGGATGGGCAACGGCGATGCGCAAAGCGACGACGGCTACCGGTTTCGGGGCAGGGGCATCATTCAGCTGACCGGACGCAGCAATTACGAGTCGGCGGGGGAGGCCTTGGGCGTGGACCTGCTCAACGCGCCCGAACTGCTGTCTGAACCGAAATGGGCCGCGATGAGTGCGGGATGGTTCTGGCAATCGCGCGGGCTCAATGAACTTGCGGATGACCGGACCCATGATGAGGATCTTGAGGATTTCGCGCGGATTACGCGTCGCATCAACGGCGGAGTGGCCGGTTTGAAGGAGCGCTTCGCCCTGTTCAAGCGCGTCTACGCGGAACTGGTGCGATGAGGGCGTTCACGGCGCGGGAGCCGTCCGGCCATGCGCCGCGGGTTGCCTGCCTTGGCGGCAGGCGCGACCCGAGTTGTGTTTCACCCTTCAATTCACCGTGATATTGGCCGACTTGATCACCTGCGACCAATGCGCCGTATCCTGCGCCACGGTGCGCCCGAGCTGTTCGGGGTTCTGGTAATTCACCCGCACGCCCGCCTCATTGGCGGTCTGGATGAGTTCCGGCATTTTCAGCCCCGCTTCAAGCGCGGCGCTGATCTTCCGCACCACGGCGTCCGGCGTGCCGGCCGGGGCGAACAGCGACACCCACGCGTCCAGCTCGAAACCGGGATAGCCTTGCTCGGCCGCGGTCGGCACGTCGGGAATCATGGGGTGGCGGGCGGCGCCGGCCACCGCGATGGCGCGCAGCTTGCCCATCTGCACGTGGCCGATCACCGAGGGCGGCGTGGTCACGAAGAGCTGGACGCGGCCGGACAGCACGTCCTGGATGGCCGGGCCCGAGCCCTTGTAGGGCACGTGCACCATGTCCGTGCCGGTCATCTGCTTGAAGAGTTCGGTGCCCACGTGCGGCACCGAGCCGCTGCCTTGCGAGGCGTAGTTGATTTCGCCCGGGTGCGCCTTGGCATAGGCGACGAGTTCCTTCAGGTTGTGCACGGGCAGCGAGGGATGCACCGTCACCACGTGCGGCGCCACCGCAATCATGCCGACCGGCTTGAAGGACTCGGCGCTCCAGCGCAGGCCGGTGAACATCGACGGGTTGCCGGCGTGGTACATCGAGTACGACGCCAGCAGGGTGTAGCCGTCGGGACGCGCGGATGCGACCACGCCGTAGGCGATGTTGCCGCTGGCGCCGGCGCGGTTGTCGATGACGGTGGGCTGGCCCAGCGCGGTGGCCAGCGGCTCGCTCGCCAGGCGCGCGGCCAGGTCGACGATGCCGCCGGGCGGCACGGGCACGATGATCGTGACCGGATGCGTGGGAAAGTCCTGGGCAGCCGCCAGCGGCGCGAGCAGGGAGAGGGAAAGGGCGATCAGTTTGCGCAACATGGCAGAAACCCGGGGCGGCGGTTGACGAGTCAGGCAGAGGCGCGTTCGGCCAGTTCGGCGCGCACGATCCTGGCGCCGTCGACCATGGCCTTCATCTTGCCGAAGGCGACGTCGCGCGGCAGGTACTTCAGGCCGCAGTCGGGCGCGATGATCAGGCGCTCGGGCGCCACGTGCGGCAGGGCGCGCCGGATGCGGGCGGCGACAACGTCGGGATGCTCGATCTCGTTGGTGGACAGGTCCAGCACGCCCAGCATGATTTCCTTGTTGGACAGGGAGTCCAGCACCGCGCAGTCCAGGTTCGATTGCGCGGTCTCGATCGAGATCTGGTGGGCCGAGCAGCCGCACAGTTCGGGCAGGAACGAGTAGCCGTTGGGACGCGCGTGGATGACCGCGGCGTAGCCGAAGCAGATGTGCACGGCGGTGCGGCCGTTCACGCCTTCCAGGGCGCGGTTCAGCACTTCGACGCCATACTCGCGGGCCTTTTCGGGGCGGGCCTGCATGTAGGGCTCGTCGATCTGCACCACGTCGGCGCCGGCCGCGAACAGGTCGCGGATTTCTTCGTTGACGGCCTGGGCGTAGTCGTAGGCCATCTCGGCGTCGGACTTGTAGAAATCGTTCTGGGCCTGCTGCGCCATGGTGAAGGGGCCGGGCACCGTGATCTTGATCTGGCGGTCCGTGTTCATGCGCAGGAATTGCACGTCGCGCACCTGCACGGCGTGCTTGCGGCGGATCTTGCCCGTGACGCGCGGCACGGGGTTGGGGTGGCCGCTGCGGTCAAGGGCGGTGCCCGGGTTGTCCAGGTCCACGCCTTCCAGCGCGGTGGCGAAGCGGTTGGAATAGCTTTCGCGGCGGACTTCGCCGTCGCTGATGATGTCGATGCCGGCGGCTTCCTGGTCGCGGATCGCCAGCAGCGTGGCGTCGTCCTGCGCCTGCTCCAGCCATTCCGGTGCCACGCGCCAGAGTTCCTGTGCGCGCACGCGGGGCGGGAAGCGGTCGCCGAGGCGCTTGCGATCGATCAGCCAGTCGGGCTGGGAATACGAACCGACGAGCGTGGTGGGCAACAGGATGGACATGCGGACTCCGAACGGAAAAGGCGTAAAAAGGCGAACCCGGCTTTATAGGCGATATAGCGTGAATTGGGTTTGCGGGCAGATTGAGGAAAATTCACGCAAAGCCGCGCGGGAACGCGTTCGGAGATTTTTGGGCCACCTGGGGGACAGCCGCGTGCAAAGCGGGCAAGCGGCGGCGCGCCCGGTGCGGACGCGCCGTGAACGGCAGCGCCAGGCCTGGCGCTGTGTCGGGGGGCAACGCGCGCCGCGGCGCGCCCGGGAGAACGCCGGACCGGTTACGTCGCGGCCCGGTAGCGGTCCCGCAGATCGCGGATCTGGTCGTGATTGCGCAGTACGCCTTGATACTGGCGTTCGACGATCGCGCGCACATTCTCCGGCAGCATGTCCTTCAGGGCCTTGGAGTAGGCCGCTTTCGCCACGTCCTCGCCGCGCTCGCATTCCTCGAGCAGCACCAGGTCAGTCCGGCTGGCGACTGCCGCCTTGATGTTGGTCCAGCCCCGGTGCATGGCGCCGGACACGGTGCCGCTGTCCTCGGGCTTGCCGCCCAATTGACTCACCAGGGCCTGCAGTTCCGCGGCGCCGGTGCCGCAGTCGCGCGCCCGGTTCCGGAACAGTTCCTGCAATTCGGCGGTCTTGGTGTCGTCGGCCGCGGCGGCGAAGCCCTTTTCGCCATCCTTCGAGGTTTCGATGAGGTCGTTCAGTACCTTGATTACATGGTCCGCCATATCGGTCTCCTTGAATTTCATCCACCAGGCGGCGTCTGCCGCCTGTCGAATGGAAGACTCAGCATGTAGCGTGCCTGACCTGGCCCCCTAGGCGGCGGGGCAGGTCGATCCGGCCTTCAGGTCGTCGAGTTCCTGGTCCGTCATGCCCAGGGCCAGCGACGCCATCGCGCAAGTCACCGCCAGGGCTTTGCGCATTTCGCTTTCCAGGATGATGTCCGGGACGTCGCCGCGCGACAGGATGTGGCGTACGCGCGATTGCGGATTTTCAAAGCCGGCCACCAGGCGCAGCGCGGGAATGCCGTGTTTCGCGAAGTTGGCGTGGTCCGAATTCGGCATGAAGGGCAGCCAGTGCGACAGCGGCACACCGGCCCGGTCTGCGGTCGCGTCCACCACCGCCGCCAGGGCGGGGTACTCGCTGATCAGCGCGCACAGGGCGTCGTCGCCCGCGACGGTGTCCAGATTGATGTTGAGCTTCAAGGCGTGGCGTTCGGCAGCCGGCATGTCGGCCAGATAGCGCGCCGACCCCGCCAGCGCCCACTCTTCGGCGGTGAAGAAGCACACGCGCAGTCCCGGCGTGTCCGGACCCACGCGCTGCGCCAGGATGCGGGCCGCGGCCAGCGCAACGGCGACGCCCGTGGCGTTGTCCAGTGCGCTGTTGCCCAGGTGGTGCCCATCCATGTGCGCGCTGATGACGATGCGGCTGTCGCGTCCGCCGGGCAGGTCCAGGATGCCGGCGCAGGCCATGGAATCCCGCAGTTCTTCTCCCTGGATCTGCAGGCGCACGCGCGCGCCGGGCGTTGCGCTCAAGGCCAGGGCGCCTTCGTGATCGATGTAGGCAGCGGGAATGCCCGCGCCGTCGCGCGGCCGCCCCGACGATCCGGACAAGGGGCCGGCGCCCGGCAGCGTATTGGCGATCAGGAAGGCGGCGGCGCCCTGCGCCACCGCCATGTCGTACTTGCGGCGGCGATGCACGTGGCCCCGGGAAAACGGGTACTCGTGGCGGACCAGCACGATCTTGCCGCGCACCGCATCGCCCGCACGCGCAAAGTCTTCGGGGCGGCCGGCGCCCAGGTCCAGCACGACGCCTTCCAGGCCCGCCGCATCGGTCGACGCCGAGCGCAGCAGGGGCACGCAATCCAAACTGGCGGGGCTGTCGCCCAGCAGGGTCAGGCTGCCCGACAGGCAGCGCCAGCCATCGTAGGGCACGGCCACCCGGCGCACGTCGGGGCCGACCTCGCGCAGGCGTTCCAGCGCCCATGCCATGGCCGCTTCATCCTGCCCGGAGCCGGACAGGCGTCCGCCAAAACCACAGATGGTTTGAAAATCGTTCATCAAGGCCGCGTCATCGGCGGCCGCCTGTTGCCAGGATGTCATTGTTGTCTCCGGCGCCGCGCAGCCATGCGCGCGGCGCATGCAGCTTGGGTTATTCGAAAGTGATGTTGGCGCGCTGGACGACGTCGGCCCAGCGGTCGAAGTCCTGCGCCAGCAGCGCCTTCAAGGCGGCGGCGCTGGTATCGGACGGAAGATTCATGCCCACGCTGGACAGCCGCTGCTTGACGGCGTCGGACTGCATGACCTTGGCCATCGCGTCCGCCAGCTTTTTCTGCACGTCCTCGGGCGTGCCGGCCGGCGCCACCAGGCCCCACCAGCTTTGCACGGTCAGGCCCGGGTAGCCCAGTTCCTGGAAGGTCGGCACATCGGGCGTATCCGCCTGGCGCGAGGGCGAGGACACGGCCAGGGGTTTGATCTTGCCGCCCTGGTACAGCGCCACGGCGGTGGGCATGGTGGTGAAGCTGGCCTGGATCTGGCCGCCGGCCAGGTCGTTGACCGATGCGGACGCGCCCTTGTACGGGATGTGCGCCAGCTTGGTCTGCGTGGTCAGCATGAACAGCTCGGCCATCAAGTGCGTCAAGGAGCCGTTGCCGCCCGATCCGATGGAAATCGTGTCCGGCCGGGCGGTCGCGGCGGCGACCAGGGACTTGATGTCCTGCGCCTCGAACTTGGGATTGACGAACAGGTAGGTGGGCGACAGGCCCAGCAGCGTGATGGGCGCGAAATCCTTTTTCGCGTCGTATTTCACGCGGTCCTTGTACAGCGCCGGGACGATCGTGAACGGCACGTCCGCCAGCAGCAGCGTATAGCCGTCGGGCGCTTCGGTGGCCACATAGGCGGTGCCCAGCATCGAGCCCGCGCCGGCGCGGTTTTCGACGATGATGGACTGGCCCAGCTGGGCGCTCAACTGGTCGCTGATGGCGCGGGCCACGACGTCGGAGCTGCCCCCCGCCGAGTAGGGCACCACAATCTTGACGGGCTTATCGGGATAGGCGGCCGACGCCGTTTGCGCGGCGGCCAGGAGCGAGGGGACGGCCAGGGCGGCCAGCAGTTTTTTCCACTTGAACATGATTTTTCTGGTGATCCATGAGAAATTTCACGTCATTGTGGTGGCGGCCCGCGCGCCGGGCAAAGGAAGTATGCGCATGGGATATTCCAATCTGGAATACCGATCGCGGCCAGGCGTCCCGGCCGTTACGCAAGGCCGCCATAGCTGCGCGTCCGGGCATTGAGCTCCTGGCCCTGGGCGATGACCCAGTCGCAAAACGCCTGGCAGTACGGACCGCCGACATTGGGGCGCGGTTGCATCAGGTGATAGCCGTAGCGGCCCTCGACGGTCTCGCCGAAAGGACGGACCAGCTGGCCGGCGTCCAGCTGGTCCATCACCATGCACAGCGGCATGATGCCCGCGCCCAACCCGTTCATCACGGCCGGCAGCAGTATCGAAAAGCCTTCATATTCCGCCGCGGTGGCGGCGGGGCCGGACCACAGCGGCGCCACGTCGGCCCGCCATTCGTCCCAGCCGTAGCCGCGTTGGGCGCGCTTGAGCAAGGGCAGCTGTGCGATGTCGTCCACTGACTTGACCGGATGGCGCTTGAGCAGCGCCGGCGCGGCAACCAGCGTCATTTCGCGGCCGCAGAGATACTGCGCGCTCATGCCCGACACGTAGCCCGTGTGGAGCTGGATTTCCGCGTCGAACCGTTCCGAGCGGTCGCGCGCGTGCAGCAGGCGAGGGCGGATGTTGACGCGGATCTCGGGGTGCGACTCGAAGAACTCGGACAGCCTGGGCAACAGGAAGAACTGCGCAAACGACGGCGACACCGCCACGTTCAGGGCGACGCGCGAGGCGGGATTGGCGACCAGCGCGTCCGCCTCGTCGATGAGGCGCACCGCCGCGCTGATGCGTTCCAGGTACAGGGCGCCGGCGTAGGTCAGGCGCAGGCCGGCGGGCATGCGCTTGAAGAGGGCGGTGCCCAGGCGGTCCTCCAGTGCGGCGACGTGCTTGCTGACGGCGCTTTGCGTCAGGTTCAGGGCTTCGGCGGCGCGGCTGAAATTCAGGGTTTCGGCGGCGGTGAGGAAAATGCGCAGCGAGGAGAGGGAATTGCGGGTGCCTTTCATGGGGCGGGGGCGTGGCGTTCGGGAAGGGGTAATGTACTTCCTGCGCCGGGATGTCAGCGGTTGGCTCCGATACCGGCCCCCGACCCGCCGAAGGCCTCGATCAACGCCCGCGTGTAGTCGCCGCGCAGACGTTGGGCCAGAGAGCTCCCGCCGACGCGGTTGAAGGAATGGAACGCGCCGGGATAAACGTGAAGCTCCGACGAAACGCCCGCGCGGTTCAGCCGCTGCGCATATTCCAGGTTCTGGTCGAAAAACAGGTCAAGCGCGCCCACGGCCAGAAAGAGCGGCGGCAGGCCGCTCAGGTCCTTCGCCCGGGCGGCGGATGCGTAGGGCGGCAGGGTATCGGCGCCGTACCGTTCCGCCAGATAGGCTTGCCAGGCAAATCGATTGCTGTTTTCGGTCCAGACGAACTCGCCAGAAAAGGGATTTGCTGCGGCCGGCGTCCGATCGTCCAGCATGGGCGCGATCAGGACCTGGGAACAGATGGGATATTTCTTTTCGTCGCGCGCCTTCTGCGCCAGGCAAGCGGCCAGGCCTCCGCCGGCGCTTTCACCCTTCAGGGCGATTCTGTCGCGGTCCACGCCCAGCGAGGCCGCCGACGCGTGGAGCCACTCGAGGACGGCGTGGCAATCGTCCAGGCCGCCGGGATAGGGAGTCTCGGGCGACAGCCTGTAGTCGACCGAGACGACCATGCAGCCGCAGCGCAGCGCAAGCTCGGCATTCTCATTCAGGCATTCTTCCGGCTTGCCCATGACGTAGCCGCCGCCGTGGATATGCATGACGGCGGGCATGGGCGCGGCGACGCCGCGGGGCGTGAAAACGAGGACGCGGACGGCCGCGCCGGGCGGGCCGACATACCGTTCTTCCACGCTGAGGTCGTCGGAGGCGGCGCGCTCATCGACGGGCCGGGTGGCGCGCAGGAGGATCACCCGGTCGGCGTCCAGGTCCACGGTGGCATATTGGGCAATCCAGGTCTGCAGTTCGGGATGGACGAGATGGCGGCTGGACAAGGCATTCTCCGTGAGGCGGTAGTCGATTGGGGCGCAAGGATCTGGCCTGGCGCGGCTAGCAGGAAGCCGCCCGGGTCAGGACGATTTTTCCAAAATGCCGGTTGTTGCGCATCGCCTCGAACGCGTCCACGGCGCGCTCATAGGGCAGGCGCATATCGATCGGCAGCGCCAGCCGTCCGTCCTTCAGGGCATCCCAGAGGTCTACGCGGATCCGGTCGGCGAGTCCGCCGACATTCTCCACATCCCGGGTTCGGAACGTCATTCCAAGATAGCGGATACGGCGCAGGGCATGCAGGTCGAAATCGAAGGAGCCGGATTCCCCAGCCAGGCGTCCCACGTTCACAATGGCGCCGCCGATGCGGACCGCGCGCAGGTTGTCGTTGATGTGCGGACCGGCAAGAAAGTCGACCGATATGTCGACGCCGTTGCTGTCAGTGGCGGCCAATACCTGCGCGACCCAGTCCGGATCGCTGGTGTCGACCGTCAAGTCCGCCCCGTACGCGCGGAGTCTTTCGCGCCGTGCGGGGCTCGTCGAGCTTCCGATGACGTGCCCCGCGCCCAGGATTTTCGCGACCTGCAGGGTCATCAGGCCGACGCCGGACGATGCGCCGAGCACCAGGACCGACTGCCCCCGCCGAAGGCCGGCCTGTTCGGTAAGCACCGTATGCGCGGTGCGCACGGCGATGGGCAGGCAGCTGGCCGCTTCCCAGGACATCGTGGCATTCGGAATGGGGAACGCCCGCCGCCAGTCGGTCACGGCGTATTCGGCGAAACCGCCCAGTCCGGAGCACATGACGCGGTCGCCGGGCTTGAACCGGGTGACTGCCGATCCCGCCTGCACCACTTCTCCGGCCCATTCCAGGCCCAGCGGTGAACCGGCCCCGCCATGTTGGCCGTGGCTGCGCCCATCGACGAGGAAAAGGTCCGCGCGATTGAGCGAACTGGCGGCCACGCGCACAAGGATTTCCGTGGCCGCGGGCACGGGAATGGCGACGTCGCGAAATGCCACGCTGTCTTCAGTCTTGATCAACGCCCTCATTGGCCTTGCTCCGGTTTTCGAAGGGGATTGCCGTCAGCGGACCAGGCGCCAGCCGCCGTCGACGGTGAATTCCGCGCCGGTGATGTAGCTGGCTTCGTCCGAGGCGAGAAAAGTCGCCAGATGGGCGACGTCTTGCGGCGTGCCCATTCCGAATGGCACGCGGCTGGCCGAGTCGGCGCCGGTGTAGGGCGACGCTTCGCTGCGCATTTTCTTCTGCTCGCGGATCGACTGGAGCATGCCGGTGTCGATCTGGCCGGGATGCACGGAGTTGCAGCGCACCCGCAGGCCATCCCGGGCGCCGAACAGCGCGACGGTCTTGGTGAGTTGCGTCACCGCGCCCTTGCTGGCGCCGTAAGCGGCGTTTTGCTGGGTGGGGTAGTAGCCTCCGACCGAGGACAGGTTGATGATCGAGCCGCTGCCGCGGCGCTGCATGGCTTTCATCATTTCGCGGCAGCCCAGGAAGGTGCCGTCGAGGTTGACCGCCATGACGCGCCGCCAGTCATCCAGGGTCATTTTGTCCAGGGCGCCATCGACCACGTTGCCGACAATGCCGGCGGCGTTCACCAGGATGTCGATCGGCCCCACGGACTGTTCCGCTCCCTGGATGGTGTCCCGCCAGCCGGACTCGCTGGTCACGTCCAGTTCCAGATGAGCGTACCGCGCGTCATCCGGCGCGTCTTCGGCGGGGGAAAGGTCGCAAACGATGACGGTGGCGGACTCTTCCAGAAATCGCCGCGCGCAGGCCGCGCCGATGCCCCTTGCGCCGCCGGTGATCATTGCGATCTTGCCTTTCAGTCTGTCCATGGATATTTCCGATTTGGTCTCGGGTTTGGAGTGCGCGATGAGCCGTATCGGCCTCACCACGCGAGATGCAGGATTTCCAGCAGGTCGGCGCTTGTCCGGACCGGCCTGGGGTTATGGCGCGCAACAGGATCGTGCAGCGCCTTGTCGGCGATGGCTTGCAGTTCGGGCTTCTGGACGCCCGCATCGCGCAGGCGGGTAGGAAGGCCCAGCGACGCGATCAGGGCCTCGATGGCGTCGGCGGCAGGGGTGTCGGGGCAGCCGAATGCCTGGCTGATGATCCGCTGACGCGCGGCGTTCGCCGGCAGGTTCCAGCGCATCACCGACGGCAGAAGCACGCAGGACGTCAATCCGTGGGGAATGAGGCTGTGCGCGCCCAAGGCATGTCCCAAGGCATGGCTTGCCCCGACGCGCACGCCGGCGTTGCCGCCCGATATGGAGATCCATGCGGCCAATTGGCATTGCTGCCGGGCGTCGAGGTCGTCGGGGGCGTCCTTCACGCGCGGCAGGAAGCCGTTCAGCATCTCGATGGCCTGTTTGCCCATCGCGTCGCTCATCGGATGCGGCCGCAGAGAGGCCAGTCGCTCCACGGCATGATCCAGTGCCTTGATGCCGCTGGCCAGAAACGTCGGGAGGCTGACGGCCGCGGTAAGCGCCGCGTCATAGATCACCGCCCGCGGCGCCATCATCGCGTGGCCGAAGATCCGCTTCTCGCGGGTAAGCGGATCGGTGACGCCGGCGAAGAAGGTGAATTCCGCGGCGGACAGCGTGACCGGAATGGCGGTGATGCGCAGCCATTGCGCGTCGCTGTCGCCGCGGCGGCTGGGATCGACCGAATCGATGGCGGGCAGCTTGCGGGGATCGAAGCCGGCCGGAACGGCTTCGCTTACCCAGAATGCGACTGCCTTCGCCGCATCGATGACGGACCCTCCGCCAATGGCGACCAGATGATTGGCCCCGCTTGCACGGACCCGGTCGGCGGCCTGCATGACGGCGGGGAGGGGCGAATGCGCGGGGACGCCGAAGAACCCGCCGACCAGGCGGTCTCCCAGGCTGCGTTGCAGCGCCCTGTACGCGGGCGTGTCGTCGAAGCCCGGGGCCGACATGACGAAGACCCTGCAGTCCGCGTGACGGTCGAGTTCGGACGACAGGGCGTCCTGGAATGGCTGGCCATGCAGCACACGTTCCAACGCGTACTGGCGGAACAGCCCGGGCGATGCTTCTGTTCTGTGCTGCACCTGGAAGGTCTCCTTCGATTCGCGCGATCGGGGTTACTTCGCCTTGATGCCCAGCCCCTCGGCCACTTCGACCCAGAACTTCTTGTCGTCCAGGTCGGCCTGAACCGCTTTCGGCCCATCCAGGAACGCCGGCGAGTTGCCTTGCCTGATCAGCCATTCGTTGACGTCCGGCAGGTTGATCGACTGCTGCAGCGCCGCCGACAGCTTCTTCCTGACCGGCTCCGGCACGCCGGCGGGGGCGTACATCACCCAGCGGGCCACGGTTGGCTTCTTGCCGTCGAAATCGATCTTCTTGTCGACATAGCTGGGAACGTCGGGCAGCAGGTTCGAGCCATCGACGCAAAGGATGAGCGCCCTTGCCCTGCCGGACTGCACCAGTCCCAGCCCGGTGATCATGTCGACCGTGGCGACGTCCACATGCCCGCCCTGCAGGTCGGTCGTGATCTGCGCGACGGATTTGTACGGGATGTGGGAAAGATTGGCCTTCATGCTGTGGCTGAGCAGTTCACCGCAGAAGTGCCCGGTGCTGCCGTAGCCCCAGCTGGCGTACTGGACGCCGCCGGGCGTCTTGCGGGAGCGATCCGCCAGTTCCTCCACGGTCTTGACAGGAAAATCGCTTCTCACCACCACCATGGTCGGGGCGCTGGCGATCTGCCCGATCGGAACGAAGTCCTTCGTGACGTTGTAGTTGATGTTGGGGTTGCTGGCGGGCACCAGCACATTTCCGGAAAAGCTGCCGAGGATGATCGTGTATCCGTCCGGCGCCGCGAGCGCGACGTGGGACATGGCCACGGCCCCGCCGGCGCCGGGCTTGTTTTCGATGATGACGGGCTGCTTGAGAATCTGGGACATCTTTCCGCCCAGCAGGCGCGTCAAGGTGTCGGATCCGGTGCCGGGGGCTCCCGCGGTGACCAGCCGGATGGGCTTATCCGGAAATTCGGCGTGGACGGGGGACGTGGCAAGCGCCATCGCTGCCAGGGCAGCGGCGTAGATCTTGGGCATTTTCTTGTCTCCGCAATGGTTGTCTTCTTATGTGACCTTGGCTTTCGGCCCCGCATGGCGGGCCCGGAGCCTGCTACTTGAATACGAACCCCGTGTATCCCTGGGCGGCGATGTTCGCGCACGTCTTCCGGTAGCTGTGGCCGACGTAGGGCATGAAGACCCGCGGCTTTCCCGGAATGTTGTCGCCCGTGTACCAGGAGCTGGCTTTCGGGAAGAGCGTCTGGTCGGCGACCTGGGCGACATGGGCCGTCCATTCGTCCTGGGCCTTGGGCTCGACGTCGACGGTCTTCTTGCCCATCCGGTGCATGGCCGCGATCAGGTCGGCGATGTATTCGACATGATGTTGGCCATGCTGGAGCACGTTGCCGATCACGGACGGGCTGCCCGGGCCCGTGACGGTAAAGATGTTCGGAAAGCCGGACACCATCAGCCCGAGGTACGAGGACGGCCCTTCCGACCAGGCCTCTTTCAGGCTGGCGCCGTCCTTGCCCTGGATGTCGATCGCCAGAATCGCGCCCGTCAGCGCATCAAAGCCGGTCGCCAGGACCAGCGCATCGAGTTCATATTCGCCCTGGCTCGTCTTGATTCCATTGGCCGTGATCGTTTCCAGCGGCTGCTGTTTCAGCGAGACCAGCGTGACGTTGGCCTTGTTGTAGGTCTGGAAGTACCCGGTATCGACGCAAAGCCGCTTCACGCCGAGCAGCGAATTCGTGGCGCAGAGCGCGTCGGCCGTGGCAGGGTCTTGCACGATCTGCCGAATCTTCTCTTTGACGAACGCGGCCGCGCCTTCGTTGACTTCTTCGCTGGTCAGCACATTGGGAAAGGCGTGCAGGAAGGAGCTTGCGCCGCCTTTTTCCCAGGCTGCCTGGAACACCTGTCGCTGTTCGTCGGGCGACGGAACCGGCGCCTGGGCGGCATCGGGCGGAACGCGGCCAAAGCTGTCCAGGCTTTCCACGAACGTGGCGATCGATTCGTTGAACTGTCGATGATCCGCGTCCGTGAGGGGCACATTGATTGCCGGGACGGAGTAATTCGGCGTCCTCTGGAAGACATACAACTGCTCGGCCTCTTTGGCGATCATCGGGATCGCCTGAACGGCCGACGAACCCGTGCCCACCACGCCCACGCGCAGTCCGGTGAAGTCGATGCGTTCCTTGGGCCACTTGCCCGTATGGTAGATGGGGCCCTTGAACGAGGCCATGCCGGGAATCCGGGGCATGTTCGGCACCGATAGATTGCCCGTCGCCAGGAGACAATACCGTGTCCGGATGCGGCTCCCCTGGTCGGTCGTGATGAGCCAGGTTTCCGTTGCCTCGTCGTAGACCGCGCTGCTGACCTTGGTGTTGAAGCGAATCAGGCCGCGCAGGTCATACCGGTCCGCGACATGGTTGATGTAGCTGAGGATTTCCGGCTGGGCGGCATACTTTTCGCTCCAGCGCCAGGTCTTGGAGAGTTCGGGGCTCCAGGTATAGGAATAGCTCAGGCTCGGAATGTCGCAGCGGGCGCCGGGGTACCGATTCCAGTACCAGGTTCCGCCCACGTCGGACCCGGCCTCTATCCCGATGACCGACATCCCCATCTCGCGAAAGCGGTGAACGGCATACAGGCCGCTGAATCCGGCGCCGATCACGACGACGTCGCATGTTTCCATGGACGTCTGCGACGGGTTTTCTTCGCCTGGAGGGTTGGCGTGCGGGCTCATCTTGGGGTCTCCTTGCATAGGTATGTTCTTGGGGCGCACTACGCCCGGGTTTGACGGGATGCCCCGTCATGCCCAAGCAGGATGTCTTCGATGGGAGGTCAGTCGATCAGGCGCTGCGCGGCAGCGTAGTCGTCTTCGCTGACTTGCTCCATCCAGGTCGCGTACTGTCCGTCCAGGCGCTCGTGCATGGCGATATGGGTCATGGCGTGCAGCGCGGTCGCGCCGTGCCAGTGCTTTTCGCCGGGCGCGATCCACACGCAGTCGCCAGGCCGGATGACCCGGGCGGGTTCGCCCATCAATTGGACCAGGCCCGTGCCCGCCGTGACATACAGCGTCTGGCCGTAGGGGTGGCTGTGCCAGGCGGTGCGGGCTGCCGGCAGAAACGTGACGCGCGAGGCATTGAGCCGTGCGGGGTCGGGAGCAACGACGATGGGTTCCGAGAGCACGGTTCCCGAAAAATATTCGGCCGAACCGCGGTTGGTTCGTCCTTCCCCATTTCTTACAACCTTCATGCTTGTCTCCATGCGGGAAGCGCGCTTCGGCGCGGTTTCCCGCTTTTTAGTTATAGAGCGGCAAGGTTTCGGAAGCCTGCGGCCCGGGTCAGTTCGAAAGATCGATGCCGGACGTTGCGATGACCGTCTTCCATTTTTCGCTTTCCTTGTGCAGGAAGGCCGAGAACTGGGCCGGCGTGTTCGGCTCGACATAGGCGCCCAGCGTCTTGAACTGGGCCTGGAAGGCCGGGCCCGCCACTGCCTTCATGACGGCGGCGTTCAGCTGTTCGACGATCGCGGGCGGGGTGCCCGCGGGCGCGGCCAGTCCGAAGTACGAGGATATTTCGTATTGCGGATAGCCGGACTCGGCGACGGTCGGCACGTCCGGAAAGGCATCGGACCGCTTCGCGCTTGTCACCGCCAGCGCCTTCAGGTCGCCGTTGCGTATCATGGGCGCGACGGTCGACAGGTTGTCGAACGCCGACGTCACGTCGCCCGAACGCACCGCCACCAGCGCGGGGCCGCTGCCGTTGAAGGGCACGTGCAGCATCTGGGCGCCCGTGGCCTGCCGGAACAGTTCTCCGCCCAGGTGCAATGACGAGCCCACGCCGGGCGATCCGTAGGAAACGGATTTGGGATTCGCCTTGGAATAATCCACGTAGCCCTTGACGTCCTTCACGGGCACGTCCTTGTTGACCACGATCACGTTGGGGACCTGCGCGACCAGGGCGATCGGCGCGAAGCTGTCGAGCGTGTATTTCTGGCCCTTGTACAGATACTGGTTCACGGCCAGGCCGAAGGGAACCATCAACAGCGTGTAGCCGTCCGGCGCGGCGCGCGACACAAAGGTGTGCGCGACGTTGCTGTTGGCGCCCGGCTTGTTCTCGACGATGAACGACTGCTTGAACTGATCCGACAGCTCTTTGGCCAGGGTGCGCGCGAGCAGGTCGGTGCTGCCGCCCGCGGCGAACCCGACCACGATCGACACCGGCCTCGCGGGATAGCCGTCCTGCGCCCAGGCGCCGGACGCAGTGACGGCCAGGGCCGCCGCGATCAGGGTGTGCTTCAGGTAATTCATGGATGTCTCCTGCTGCCGATGCCGGTCTTATGCCGACTGGGCCGATAGAAATTGATAAACGATGCCATTGTCGCGGTCGCCCAGTCCGGCGTTCGCGCACAGCTGATAGAGATGCGTCGCGGCTCCGCCCAGCACGGTTGCGGCGCCGCTCGCCATGGCGGCTTCTTGCGCCAGCACCATGTCCTTGAGCATCAGGCTGGTGGCGAAGCCGTTGGTGTAATCGCGGCTGCTGGGAGAGCTTTCGACCAGTCCTGGCACGGGGCAGGTGCGGGTCAGCGCGAAAGCCTGCGCGCTGCCGGCCGACGCAACTTCGAAGAAGGTGCGCTCGTCGACGCCCAGTTGCCGCGCCAGCACGAATGCTTCGCTGATGGCGATCTTGATGATGCCGGCCGCCATGTTGTTGCAGATCTTCACGGCCTGGCCGTTACCCGCCGCGCCTGCATAGACCAGCTTGGCGCCCATGACGGCCAGCACGCCGCGCATCGCCGAGAACACGGCTTCGTCCCCGCCGATCATGAACGTGAGCGATCCGGCCTGCGCGCCGCCCACGCCGCCCGTCACGGGGGCGTCCAGCGCCGCCAGCCCATGCTCCGCAGCCAGCGCGTGCAGCTTGCGGGCGCTGGGCACGCCGATGGTCGAACAATCGATGAGCACCTGGCCGGGCCGCACGTGCGGCAGCACCTGCGTCGCGACCACGTCGAGCACCACCGCGCCGTTGGGCAGCATCGTGATGATGACGTCCGCGTCTTCGACCAGTTCGCGAATGGAGCCGGCTGCCCGGCCGCCCGCCTGCACGAAGGCCGGCCTGTCGACCGTGTCGTAGCCAATGACAGGGTGCCCCTGGGCCAGCAGGTTCGTGGCCATGGGCAGCCCCATCGCGCCCAGCCCGATGAATCCGATGCGCGTCATGTCAGGCCTTCTCGATCAGGTTTTGGGCCGCCAGGACCTCCTCGGCGGCGCGGATGGCTTCGACGCCGGCGGGAACGCCGCAGTAGATCATGGCCTGGAGCAGCACTTCTTTGATTTCGTCCACGGTGCAGCCGTTGTTGAGCGCGCCCACCACGTGCATCTTCAGTTCGGCGCCCTTGCCAAGCGCGGTCAGCATCGCAAGGACCAGCAGGCTGCGGGTGCGGTCGGGCAGGCCGGGACGGCCCCAGATCGCGCCGAAGCAGTAGGTCTCGACGAGCTCCCGGGCGTCGTTGTTGAAGGCGTTGCGGCCCGCTTCCCGCTTTTCGAAATACTGTTCGCCCAGCACGCGGCGCAGCACGTCGCGCCCGGTTGCCTGAAGGTCATTCATCTTGTCTCCTGGTTGCAGCCTGAGAAGTCGGCCGCCTGCGGGCTATTCTAGGAACGTTGACGCGAGTGCGGATATGCAATTAGTGCGGCAGGTATAGCTGCAAGACATAGGAAGGAGGAGACGACGATGAAATTCAAGCTGCGCCATATGGAGGTGTTCCGCGCGGTCATGCTGACCGGGTCGACCAGCGGGGCGGCGCGCATGCTGTTCGTATCGCAGCCCGTCGTCAGCCGTACGCTGGCCCATATCGAAAGCAGCCTCGGGCTTCCCCTGTTCGATCGCAAGGGCGGCACCTTGCGGCCGACCGACAATGCGCGCGTCATCTTTCGGGAAGTCGATGACCTCTACGGCGCCGCGGCGCGCATCGACGGGCTGGTCGAAAACCTGAAGGAACATCGGCAGCAGCGGATCAGCTTTTCCAGCAGTCCGGCGCTGGGGCTGCGCGTGGTGCCGAAGGCGATCAAGCGCTATCTCGCCACGCAGGCGCCCGCGAGCTTTTCGTACAAGACCAGCCTGGTCAAGGAGATGCCGGCGGACCTGCTGGGCAAGGTCGTGGATTTTTCCCTGTCGATCTGGCCGGTCGATCATCCGAACCTGCGATGCACGCCCGTGTTTGACGGACGGATCTGCCTGGCCGTCCCCAAGGGCCATCCGCTGTCGCGCCAGGCAATGATCAAGCTGGAGGACCTGGCGGGCGTGCCGCTGATTCTCTACCAGCAGGAGATGCCGATGGGCGCCCTGATCCGCGAGCGGCTGCGCGCCGCCGGCGTGGAAGACGGGCCGCTGGTGGAGATCAATCGGTCCGAACAGGCCTGCGCGCTGGTCCACGAAGGCGTGGGCGCGGCCCTGGTCAATGAACTGTGCGTGGACGAGGAGCTGTGGAGCGGGTTGACGGTGCGTCCGGTGGACCTGGAGTTGCCGGTGGCCGTGTACCTGGTCACGTCCGCCTTCGAGCCGCTGCGTCCGGAATGCGAGGTCTTTGTCCGGCTGCTGGTGCAGCAGCAGGCGGAGGCGGCGTCGGGCAGGTGAGGTGTGATCCGGCCTGGATAAATCCGTTCACTCGGAGACCCACCCCGTGGGGCGGCGACCTACGCTTTCCCATTTCGGGAGAGCGCCATCACGGGCCGATCGTTGTGCCTTGCGTTCGTGGCCGGTTCGGGGCTGGTGCAGGTGTTGCCGGCATTGCCTGGGCCGCTTTTACTGTGGCTCCTGGCTGCCACCGCGGCTGTCGGTTGTGCCGCGTGGTCGCGCGCGGGCCATCCTGTCGTGCGCCTCCTTGCCGCCCTGACCCTGGGATTCTCCGCCGGCTTCCTCAACGCCGCCTTGCAAGCCCAGCACCGCCTGGACGACGCGCTGGCGGATGCGCATCAGGACGAAGTCTCCCGGCTGGTGCTGCGCGTGGCCGAGCTGCCCGACGGCGATGCGCAGCGCCAGCGCTTCCTGGCGGAATGGGACTCGCCCGCCAGATCTGGCATCCCATCCCGCATCCAGGTGACCTGGCAATGGGGCTCCGGGTCCAATCAGGGCGTGCCGCAGCTGGTGCCGGGCCAGGTGTGGCGCATGGCGCTGGTGCTGCGGCGGCCGCACGGCCTGCTCAATCCGGCGGGTCCCGATACCGAAGGGCGGCTGTTTGCGGATGGGGTGCGCGCGACGGGCACGGTGCGCGGGCAACCGGATTTGCTGGCGGACCGGCCCTGGGCCACGCCCGGCATTGCGATCGAACGCGCGCGCCATCATGTGCGCGAAGGGATGCGGGCGGCGCTGGGCGAGCACCGCTATGCGCCGGTGATGATCGCGCTGGCGATTGGCGACCAGGCGGGCGTGGCGCGCGACGACTGGCGGATCTTCAACCGCAGCGGCATAACCCATCTGGTGTCGATCAGCGGCATGCACGTCACGTCCATTGCCGGCATCGCGGGCTTGATGGCGTCCGCCTTGTGGCGGCGCTTGCGGTGGCGCGGCGTGGGGCTGGCCGAACTTGCGCCTGCCCGCATCGCGGGCGGCGCCGTCGCCGCGATCGTGGCGTTGCTGTATTGCCTGCTGGCCGGCTGGGGCGTGCCGGCGCGGCGCACGTTCTTCATGCTGATGGTGGTGCTGGCGGCGGCGTTGTCGCGCCTGCCGCTGTCGCCGGACCGGGTGCTGGCCTGCGCCGCGGCGGCGGTGGTGATGCTGGATCCGTGGGCGCCGGTGTCGGCGGGCTTCTGGCTGTCGTTCGGGGCGGTGGCGGTGCTGTTGCGCATCGCCGCCCTGCCGGTCGACGCCGAGGCCGGCTGGCGCGCGCGGTGGGCGGCCCGGGCCGGGCAGGCGGTGCGCCTGCAGTTGATGGTGACGGTGGGCCTGACGCCGTTGCTGGCGTTCCTGGTGCATCAAGTGTCGCTGGGGTCGCCCTTGGCCAACGCCGTGGCCATTCCGTCGGTGACGTTCATCGTGACGCCGCTGGCGCTGCTGTGCGCGGCCTTGTCCTGCGTTCCCGGCCTGGATGGCCTGGCTGCGCTGGCGGGACAGGCGGGGCTGGCCGCCTTTGACCTGACCATGGCGCCGGTGGCCTGGGTGGGCAATGCCAGTTGGGCCAGCGTCCCGGTCGCAGCCGCCGGCTGGCCCTGGCTGCTGCTGGCGGTGGCGGGCATGGCCTGGGCGCTGCAGGCGCGCGGCTGGCCTGGGCGCCATCTGGGCTGGGCGTGCATGCTGCCCTTGTTGTTCTGGCGGCCCGACAGGCCGGAACCCGGCTATTGGCGCATGAGTGCGCTGGACGTGGGGCAGGGCAGCGCGATCCTCGTGGAGACTGCCACCCGGTCGCTGCTGTTCGACGCCGGCCCCCGCAGCTTCGGCGGCAGCGATGCGGGCGAGCGGGTGGTCGCGCCGTTCCTGCAGGCGCGCGGGATCGGCCGGCTGGACGTGCTGGTGCTGTCGCACGCGGACATGGACCACGTGGGCGGCACGCGCGCGGTGCTGGCGGCGGCGCCCGTGGACCGCGGCTACGCGTCATTCGACCTGCCGGCCTTCCTGCGGCGCGACGCCAGGATGTGGCCGGACGTTGGCAATGCGCAGCCGGTCCTGCCCAAGGAGCTGGCGCGGTGCGAGCGCGGGCTGGGATGGGAGGCGGACGGCGTGGTGTTCACGTTCCTGCATCCGGGGCCTGGCGGCAGTTCGAAGGCAGACGACCGCAATGCGGACAGTTGCGTGTTGCGTGTGCAAGGCGAGCGCCATTCCCTGCTGCTGACCGGGGACGTCGGCGCGGCGCAGGAGCGGGAACTGGCGGCGCACGGGCTGGAGAAGGCCGATGTGGTGCTGGCGCCGCATCATGGCTCGGGGTCGTCCTCCAGCCGGGAACTGGTGACGGCAGTGGACGCGGAGCACGTGATCGCGCAGGCCGGGCATCTGAACCGGTTCCGCCACCCCGCGCGCGCCGTGGAGCTGAGGTGGACGCGTGCGGGGGCCGGGTTCTGGCGCAGCGACCGCGATGGCGCGGTCGTGGCGGAATCCGGCCCCGGCGGGCTGGACGTGTGGGCGCAGCGGGAGCGGGGCGGGCGGTACTGGCATGGGCGCTAGGCGGCGATCACGCATGGTCCGCCCATGCGCAGTGGCTAACCGCTACCAGCGGTAGCGCACCTGGGCCACGATCACGCGGCCTGGGCCGTAGAAGCACGCGCTGACGGCGGCGCACGTCGTCAGGTAGCGGCGGTCGAAGAGGTTGTTCACGTTCAGGGACACGCGCGCACCCTTGAGCTGCGTGCTCAACTGCCCCAGGTCGTATTGCAGGGCGGCATCCACCAGCGTGTACGCGGGCGTCTTCAAGGTGTTGGTGCTGTCGCCGTAGGACGTGCCCACGTAGCGAACCCCGCCGCCGATGCGCAGGCCGGCGAGCGGCCCGCCGCCGATCGTGTAATCGGCCCACGCCGAAGCCTGGTGGCGCGGAATCAGCGGCTGCTGGTTGCCCTGGGTGGCCGTGTTGCTGCGCGTGATTTCCGAGGTGGTGTAGGCGTAGGTCGTGATCAGGTTCAGGCTGTCGGTCAGGCTGGCGCGGCCCTCGAATTCCAGGCCCTTCACCTCGACTTCACCGGTCTGCTCGTTGAAGTTGCCGCAGGTGCCGGGATAGAGCGCGCAGTTGCGGTGTTCGATGTCCGGCGTCAGCACGTTCTCCTGGGTCAGGTGGAACGCCGACACCGTGATCAGGCTGTTGGAGTTGTGGGGCTGGTACTTCACGCCCACTTCGTACTGGCGGCCCTTGGTGGGTTCGAAGGGCGCTCCGCCGTAGCCGGTGCCGGACACCGGCTCGAACGACGTCGAATAGCTGGCGTAGGGCGCCAGGCCCGAGTCCGCCAGGTACGTCAGGCCCACGCGGCCGGTGAAGACGTTGTCGTCGGTGGTGGTCTTGACGTTGTTCAGGCGGTTGCGGTTGGTCTTGTCGGTCCAGTCATAGCGGCCGCCCATCGTCAGCAGCCAGCGTTCGAGCTTGACCTGGTCCTGCAGGTACAGGCCGATCTGGTGCTGTTCCTCGTAGCCGTCGACCACCTTCGCGCCGCGGCCGATGTCGTGATAGACCGGATCGTAGATGTCGATGGTGGGCCCGACGCCGCCGTGCACCGTCTGGTCCAGCGTGGCGCGCTTGTAGTCCAGGCCCACCAGCAGGTCGTGGCTGAGGGGGCCGGTCTGGAATTTGGCCTGGGCCTGGTTGTCCAGCGTGAAGAACGACTGGTAGCGGTCGACGTCCCACTGGTAGCGCGACAGCGTGCGGTAGTCGCTGGGCAACTGCGTGACGGGGTTCATGAGCAGGCCGGTGCCATAGACGGAATAGGCGGTGACGTCCACGTCCGCATAGCGCAGGTTCTGCCTGACGGTGAGCTTGTCGTTGAAGTGGTGCTCGAACAGATAGCCGATGGAACGGTAGTAGCGCTTGAACTTGTCGTGGTCGGGCTCGTCGATGTTGCGGTCGCGCGGGATGTCGCCGTACGGATTCTTGTACAGCGTGCCCCAGGCGGGCAGATACATCACCGAGACGTCCGCGTCGTCGCGCTGGTACTGCCCCAGCACCGTGAGCGTGGTGGCCGCCGACGGCTTCCAGGTGAAGCTGGGCGCGATGTAATCGCGGTCGTCGCGCGCGTAGTCCACCTGCGTGTCGCTGTTGCGCTTGAGCGCGGTCAGGCGGTAAAGGAACTTGCCTTCCTCGTCGATCGGGCCGCTGAAGTCGGCGGCCACCTGGCGGCGGTCGAAATTGCCGCCTTCCAAGGCGATTTCTCGCAGGGGTTCCGACAGCGGGCGCTTGCTCACCATGTTGATGATGCCCCCGGGCGGGTTCTGCCCGTACAGCACGGAAGAGGGGCCTCGCAGCACTTCGATCCGCTCCAGGCCGTAAGGCTCGATGCGTGATCCCTGGCCGGCGGCGCCGTAGGGCAGCATCATGCCGTCCAGGTAGTAGTTCGGCTCGAAGCCGCGGATGTAGATTTTGTCGCGCTCGGTGCCGGCGCCCAGGATCTCGCTGCGTATGCCAGGCGTGTATCGCACGCTTTGCTCGAGATTCGTGGAGCCCTGCACGTCCATCTGGTCGGGCGTGATGATGCTCAGGGACTGCGGCGTTTCAAGCACGCTGACGTCCGTCTTGGTGCCCGTGGCGCTGCGCCGGGCGACCATGCCGTCGACCGGGCCGGTGGCCGTTTCCGTGCGGCCTGTCACCGAGATCGGCGACAGTGTCGTCACGCCGCCGGGCGCCGCGGCCTGGATGATCGTGACGCTGTTGCCGCTGATCTGGAACGTCAGCTGGGTGCCGGCCAGCAGCCGGGTGAGCGCGTCCGTGGATTCCATCGTGCCGCTGACGGCATTGGCGTGGAGCCCGCGCACCAGATCCTGGCTGAACAGGATCTGCAGGTTGGATTGGCGCCCGAGCGCGATCAGGGCGGAAGCCAGCGGCTGCGCCTGGATGTTCACCGGGATCGGCGCCGCCAGTACGACGGGCGGCATTCCCGCCATTGCAGCGGTTGCGGCGCAGAGGCTCAGGGTCAAGGCGGCGCGCCGGATCCGGCAGGCATGGCGGGCGGAAGATGAAGGGGCCACGGAAGTTCCAAGGTTAGTCAACAACATTGATAATCGTTCTTGTTCCTAAGACGCCTCAGGAATGGAAACGGAACCGGATTTGTTGTAACTAAATGAAACCATTGTGGGTTGCTTGGCCAACCCTGGGGAACAAGGGGAACTCAGCCGCGGCGCGGAGCCAGAAGGCGGATCTTGCCGTCGCCGTCCTTGCGCACGGTAACGGGCAGCACCTTGGGTAGCCGCTCGAGCAGTCGGGGCACCTCGGCGATGTCGTAGCTGCCGCCCAGGCGCAGGTCGCCGACTTGCGGAGCGACCTCCACGATGCGCTGCGGTGGAGGCAGATAATGATTCAACAGGCGCGCCACGTCGCGCAGCGGCAGATCGTGCAGCACCAGCTTGCCTTGCCGCCACATGAGCAGGTCTTCGACCTGGGCCGCGCTGTCTACGTTGATGCTCGACTGCTGCTGCAGTAACGCCTGCATGCCGGGCCGCAGCTGGACGGTCTGGACGTTGTCGGCGGTGCGCACGGAAACCGAGCCGTCGACCAGCGTGACCACCGTGCGGTCTTCGTCGGCCCACACGTTGAAGCGGGTTCCCGTCACGGTGATCTGGCCGGCGGGGGTGTGGACCGTCAGGGGACTGTCGGCGTCGTGGCTCACATTGAAGAAGGCTTCGCCGCGAGTCATGCGCAGTTCGCGGCGATCGCGGTACTGCATGAAGGTCACGGTGGTGTTGACGTTGAGTTCGACTACCGACCCCTCGGGCAATGAGACGATGGCGGCGGAGCCCTGCGCGCCATAGGATTGATAGTCCGAAGGCAGCCAGCCGATGGACCAGCCCGCGACCGCGATTGCAGCGGCGCCTGCCGCGATGGCGACAGTGCGCCGTGCCGCGAACTTCCATCCTTGCGGGACGGGCCGCCGGGCCTTGCTCTTGCCCGCGGCGCCAGGCGCCTGGGAGGGAGAGGGCAGTTCGCGCGACAGGTCCCACAACTGCACGACTTCGTCGTACTCCTGTCCGTGGCGGGGATCGCTGCGGCGCCACGCTTCGAAGGCGGCAAGGTCCGCGGCGGTTGGGGACTGGTCGTGCAGGCGCACGCACCAATCCACCGCCTGCGCGGTAATGGCTTCGTCATCCGGCGAGCAAGAATATTGCGGCGGAGAGGGCGCAGTCATGGGATAGAATTGCCGTCAGGCACAACGGGGAGCAATGGGAAGTCGGGCAGTTAGTGTAGCCCCACCACCACTGCGGCGCCTCTGCAGAACACTGAAAATACGGGTCTGCCCGATGCAAAGGCATGGCGGTCGAAAAATATTACGGTGAGTTATTGCGCTTTCTGAACCGCACCCTGGGCAACTCCCACGATGCGGCGGACGTCGCGCATGATGCCTGCGTCCGCGTGCTGGGCCGCAGCCCGGAAAGCGTTGTCGAACAGCCCCGGGCTTTTCTCTTCAAGACCGCCATCAACCTGTCGGTGGACCTGCACCGCAGGCGCACGCGACGCGAGTGCGAGCCGCTGCATGACGACATCGCGTCCGATGGCGCGCTGACGCCCGACGAAGACCTTTATCGCAAGCAGCAGCTGGAATTGGTCCATGCCGCCCTGCATTCATTGCCCGAGGCCTGCCGCACCGCGTTCCTGCTGCGCCAGGTGGAAGGGTTGTCGCATCGCTGCATCGCGGAACGGCTGGGCACGTCGACCGACATGGTGAAGAAGCATATCGCCCGCGCAATGAAGCATTGCCGGCTGTATATGCGCGCTCGCCAGCACCGCGATCCCGCCTAGATTTCCCTTGCCTGGCGACTCATGTGCCGGCCTGTCCCGCCGACGCCGCGCAGGTGCGTCCGTGCGTTACGCCCCGCCCGTCGCCAGCGCATCAAACAACCGGTCCCCGCCCATCTGTCCGCCCTTGAGCATCAGCTCGACGCCGTCGGTCAGCGGATCGTCGCTGCGCGCGACGCTGACGGTGACGCCCGGCGCCAGCACGCAGCGAAAGCCCAAGCCCCACAGGCCCAGCGCAAGCGTGGCCTGGCTGGAGGTGTCGCCGCCGGCGATGCCGATGCGCGGCAGGCGTCTGCCGGCCTGCCCGGTGGCTTGCACGATGTCCGACACGAGGCGCCCGGTGGCGCGGGCGGTGGCGGCGGTGTCTTGCGCGCTGACCGGGCCGGACGGCCTGTCCGTGTGCGCCAGCACGTTGCGGCCGCGGGCCAGCGTGGCTGCGGCCAATTGCGCCTGCTGCGCCGCGTAGGCCGCGTCGGTGCGCAGCCGGTCGACCTGCAGCGGCTGGCGCACGTAATGCTCGCAGGCGGCGATCTGCCGCGCGGTGACCGGCGACAGGCTGCCCGCCACTACCAGCACGGGTCCGGCGGCGGGGCCGAGCGGGGCCGCCTGCGCGCCGAGTCCGGTTGCGT
>NZ_JBDJLJ010000008.1:0-167825 GCF_039673305.1 Achromobacter spanius
CCGCGCCGGGCCGGCTCCGTCTTTATGGGCCACGCATGTAAAAAATGCCCCGAGCGGGCCGGCGGCGCGGTTGCCCGGCCCCGTTCACCGCCTGGCACACCGCTTGCGTAGGGCAGGTGGCGAAGCGGTCATTTCGCCTCGCGGGTCGATACTTCCATGGAGACAAACTATGAACCAACCCTACACAGGCGCCGGACAGGCGCAGGGCCAGACCAACATCGTTGGCGGCCCGAAGAGCGATCCCGGCGGCCCGGGCCCCCAGGTCATGGCCGCCGGCACGCTGGAAGGCAATGACGTCTACAACCCCGCGGGCGAATCGCTGGGCAGCATCCAGGACATCATGCTGGACGTGCCTCGTGGCCGCGTTGCCTACGCCGTGCTGTCGCGCGGCGGCATCCTGGGCATCGGCGACAAGCTGTACGCCATTCCGTGGAGCGCGCTGACGCTGGATACCGACCGCAAGTGCTTCGTGCTCAATGTGGACAAGGAGGTCCTCAAGAACGCCGAAGGCTTCGACAAGGACAACTGGCCGAGCATGGCCGACGAGACCTGGGCGCGCGGCATCCATCAGTACTACAACCAGCCTCCGTACTGGTAAAGAGGCAGCGAGGACGGCATGCACGAAGACGGCAGACTGGTCGCGGTGTCTTCCTATTTCAACGACGCGGTCGTCAGCTGCGGGTGTTTGCTCGCCGCTCGCCCGGGCAGCGCCGTCCTCACGGTGTTCACGGGCATGCCGCTGGGCGCGGCGCAATTGTCCGACCGCGACCGCAGGAGCGGTTTCAAGGATGCGCGCGAAGCGCTGCTGGCGCGCCATGCGCAAAGCGACCGCGCATTGTCGCTGCTGGGCGTCCAGGGCGCGCAGATGGATCTGCTGGACGAACGGCACCTGGAAAGCGGCGAGGGCGGGCGCCTGACCGGCGCGCTGGCCGCGGCGCTTTCCGCGCTGCGGCCACGCATCATCCTCATCCCCCTGGGGCTGTTCAGTCCGGGGCACATCCGGGTCTGCGACGCCGGGATGACCATCCGCGCGTTGTTTCCGCGCGTGGTCTGGATTGCCTACGAAGAGGCTGTCGACGGCGCGCCGCCGGGCGCGGTGCAGGAGCGCCTGGCGTTCCTGCTGCGCCAGCGGATCACGGCCAGCCCCTTCGGTCTGGCTCAGGACGCCCACGCGGACGGCGCCAGAAGGCGCGCCATGGCCGCATGGGCCAGCCTGGAAGATCAGGACTGCGCGGGGTCGGCTGCCGCGCCGGCCCGGCACCCGGAGCGCTACTGGCGGCTGTCATGGAAGCAAGACAAGGTCGCCTGAAGCGGATGGCGGCGCCGGGCATGCGGCTTGCGGACCCATCCGACGACAGCCGCCGCAAGCGCGCCCTCATCCTTTTCGACCATTGATGAACGGCTGCGCATGCCGGACGATGCTCGGGTTGCGCCGGGCGCCGCGGGTCGCTATGGTGGAAGGACCTGGCGCGCGACGCCGCCGCCATTCCAACGCACGGGAAAAACAATGAGTTCGAACGCAGCCGCTGTGCGCGGCCGGTCGCGCTGGGGCAACGCCCTGGCCATCCTGCTTCTGATCGGGGCGCTGCTGGCGGTCCTGGCGCTGGCTGCGACCCGCATCGCGGAACAGCGCATCGCCAGCATGCTGGGCCCGCGCGGCCAGGTGGGCGATGTACAGGTCGGCTTCAGGCAGGTGGTGCTGACCGACGTGGTCGTGCCGGGCGCGTCGGGCCAGGCCGGCGCGCGGGCCAGCCGCATCGAACTCGAACCGGAGTGGTCCGCGTTCCTGCGGCACGAGGCCGTCTTCAAGCGGGTCACCATCGAAGGCTTCGACTTCGCGGTGGTACGCGGCGCGGACGGCGGCATGCAGATCGCGCCCGCCGTCCAGGCCGCGCTGCGCGCCGGCGATGGCGGGGATGGCAAGTCGCGCCGCACTGGCCCCATCCGCGTGGCGGACCTGATCCTGCGCGATGGTCGACTGGACTACCTGGACGGCCAGATCGCAAAGCCGCCGCACCGCATCCCGTTCACCGGCGTGCAGGCTCACCTGAGTCCCCTGACCCTGCCCAGCGACGGCGTGGCCAGCGACATGGAGTTCAGCGGCAAGGTCGAAGACAACCGCAACGGCGAATCGACCGTGCGCGCCCACGGCAAGGTGGTGGTGGGCGGCACCGACGCCGACATGACGGTCGCCGTGCGCAATATGGACATCCGCTATGCCGCCCCTTACCTGGCCGAGAACGGCGCGGGATCCCTGACGGGCGGGGCGATGGACCTGGACATGAAGACCACCATCGAGAAGCGCGAATTGCGCGCGTCGGGAACGGTCGCGCTGCGCGGCCTGAAGTTCGGCGGGGAAGGGAGCCTGTTCTCGCTGCCGCGCAAGGCCGTGCTGGCGGCGCTGGAAGACAAGCGCGGCGTCGTCCGTTTTGAATTCGCGCTGGCCGGCAAGCTGGACAATCCGAAGTTTTCGGTCACGCGCGGCTTTTCCGCGCAGGTCGCGCAAGGCTTTGGGAAGGCGATCGGTGTCGGCGCCGAGGGCGCCGCCGAAGGCGTCTCGGGCGCGGTCAAGGAACTGGGCAATGCGCTGTCGGACCTGCTGAGCCCCAAGCCCTGAGCCGACCCGGCCGGCTCATGGGGTGGGCCGGGCCCGGCCCACGCGGGCGCCCATGACCATCTCGGTCACCCAGTTCACCAGGATGGACGTGTACGCGCGCTGAGACGCCTTGTCGCTCAGCGCGTGGTCCGCGCCGTCCAGGATGCGGTGCGTCAACGAATGGGAGCGTCGAAACGCCGACCGGTAGCTCATGATCGTGGAATGCGGAATGTAGATGTCGTGCTCGGCCTCGACGATCAGCACGTCGCCGGGAAACGCGGCGCAGGCCGACAGCGCCCGGTTGCTTTCCGGCTCGACGTGGCTGTTGCGGTAGGCCCGCAGGGTCTCGCGGTTGAGCTGGTTCTTGGGCAGCATCCATTCGTCGTCGCGGTACAGCGCGGGCACGTGCAGCGCCAGCCAGCGCACGCGCCGCAGTCCGCTCAGGATGGCGGCCAGGTAGCCGCCATAGCTGCTGCCCACCACCGCCACCGAACCGCTGTCGAGCGACGGATGCGCGGCCAGCCGGTCGTACGCCGCCATGACGTCGCGCAGGTTGTCGTCGCGCGACACCTGCATCTGCTGCGCCTGCGTCGCCGCATGGCCGCGCAGGTCGAAAGTCAGGCAGACGCAGCCCAGCGCGGCGATGCCCTTGGCGCGGGACAGGTCAAACGCCTGGTCGCCGCCCCAGCCGTGGATGAACAGCACGCCGGGCACCTTGTTCTCCGGCGTGAGGAAGGTGCCGGCAAGGCGCTGGTCGGCCACCTCGATGTCGATCGGATCGCTATAGGCGGCCATCGCTTTCCTCCAGGACGCCGCCGGACTTGGTGATCATGCCGACGGCGGAGTCTTCGCCGCGATAGACGTAGCGCTGCGCGGTTGGTATGGGCTCGTCCTTGCCGTAGCGTTCGCGGGTGGCCGCCGTCACGGTCTTGAGCGACGGAGACAGCAGGAACGCCTGCAGGGCCGCCAACTCCGCGATGCTGGCGCCGCCCGCGCGCCAGGACTGCTCCAGCACGCCCGCTCGCGCCTCGCCGCGGGCGGTGGATCCGATTGCGACGTCGTAGTTGCGGCGCGAGGCGAAGAATTCGGGATAGGCCGTGGACACGGCGGTGTCGTAGCGGCACGCCAGTTCCACCGCGCGCCGTTCGTCGGGCGACAGGTCCAGCGCGCGCAGCTGATCGAAGCCACCGCGGGCGAAACGCAGCGTTGAACCGCCATAGACGGAGATGCCGTCGTTGTCGGGCGTCAGGCCCTGCGTGCCGACATAGGACGCTTCCAGCTTGCCCACCCGGACCCAGCCGACGCTGAACGTGACGATTTGCGCCAGATCCTCCTCCAGCACCAGGCCAAGGCGGCGCAGGCAGGCGGCATCCTGAGCGCCTAGCGCCGCGCGCAGTTCCTGGGGCGTGCGCACCACGATCTGGCCGCGTCCGGCATTGGCGTCCGCCGGCTTGATGCGCAGCGGCCCGTCCTTCAGCAAGAGTTCACCGGCGCGTTGGGCGTCTTCAAGCGTAAAGGCGGAATAGCCCCGCAGCACGGCCTCGCGCAGTTCGCCGGCCAGCCTGCGCACCCAGCCCTGCGGCGTTTTGGCCTGGGCGTCCAGCACGCCATGGGTGATGGATTTGGTCGCCACGAAGGCATGCGGCGTCACGCCGCCATACAGGTCGGCGGCGCGCGTGATGCCCAGCTTCGCGGCGCGCGCCAGACTGGTGATGCTGCGGTCCGGCACGTAGTAGGGCGCGGGTTCGCCGCGATGCCGGGTGGGGCGGAAATCCGGCACGAAGCGCCGGCCCAGCAGGGCGGCCAGACGCAGGGCCAGCGCCTCCTGCGAAGCGATCTCATGTTCGGAGGCGCCGGCGCGCCTGGGGTAGGCGGCGACCGTTCCGGATGCACTGGAAGGGGGACGGTTCATGGCGGGCCTCACAGCAATCGCCGTGCCGGGCCCGCGGGCGGCGCCTGTGTCTTGCGCCGCCGCAGGCTCAGCCGCAGCTCGATCAGAAGATAGGCCGCCACGGCGAGACATAGCGGCGCCAGGGCGTACAGGGCGCGATAGGCAAGCGCGGCGCCCAGGACCTCCGCCGCCGGGATGCGCGGCGCCAGCGCGGCCACGAAAATCGCCTCGGTCGTGCCCAGGCCGCCCGGGACTCGGGTGATGACGGCGGCAAAGCTCGTGCACAGCAGGATGCCCAGGACGGCCGGATAGGGCGCCTTGCCCTGCAGCAGGACGTAGATGATGCCGCCCATGATGGCCCAGGACAGCGCGGCCACGCAGCACTGCGCGACGGCCATGCCGACGCCGGGCAGGGTGATGTGGTGGCCCATCCATGTCGCGCTGCGGCGCACCGACCGCGCGCACGTCGTGACGTAGGCGGCGCCCAGCGCCAGCAGCGCCACGCCCAGCAGGCGCAGCATGCCTGAGCCGATCTCCCAGCCGGCGGGCACGGGCACCACGCCCCAGGCGAACAGCGCGCCGGCCAGCCACGCGTAGCCGATCCAGTTCGATGCGGCCGAAAACAGGGCCACCCGCGTGGCCACGGACTTGCGGCAGCCCAGCCGCGTGTACAGCCGCAGGCGCGCACCCAGGCCGCCCACCAGCACGCCCAGGTTCAGGTTCAGGGCGTAGCTCACCATCGCCACGCCCAGCGCCTTGGGCGCGGGCAGGGTATGGCGCGCGTATTTCTTTCCCAGCAGGTCCAGGCTGCCGTAGGCCAGATAACCCGCCACCACCATTGCCCCCGCGATCGCGATGGTCTGCCCCGGAATCCTGCGCATGGACATCCAGACCTGGGGCCAGTCCACGGAGCGGCCGAAGTAGTACAGCAGGCCCGCCACCACCACCAACACCACCACCGGCAGGACGCGCTTGATGCGGGGCCAGCGATGGCGCAGCGCCCGCCACGCCGATGTGCGCAGGATCCTCATGCCGTCTCCCTGCCGGTGTCCGGCGCGACGGAGTGCAGGCGCGGCTTGTGCGCGGGCAGGCTGCCGGCCCAGGCCGGAAAGCGCCGCAGGAAATGGAACACGACCACGCCGATCCACAGGCGCCGCAAACGGCTCCTGGACGGTTTCGCCATTTCGACCGGACGGCAATCCTGCTCGATCAGCCGGTCCAGGCTGCGGCGCAGCGCCGCGTTCAGCGACGCGTCGCGCACCACCACATTGGCTTCCAGGTTCAGGGCCAGGCTCAGCGGGTCCAGGTTGCTGGAGCCGATGGTCGACCAGTCGTCGTCCACGCAGGCCACCTTGCCGTGCAGCGGACGCTTGCAGTATTCGTAGATCTGCACGCCCGCATCGATCAGGTAGTCGTACAGCATCGTCGCGGCCAGCCGGGCGACCAGCACGTCGGGTTCACCCTGCAGCAGCAGGCGCACGCGCACGCCGCGGCGGGCGGCGTTGGCCAGGTCGCGCAGCAGGTGGTAGCCGGGGAAGAAATAGGCGTTGGCGATCAGCACGTCCGATCGGGCCGAGCGCACGCCCGCCCGGTAGTAGCGTTCGATGTCGCTCTGGTGGCTGACGTTGTCGCGCACCACCAGGCGGCCGCCGCCATCGCCCGCGGGCAGGGGATCCAGCCGCGCCGGCCGCCGGCGCTGCCGCCGCGTCCGGCCGTTGCCCAGGGCGGCGCGCGCGTAGTCGGCAAGGTCCGCGGCCAGCGGTCCCTCCAGCTCCACGGCATAGTCCTGCTTGGCCTCGGGGCCGAACTCGGGCAGGTGGTCCGCCGAGAAATTGATGCCGCCGATGAAGGCCCGTTCCCGGTCCACGGCCACGATCTTGCGGTGCATGCGTCGGAACACATTCGTGCGCACGCCCAGAAAGCGCGGCCGCGGGTCGAACACATGGAAGCGGACGCCGCTTTCCGTCATGGCGCCGACGAAGTCATCGCCCAGTTCGTCCGAGCCGTAGCCGTCCACCATCAGGTCCACGCTCACGCCGCGCCGCGCCGCGCCGATCAGGGCGCGCTGGATGTCCCGGCCCACGGCATCGTCGAACAGAATGAATGTCTCAACCAGCACCTCGCTGCGCGCGGCCTCGATCGCCTTGATCACGGCGGGGAAATACTCGGTGCCGTTCTCCAGCAGGGTGTAGCGGTTGTGTTCGCGCCAGCCGGGGTTCATAGCGCAATCTCCGCGCAGATCGGCACGTGGTCGGACAGCCGCGACCACACGCGCGACGCCAGAGGCACGGGCTGCCAGTCGCGCACGCTGCGCACGTAGATCCGGTCCAGGCGCAGCAGCGGCCAGCGGGCCGGAAAGGTCCTGGCGGGCCGGCCCAGCCGGGACGTGAACACTTCGCGGGTCCCGCAGCCGCGCATCAGCGTGTCGGCGCGCAACCGCCAGTCGTTGAAATCGCCCGCGATGAGCAGAGGCTCGTTGGCCGGCACGCCGTGCGTCACCAGTTCGCACAGGCGACGCAGCTGCTGGCCGCGGTGATGCTCCAGCAGCCCCAGGTGGACGCAGATCGCATGCACGGGCGCGCGCAGGGACGGCGGGCGCAGCACGCAGTGCAGCAGGCCGCGGCCTTCATGGCCGTCCACGCTCACGTCGTGATTGTGGTGGCGCTCGATCGGATAGCGCGACAGGATCGCGTTGCCATGGTGCCCTTCCGGGTAGACGGCATTGCGGCCATAGGCGTAGTCCGTCCACAGGGTGTCGGCCAGGAATTCGTACTGCGACTGGGCCGGCCACGCCTCGTGGCGCCCGGCGTGCACCTGATGCTCGCCCAGCACCTCCTGCAAAAAGACCACGTCCGGCGCCGCGGTGCGCAGGGCCTCGCGCAGATCGTGCAGCATGAAGCGGCGGTTAAAGCTGGTGAAACCCTTGTGCGTGTTCACCGTCAACACCGTGAGCGTCGTTGCGTCGATGTAATGCGAGCCTGCCATGAAATCTCCCGCGGATACGATCTGCCGCACGGAGCAAGCGCCGTGCCCGGCGCGTAACGGATCGTCAGCACGCGGGGGAATCGGCCCGCCGCACACTCGGGGGACGCATGAGCAAATGAGAAATCGGCATTTCTCAGGCAGAAAAGGCGGGCCTAAGATCCGCAGCTTCCCATCCGCATCACACTCGCTATCCTGCTGACCGTCCTGGCGATCTCGGTGGCCGGCAAGGGGGAAACGACGCGCTCAATCCCAGGCTGAAACGCTCATGACCGAACTGCTCCGCATCGAAAACCTTACCGTCGACCTGCCGCCCGGCGCCGACCGCCCGCACGCGCTCAAGGACCTGTCGCTGACGGTGAACGCGGGCGAGATCGTCTGCGTCGTCGGCGAGAGCGGTTCGGGCAAGTCGCTGACCGCCGGCACCGTGCTGGGCCTGCTGCCGCAGGGCGTGCGCGCAACCGGCGGCCAGGTGCTGTGGGAAGGACAGGACCTGCTCAAGCTCGCGCCCGAGGCGCTGCGGCGCCTGCGCGGCAAGCGGATCGGCATGATCTTCCAGGAGCCGATGACCGCGCTGAACCCGTTGCGCACCATCGGCGACCAGATCGCGGAAGTGTTCCGCACGCATACCCGGCTGTCGCGCGCCGAGATCCGGCGCCGTACGCTGGACCTGCTGGAATCGGTCCGGATACCGGATCCGGCGCAGGCGACGGACGCGTACCCGCACGAACTCTCCGGCGGCCAGCGCCAGCGGGCGATGATCGCCATGGCGTTGGCGCTGGAACCCGCGCTCTTGATCGCCGACGAACCCACCACGGCCCTGGACGTGACGACGCAGGCGCAGATCCTGCACCTGATCCACGACCTGCAGCGCCGCAAGGGCACGGCCGTGCTCTTCATCACGCATGACTTCGGCGTGGTGGCCGAGATCGCCGACCGGGTGGCCGTCATGCAACGCGGTGAACTCGTCGAAAGCGGCACGGCCGACCAGGTGCTGGAACACCCGCGCCATCCCTACACGCGCGCCCTGATCGCCGCGGTGCCGCCGCTGGCGCCCGCGACGGCGCGTCCGGCCCTGGATCCCGGCGCGCCCGCGATCCTGACCACGCAGGGGCTGTCCAAGACCTACCGCAAGCGCGGCTGGTTCGGACGTCCCGGGCGGGTCACCCATGCCGTGGACGGCGTGACGCTCGCGCTGCCGCAGGGCGGCACGCTGGGCATCGTCGGGGAAAGCGGCTCGGGCAAGTCCACGCTGGCGCGCACCCTCCTGGGCCTGCTGCCGCCCGATGGCGGCTCCATTACGCTGGCCGGCGCGCCGCTGGCTTTCAAGGGCGCGGCCGCGCGGCGCGCCCATGCCCGCCGCGTGCAGATGGTGTTCCAGGATCCCTACGGATCGCTCAACCCGCGCCAGCGCGTGGGCGACATCGTGGCGCAAGGGCCTATCGTGCATGGCGCGCCGCGCCGGACCGCGCTGGCCCGGGCACAGGAATTGTTCGAACTGGTGGGCCTGTCGCCCGACGCCGTGCGCCGCTATCCGCACGAGTTCTCGGGCGGCCAGCGCCAGCGGGTGGGCCTGGCGCGGGCGTTGGCGATGAATCCGCAGGTCCTGATCGCGGACGAGCCGGTCTCCGCGCTGGATGTGTCGGTGCAGGCCCAGGTGCTGGCGCTCCTTGCCCGCCTGCGCGAACAGCTCGGCCTGTCCATCGTGTTCATCACGCACGACCTGCGCGTCGCGGCGCAGGTCTGCGACCACATCGCCGTCATGAAGGAAGGCCGCGTGGTGGAAGAGGGCGCGTGCGCCGAGGTCTTCGGCAACCCCGTCCATCCCTACACCCAGGCCCTGCTCGCCGCGGTGCCCGGACGGCGCTGGGATCCCGCGGCCGTCGCCACCCGGCTGGCGGCCTGATCCTGTCCTTTGTCGGCCCCCAGGCGGTTCGGGCTAGTGGCCCGCCGCCGCGGCGCGCTGCGCATAGCGCCCGACCAGGGTGGCGCTGGCCTCGTTCAGGCCCACGACGTCCACTTGGCGGCCCGCGCGGCGCAGCTTGAGCGTGGCCTTGTCCAGTTCCCCCACTGCGGAAATGTCCCAGAAGTGCGCGGCCGACAGGTCGATCACGACGCGCTCGACCGGTTCGCGGAAGTCGATCGCGGCGGAAAACCGCGTGGCCGACGCGAAGAAGATCTGGCCCGCGTAACGATACGTCCGCGTGCGGCCGTCCTCGGACAGGGTCGAATCCACGTCCAGCAGTCCCTTCACCTTGCCGGCGAAGAACAGGCCGCTGAGCACCACGCCGACCAGCACGCCGCGGGCCAGGTCATGCGTCCAGACCACGACCGCCACGGTCGACAGCATGACCACGGACGACTGCCAGGGGTGCGAGCCCAGGTTGCGGATCGAGCGCCAGCTGAAGGTGCCGATCGACACCATGATCATGACGGCCACCAGCGCCGGCATCGGGATGCGCGCCACCAGCGGCCCCAGGACGACGATCAGGAACAGCAGGAACGTGCCGGCCACGAACGTCGACAGGCGGGTGCGGCCGCCGGAGCGGACGTTGATGACGGACTGGCCGATCATGGCGCACCCGCCCATGCCGCCCAGGAATCCCGTCACGATGTTCGCGATGCCCTGGCCCTTGCATTCGCGGCGCTTGTCGCTGGGCGTGTCGGTCATATCGTCGACGATCTGCGCCGTCATCATGGATTCCAGCAGGCCGACCGCCGCCATCGTCGCGGAATAGGGCAGGATGATGCGCAGCGTCTCCAGCGTGAAGGGCACGTCCGGGATCGCGAACGAGGGCAGGGCCGACGGCAGCGCGCCCATGTCGCCCACGGTGTTCACGTCCAGGCCGCCGTAGATCGACACGGCCGTCATCGCGATGATGGCCACAAGCGGCGAGGGCACCGCCGTCGTCAGGCGCGGCAGCAGATAGATGATGGCCAGCGACGCCGCGATCATCGCGTAGGCGATCCACGTCACGCCGATCAGTTGCGGAAGTTGCGCCATGAAGATCAGGATGGCCAGCGCATTGACGAAGCCCGTCACCACCGAGCGGGACACATACTGCATCAGCAGGTCCAGTCGCAGGAAGCCCGCGATGATCTGGATGACGCCCATCAGGACGGACGCGGCGAACAGGTAGCCGATGCCGTGGTCGCGCACCAGGGGGGCCACCAGCACGGCCACGGCGGCCGTCGCCGCCGAGATCATGGCGGGCCGGCCGCCCGTGAACGCGATGATCAGGGCAATGGAGAACGACGCGTACAGCCCCACGCCGGGGTCCACGCCGGCGATGATGGAAAAGCCGATCGCCTCCGGGATCAGCGCCAGGGCGACGAGGATGCCCGCAAGAATGTCCGCGCGTGGATTGGCCATCCAGTCGCGGCGAAGCTGGGAAAGAACTGACATTGATTGGCTAAGCTTGATTTGAGCAAGCGAGTGCGGTGCGCGCCGGCCGGGGAGGGCCGCTCGGGGAGCGTAGGCAGTTACGGGGCGAGCGCAGCGGTTCGCTTGAGGTTGTCCGAGGGATAGGCGCCCGGCCGAGCCACCCGGCAAGCCGGGTCCATCTGGAATCGCGACGGCATCGCGACCTTGCGCGCCCCTTGCGGGCGCGGCGGACGGCATTGTACCTGCATGACGCCGCCGGACTACCCGCGGGACGCCTTCGGTAACGGCGGCGGCCACGACTGCGGGTCAGCCCCAATCGCGTCCATTCACGATTCAGGTATTATTCAGAATCCTGTAAGAAAGAGAGCCCGGCGGATTTTCCGGCCCACCGCTGCCCAGGCAGCCCGCGCCGTCCGCCATCTATGACCGAAGACCCTCCTCCTAGCAGGGCGCCGCGCATGTGCCGGCGCCCGATGCCCCCTCCCAGTCTCACCGCGGTGCCGGCAGTCTTGCTGCGCGCCGACCTCCTCAGCGCCATCGCGGCCACGCCGCGCCTGGGCGGCCGCGCGCCGCCGGGCCTGTCCGGCCTTGCCCGTCCGCTTGCGCGGCGCCGTCCGCGCGCCTACTTTTCCGCTGATGCATCCCGACGCGCCGCTGGTGCGCGTTCCTGCACGTTTTTCCTGGAAGCCTGATGATTTTCGACTGGATGTCCGACCCCACCGCCTGGCTTGGCCTGGCGACCCTGGTCGTGCTTGAGATTGTGCTGGGTATCGACAACCTGGTGTTCATCGCCATCCTGGCGGACAAACTGCCGCCCGACCAACGCAACCGCGCGCGCCTGATCGGCCTGACGCTGGCGCTGGTGATGCGCCTGGGCCTGCTGGCCAGCATTGCGTGGGTGGTGACGCTGACCGCGCCGCTCTTCACCGTGTTCGGCGCCGAGATCTCGGGCCGCGACCTGATCCTGATCCTGGGCGGCCTGTTCCTGCTCTTCAAAGGCACCATGGAACTGCACGAACGCGTGGAGGGCAGCTCCGCGCACGAGCCGGGGCAGAAGCCGCAGCATGCGGTGTTCTGGCAAGTCATCCTGCAGATCGTGGTGCTGGACGCGGTGTTCTCGCTGGACTCCGTCATTACCGCCGTGGGCATGGTGCAGGACCTGAGCATCATGATGATCGCCGTGGTGGTGGCGATGGCCGTCATGATGCTGGCCAGCCGACCGCTGATGGCCTTCGTGGGCCGCCACCCCACCGTGGTGATCCTGTGCCTGGGCCTGCTGCTGATGATCGGCTTCAGCCTGGTGGCCGAAGGCCTGGGCTTCCATGTGCCCAAGGGCTACCTGTACGCCGCGATCGGCTTCTCGATCCTGATCGAACTGTGCAACCAGCTTGCGCGCCGCAACCGCGCCCGCGGCACCCACGCCCTGGGACGCCGCCAGCGCACGGCGCAGGCCGTGCTGCGCCTGCTGCGCGGCGGCCGCGCCGGCCAGCCGGTCTCGCAGGCCGACGAAGTCGTGGCGCTGGTCGACGGCGCGGGCGACGAGCCCGCCTTCGCGCCCGAGGAAAGCTCGATGATCGAACGCGTGCTGTCCATTGGCGGGCGCGACGTGCGATCCATCATGGTCCCGCGCGGCGACGTCACCTGGCTGGACGTGGCCGATACGCCGGACGAGATCGTGCGCAAGTTCGCCAGCGGCCACTCGCGCCTGCCGCTGTGCGCGGGCGACCCGGCCAACGTGCTGGGCGTGGTGCACTTCAAGGAGGTGTTGCCCCTGTTGCAGACCCCGGGTCCGATCGACCTGGTGGAACTGGCGCGCGAGCCGCGCTACGTGCTGGAAACCACGCCGGTGCTGAAGGTGCTGGACGAACTGCGCGCCTCGCGCGACCACATGCTGATCGTCGTGGACGAGCACGGCGTGTGCGAGGGCCTGGTCACGCCGATGGACGTGCTGACGGCGGTGGCGGGCGACCTGCCCGAACACCGCGAGGACCAGCCCGAGGCCTTGCAGCTTTCCGACGGCTCGTGGCTGCTGGAAGGCCGCCTGTCGGTGGACGAGGCGGCGCGCCTGCTGGATGCGCAGGCCCTGGCCGAAGACTATCCCGACGCCACGCTCGCCGGCTGCCTGCTGCGTGCGGGCGGCCGGATTCCGGAAACGGGCGACACCGTCCTGTTGCGCGATTGGGGCTTTGAAGTCACCCGGCGCGACGGGCTGCGGATCGATCAGGTGCATGCGCGGCCAATCCCCCAGGCCGCGGCGCAGTCGGATTGATCCTGCTGGCCGGGCGCACGCTGCGCGACGCGCCTCAGCTGCAGATGCGCCGCCACGGCGACCGGTTGACCGGGCAATAACCGGGGCAGCGCGTCGCGACGGCCTTGCCGCTGAGGCATTCGGAATTGGCTTCGGTGAATCCGTACTGCATGCTGCCGTAGCAGCCGCAAAGCTCCAGCACCGTGCCCGGCGGGTGCTTCGGCGGTTCGGCGGCGGCCTTGGGCGGCGCTTTGGCCGCGCTGGCGGACGATGCCGCGGCGGGAGGCGATGCCGCGGGCGCCGCACCGGATGGCGCGGCGCGCGTCGGCGGTTCGGACGCTGGCGCAGGGGCGCGGGCAGGGCGCGCATCGCCGGTTCCCAGGCGGTCCTTCACGGCGTCCGCGCTCATGCCGCAGCGCTTGGCGATGGTGGACACGCTGCGGCCGGCGTCGGCCATGGCGCGCAGGGTCTTGTCGCTGCATGCCGCCTGGGCGCCGGCGCCCGCCAGGGCGCCCACGACCAGCAGCGCGCACGCCAACCATCCAGACCCGCATCGCGTCATGACACGCCTCCCGCACGTTGGTGCGCCGGGGCAGGACTACGCCCATGTTTTTGACCGCAAGTTGCGGCCTGGTGTGCTGTCCCATAGATGCGTCGGCATGACGAAACGTGCCGGTTGGGGTCAGGGCTAGGCGCAAACCGCAGCGATACCCGTAGGTATCGCGAGGATTTGCAACGACGCCGTGGCCGCAACCGGCGAGTTTCGTGTCGGCGTATCTATGGGGCAGCGCACCAGCGTAAGGCGGGCAATTCCATGGTGTCAATGCGGCGCCAACGGATGGTCCGAAGTGACTGCGACCGGGCCGGGCGGCGCGCGGCGCGGGCGCCATCCGGTTGGTATCCGGACGGCGCCCGCGTGGGCGTCAGAAGTTCCAGCGCACGTTCAGGAAGCCCGCGTTCTCGCGGCTGCCGTTGCCGAACTGGCCCTGATAGCTCAGCCCGATGGCGGCGTTCTTCGACACCGCGACCTCCGCGCCCAGTTCGGCCACGGCCGCGTCGCGCGCGATCGGCGTGCCAGCGACGGTGAACGACGGGCCCGTGCTGAACGCCATCGTGCGTTCGGGATCCACATCGCCCATCGCGTGACGCCAGCCCAGTGTCGCGCGCAGGCGGGCGGGCGCCCCGGCGATCTGCGTGTCGAGGTTGCCGCGCAGGCCGACCGTGGTGGTCGTGACGTCGTTGCTCTGGCTGCCGCCCGACAACGCCGCAGATCCGCCGTCTTCGGAGAAGCCGCCGGTGCGCTGCTTGATCCACGCCGCGCCGACGAACGGCTCTACGGTGGCGTTCGGCGCGACCGGCACGGCATAGCCCAGTTCGCCGAAGATCTGCGTCGTGTTGCCGTCGTAGTCCGCCTTGAGCTCCTGGCCGTTTCCGCCGATGGCGAAGTTGCGGCGCGTCTTGATGTCCTGCCAGCCGTAGGCCGCGCCGGCCATGACGTTCCACGCATTGCCACTGGGCTGCACGAAGGACTTGCCGCCGTAGAGCGTGATGCTGTAGCTGTCGACGTCGGCCTTGGCATTGCGGCTGTCCTGCCAGATCGTGCTGTCCTGGTAGCCCAGCGCCATGCCCACGCGCCAGCCGTCGCCCACCCGGATATCGCCGCCGGCCAGCACGCCGCCCGTGCGCTGGCGATAGCTGGGCGCGTTGCCGTCGCCGTTCTGACTCTGCCAGTTGCCCAGCACTTCGGTCCAGACGTTGCGCTGGCAGGAGAACTGCTCCGCATAGCTGCCCGCGCTGCTTTGCTGGTTGCCGCAGGCCTGGCCGCGGCCTTCGTTGCGCAGGCTGTTGCGCAGGTGGTTCAGCGGCAGGGTGCGCACCGATTCCGAACTGCGCATGATCGCCGACGCGAGCGAGGCGTGGCTGTCTCCCGACAACTGGCGGAAGGCCGCCGACGCCTGATCGCGGCTCAGGCCCAGGATGGACGAGTAGAGCGGGGAACCTGGATCGGTCTGCCCCAGGGCCGTGGCCACCGCGCTCTGGTTCGACGTTTCGGCGACCGACTCGAAGCCGGTGTCGTTGCGCTGGAACGAGACGGTCACGTTGTTGGGGTCGTAGGCGACCGAGCCATCCAGGAACGCCAGCTCGGGCAGGGTGGCGCTGGCGAACGTGCCTTGCACGCCCTGGTCCGCCGTCAGCACGGTGTAGGTGCTGCCGGCGGTGAGCGGCGCGGTGTTGGTCACCTGCAGGGCGCCGTCCAGCGTCGCTGCGCCCGCGACATGCACGTTGGTGGCCGAGACTGGCCCCACGTTGACGGCGAGCGTGGCCCCGGCGGCGTTGCTGAAGTTGTTGCTGATCTTCAGGCCGCCGCCGCTGGCCGGCGCGCTTTGCACCGTGCCCGCATTGCTGAGGCTGGCGATGGTGCCGTTGCCGGCCAGGGTGGCGCCGGGGTTGACCTGCACCGCCGCGGGCAGGGTGGCCGGAGACTGCGCGCTGCCCAGCTGTACCGTACCGGCCTCGATCGTGGCGGTGCCGCTGTAGCTGTGGTCTCCATTGATGGCGAGCAGGCCGCCGCCTTGCTTGACCAGGCTGCCGGCGCCCGACAAGGTGCCCGCGAACGTGCCGTCGGCGCCCTGGTTGAACACCAGCGTGGCGTTGTTGGCGATGGCCCCTTGCAGGCTGGACGTGTCGCCGATGAGCGTCCCCGCGTTGACCTGCGTGCCGCCCGTGTAGCTGGATGCGCCCGCCAGGGTCAGCGCGCCCGCGCCTTCCTTGACCAGTTGGCCCGCGCCGCTGACTGGCCCGGCGAGGGTGCCGTCGGCGGCCTGGTTCACGCGCAGCGTGGTGCCCGAGGCGGTATCGATGGCGCCCGGGATGCTGGCGCTGCTGCCTTCCAGCGTGCCGCCCGCGATGACGGTTCCGCCCGCGTAGCCATTGGCGCCGTTCAGCACCAGCGTGCCGTCGCCTTGCTTGATCAGCGCGCCGCCGCCGTTCAGCGCCTGGTTCAGCGTGAAGGTCTGGTCGGCCGCCACCACATCGATGCCGCCGCCCGCGCCGTCCAGCGAGATATTGCGCGCCGTCGTGGTGAAGGCGCCGTCCGCGATGCGCAGCGTGCCGCCGTCGATGGACACGGCGCCGCCGTTGCCAAGCTGATCGTCGGCGCTGACCTGCAGGACGCCGCTGCGGATGGCGGTATTGCCGGTGTAGGTGTTGGCGCCTTCCAGGATCAGCGTGCCACCGTTCGATTTCTCGATGCCGCCCGCGCCCGTGATCGGCGCCGAGATCGTGGCGGTGGCGCCGCTTTCGACACGCACGGGCGTCTGCGCCTGGGCGATCGCGATGGCGCCGGCCGCGCCGGCCTGGAGCGTGTAGCCGTCGGTCAGGAACTGCAGGCCGGTCACGTCCTGGGCGCCTTCGATGCTGACGGTGCCGGCAGTTCCCGAGAAGGCCGCGTACTTGCCGCCCCAGGTTTCCGCCGTGCCGCCCGCCGCGTCCGTCCAGTTGTTCCCCGCGGCGGCCCACGTGCCCGAACCGCCGGCGATGATGCCGTCGGGCGTGGTCTTCGCGCCATTCCAGAACTGGATTTCGCCAGGCTGGCTCTGCAGCACCAGGTTGATCTGGTTCGGCTGGTTCTGCAGCGTCAGCTGGGCGGTGGTCATGCCCGCGGGCAGCGTGCCGTATTGAAGCCCGTTGTCGGTCAGCGTGCCGCCATAGGCAAACAGCCGGTAGACGCCCGTGCCCAGGTTGCCGCCGTCGGCGATGTTCAGCACCCCGTCCAGCCTGAGATCCTGGGCCACGGTCACCGCCGTCGTCGCCGAGTTGGGCGTGCCCAGCGTGAAGTCCAGCTGCGTGCCGTTGGACAGCGCAAGGCTGCGCGCGAACGAGATCGGATTGCCCGGGGTGCCCGCGACCAGGCGCGCATTGTCCTCCAGCTCGACGTCGGCCACGACGGAACCCGAACCGCCCAGGTTCGCGCCCGCGTTGACCGTCACGCCTCCGCCCGTCAGCGTGCCGTCCACCAGCAGCGTGCCGCTGTTGACCGTGGTGCCGCCGCCGACGTTGTTGTTGCCCGTAAGCGTGAGCGATGCATCGCCGTCCTTGGTCAGCGTGCCGGTATTGGTGCCGGTCGTGTTGATGTTCCCCGCATACGTCCCGTTCGTGCCGTTCTGGTTGAACACGATGGCGCTGCCGTCCACCACGGTGATGTTGCCTTGCAGGCTGGTGGCATTGCCCGCGAGCGTGCCGGCGTTCACCACCGTGCCGCCCGTGTAGGTATTGGCGCCGGTCAGCGTGACGGTGTCGCCGCCGTTCTTGACCAGCCCGCCGCCGCCTGTCATGGCGCCCGCGTAGGCGCCGTCGCCCGCATTCTGGTTGAAGACCACGGTGGTGCCGGCGGCCGTCGCGATGTTGCCGGTCAGGCTGGCGGTATCGCCCACAAGGGTGCCGCCGGAAAGCGTGGTGCCGCCCGTGTACTGGTTCTGCCCGGTCAGCGTCAGCGTGGATCCGTCAGTCTTGACGAGGCTCCCGCCGCCGGTGATGTCGCCCGCCAACGTGAGGTCGTTGGCGCCCGAGACGGTCAGGGCCGCGTCCAGCGTGATGGTGTTGCCCAGGGCGATGCCCGGCGCGCCGGCCTGGAGCGTGCCCGGCCCGGCCACCGTCAGGCCGCCTGCGCCCAGCGCGGCATTGTTGCCGGCGATGATCGCGCCATCGGCCAGGATGGTGCCTCCCGCATAGGTATTGGCGTTGCCCAGCGTCAGCGTCGACGAGCCGGTCTTGGTCAGGGGGCCGCTTCCGCCGACGACGCCGTTCAGACCCAGGTCGCCCGAGCCTCCCACCGTGACGGGGCCCTCAAGCTGCACGGCGTTGTCGAGCGTAGCGCCCAGGCCCAGCAGCGTGGTGCCGCCAGCCGCGGTCAGGGCGCCCGTGCCCAGCGCGGTATCGCTGCCCAGCGCCAGCGTGCCGGCCGACAGCCGGGTGCCGCCCTGATAACTGTTGTCGCCGGTCAGCGTCAGCAAGCCCGCTCCGTCCTTGACCAGCCCGCCCGCGCCATCGATCTGCCCGCCCAGGCTCAGGTCCGCGCCCGTGATCGTCGTGGTGCCGGCCAGGGTGATGTCGTTGGCCGCGCTGACAGGCACGCTTGCCGACAGGGTGGTGCCGTCGGCCGCGTTCAGCCGGCCGACACCCAATGCAGTGTCGCTGCCCAGCGCCAGCGTGCCGCCGTTCAACGCCACGCCGCCCTGGAAGCTGTTGGCGCCGTTGAGCGCGAGCGTGTCCGCGCCGTTCTTCACCAGGCTGCCCGTTCCGCCGATGTCGCCGTTCAGGGTCAGGCTTGCGGAGCCCGGCAAGGCGAGGGCGCCGTTCAGCACCACATCGTTCTCCAAGGCCGCGGGCGTGGACGCGTCCAGCGCGGTGCCGTCCGCGGCAATCAGCGTGCCGGTGCCCAGCGCACCGGACGCGCCCACCGTGATCTGGCCCGCGTCCAGCCGCGTGTCGCCCTGATAGCTGTTGGCGCCGGCCAGCGTCAGCGTGCCGGGCCCGGTCTTGATGATGCCGCCTGCGCCGGACACCTCTCCCGACAGCGCCATCGCGGCGCCGTTGGCGATCGTGACGTCGCCCTGCACGCCGACGTCGTTCGCCAGCGCCACCGCGACATCGTTGGAGAGCGTGGTGCCGCCCGCCGCGGTCAGCGCGCCGCTGCCCAGCGCCGTATCCGCGCCGACCTTGATTTCGCCGGCCTGCAGCACGGTGCCGCCGGCATAAGTGTTTGCGCCCGCAAGCACCAGCGTGCCCGTGCCCGTCTTGGTGAGTGTGGATGCCGGATCCGCGCCCGAGATCACGCCGGCCACGGTGTACGGACCCGCGCCCACGTCGATCACGCCCGCGCCCTCCAGCGTGAAGTCGCGCGCGGTCGTGCCCGCCGTCGCGCCCGCATAGCGCAGCGTGCCGCCGTCGAACACGACGCGGTTGGACGCATTGCCCAGCTGGTCGTCCGCGCTGATTTGCAGCACGCCGCCTTCAAGGCGCGTGTCGCCGACATAGCTGTTGGCCTGCGTGAAGACCAGCGTCCCCGCGTCGCGCTTGGCGATCGTCGCATTGCCCTGGATCGTGGTTTCCAGCGTTGCGGTCATGGTTGGTTCGACCCGCAGCGTCGCCACGCCGTCGCTGCCGGGCACGGCGTTCAGGGCGCCGCCCGCCAGGACGTAGCCGTCGGCCGAGAATTGCAGTCCCTGGAAGGTCTGCGTGCCCGTCACGGCGACCGTGCCGGCCTCGCCTTCGAAGACGCCAAAGCGGCTGCCCCACGCGCTGGTGGCGCCCGCCGCGTTGGCCCAGTTCTGGGTCGTGCCGTCCCAGGTGCCGTCGCCCCCTTGCCAGAACTGGATCTCGCCAGCCTGGGATTCGTTCAGCACATTGACCTGGCCCGCCACGTTGGTCTGCAGCGAAATGACCCCGGGAGGCAGTTCGCCCAGCGCCAGGTTCATCGAGGTGGCCGCGCCGGAATAGCTGATGATGCGGTACACGCCCACGCCGAAGTCGGGCGTGCCGTCGATGTTCAGGGTGCCGTTCAGATCCACATCGCCGTGCACATTGATGAGGCTGGCGGCGTTGGGCGCGCCCAGCAGCGCGTCGATGCGGGACGCGCTGTCCAGCGTCAGCGAACCCACTGTCAGCGCGCTGGGCGAGGCCGAACTCACCGCCAGATGGCCGCCGTTGTTCACGTTGACCGCGCCGTTGGCCGTGCCGGTGCCGGTCAGCGTGGCCCCCGTGCCGTTTACGTTTACGTTGCCGCTTGCCAGCGTGCCCGTCAGGTTCACCGTGCCGCCATTGATGTCGAAAACGCCCGTGTGGCTGCTTGCGCCGCCCAGCGCCAGCGTGCCGGCTCCGACCTTGGCGACGGCTCCGGCGCCCGCGACGTCGCCGCCGAAAGCGCTGTCCGCGGCCCCGCCCACGGCCAGGCTGCCGTCGACCTGCAGCCTGCCCGCGCCGGACAGGGCGGCGATGGATTCCGCGCCCGCAAGCTGCAGCGTCGCGCCGTCGTCGATGCGCACGCCGGACGCGGATCCGATGATGTTGCTGCCTTGCGTGGCCAGGGTGCCCTGCGCGACGCCGATGCCGCCCGTCAGCGTATTGGCGCCGCTGAGCGTCAGCGTGCCCGCGCCGGTTTTCTCCAGGTTGCCCTCTCCGGACACGACGCCGGAATACGCGCCCGCCGCGCCTTGGTCGAAGGTGAGGGTGGTGCCGGCGCTGGCGGCGACCGGCCCGGTGATGCTGTCGCTGTCGCCGGTGATCGCGCCCGCCAGCAGCTGCGTGCCGCCGGCATAGCTGTTGTTGCCCGCCAGCGTGAGCGTGCCCGCACCCGTCTTGACCAGGCCCGCGCCGCCGGATATGTCGCCGCCCAGCGTCCAGTTGCCCGCGCCATCCACCGTCAGCGCATTGCCCAGCAGCACCGCGTTCGCCAGGCTGACGCCATCGGCGGCGGACAGGGTCGCGCCGCCCGTGACTTCCAGCGCGCCCGTGCCCAGCGCCGTGTTGCTGCCCGCGATCAGCGATCCGCCCGCCAGCGTCGTTCCGCCCGCATACGTGTTGTCGCCGGACAGCGCAAGCGCGGCGCCGCCGTTCTTGATCAGCCCGTTGCCGCCGCTGATGTCCCCGGTCAGGCTGAGATCCTGGCCGCCGTTCACGGTCAGGTCGCCGCCCGCCAGGGCGACGTCGTTCGCCAGCGAGACGGCCTGCGTGGCGTCCAGCGCCGCATTCCCCGACACGGTGAGGGCGCCCGTGCCCAGCGCCTGGTTCGAACCCGCCACGATCAGGCCTTGCGCGAGCGTCGTGCCGCCCTGGTAGGTGTTGTCGCCCGAGAGCGTCAACGTGTTGACGTCCAGCTTGCTGATGCCGCCCGATCCGGACACCGTGCCGGCCAGGGCGACGTCCTGGGCGCCCGATACCGCGAGCGGTGCGCCATTGAGCGCAATGGCGTTGCCCAGCGTCACCGCGGCATCCAGTCCCTGCAGGGCTGTCGCGCCGTTCACCGTCAGCGCGCCGGCGCCAAGCGATGTATCCGTGCCCACGCGCAGCGTGCCGCCCTCGATCCGGGTGCCGCCGGCATAGGTGTTGGCGCCCGCCAGCGTTAATGTGCCCGCGCCCGTGGCGTCCAGGCCGCCGGCGCCGGAGACCTCGCCGTTCAGGCGCAGGGCATTGGTCGTATCCAGGCTCAGGCCCTGGCCGAGAATGACGTTGTTGGCCAAGGCCACCGCCTGGCTCGACACCAGCGATGCCGCGCCATCCACGGTCAGCGCGCCCGTGCCCAGCGCGGCATCGTTGCCCAGCCGCAGGACGCCCGCGGACAGGGTGGTTCCGCCCGCATGGGTGTTGGCGCCATTCAGCGTCAGCGTCGATGCGCCGCTCTTGGCCAGCGCGCCGGCGCCGTCGACGACGCCGTTGAGTGTGATGTCGCGGTCGCCGGTCACGTCCAAGGCCGCCGACAGCGTGACGCCATTGGCCACGGTCAGCGCCGGTCCGCCCGGCACGCCCGACAGGCTGGCGTCCGCATTGACGGCGAGGGCGCCCGTGCCCAGCGAGCCATCCTGGCCCAGGCGCAGGTTGCCGCCATTGAGTTGCGTGCCGCCCTGGTAGGCGTTGGCGCCCGCCAGCGTCAAGGTCGTGCCCGACGCGCCCGCGATAAGGCCGCCCGCACCGCTGACGACGCCGAGCAGCTGCGTGTCGTGCGATTGCGCCAATGTCAGGTCCGCGCCGGCGGCCAGGTTCACCGCGTTGCCCAGCGCCAGGTTCCCCGCGCCCTCGAGCGCGGCATCGCCCGCCACGGTCAACGCGCCGGCGCCGAGCGCCGCATCGTTGCCCAGGACGAGCAGGCCGCTGTCCAGGCGGGTGGCGGCGTGCGTGTTCACGCCGTTCAGGGTCAGGCTGCCCGCGCCGGACTTGATCAACGTTCCCGTGCCGGCAATGGCGTTGTTCAGCGTCAGGTTGCCCGCGCCGCCAGTCGTCAGGTTCGCGTCCAGGCCGATCGCGTTGTCCAGCGCGTAGGAACCATCGGACAGCAGGCTGGCCGCGGCGGCGACGTTCAGCGCGCCCGTGCCCAGCGCGGCGTTGCCGCCGACGCGGATCGCGCCGCCGGACAGCGTCGTGCCGCCGCCATACGTGTTGTCGCCGTTGAGCGTGAGCGTGCCGGGGCCGGTCTTCGCCAAGGATCCGGCGGCGCCGGACACCACGCCGTTCAGCGTGAGGTCGTTGCCGCCGGCGTGGGTCAGCGTCGCGCCCGCGCCGATCGCCACGTCGTTGGCCAGCGCCAGGGCGGTCGACGCGTCCAGCGCGCCGGAGCCGGTCACATCGAAGACGCCGGCGCCCAGCGCGGTGCCGCTGCCCGCCAGAATCGTTCCGCCCGCGAGCGTCACGCCGCCGATGGCGCTGTTGTCGCCGCCCAGCGCCAGCGTGCCCGCGCCCGACTTGGTGAGCCGCCCGGCGCCGGTCAGCGCCTGGTTCAGGTTGAATACGTTGCCGGCATCGGCAATGTCGAACCCCGCGCCCGCGCCGATATCGATGGCGCGCGTGGTACCCGTGTAGCCGGTGCCCGTCACGCGCAGCGTGCCGCCGCCGAAGCTCAAGCCCGTGCCCGCCGCGCCCAGGTTGTTGTCCGCGCTGACCTGCAGCACGCCTTCGCTGATCTGCGTGCCGCCCGTGTACTCGTTCGCGCCGCCCAGCACCAGCGTGCCCTGGTCGCGCTTGTTGAGCGCGCCCGTGCCGCGGATGACGCTGTTGACCGTGCCCGTAAGCGTCGGGTCCACGCGGAAATTGTTCGCGCCCGCAGCCAGGCGCAGCGCGCCGCCCTGCAGCGCATAGCCATTGGTGAAGAACTGCATGCCGGTGACGGCCTGTTCGCCGGCCACCGTGACGGCCCCGCCTGCCGCGCCGCCGAAGACGGCAAAATTGCCGCCCCAGGTCTGGCTCAGCTGGCCGGCCTGATTGGTCCAGTTGGTCGATCCCGCCTGCCAGGTGCCGGCGCCGCCCGCCAGCGTGCCGTCCGCCAGCTGCTTAGCGCCATTCCAGAACTGCACGCTGCTGTCGCTGGTCTGTACGACCAGGTTCACCTGCTGGTTGACGGCCGTCTGGATCTGCAGGTTGGACGGCACGGTGCCCGGGGGCAGGGAACCCAGCGCCAGTCCGTTGTCGGTAAGCTGCCCGGTATAGGTGATGAGCCGGTAGACGCCTTCGCCGAAACCGCCCTTGTCGGTGACGTTCAGGTCCCCATCCAGCGTGAGATTGCCGTTGACCTGCACCAGCGTCTGCGGCGCGGCCTGCGGCGCGCCCAGCGCCACGTTGAATTGCGAGCCCTGGTTCAGCGTCAGGCCTCCCATCGTCAGCGTCCGGCCGGACGTTGCCGACAGCGCGCCGCCCGACGCGATGGTCGTCTGGCCCGAAAGGACGCCCGAACCGGCAAGCGTCGCGCCCGCGCCCACGCTCACCTGCGAGCTGGCCAGGCTGCCGTTGACGTTCAGCGTGCCGCCCGCCACGTCCAGGTTGTCGCTCTGCGTGCTGTTGCCGGTCAGGGTAAGGCTGCCCGAACCGCCTTTGACGACGTTGCCCGCGCCGGACAGGGCGCCGCCGAATATCGCGTCCGCATTGTCCTGGCCCATCCGCACGGTCGCGCCGGCGCCCAGGTCCAGCCGGCCTGTGCCCGCCAGGGAACCGAAGGATTCGCTGTCGGCCAGGCGCAGCACCGTGCCGCCGCCCAGATTGACCGCGAGGGTGTCGGCAAGCGCCTGCCCGCCGCGCGCCTCCACCGTGCCCGATAGCAGGTTCAAGCCGCCCGTGAACGTGTTCACGCCGCTCAGCAGCAGCGTGCTGGCGTTGGCCGCCACGTCCACGCTGCCGGTGCCGCTGATGGCGCCGCCATAGGTGGCATCGGCGCCCTGGGCGATCACCAGTTTCGAGTTGTTCAGGACGCTTGCGCCGAGGCTGCCGGCGCCCGCCTGCACGGTTCCGCTGCCGATCGTGGTGCCGGCATGGCTGTTGGCGCCTGACAGCGTCAGCGTGCCGGTCCCGTTCATGACCAGACGGCCAGGGCCGGCGATCGCGCCGCCCAGCCCGATGTCGTTCGCGCCCGCCACGGTCAGGTTGCCGTTCAGCGCGACGTTGTTGACGAAGTTGCGCGACGCCGTGCTTTGCAAGGAGGCGTCGCCGCCGACAGCCAGCGTGCCGCTGCCCAGCGCCGTGTCGCTGCCGGCGATCAACGTGCCCGCGTTAAGCGCCACGCCGCCCGCGTGGGTGTTGTTGCCGGACAGCGTCAGCACGCCCGCGTCATTCAACGCGATGGCGCCGGCGCCGCTCAGGGCGCCCGACAGGTTCAGCGCCTGTCCGCCCGTGGCGATGCCCAGCGTGCTGCCCAGCCGGATCCCGTTGGCCACCGTCAGGTTGCCGGCCGCCAGCGTCGATGCGCCTTGCACGTCCAGAAGGCCTGTGCCCAGCCCCTGTGCGTTCGCCAGCGTCAAGGTGCCGGCGTTCAGCAATACGCCGCCCGTGTGCGTGTTCGCCGCCGACAAGGTCAGGCCGGCATTGCCGTTCTTGACCAGCGTTGCGCCGCCAGACAATGCGCCGGCCAGCGTGAGGTTCTGCGCCCCCCCGATCGTCAGCCGGTCGGTCAGCACGAACTGGTTGCCCAGGCTGACGGGCGCGGCGCTGTCCACCGTCGCTGCGCCCGCGACGTTGATCACGCCGGTGCCCAGCGCGTTGCTCGCACCCGCCACCACCGTGCCCGCATTGAGGGTGCCGCCGCCGAAGCTGTTGACGCCGTTGAGCGTCAGGGTGCCGGTGCCCGACTTGACCAGCGTGCCGCCTGCGCCGGACAGCGTGCCGTTCAGTGTCAGGTTGTTGGCGCCGTTCACGGTCAACGCGTTGCCCAGCGTGAAGTTGTTGCCCAGGACCGCGCCCGCGCCGGCCGCGGTGCCCGCCAGCGTGGTCGCGCCGCTGACGTTGACCGCGCCCGAGCCCAGCGCGCCGGAGGCGCCCGCATTGACCGTGCCGCCGGCCAGCGTGGTGCCGCCCGAGTAGGTATTGGTGCCGTTGAGGTTCAGGACGCCCGTTCCGGTCTTCACCAGCGATCCGCCCGCGCTGATCGGTCCGCCCAACGTCAGCGTGTTGGCGCCGTTGAGCGTCAGCGCGCTGTTCAGCACGATGGCGTTCTGCAAGGCCACATTGGTGGACGACGCGAGCGTCGCCGCGCCATTGACGGTCAGCGGACCGGCGCCCAGCGCCGCGTCGTTGCCCACGACCAGGCCGCCTGCGTTGATGCGGGTCGCGCCATGCGAATTCGCACCTGTCAGCGTCAGGGCGCCGGCGCCATTTTTCACCAGCGCCGAGCCGCCCGACAGCGCGCCGGACAAGGTCAGGGCGGCGGGGTTCGACAGCGTCAGGTCAGCGTTCAGCACCATGTTGTTGGCCAGGCTGGTCGCGCTGCCCGCCTGCAGGGCAGATGCCCCGTAGACCACCAGGTCTCCCAGTCCAAGCGCGCTGTTTCCGCCCAGCACGAGGCCGCCGCCACCCAGCCGCACGCCGCCGACGTGCGTGTTCGCGCCATTGAGCGTCAGCACCCCCGTGCCCGACTTGTCCAGCGCGCCCGACCCGGCGATAACGCCGGCCAGCGTCAGGTTGTTCGCCCCCTGGACGCCCAGTCCGCCCGCATTGAGCTGGATGGCGTTCGCCAGCGACAGGCCGGCGACGGACGGCGCCAGCGCGCCGCCGTTGCCGGTCAGCGTGCCCGTGCCGAAGGCCAGGTTGTTGTCGAAGTTGACCAGGCCGCCGTTCAGCGTCGCCTGGCTGCTCACGAGCGGCCCGCTGACCGTCCAGGTGCCGCCGTTCACGCGCAGGTTGTTGAAGTTCCGGTAGACCGTGGAACTGGCCGTGCCCAGGCCGCTGGCGCCGGCGGCGCCCGGGTTCTGCAGCACGAGCGTGTTGTTGCCGTTGGCGCCGCCGTCCACCGTGCCGCCCATGGCAAAGCCCAGTGCGATGCTGACGTCCAGCCCAAGTAGCGACGCGTCCACGCCGATGGCGCCGCCGCCCGTGGTGACGGAAGACCCCGTCACGGCGGTGAACGTGTTGGTGCTGTTCTGCCCCATGCTCACGCTGCCGTTGATGGTGCCGGCGTTGACGAAGCTGTTGCCGGCGGCCGACCGGCCAAGCCCGACCCGGCCGTTGATGACGCCGCCGGCGGCGTTGTTCACCGTGACCGGCGCGCCGCCGTAGGCGGCAATCACCGGCGTGGCGGCGGGCAGCAGCCCGGCCAGGACACCCGGCTTGGCGCTGATGGTGCCGGTGTTGTCGATGTTGATGCTGCCCGTGGAATTGCTTTGCAGGATGAGGGCGCTGCCCTCCACGGTATTGAGCAGTGACAGGCCCAGCACCGACAGGCCGGCGCCGTACAGCGTGCCGCTGTTGTTGACCCGCACCGCGCCGCCGTTGGTCAGGTTCCCCATGATCGCGCCGGACGTGCCCAATGCCGCCAGGGCCAGCGTCGGATCGATCAGCCCCTGGTTCGTAAGGCTTGTAGTTCGTCCCGTCAGCCTGACGGCCGCCGCGCCGGGCAGGCCGACGGCCGGGCCCGAGGACTGTCCTGTCGCGGTCACCTGCACCGACACGTCGTTGGCGCTGCTGGTGACCGTATTGGGGTTCAGCAGGCTGAATGCGTCGTTGCAGATGATGGTGGTGCCGGTCGTGGTGCAGGCCAGCGCCACGGGCACGGGCGCCAGCAACAGGGCCAGCACGCGCCAGACGTAGTTCAGGTACAGGGGAACATTGGGGTAGCCATGCCGGTGGCCAGGTCTCATTTCAGCTCCAGGAACAGAATGAGCCTTCCCCGTTTCGCACGCGTCAACCATTCCGAAACGGAGAAGGCGGTTGCTGCAACTCAGGACCCAGGCGGCGGTGTGGTTTTGTTCCTGCCGCTGAATTAGGGCCAGTGTTGGGGGCAATGGCGGGGCGCGGCTGTTAGTAATCGGCGTTAAGCGTAACTATATAATTCGCAATAAATGCTGATTATCTCTGGATGAAACATACGGTCAGTTACTGATGTTGCTCTATGAATTATTTATAAAAAATAATGCCGGGCCGCAATATTTCATCCTGAATTTCGACGAAATCCGAAGATGGAAAAAATAATGCGAATTCGACATGAGGTCTTGAGCCATCCGTAGTCATTTGATTTATAAGCGTTTTATTAAAAACATTTGAACTCGACATGAAGGTGAAATCACTGAGAAACAAGGCAGCCATGGATTATCGGGAATGCCGATTGCTGAGAGCACCATCATGTCTTCCTGAAATATTGATTATCAGGTTGCCAAATCAGTCAGAAAAAACCACAAAAAACCCTCCAGAAACAGCAGTTGTCTGGAGGGTCAAGGAAACGTCTCATGCGTCAAACGCAAGCAAGCGTAAACGACGGGGTCAGACGCTCATTTCCGGTATCGGCGTGGTGAATGAAACACGCGCGACCGCGGCGTCGGCACGTCGACGAGCGGCTGCAAGCAACTCGGGTCCGCGGGCGGTTCCCTCGACCGAAATGAACGTCACCTGAGTCAGCCCGATGGTTCCCAGGACATGCCGCAGGTAAGGCGTCAGAAAGTCGGGCTGCCGCGCATCCTCCCCGCTGAAACCGCCGCCCGACGCGATCGCGACATAGACAGGACGATCCTCCAGGACCCCGACCTTGTTGCCCTGGCCGGTAATGCGGAAGGTGCTGCGCACCCGCACCACATGGTCCAACCAGGCCTTGAGCGACGAGGGAACCGTGAAGTTGTGCATGGGCGTGGCCAGCACGACGTGGCTCGCGTCGTCCAGCATCCGGATCAGGTTGTCCGACGCCTTCAACGACCCTCGGCCCAGGACGTCGTCGGCCGGATCCGCCGGCGCGGCCAGCGCGGCGGCGTAATCGCTGTCCGCGTGGAGCAGGGTGGTGGCATCGAGTTCCACGAGGTCCAGGCCGCCGGCTGGCCCGGTCCGCGCAAGGCGGTCGACGATGCGCTGCGACAGGCGATAGCTTTCAGAGTCCAGTCCACGCGGACTGCAACGGATACGCAGAATGCTCATGCGGGTCATGCTCCCAAAGGTTTGCTGAATCGGATGGCGCTGGTCAGCAGGCCTTGCCGGAAATAGAAGCGCTGCGCCAGCGCGTTGCCCAGTCCCGTGTCGAGCACGAGCTTTTCGCAACCGGCATCTCGCGCCTGCGCGTCCAGCGCGCTGATCAGCCTGGCGCCCCAGCGATCGCCACGCCGGGTCGGTGCCACGACCAGGTCATCGACATACAGGAATCGCCCATAGATCAGGTTCTCCTGATAGCGGTAGCCCGCCAGCGCAATCGCCTGCCCGTCGTCGCGCACGGCGGCAAGCAGGCGGTAGCGTTCCTGCCGCATGCGGCCGATGCGCTGGATGAAGTCTTCTTCGCCGGCCAAATGAGGCCGCAGCTCGCGCATCAGCGGCAGGCAGGCCCGCAATTCGTCGGGCGATTCCAGGTGCCGCAAGGCCGGTTCCGTCATGGATGTGGTGTTCATTGATGGTTGCCTGAAAGTGGGGCGGCGTCGGATGCGCCGCCCCTTGCATAGTCCGCATCTTAGAAATCCCATGCCATAATTTGAAGGGTCATAAATGCCATTTTGGACTATGCCATGATTCCCGCCCGCCCCGATGCTCTGCTGACCCTGTCCGACGCCAGCGGCGTGCCGCTGTATCGCCAGGTGTACGAGCGCTTCCGCGGCGCTATCGCCGAGGGCACGCTCAAGCCCGGCGACCGCATCCCGTCGGCCCGCGCGCTGGCCAAGGAAATCGGCGTGGCGCGCGGCACCATCGAGGTTGCGTATTCGCTTCTCGCCGCCGAAGGCTACATCCTGTCGCGCGGCCAGGCGGGCACCATCGTCGCCCCGTACCTCCAGCCCCAGCCCAGGACCGCGCCAGCTGCGGCGCCCAGGCCGGCAGGCAAGCCCGACGCCGCGTGGCCGCGCCCACCCGCGCCGATGCCGTTCCAGATGGGCCTTCCCGCCTTGGACGCATTCCCGCGCAAGATCTGGGCGCGCCTGGGCGCACGCCACCTGCGCGCCATGCAGCCTCCCGACCTGGCGTATCCCGATCCCTGCGGCCTGGCGGCGCTCCGGACCGCCACCGCCGCCTACCTGCAGGTGGCCCGCGGCATCCAGTGCACGCCATCCCAGGTGTTCATCACGTCGGGCTACAACAACACCATGCAGCTCATCCTGCAGGCGCTATTCAAGCCCGGCGACTCGGTGTGGGTGGAAGATCCGGGCTATCCGCCCACGCGCGCGCTGCTGCGGCAGGCGGGCATGCAGCCGGTGCCGGTACGGGTGGACGCGGAGGGCCTGGTGGTGGACGCGGGCATTGCCGCGGAGCCGCGGGCGCGCGCGGCGGTCGTCACGCCCGCGCATCAGAGTCCCTTGTGCCTGTCGCTGTCGCTGCCGCGCCGCCAGGCGCTGCTGGACTGGGCCGAGCACAGCAACGCGTGGATCGTGGAAGACGATTACGACGGCGAATACCGCTATGTCGGCCGTCCGTTGCCGGCCCTCAAAAGCCTGGACCGCCAGGGACGGGTGCTCTATGCGGGCACCTTCAGCAAGGTGCTGTTTCCCGGGTTGCGGCTGGCCTACCTGGTGGTGCCCGAAGACCAGGCGCAGCGCTTCGAACGGCTGTGCCTGCTGCTGGCGGGCGGCGCGCCCGCGCTCACCCAGGCCATCCTGGCCTCATTCATCAACGAAGGGCACTTCGGGCGCCACATACAGCGCATGCGGCGCCTGTACGGCGAACGCCGCAACGCCACCGCGGCCGGCCTGTCGGCGGTGCTGGGATCGCGCCTGCGCATCGACCCCCAGCCGGGCGGCATGCACCTGGTGGCGCGCATGGAAGGGCATCACACCGACCGCCCGCTGGCCGCGCGCATGGTCGAAAACGGCCTGTATGCGCACGCCTTGTCCCATTGGTCCGCCGCGCCGGACGCGCAGTCCGGGCTGCTGATGAGCTTCACGAACATCGCGTCGGCCGAACAGGCCGAGCAATTGGCGCGGCGGATCCTGCAGTTGATGTGATCCGCCGCCCGCAAATCGCCACGCTTCAGCTCAGGCCGGCCTTGTCCAGCCCGTAGGCCTTGTCCGCCGAGCCCGGCACGGTGCGGAACCCGACATTCAGCCGGTTCCAGCCGTTGATGCCGACCACCAGGAAAGTCAGGTCGGACAATTCGCTCTCCGAAAACTGCGTGCGCACGGATTCGTAGATCGCGTCCGGCACGCCGTGCGGCGGCAGCGTGGTCAGGGCTTCGGTCCATTCCAGCGCGGCGCGCTCCCGGGCCGAGAAAAGGGGGGACTCGCGCCAGATCGCGACATGGTGCAGGCGCAGCGCCCGTTCGCCGCGGATCGTGGCCTCTTTCACGTGCATGTCCAGGCAGAATCCGCAGCCGTTGATCTGCGAGGCGCGGATGTCGACCAGATAGCCCAGTTCCTGGACCACGGGAACCTTCTTGAGCGCCATGCTGAAGTCCAGGTACTTCCTGGACAGGGCTTCCGAAACCTCGAAATAGTTCAATCGCTGGCTCATGCCGATACCTTTCTGGTGTGTTGCGGTGAGGGGAATTCGAGCGCTCATGGTGGGGCTTGTTGGCCTATTCAGAAAGTGCCATGAACACGATTTTCATCTGGTCCATGATCAGACTTGAGCGGCGTGGCGCGGTGGCTGGGTTTCGTCATCAATACGATTGAATCCACGGCCCGGCCCGGCTATAAGCTTGGTGCAGGGGCCAGCATTTCCGCGCCCCGTCCGCCAAGAAGCCGACGCCCATGCCGCACCCATCACCCCAAGACGAACACGTAGACAGCAAGCCCGCCGCCGGCACGCTTGCCCAGGCCGGCCACGGCTCCTGTCTTGAGGTGTTCCTGGTCTTTCTGCGCCTGGGATTCACGTCGTTCGGCGGTCCGGTGGCTCATCTCGGGTATTTCCGCAGCGAATTCGTGGACCGGCGCCACTGGCTGGACGACTACGCCTATTCGGACCTGGTGGCCCTGTGCCAGTTCCTGCCCGGACCGGCCAGCAGCCAGGTCGGCATGGCGATCGGCCTGCGACGGGCAGGCTGGGCGGGCATGCTGGCGGCCTGGATCGCCTTCACGCTGCCGTCCGCGCTTGCGCTGATCGGGTTCGCGCTGGGCCTGGCCCATTACGGCTGGCTGTCGGGTTCCGCGGCGGTGCACGGCCTGAAGGTGGCGGCGGTCGCCATCGTCGCCCAGGCGGTATGGGGCATGGGCCGATCGCTGTGTCCGGACCGTGCCCGCGCCGCGCTGGCGGTGGCAGCCGCGCTGATCACGGTGGTCCTGCCCACCGCGCTGGCCCAGATGGCGGCGGTGCTGCTGGGCGCCGTCGTGGGCGCCGCCTTCCTGCAGGTGCCGCCCCGGCCGATCCTGGCCAATTCCTCGCCGGGCGTGACGCGCACCGCAGCCTGGATTTCGCTGGGCGTATTCCTCGCGCTGCTGGCAGGATTGCCACTGTGGGCCGTGCTCTCGGACGGGACGCTGGCCAGCCGGATCGACGGCTTCTACCGCGCGGGCGCGCTGGTGTTCGGCGGCGGGCACGTCGTGCTGCCGCTGCTGGAAACGGCGTCGGTCTCCACCGGCATGGTGTCCAGCGCCGACTTCCTGGCGGGCTATGGCGCGGCTCAGGCCATGCCCGGCCCGCTCTTCACATTCGCCGCATTCCTGGGCGCGCTGGCGTCCGGCCCCTTGTCGGGCTGGGCCGGCGGCCTGGCGCTGCTGTGCGTCATCTTCCTGCCGGGCGCCTTGCTGCTGACGGCCGCGCTGCCGTTCTGGGAAACCTTGCGGCGGCGGCCGGGGGTGCGCAACATGGTCGCGGGCGTCAACGCCAGCGTCGTCGGCATCCTGCTGGGCGCGCTGTATGACCCGGTCTGGACCAGCGCGATACTCGGCAAGGCCGACTTCGCCCTTGCCCTGCTGCTGTTCGCGCTGTTGGTCTACGGGCGCTGGTCGCCCGTGTGGGTGGTGCTTCTGGCCGCCGCGGGCGGCTGGACGCTGGGCTGGCTGACCTAGCGGCGCGCCAGCGTCCGAGGCCGGCGCCTTACGAATTCCAGCGGGCAGGGCGCTTCTGCAGAAACGCGTCTATGCCTTCGCATGCATCGGCTTCCATCATGTTCCTGGCCATCACGTCGCCGGCATAGTCATAGGCGTCGGCCAATGCCATCTGGCGCTGTTTGTAGAACATGCGTTTGCCGTACCGCACCGCGGTCGGGCTTTTGCCCAGGATGTCGTCGACAAGCGAGCGCACCCGCCCGTCAAGCTCCGCCTCCGGCACCGCGTCGTTGATCAGTCCCCAGTCGGCCGCCTGGGAAGCGTCGATGAAGCGCGCGGTCATCAGCATTTCGAACGCGCGCTTGGCGGACACATTCCGGCTGAGCGCGACGGCCGGCGTGGCGCAGAACAGTCCCACATTGATGCCCGACACCGCGAACTTCGCCGTGTCCGCGGCAACGGCCAGGTCGCAGCTGGCGACCAGCTGGCAGCCCGCGGCCGTCGCAATGCCGTGCACCTTGGCGATGACGGGAACCGGCAGCGCCTGCAGCCCCTGCATGACGTTGCCGCACTTGCGGAACAGTTCCCGGTAGTAGTCCAGCGAGGGCTGGCTGCGCATCTCGCGCAGGTCGTGGCCGGCGCAGAATGCGCGGCCTTCGGATTCCAGCACCACGCAGCGCACGCCGGGATCGCGGGCGAGCACGTCGATTTCCCGCTGCAGCGCGGCCAGCAGGGCTTCCGACAGGGCATTGAATTGGGAAGGCCGGTTCAGGCGCAGCGTCACGAGGCCGCCCTCGGCACTGCGCAGGAGCGGCGGTTGGTCCGCCTTGTTCTCGATGGTCATGTCGCCTCCAGGAAAGGATGTCCCCGGATACTAGCGCACAGCGGCCTGGCGAGCGGCGGTCAGGATCCGTGCGCCAGGCGCCTGGCGATGGCCGGCGACAGGCACAGCAAAGGCGCCACGATCGCCGCGCCGATCGCCGCCATGGCCACCTGCGGCGCCATGCCGCTATCCAGCAGCAAGGTCGCGATGACCGCGGAGCCGCTCATCTGGAAAAGGCCATAGACCGCCGCCGCGGTGCCGGCGCGCTCGGCGAAGGGCTCCAGCGCCAGGCTCAATCCGGAACCCAGCGCCAGCGAGAACCCCACGGTCAGCACAGCCACCGGCAGCATGAATATCCAGGCCGACAGGGGCGCCCACAGCCAGGCGCCGAAATGCATGGCCGACGCAAGCAGCAGGGCGACCATGCCGACACGCACCATGGTGTGGCGGCCATAGCGCGAGATGAAGGCGGGAGCCAGGAAGAAGGCCGCGATGTTGATCGCCGCGTTGCCGCCGAACCAGGCCGAGAACCCCAGCTCGGAATAGCCCAGCTGCTGCACCAGCACCACGGGCGCCGCCGATACGAACACCAGGATCATCGCCATGCCGGCCATGCCGAACAGCGCGAAGTACATGAAGCGGCCGCTGGCGGCGATGGGCGCGTAGCGGCGCAGGCTGTAGAGCGCGCCCTGGCGCTGCGCGGGCTGCGCGCGGGTTTCCTCGAAACGCCAGGCCAGCAGCGCGGCCAGCGCGAACGCGAACAGGGCCATGAACACGAACGTGCTGCGCCAGCCCGCATGCAGCGCCAGCACGCCGCCCAGCATCGGCGCCAGCGCGGGCACCGAGCACAGCGCGCCGTTCAGATAGCTGTAGACGCGCGCACCGACCGCCGGGCTGAAGCAGTCGCGCACCGCCGCGAACGCCACCAGCGACGCCGAGCACGCGCCCAGCCCCTGGATGACGCGCGCCGCATAGAACATGTCCAGCGTCGTGGCGGCCGCGCCCAGCGCGGAACCCAGCAGGTAGGCCAGGGCGCCGCACAGCGCCACCGGCCGGCGGCCGTAGCGGTCGGCCAGCGGGCCGATCACGACCTGACCCACGCCCACTGCGAAGATGAACAGCGTGATGCTGGCCTGCAGCGCGCCGATCGGCTCGCCAAAGCCGTGGGCCATGGCGGGCAGGGAAGGAAGATAGATGTCGATGGCCATCGGCGTCAGCGTGACCAGTCCCATCAACAGACCGATCAGCCAGCGCTGGCCTCGGGGCGTCAAGGCAGACTTCATTGCAGGCTCTGGGCTCGTTGCGAACCCGGGAAAACCCGACATTATCCATGATCGACCAGGTCAGGCCTCGCGTAGAATATTTTCCCCATGAATCCGCCCGCCTTGCGCCCTCGCATCGTCATCCTCTATTGCACGCAGTGCCAGTGGCTGCTGCGCGCCGGCTGGATGGCCCAGGAACTGCTGTCCACCTTTTCGACCGACCTCGGCGAGGTCGTCCTGCAGCCCGGCACGGGCGGCGTGTTCCAGATCACCTACAACGGCGACCTGATCTGGGACCGCAAGCGCGACGGCGGATTCCCCGAAGCCAAGGTGCTCAAGCAGCGCGTCCGCGACCGCCTCGACCCCGGCCGTCCGCTGGGCCACATCGATGGCCACTCGTCAGGCCCGGCCGCCGCGCCCGATCTCTGACGCCGCAAGCCCGCGCAAAAAAAGGCCGGTCCCCAGAGACCGGCCAAAGCAGCACTACCCCAAAAATCTCGAAGTGCGCCTATGCGGCCGACTCCGCGTGCTTCACCGCGTCGCGCGCCTTGCGCTGGCGCATCGCCGACGTCGCCAGCAGCGCGATCAGCGCCACGCACGCCAGGATGAAGCCCAGGCTGATCGGACGCGTGACGAAGATCGACAGTTCGCCGCGCGACAGCAGCAGGGCGCGGCGGAAGTTCTCTTCCACCATCGGGCCCAGCACGAAGCCCAGCAACAGCGGCGCCGGCTCGAACCGCAGGCGGATCAACGCGTAGCCCGCGGCGCCGAACAAGGTCACCATCCCGACGTCGAACAGGTTGTTGTTCGTGCTGTACACGCCCACGCAGACAAAGAACAGCGCGGCGGGGAACAGGTAGCGGAACGGCACGGTCAGCAGGCGGACCCACATGCCGATCAGCGGCAGGTTCAAGAGCAGCAGCAGCACGTTGCCGACCCAGAAGCTGGCGATCAGCCCCCAGAACATATCGGCGTGTTCGATCATCATCTGCGGACCCGGCTGGATGCCGTGGATGATCAGCGCGCCCAGCATCAGCGCCATGACCGGGTCGCCGGGAATGCCCAGGCTCATGGTCGGGATGAAGCTGGTCTGCGTCGATGCGCTGGTCGCGGCTTCCGGTCCGGCGATGCCTTCGATGGCGCCGCGTCCGAAGCGGCGCGGTTCGCGGGCGACCTTCTTTTCCGTCGCATACGAAATGAAGGAAGCGATCGTCGGGCCGGTGCCGGGCAGGATGCCGAACGCCGCTCCGATCGCGGTCCCGCGGACCAGCGCCCCGCGCGACTGCTTGATGTCGCCGGCCTCGGGCCGCATCGACTTCAAGCTGACCTTCGCGGACGTGACCTTGCTGTCGCCGCCGATGCGGTTGATGTTCTTCAGGAAGTCCGCCACGCCGAACAGGCCCATGGCCAGCGCCACGATCTGCAGGCCGTCGGACAGCTCGAGGATGCCGAAGTGAAAACGCATCGTGCCCGTGTTCACGTCGGTGCCGACCACACCCAGCAGCAGACCGACCACCACCATCGCCACGCCCTTGATCGCGGAGCCCTTGGCCAGCGTCGCGCCGGCCAGCAGGCCGAGCATCATCATGGAGAAGTACTCGGCGGGGCCGAACTTGAAGGCCACGTCCACCAGCATGGGCGAGAACAGGATCATCGCCAGGATGCCCACCGACGCGCCGCAGAATGACGAGAACATCAGCATGAACAGCGCGGATCCGGCCTTGCCGTTGCGCGCCAGCGGATTGCCGTCCAGGCAGGCCACCGCATGCGATGCCGTGCCCGGCAGGTTCAGCATGATCGACGTAATGCCGCCGCCATACTGCGAACCGTAGTAGATGCCGGACAGCATCACCAGCGCGGCCGTGGGCGTCATCGTGTAGGTGAGGGGCAGCAGGATCGAGATCGCGGCCAGGACGCCCATGCCCGGCAGCACGCCGATCAGGTTGCCCATGAACACGCCGAAGATGGCCCACATCAGGTTGTCCAGCGCGAACGCGACGGAGAACCCATGCATCAGGTTATTGAAGATTTCCATGGATCAGCCCCAGCGGAACAGCGGAAACTGCAACTGCAGCGCCCAGGAGAAAACAGCCACGCCCAGCACCGTCACGCCGGCGGCAAGCAGGGCCGCGGTGCGCCAGGTGTGCTGGCGGTCGCCCATGGCCGATACGAACACCAGCACGAAGGTCGCGGGGACCAGGCCGCCGAACTTACCGACCAGGATGAAGGCCAGCAGGCCGCCGATGATGCAGCCCCATCCGCGCCATTCGGGCGGCGGGACTTCTTCGGCGTCTTCCTCGGCCACGGCCGGCGAAACCGCCATCTTCGCGATCATCAGGCCCAGCAGGACCAGCAGGACGCCCAGGATCGCCGGGAACATGCCCGGTCCCATGCGCGCAAGGCTGCCCAGTGTGTATGTGGACGCCTGCGCGATGGCGCCCAGGCCCAGCACGATCATCGTGCCCGCGGCCCACGCCTCGCGCCTGACGGCGCTGCGTTTTGATTGCATGGTCTTGTCCTCCCGTTGTTGTGCTCTTAACTGACGTACGTCTGAAAAAAAGCTGACACTGCAATGAATGCGGGAGTCTAAAAATCCAAACTTCCGTTCACCTTTCAAGGCAAGCGAAAGTTGCGCGGACGCGCTGCATTTGCCGTAAAACCGGGGGAAATCCCTAGGGCGCTTGAAGAACAACGGCGGCTCGCAATGCAAGCCGCCGCCAGGGTGCGCGCAGGTCGCGGAAAGGCCTTACAGGCCCAGTTCCGACAGGCCCGGATGGTCGTCGGGACGCCGCCCCAACGGCCAGCGGAATTTGCGATCCGCCTCCTTGATGGGCAGGTCGTTGATGCACGCATAACGGTTGATCATCAGGCCGTCTTCGCCGAACTCCCAGTTCTCGTTGCCATAGGAACGGAACCAGTTGCCGGAATCGTCGTGCCATTCATAGGCGTAGCGCACCGCGATGCGGTTGTCGGTGAACGCCCACAGCTCCTTGATCAGCCGGTAGTCCAGTTCACGCGCCCATTTGCGCGCCAGGAAAGCGCGTGCCTCGTCGCGGTTCTTCACGAACTCCGCGCGGTTGCGCCAGTGGGTGTCCAGGCTGTAGGCCAGCGCGACCTTGTCGGGATCGCGGCTGTTCCAGCCGTCTTCGGCGAGGCGCACTTTCTGCACGGCGCTCTTGTGCGTGAAGGGAGGGAGGGGCGGACGGACTTCAGGAGTGGACGACATGGCGGAGCCTCACGGCAGGGTGGGAAAAATCGGGGAATGGCGTATGCGCGCGCGGACCGCGCCTTCAAGCGTCGGCGTCCAGCAGCGCGGCGGCCGCGCGTTCCGCGCTGTCGGTGATGGACAGGTCGCCCGTCACCATGGCGACCGCGATGGCGCCGTCGATCAGCACTAGCAGCTGGCGTGCGCGTTCGTCGGGCTGCGGCAGCCCGGCCTGCTGCACCAGCGCGCGCACGTGGGCCAGCAGGCGCTCCTTGTGCAACCGGGCCACCTGGCGGATAGGGTTGGCGTCGTCGCCGATCTCGCCAGCGGCATTGATGAACGCACAGCCGCGGAATCCCTCGGACGCGAACCATGCCCGCAGCGCGTCGAAAATGGACATCAGGCGCGCACGGGGCGCGGACGCGGCGGTCGTGGCCGCGATGAACCACTGCATCCAGCGCTCGTCGCGCGCCTGCAATGCCGCGGCGACCAGGGCTTCTTTCGTGCCGTAGTGCTTGTAGATGCTCTTGCGCGCGACTCCCGACGTCTTCACGATCAGGTCCATGCCGGTGGCGTGGATGCCCCCGGCATAGATCAGGTGTTCGGTCGCGCGCAGGAGCTTTTCCTGCACTTCGGAGATGGCTTCGGACGGGGAGTCAGGCATGGAGAATGATCGTTCTAGCTGCAATGCGCAGATAGTAGAACGATCATTCTCAATCGTCAATCACCAGTTATAGCGCAGGGTGGCCAGCACCACGCGGCCCGGCCCGTAGAAGCACAGGTTGACGTTGTTGCAAGAGGCCACGTATTCCTTGTCGAACAGGTTCGACGCATTCAGGCTCAGGGTTGCGCCCTTCATCGCCGGGCTGGCGCGGCCCAGGTCATAGCGGATCGCCGCATCGGCCAGCGTCACCGCCGGCACCTTCACCGCATTGTCCAGGTCGCTGTACGTCGTGCCCAGGTAGCGTGCGCCGGCGCCAAAGCCCAGCCCGGCCAGCGGTCCCGAATCGATGGTGTAGTCCACCCACAGGGAAGCCATGTGCTTGGGCACGCCGGCGAAGGGCACCTTGCCCACCTGCTCGGGATAGTTGCTGGAAACGGTCTTGATGTCGGTGTAAGTGTAGGCGGCGGTGATGTCCAGGTTGCGGTCCAGCGACGCCTTGCCTTGCAGCTCGAAGCCCTCGGAGCGCACGGCGCCCGTCTGCACCTGCGAATTCGCATGGTCCGGGTCGCGCGTCAGCACATTGCGCTGCTTGATCTGGAAGACGGACGCCGTGACGAAGCTGTCGTAGCCCTTGGGCTGGAACTTCACGCCGCCTTCGTACTGCTCGCCCTTGGTCGGCCGGAACGGCGTGCCGGCGTAGGTCGTGCCCGCCTGCGGCCGGAACGACGTGGAATAGCTGACGTACGGCGCCAGGCCGGTATCCGACAGGTACACCATGCCGATGCGGCCGGTGAACGCATTGTCGTTCTGCTGCGTCCGGGTGCCGGTCAGATTGTTGCGGGTGCTGGCCTCGGACCAGTCCATGCGGCCGCCCGCCGTCACGACCACCTTGTCCATGATCTTCACCTGGTCCTGCGCGTAAAGCCCGAGCTGGCGCATGCGCTGGAACGTGTCGTTGTAGATGGGCGGCGCGTCGATCTTGTAGCCGTACACCGGGTCGAACGGATTGATGGGCGGCACGCCGTCCATGCCGAAGCCCAGTTGGGTATCGAAGGTCGACTGCTGGTAGTCCAGGCCCAGCAGCACGGTGTGCGCGAACGCGCCTGTGCGGCCCTGGTACTGCAGCTGGGTATCCAGCGCCAGGGTGCGCGCCTTTTCCTCGGAGCTGAAGGCATAGCGCTGCAGCGACTGGTAGTCGGGTTCGCCGTCGGGCAGGGTGCCCCAGCCCAGTTCCGAGATCAGCGCGCGGTAGTGCGTGCGGTTCTGGTTGTAGCGGGCGTTCTGGCGCAGCGTCCAGCTGTCGTTGAACTTGTGCTCGAGCAGGTAGCCAAGCATCGCCTGGTCCTTGTCGTAGCGGTCGAAATCGGGCTCGCCCGAAAAGAAGCTGCGCGATATCCGGCCATACGGCGTGGGCGTCAGCGTGCCCACCGAGGGCAGCCATTGGTCCGTGGAGCCGGCGCGGATGCGCTGGAAATTGGTCAGCACGGTGAAATGGGTGGCGGCGCTGGGCTGCCAGGTGAACGACGGCGCGATGAACGCACGCTTGTCGCGCACGGTGTCGACCTCGGTGTCGGCGTTGCGGCCCTGGCCGGTCAGGCGGTACAGCCATTGCCCGTCTTCCGTCACGGGGCCGCTGAAGTCAAAGCCCAACTGCACACGGCCGGGATCGCCGGTGGTGAATTCCACTTCGCGCAGCGGCGTCTCGGTGGGGCGCTTGCTCACCTGGTTGACGATGCCGCCGGGCTGGTTCTGGCCATACAGCAGGGACGCCGGCCCGCGCAGCACTTCCACGCGCTCCAGCGCGTAGGGGTTGACGTCATACGAGCCGTAGTAGCGCGTGGCCAGGGCCAGTCCGTCCAGGTAGATGCCCTGGTTCGACGCGGCGACGCTGAAGCCCCGCACCGAAATGTTCTGGTGCCGCAGGTCGTCCGCGGTCTCGGCGCGCACGCCCGCCTCGTAGCGCAAGGCCTGCTCGGTTTTCTGGATGGCCTGCCAGGTCATCTGGTCGCGCGTCACCACCGAAATCGATTGCGGTGTCTCGATCAGCGGCGTGTCCGTCTTCGTGCCGGTCATGCTGTAACGGGCCACGAAGCCATCCACCGGCCCCCACGCGCGGCTGGACAGCGGATTGCCGGCCACCTCGATCGGCGCCAGGGTGGACACCGCCGCCGGGGCCGCGGGGCGCAGGGCATAGCTGCCATTGGGCAGTCGCTGCGCCGCCAGGCCGGTGCCGGACAACAGCGCCGCCAGCGCCTCGTCCGCCTTGTAGGCGCCATTGACGCCCGGGCTCTGGCGGCCTTCGACGTCCGCTGCCGAATAGGACAGCATCAGGCCGGATTCGCGCCCGAAACGCAGCAGGGCATCGGCCAGGGGGCCTGCGGGGATCCGGTAATTCGCGGCGGCCGCCTGGGCATGCGCCGCGGCGGGGAACATCAGGGCAGCAGGCACGACGCCGGCAATGCTCAGCGCCAACGCCAGGGCGCGCAGGGCCGGACGCGGGACGCGCCGGCTCGGGTGGACGGGATGACTCATTGGGTTCTCGGTTTCGTTTGGGAGTGACGACAGGACTTCAGCTCCTATGCCACGCGAGATCGAAAAACCCATCACCCGTTTTGAAAAAAAGTCGAAAAAAATTCCGGGGCTCGCTCAAGCCGCGCCTTCGCGCGGGCCGAAAGACACCCAATAGCGCGTCATCGAGCGCACGCTGACGGGAAGCGTCAGCGCCAGCGTGTCCAGCACCTTGTCGGTATTGCCCAGCGGATACACGCCCGACACCCGCAGGTTGGCGACCCGCGGATCGCAGCGGATCATGCCGGGGCGATAGCGCGCCAGTTCTGCCAGGAACTCTTCCAGCCGCATGTCGTGCGCGGCCAGCACCCCGTCGCTCCAGCTCAGGTCGGCGGCGCGGCTGGGCGCGGGGGCATCCACCCGGTCGGCGGTGAAGGCGGCGTGCTGGCCCGCGGCCAGTTCGCGCCGCTGCATCGGGGCCGCCGCCGGCGTGATCGCCAGCGGCCCGGTCAGCGCGTGGGCGACGCTGCAGGCGGCCTCCAGGCGCAACGCCAGCCGCGACCCCAGGGTCTCCACGTCGCCGTGCCGCGTCTGGACGATGAAAGGCAAGGGCAGGGCCAGCGCGCTCTCGGCACGCACCGCGTCAAGCAGGATTTCGCCGCGCGCCAGGCGGATCCGTCGTTCGCCGCCCGCGCCGATATCGATGGCGCTGTCCGTGTTCAGCAATACGCGCGACCCGTCCGGCAGCGTGATGCGGCGCTGCTCGCCCACGCGCGTGCTGGCGTCGGCCAGCAGCGGCTGCCAGGGTTCGGTCCGTACCCCCCACCAGGCCGCGCCGGCGCCGGCAGCAAGCAGGGCGGCGGATTTCATGAAACGGCGGCGGCTGGCGCCCGCCGGCGCCGACAGCGCGGCGTGGGCAAGCGGCGAAGGCAATCCGGCGACGTCGCCGGTGCAAAGCTGCAGGTGGCCCCAGGCGCGGGCATGCTCGGGGTCCTGGGCGATCCAGGCGCTCCAGCCGCGCTGCACTTCCGGACCCACCGTATCCGCCCGCAGGCGGACGAACCAGTCCACGGCCTGCCGCGCGACCGCCTCGGCGATCGGGGCGGCGGGTGCAAAACGCGAGGGTTCGATGGTGCTCACGGCCGGGCCTCCCGGGGTCGCATCAGAAGAAGCACTGCAGCAGGGCGCGCGCGACATACCGCTGCACCGTGGGCAGGGACACGCCCAGCGCCGCGGCGATCTCCGATTGCTTCATGCCATCAACTTGCGCCATCAGGAAGGCGCGCCGCACCGGGGCGGGCAGCCCGTCCAGGCGCCGGTCGATCTCGACCAGCGTCTCCAGCACGATCGCCCGCGTCTCGGGCGACGGCGCGGTCGCTTCGGGCATATCCGCCAGGCTGCGCAGAAAGGCCTGCTCCACCTCGCGGCGGCGGTAGAAATTGGCCAGCACGCCACCGGCGATGGTCGACAGGAAGGCCCGCGGTTCCCGGATGTCGGGCCGGGCCTGCTGCAACACGCGCAGGAACGTGTCGTGCGCCAGGTCGGCGGCATCCGCCGCGCTGCCCAGGCGCCGGCGCAGCCAGCCGAGCAGCCAGCCGTGATGGCTGGAATACATGGCCGACATCGAATCCGCTGGACGGGGAGGAGGGGATTCGATCATGGTCGCATCGGCGCCGTCGATGAATTGAATGAGAATGGATATTAATTATAAGAGGGGCCGTTACGCTTTTGCATCCCCATTTTCCCGGCACGGCGCTCGCGTATAGGCCCGCGGCAATGATTGGATTCATGATTTTGCTGGCTATTTCTTGCAATATCGCGCTATAATCATTAATTCATCAGCAAAATCATAATAACGATCTGGTGAATTTTTTTCCTGGCGTTGCCGCCTCTTGAATGCTCCCCCCGCGCCCACGGGCATTCATGGCACGCTTGAATCCTGTGCGCTGCGCTTGGGCGGGGGAAGCATGCGTCTCACTAGGAGCACGCTTATGTCTCATCAATTGGCCGCCAAGAAGGGAAGCTTCGAGATCCCCCCGCTGAACTGGAAAGCCCCCGACGCCAACAAGCAAGCCGACCGCCGCGATGCCGCATCCGCGGACACTGATTCCTCCAAGAAGGCAGAAGCCTCCCGCTCCAAGTCCTGACGCGCGCTCAGCCCAGGGTGCGTTGCTGCACCTGGTTGCGCCCGCTCACTTTCGCCAGATAAAGCAGTTCGTCCGCGCAACGGAACAGTTCGCCCGCGGATTCGGCGTGGCTCCAGGATATGCAGGCCACGCCGAAACTCGCGGTCAGCCTGATGGCGGCGCCGCTTTCCGCCTCGAGCGGCTGCGCACAGATACATGCCCGCATGCGTTCGGCCATCTCGATGGCCTGTTGCGCATTGCGCGTCCTGCACAGCACGGCGAACTCTTCTCCGCCCACGCGCGCCACCACATCCGACTGGCGCCAGGTCTTGCGGCAGAATTCCGCCACGGTCTTGAGCGCCAGGTCGCCGCTTGCATGGCCGTGCGTGTCGTTGATCGACTTGAAGTGATCGATGTCGAACAGGATGAAGGCCAGCATCGGCTGGTTTTCATCCCATTCGGCCCTGGCCTCGTCAAACCGCTTTTCGAACGCGCGCCGGTTCAGCAGGCCGGTCAGGTGGTCCGTTTCCGCCATGTGCGCCAGGTCGGCGATCAACTGGACGCGCTCGGCCTCCAGGCGCTTGCGGGCCGCTGAATTCTCTTTCAGTATCCGCAACGCGCTGAAGATTTCCTCGACCTCGCCAGCATGCTTGCCCGGCGGGATCCGGGCCGGCGCGCCGCCGCTGGCGATCGATCCGATGATGCGCGTCGCCAGCGCAAACGGCTGGATCACCCGTTTGCGGAACAGCACCAGCGCCACGGCCAGGGCCGCCACCAGCAGGGCGGTGGCGCCCAGCGTGATGGACAGCAGCCGCGCCGCCGAGCTGCGGTGCCCTTCGATATGGCGCTGCATCTCGTCCAGCAGCACGTCGCGGAACTGCGTGATCGACCCCATCAGCGGCACATAGATTTCGGCCAGCGTCCGGGTGGACACCGAGGCCTCGTCCGATTGCCGCGACGACTGGTCGCGCACGCGCGCCAGGTAGTCCAGCCCGTCGCCAAAGTAGCGCTGTTCCATGCGCGCATACACGTCGGAGGCGCGCACGTCCGGGTGGGTGGCCATGCGCGCGTCGATCAGCGCGCGCAGCTCTTCGATCCGTCCAAGCGCGCGCTCGATGCGGAACTGCTCTTCGGCGGTGAGCTTGCGCTGGCGGGTCAGCGCCGGGGTATAGGTGGAGCCCAGCAAGCCTGCCTGCTCGCGCAATTCGCTGGCCAGGAGGGCCAGCGACAGCAGGCTTGGCGCATTGGCCTCGTTGCGCATGACCAGCCCGGCATTGGCCGCCATGCTGGTCTGCCACTGCGGAATGATCCGCAGCATGCCGGTCACGGCGTCCCACAGCATCTGCCCCGACAGCCGCTCGCGCGGCGTGGAGATGCGCAGGTCGACCACCTGGCGCGCGTCGGACAGCGCCCGGCGGATGCGTTCGATTTCCGTGCGTTCCGCATCGAGGGCGGGATCCGCCGTCCGGGGATACAGGGCCAGCAGGTCGGCAATCGCGGCATCCGTACGGGCACGGGCCGCGGCCAGCGACGCCAGGACGGCCTCGGGCACGGGCAGCTCCGATCCCAGCGCGGCGTTCATGGGACCGCGTTCCGCCGACGCCAGTTCCATGACCCGGATCGTCGCGCGCACCGTTCCGAAAGCCTGTCGCGCCTCGGACGCCGCGCCATGGGATTTCCAGCTCTGGAACAGCAAAATGCCGGACAGCACCGCCACCATCGACAGCATCCCCGCGGCAAGCGTCATGAAATGGCGTTCCAGGGATTTCGGCGCGGAGGCGGGGCGCAACATACTCGGCAAGCAGGTCCATGCGACGTCTAGGCTGCGCAGGATACTGTAATTGCAAGCACGAATGACGCCGAATTGGCAGCAAACACCTGATTTAGATCGTCTGGGGCAATACTATGTCCCAGCAATGCGGTTAATTGCAATTTCCTGCGGAAACTTGCGCAGCTGACATGAACCGGCGGGTCAGGCCTCGTGCATCACCACCCGGTTGCGCCCTTGCTGCTTGGCCGCATACAGCGCCGCATCGGCCGCCTTGAATGTCTCATCCACGTCCGGACCGCTGGACGGCCACTGCGCGACGCCGGCGGACACCGTGACAGGGCTTGCCCCGCGCATCGGACGCTGCGCGATGTGCGCGCGCAGCCGTTCCGCGACGTTGGTGGCTTCGCGCGCGCCCACCCCGGGCAGCAGGATCAGGAACTCCTCGCCGCCATTGCGGCACAGCACATCCGACGGGCGCGAACACTCGCGCATGACCCGCGCCATGTCCCGGATCACTTCGTCGCCCACGTTGTGGCCATACGTGTCGTTGATCTGCTTGAAATGGTCGATATCCAGGGCCACCACCGAGAACGGCGTGCTGCAGGCCTGCATCTGGTCCACCGCATCCTGGGTGCCGCGCCTGTTGCGCAGGCCGGTCAGCGGGTCCGTGATGCTGGCGAGATTGAGCTTGCCGATCTTCTCCTGCAGGCTCGTGAAGCTCCAGATCACGGCGCGCTTGAGCCGCTCCGCCTCGAAATACCAGGCCTTGACGGATTGCACCCGCTGCATGGCGACCGCCACGTCGTGGTGCTCCACGTTGGTGGCCAGCTGGGACAAGGGCAGGGAGATCATGCGGGCGCACCACCAGATCGCCAGCAGGAACGCCAGCGCGAGCGGCGCCGCGTAGCCCACCAGTGCCCAGATCAGGTCATGGATGGGTTCCAGCGTGACCTGGGCGGGCCGCTGCGCAATCACGCCCCAGCCGCTCATCGGCACTGGCGCATAGCCCGCCAGCATGTCCACGCCCTTGGTGTTCACCACCCGCAGGGCGCCGGCCTGGCCCTTGGTCACCGCCGCCACCACGGGATTGGCCAGCACGACCTCGCCCACCCGGGCGGCATCGGTGTGATAAATCAGCCGGCCGTCGCTGTCCACCACGTACAGGTACGAGCCGTCCTGGTAATGGTGCTTGCCCAGCAGGTCCTGCAGCACGCTGTCGTTGCGCAGATAGATCGTGCCCGCGACATATCCCTGGTAGGCGCCGTCGTTGGAAAAGATCGGGTGCGACAGGTTGATGAGCAGGTTGCCCGCGATCGACACGTAGGGTTTGCTGATCAGCGGTTGTCGGGATTTCAGGGCGGCGCGGCTGCCGGGGCTGTCCACCTGCGTGCCAAGGAAACTGCGAAAGGTCTGCGTGGTGGCCAGGATGGTGCCGTCCGGGCCCACGACCCCCACGGAATTGAAGCTGTCCGTCTGCTGCTGCACCCGCATCACTTCGGCCGCCAGGCGGTCGGGAGACCCCATCAGTTCCGGCAGATGGCGGGCGCTGTAGCCCAGTTGCTGCTGGGCCGATTTCAGGAAGCTGTCCGCGCTTTCCGCCAGTTTCACGGCATAGACCCGGTTCGATTCCAGCGTGTTCGAGATCAATTGCTCGCGTTGCACGCGATAGCTGGCGTACAGCGCGTTTGCGGTAGCGGCGATGGCGCTGAAGACGGTAAGCGCAAGCACGAGCCCGCGAAGGTTGATTTGCATGGCGCGGTGATTGTAATGTCGCTGCCGCCATTACGGCAGATCCGGCGCATTCCTATAGGTCTGGATCCGGCGGATCGTCCAGCAGGCGGGCGGCGGGGGACTGCGCGGCGGCGCCCGCGCGGAAATAGCCCATGACCGTGGCGACGCTGGCGTGGCCCGTCATGGCCATCGTGTCGCCCAGCGGAATGTTGCGCCGGCCGGCCTCCGTCACAAAGCCCGCACGCAGGCTGTGCGCGGAAAACTTCCCGTCCAGCCCGGCAAGCTCGCAGCGCTCCAGCACGATATCGCGGACCGCCGCCGCGGCCAGGGGTTCGCCGACCACGTCTCCGCGCCGTACCCGGCGAAAGATCGGTCCCTGGCGGATTCCGCTGGCATCCAGCCAGCCGTCCAGCGCCTGCGCGGCCGCGCCCAGGATCGGCTTCTGGTCCTCGGCGCGGGCGGCGCCGGCCTGGTTGGTCTTGGAGTGCGCCATCGTATAGAGATAGCCCTCGGCCGTGCGCCGCGTGTTCTCCATGGTCGCCCGCACCACCTCGGAACGCCGTCGCCCGCCGCTGGCCCAGGCGAACAGGAGCAGGGCGCGGTCGCGCTTGCCGCGCAGCGTGTCATCGCAGGTGTCCAGCATGGCCTCCAGCGGTTCACGGGTCAGGGCTTCCTTTCGGGCGGGCGCGACGCCGCGACGGGCATAGGCGCGCCGGGTCTTGGACAGCAGCTCCCGCACCGTGGCGCTGCGGCAGGGATTCGGATGGCCGTGCAGTTCGTGCGCCTTGGACAGCACCGACAGGCGCTGCAGCAGCGTATTCAGGCTGGGAGCGCCCAGCCGGCCCTTGGCCTTCAGGCGCACCAGTTCCAGGTCCAGCGCCAGCGGCAACTCCCACTTCAGTCCATGGTCGGTGGACCGCTGGGCATGGTCCACCACGAACTGGATGACCGCGGCTTCGGGCAAGGGAAGGGTGAAGACCTGTCCGTAGCGCAACTCGAACCAGGCCGTCCAGTAACGGATGGCCGCGCGATAGCTGGCGGCCGTGTTGGCGGAGCTGCCTTCGCCCAGCAGCCCCCGCACGGCCGCGTCCGCCTGCGAGTCCAGCGTCCGCGGATCCAGCAGCGGTAGCGAAGCGAGCAATGTCAACGGCATGCGGGAGGTATCGTTCATCGCCCGATTTTAGGGCGAACGGCGCGCCATCCCGCGCCGCGCGAACGGACCTGTCGCGCACCGCCCCGCGGCAAGAGCGGCCGTGGGGCTCAGGGGTAGATCGCCGCCCAGTCGTTCTTCATGTCAACCGCGGTCCAGCCGCGCGCCGCGGCCATGTCCCACGCCTTGTCCAGCTTGCCCACGGAAGACTTCCTGTCGTAGGCCCATTCGCGGTCCGCGTCCGTGTGATGCACGATGATCGCCATGGCGGCGGGCCGGCCGGACGTGGTCCACTCCAGCATCTGCAGGTCGCCGTCGGAATTGCCCGCCGCGAAGATAGGCCTGCGCCCGATATGGCGCTGGATGCCCACGGGCTTGCCGGGGCCGTCGTCGATGAAATCGACCTCCGGCAGCTTCTCCAGCCGCACGCCATCCTGGTCCGACACGTAGCGCGTCTTGCCGCTCGAGCCGATCACCTGTTCCGGCGCAATGCCGTAGACCGCTTCAGTCCAGGGCCGCATGAAGTCGATCCCGCCGCCCGACACGATGTACGTGCGGAAGCCGTTGGCGCGCAGGTACGCCAGCAGTTCCAGCATCGGCTGAAACACCATGGACGTGTAACGGCGGCCCGTCTTGGGATGGCGGGCCGTGGCGGCCCAGCCCCGCACCTCGGCGTCGAAGTCGTCGATGCTCATGCCGGAATGCGTCGCCGCCACGATTTTCAGCATGTCATTCTGGTCCAGCTCATGGTCGGTCCTCTGTTGATCCTGGCCGCTCAGTCGGGGCGGCGCACGCACCGGAAGCCGACGTGGCTGGTCGACGTATCGATGGATTCGGCGTGCCGCGCTGCGGGACGGTAGCGCCGGCAATAGTTCGGGGCGCACAGATGCGAGCCGCCCTTGAGCACCTTCTGGGCGATCGTGGCCCCGTGCTGGGCCGGCGCGTAGCTGTGCTCCATGGCGCCGCCGCGCGGGTTGCGCGGGATGCAGCAAGGCCTGGGCGCGTCGTCCGGATGCCTGGCGGACCACCAATCCTGAGTCCACTCCCAGACATTGCCGATCATGTCGTAGAGCCCATACCGGTTGGCAGGAAACGCGCCGACCGGCGACGTCCGGCGAAAACCGTCCGTGACCAGGTTCTCGTGGGGAAATTCGCCTTGCCAGAGATTGGCCATGTGTTTGCCGGACGGCTGCAACTGGTCTCCCCACGCAAACTCCGCCTGGTCCAGCCCGCTCCGCGCCGCGAACTCCCATTCGGCTTCCGTCGGCAGGTCCTTGCCGGCCCATTGGGAATAGGCAAGGGCGTCCGCGTACGCGATGTGGACGACCGGGTGTTCGTCCAGGCCGCGTATCGAGGATTTCGGGCCATAGGGGTGCCGCCAGTCGGCGTGGAATTCGAACCGCCACCACTGGCGCGCGTCTTCCAGGGGCACCGGCCGGGAAGGAGGGGTAAAAACCAGCGATCCGGGCTTGAGCATGTGCGGCGCGGCCCCCGGATAGTCTTCGGCGGCAGGCGCCAGCTCCGCGACGGTCACGTGGCCGGTGGCCTGCACGAAGGCCAGGAACTGCGCGTTGGTCACGGGCGCGGGATCGATGAAGAATCCGTCCACCCTGACCCGGTGCGTGGGCTTTTCCTCGGCGTAGTGTTCATCCGAGCCCATGAGGAAGGTGCCTCCCTCGATCCAGACCATGGGCAAGTCCATGATGCCAGCTGCACGCTTGCTCATCTGATTCCTTCATCGGGCCCGGCCGCCCCGGGCTCTTATTGCAGAAGACTAGTTTCCACCCACCTGGGTCTTCAACTGCGATTCGATCTTGGAAAGATTGAACGAACCCGGTGTCTGGCTGGGCGGATATTCCTTCATCGTGGCCAGGAACTTCGCGGCCAGGGCCTGCAGCGGCACGATGACGAACACCCGGTCCAGGAACCAGTCGTTGTAGGTATTGGAATTGTGCTGCGCCTTCTCGAACGGATCGCGCCTCAGGTTGAAAAGCAGCGGCACCCGCAGCTCGATGAAGGGCTCGCGCCACACCCCGAAGGCCTCGCCCCGGTTCTCCAGGAAGACGACCTTCCAGTCCTCGTACCGGGCGGCGACGATCTGGCCGTCGTCGTTGACATACCAAAACTCCTTGCGCGGAGATGTTTTGGCGCCGCCGGACAGGTAGTCAAGCTGATCGTAGCCGTCGATATAGTTGCGGTACTTCCTGCCGTTCAGCGTCACCCCGTCCAGCAATTGCTGTTTGATGTCGGCGGCGCCGGCGGCCGACGCCAGGGTGGGCAGCCAGTCCTCGTGGGCGAACAGGCCATTGAGCGTCACGTTGGCGGGAAAATGGTCGGGCCACCGCACGAACGCCGGCACCCGGTAGGCGCCTTCCCAGTTTGAGTTCTTCTCGCTGCGGAACGGGGTGGTGCCTGCATCGGGCCACGAGTTGTAGTGCGGACCGTTGTCGGTGGAATAGATCACGATCGTGTCTTTGGCGATGCCCAGGTCGTCCAGCAGCTTCAGCAGCGCGCCCACCTGCCCATCGTGTTCCACCATGCCGTCCGAGTATTCGTCCTGCCCGGACTTGCCGCGGTTCTCCGCCTTGACGTGCGTGCGAAAGTGCATGCGGGTGGAGTTCCACCACGTAAAGAAGGGCTTGCCCGCCTTCACCTGCCTTTCGATGAAATCCCGGGCGGCCGCCAGTGTCTCGCTATCGATGGTCTCCATCCGCTTGCGATTGAGCGGTCCGGTGTCTTCGATCCGCTGCGTGCCGTCGGGGTTGGCCCATGAGCGGATCACCCCGCGCGGCCCAAACCGCTTCAAAAATTCGGGATCCTTCGGGTAATCCTCGTTTTCCGGCTCTTCCTGGGCATTCAGGTGATAGAGATTGCCCATGAACTCGTCGAAACCGTGCAGGGTGGGCAGATGCTCATCGCGATCGCCCTGGTGATTCTTGCCGAAATGGCCCGTCGCGTACCCCAGCGACTTCAGGACGGTCGCGATGGTGACATCGCTTTTCTGCCATCCCTGCGCCGCGCCCGGCAGGCCGACCTTCGTCATGCCCGTGCGGACCGGCACGTTGCCGCCCAGGAAGGCTGCCCGGCCGGCCGTGCAGCTCTGCTGGCCATAGTAGTCGGTGAACGCCACCCCTTCGCGCGCGATCCGGTCGATGTTGGGCGTGAAGTAACCCATCATCCCGCGGCTGTTGTGGCTGACGTTCCAGGTGCCGATGTCGTCGCCCCAGATCACCAGGATATTGGGCTGTTTGGCGGATCCCGCCGGTTTGGGCTGCGCGCGCGCCTCATGGGGCAGGGAGGTGGCGCCCAGCGCCGTCGCCGCCGCCAGTGTGCCGGCGCCCAGCAACAGATTGCGGCGGCTCGGATTGGAGACCGGATCGGGCGGGTTGATGTTGCCTTCGTGCTTGTCTGATTGAGCCACGGCACTCTCCTTCGCAAGGAGGTTATGGATAGCCAGTCACACGGCCTTGAGGGGGCCGTTGCGGCCACATGGGTTGCTCGACAACGTACGGCGCTCATCGGTATGACGAGTATACGAGCGCTGGCGAAACGCGGCGCTTCATGATTTTCCCGGGGCGGATCAAAGCCAAAGAGCGGCGGCGTGGAGGCAAAAACCCTTAAATCCAGCGCTACATATTATTCAATACATATACTGTATGATGTATAACACGCAACGAATATTAGTCACGATAAGATTCCATTATCGTGACTAAACAACCCCGACCCTTGCAGGAAATCAGCCATGGCAGCAGGAATCACCGAAACGGATGTCTGGACCGCCGCCGACGCGCTGCTGATCGAGGGCGCCCGGCCCACCATCGAACGCGTGCGCCAGAAGATCGGGCGGGGGTCCCCCAATACCGTCAGTCCGCACCTGGACACGTGGTTCCGGTCGCTGGGCGCGCGGATCAAGGATCCCGGGGCCTTTTCCGCGCCCCCCGAGATCCCGGAACCCATCGCGCAGGCCGCCGCGCACTTCTGGGAATCCGCCCTGGCCGCCGCCCGGTCGGAACAGGCGCAGGCATATCAGCAGCGATGGGAAGAACTCGCCAGGGAAGGGGAGCGCTTTGCCGCGCAGGCGGAACAGTTGCAGCAGCGCGAGGCGCAGTTGCTCAACCGCGAACGCGATCTCCAGGAAGGCCTGAAGGTCGCCACGGCTCAACTTGCCGCTGCCGAAGAGCGGCTCCAGGCCGCAGAAGCCCAACTGCGGCAACGCGACAAGGCCCTGGCCGCCGCACAGGACAGCCTGTCGGATGCGCGCGCCGCCAGCCAGGCCCTGCTGGCCGAGGCCGACCAGGCGCGCGACAGGCATGCCCAGGCGCTGGCCGCGCTGGACTCCCGCCATGCCGCGCATGAGCGCCGCTGGCTCAATGAACTGGACGGCGAACGCGCCTCGGCCAAGCGCCTGCAGGCGCGGCTGGACGAACTCCAGGCAGCCAGTCTGCGGCAAGCCGACCAATTGCGCGGCGACCTGGCCACCGCGCAAGCCCAGCAGCGCGCCGCCGAGCAGGATGCGCAGGGCCTGCGCGCACAGGCGCTGTCGGACGCCCGGCAGCGCGACAGCGACTCGGCCGCCGCCGCCCAGGCGCTGCAAGCTGGCCAGTTGCGCGAGTCCGACCTTGCCCAAAGGCTGGCCGCCTCGGCCGCGCAGTGCGACGAACTGCTGGCGCAGCTCAGGGCCCGGGACATTCAGTTCAACGACCTCGCGCGGCGTCTGCTGGCGGCACAGGACAGCGCCCAGGCGCGAAACTCCGGCCAGACGCAGGCCGTCGGCCAGACGCAGGCCGTCGGCCAGACGCAGGACGTCGGCCAGACGCAGGACGTCGGCCAGGCACAGGGCGCCTTCCGGGCGCCGGATGCCACCCAGGCTCGGGACGCAAAACCGTAGCAAACGGGCTGCCGGCCGGCCCGCGGCGGCCATGGCTTGGGAACTGCGCAAATCGCGCAGCCCCGGGCCGAAAATTAGTAATCCTATGATATTCGGGGAATTGCTCCCTCGAGAGAATGAGGTCTCACCTCTCATTCATCTTGCTGGGTAGCTGGTATATCGCAAGGCAATCCCTGATTGCCGCAACACTGCGATGCGCAATGGCCAACCTTTGCTCGAATCAAGGATTGCGCCATGCATTTCCCCCTCACCCCGATCATGATCGGCGTGTTGGCTGCTGCTCTGCCCGCCACGTTGCCCATTGTTTCCCTTGCGGCCGAACTCGGCCAGGTAGACGTGTCCGATCCCCTTGGGGCTTCGCAGATCGCACTTGAAGCCGGATCCACCGTCACCTACACCGGCACCGGGTCCGCCATCAACGTTTCCACCTCCGGCAACCGCCTTACCGGCGACGGCATCCGCATCACCGCCGCCGGCGTGGGCACTTCCCGCGCGATCGGCGTCATGGCCAGCCAGGGCGGGGCGGTCGAACTCACCAACAGCAGCGTCAGCAGCATCGGCACCCAGCAAAGCGGGCACGCCCTGTACGCGACCGGCGCGGGCAGCGCCATTTCCGGCGCCAACCTGCAGCTCAGTTCGGTGGGCACGTATGCCTATGGCGCCTACGCGCAGGCAGGCGGGCAGATCTTCCTCCAGGGCGGCGCCGTATCCACCACCGGCAACGTCAGCCATGGCCTGTACGCCGACGGCGCCGGCTCCCTCATCACCGCGCAGTCGCTCGACATCCGGCCCACCGGCATCAACAGCGCTGCCGTCAACGCCAACAACGGCGCGCGGGCCGAACTGACCAACGTCGTGGCCGCCAACGCCAGCGGCACGGCGCTGTCCGCCGATGGCGTCGGTTCCACGCTGGATCTCAAGAACACCACCGTCAGTGCCGCTGCCGGCTCCGGCATTTATGTGCGCAGCGCCGCGTTGTCCATGCAAGGCGGTTCCGTCACGTCGTCGGGCGATGCGGTCATGCTCGCGCTCACATATGGCGCCAGCGGCGGCACCGCCGCCATCCGCGACGCAACGCTCAACGCCGGCAACGGCTACGGCGTCAATATCAACGGGCAAGGCTCGTCGGCCACGCTGGAAAACGTATCCATTTCGGCGCTGGGGTCGCGCGGCACCGGCGTCTGGCTTCCTTCCATCGACACCACCCTCGTCGCCCGGAACGTGGACATAGACTCCTGGATGGTCGGCATCGACAACCGGGCAGGGCGCGTCACCCTGCAGGGCGGGTCGGTCGAAACGTTCGGCGACAACGCGCACGGGCTCTATGTCTCGCGCGAATATGGCACCGCAGCCTCGATCGACGCCACGGGCACCCGCGTCAAAACCTCCGGCGCGGGGGCGGTGGGCGCGCTGGCCCGGGTCTCGGGCGCCAGCGTCAGGCTCACCAACGCCTCGGTGACCACCGAAGGCGCCACGGCCTACGGCCTGTTCGCCAGCGGCACCGACTCTGAACTCACCGCCACCGGCACGGCCGTTACAACCAGCGGCGCCGGCGCCTCGGGCCTGGCCATGAGCAACCGCACCGCGGTCACGCTCGACAGCACCCAGCTGGCGGTCCGCGGCGCGGGTGCCCACGGAATCTGGAGCTACGGCACCGCCGCCGATGTCACCAACAATCTGCTGCTCAAGAACGGCTCGCGGATCGACACCACCGATGGCGTCGGTCTGCTGGCCTCAGGCGGCGACCACAACTTCGCGCTTCGCGACACGACGGTCGCCACCCGCACGGGCGGCGACGACAACACGGGCGTGCTGCTGCAAAGCCGTGCGGTCAATGTCACCAGCGGCGGCGTCACCACGGTTATCCAAACCGGCCGCGTCAACCTGGATGCCGATGCTTCGCTCATGACGGGCGACGTCGTCGCCGACAGCGGCGCCATCGATATCGCGCTGAAGAAGGCCAGCGTGCTGACGGGCGCGCTGGTTGCGCGCACCGGCCAGATCGACAGCATGTCGGTCGACAATACCAGCGCATGGAACGTCCGCGCCGATTCGGCGCTCGGCACCCTCACCAACACGGGAACCGTGCGCTTCGCGGCGCCCAATGCACAATCCGGCTTCAAGACCCTCACGGTCAACAACTATGCGGGCGGCGGAACCCTGGTCATGAATACCCAGCTGGGCGACGACACCTCGCCCACCGACAAGCTCGTCATCGACGGCGGCACGACGTCCGGCACAACCGGCCTGCGCATCATGAATGCCAACGGCACGGGCGGACAGACCCAGCAGGGCATCAGGCTCGTGCAAGCCATCAACGGCGGAACCACCACCGCAGACGCCTTTCATCTGGACTCCAAGTCGACCGGCTTTCGCGCCAGTACCGGCACGGTTGCGCTCCGTGGATACGACTACAGCCTGGTCAAGGGCGGAAACCAGGGCGTGGAATCCGACTGGTACCTGACCTCCACTTACCAGCCCGGCACCGTAAGCCCCATCATTCCCGAGCTTCCTGGCGTCACTCCCGCTCCAGATCCCGGCACCCCTCCCACGCCTTCCGTGCCCGTGGATCCCGACCCACTCCAACCGCCCGTGGATCCCGTGTTGCCGGTTACGCCGTCCCAACCCGCGCCGCCCGCGGGCGCGCAATTCACCAATGTTTCGCCGGAAAGCGGCGCCTACGTGGGCAACCAGCTGGCAGCCACCCGGATGTTCATGCATCAGCTCAAGGACCGCGACGACGGGTCCGTGCTGTCCGGCGTGGACGCCGATGGCAAGGCGCGCGACGGTGTCTGGATCCGCGCAAACGGCACGCGTCAGGATCGCCTGCGCATGAATCGAGGCGACGTCAACGTCGACACCGACAGCAGCATGGTGCAGATTGGCGGCGACGTCCTGCATGCGCCCCTGGGCAAGGACGGCCAGCTTGTCGCGGGCGTGATGGCAGGGTACGGGGATGCCCGTGCGCATTCCAGATCGCGCCTGATGCTGCCTGGCTCGAACGACACGGTCGGGGCGGATGCCCAAGGCAAGGTCCGGGGCTATTCGGCGGGCGTCTATGCCACGGCCTATGCCGATTCGGCTACCCGCATGGGCGCCTACGCGGACTCCTGGCTCCAGTACGGCCGCTATTCCAACCAGATCAGCAGCGAACTGGGGGCAGCCAGCTATCGGTCCAACACCTGGACGGTTTCGGTCGAAACCGGCTATGCCTTCGCGCCGTTCGCGCCCGATTCGGCATTGTCTGCCATGGTCGTCGTGCCCCAGGCCCAAATCGCCTACACGCATTACGACGCGAAGGACGTCTCCTTGCCAGGCGTGACCTACAAGGGCGACAGCACGGGAGCCGTGAACACCCGCGCGGGCGTGCGCGTTTATCCGTTCGGCATGGCGCGCGCTGGCGCCCCGGTGCGCCCCTTCGTCGAGGCCAACTGGCTGCATGGCACAGACAACCCGCAGGCCAACACAGGCGCCGGTACATTCGGCGCAGTACCGCCCCGAAATGGCGCCGAACTGAAGGTCGGCGCGCAGGGCAGGATAGGGAAGTCCACCTCTCTTACCGGCTACGTGTCGGGCCAATCGGGCAGCGGCGGCCAGCGCGGGTTCGGCGGCATGCTGAACCTGAGCTATCGCTGGTAAAGCGCGTCACGAAAACCCCTGTTCATCGGCATACCGGAGCAGTTCGGCGTTGGTTTCGATATTCAGCTTGCGCATGGCCGATTGCTTCTGGGTGCCGATGGTGGCCACCGACCGGTGAAGGCGGCGCGCGATTTCAGTAACGGATAACCCCAGCGCGAACATCCGCACCACTTCCAGCTCTTTCGGAGACAAGCCCTTCGACTTGCTGGCTCGGCCCATGGTCACATCGGCGTGGCTTAGCCGCTGGCTGATGCTCTCGGACAGGATGGTCCCTTTTTCGGTCAGGGCGCGCACGCAGATTTCAACCAGGGAATCAATCGGCTCTTCCTTGCTGACGATCCCGGCGACGCCGATCTGCCGCAACTGGCTGAGAATGCCGCTGTTCGACAGCATGGTGAACACGACGATCGGAATCTGCGGAAACATGCGCTGCAAGCGCTGGATGAGGCGCAAGCCATCCTCGTCGTCGGTCTTGGAACGCATGGAAAAGTCGGTGACGATCAGATGGCAGGGATGCTCCTGCACGGCCGTCACCAGTTCAAGACCGGATCGAGCCATGCCAACCACGCTGAATCCCGGTATTTCATTGAGCGAATCCGCGAGCGCAAGGGAAATGACGGGATGGTCGTCCGCGACGATGATGCGCACGTCCTGGTCAGACGGAGGTTTGCTCATGGATGGGTCATCCAGTATGCAATCAATCGGGCCTGGTGGATCCTGCTGCTCGGCGACCGATCCGGTCAGCGGAAGTAGGTCCTTGGCGGGCCCTGCCAGGCTTGGGGCGCCAGGATGCTCGTTACTTCCTTTTTTGACCATTTTATGTCCAAATTCTACCAAAAGGCTGCGTGAGGGCGGGGTTGGAGGCTGAACAGGTGTTGCGCCCGCGCGCGTAAGCGACAGCAGAAACTGCTGAATCTAACGCCGACACTGAGACACATGAATAGAAATCTTTCGATAATTACCATTACACAAAGCTCATCCCAAGCTACGTTGGTTGTCAGGTGAAGGAAACTTGCGGCCGGCCTGTGGCTTGTCGTCGCGCTGGCGGTCGGTGCGCACCTAGACGTTAGCCAGCATGTCGCGCAGCAACTTCACCACTTCCTGGCCTTCCGCTTGGGCGGCGGCATCGAAGCCGTCGTTGCGCAGCATGGCTTCCAGCGCTTCCAGCCGCTGGGTCAGCGCGGTCATCTGCATGACGCTCAAGGCGCCGCGCATTCTGTGCAGGATTCTGGAAAGCAGACGATGGTCGTCAGTCACCAGGGCGCGCTGCATTTCGGCGACGTCAGCCTCCATCGTGCTGACGAACAGGTCGCGATATTTGGCCGGCACGGCAGGAGCCGGCTCGGGTTCGCCTGCTGGCTCAGGCATGGCTTCGCCGAATTCCGGGGAAGGCGGGCAGCTGCCGCCGAGGTGATGGCGCAGTGTGCTCAAACCGATCGGCTTGACGAGCCAGGACGTCATGCCTGCATCCAGGCAGCGTTCCTCTTCCTCGCGCATGGCGTTGGCCGTGACGCCGATGATGGGGACGTCTGCGTTCATGGATCGCAATTCGCGCGCAAGCTCGTAGCCATTCATTCTAGGCATGTTGACGTCGGTCAGAACCACGTCGTAACGCGACAGGCCCCAATACATGAGTGCCTCTGCGCCATCCGACGCCACCGTGACATCGCAGCCCAGTTGCTCGAGCTGATGCTGTAGGGTCGCCTGATTGATGGGGTTGTCTTCCGCCACCAGCACCGACAGACCCAATGGCGCGAAGGTGCCGTTTCCGGCGGTGGGCATCACCGAGCGCTCGCCCCGCACCGCGGCCCGGATGCCCGCCGAAATGTGTTCGACGCTGGCAATGACCTTGATGGTGCGTTCGGACGCCTGCTTGTCGGTGGCGCTCGCCTGCACGTGGTGCCCGGCCCAACCCAGAACGTCGATATGGCTGTCGTACAGCACATCGACCAGCACGTCGCCGGGTGTTGCGTCAGGGAGCGGAGAGGGCGCCGCGGCCGCCTGTGCGCCCCAGCGCTTGAGCCAGAGGCAGATGTTGTCGGTCAGCTCGTGATGCGGGCTGCGGACAAGGACGTTGATGCCGCTCAGGTCCGGGGGGAACTGCGGCTGGCCTTGCGCAACCTGCAGCGGCAGGTCCAGCGAAAAGCTGCTTCCCAGGCCGAGTTCGCTGGTGACGCGTATTTCGCTGCCCATGAGCTTGGCCAGGCGGGCGCAGATGGACAAACCAATCCCTGTGCCGCGAACCGTGTGGGAGCTGCTATTGATCTGATAGAACGGAACGAACAGGCGAGCCTGTTCGTCTTTGGCAATGCCGATGCCCGTGTCGACGACCTGAAGAACCAGATGCGTCTTGTCCGCTTGCACCTTTGCTACCGTCAGTCGCACGATCACGTGGCCTGAATCGCTGAATTTGATGGCGTTGCTCAAGAGGTTGCTGAGGATCTGCCGAATGCGCACGGCATCGCCCGTCATCCATTCCGGCACCGCGACGTCGACGCAGGAGAACAGCAGCAATCCCTTCTGGGCCGCCGTCGCGGCGTACGAATTGGTGCAGCTTTGCACGAGGTCTCGCGGATTGAAATCGGTGGATTCCAGCACCAGCTGCCCGGTCTCGATCTTGGTGATGTCCAGGATGTCGCTGATGAGCTGCTGCAGGATCGCAGATGAACTCTGCATGCGTTCCAGGTGCCGGCGCTGATCGCTGTCCAGTTTGGTCAGGCCCATCAATTCCAGCGTGCCCAGCACCCCGTATAGCGGCGTGCGGATTTCGTGGCTCATTGTGGCAAGAAAGGTGGATTTGGCCTCGCTGGCTTTGTCGGCTTCGCGCTTGGCGTCAGCCAGGGTCTGTTCGATGGCGGCGCGGGCGCTGATGTCGGCGAATGCGCACAGCACGACGTCCTGGTCGTTGTATCGGGTTGGCGCGTAGGCGGCATAGAGCGGCCGGCCATCCTTCGCCTGCAGGCTGGCGATGGTGTCGGGGCCGGTGGCGCTCAGCACCTGGCGCAGGAACAGATTCGTATCGGGCGAGTTGTCCAGCTGCCGGCCGGCTTCCGCGCCCAGCCACTGAAGGGCCAGGCTGTTGCCGAATACGACCTCGCCGGCGGGGCGGGAAAGCACGCATAGCGCCACGGGCGCGGTTTCAATCAGGGTGCGACCGAACTCTTCCTTTTCGACGATCTCGCGCTGGGCGTCCAGCGCCGGCGCGATGACCCGACGGCTGTACCAGCGCGAGGAAACGATGCCCGTGCCCAGGCTCAAGAGCAGCAGCAGGCCCGCGACCACGGGCAGCCAGAGGTTGTCCTGGAAAAACGCGCCGTAGCTTACCCTGTACACGCCGGCCCACACACCCGAGGGATCCGTGATGCGCAGCACGATGCCTTCGGCCATGTACCTCAGCCCGTCTTGCGCCAGGCGGGGAGCGGGCGCCTCGCCAAGCAGCAAGCCTTCGTCGCGATGGAACAGCCAGAACCCGCCATGCAGCGGGCGCCGCATGGTTTTTTCAAATATATTGATCCGCTGATGGTTGAATTGGGTGGCCGCATAGACGGCGGACGTCGCGCCGGGTGCGCTGCTCCAGACGGCCTGCGGCATATCCGCGTAGATCAGGCCCAGCATGCTGCCGGGCAGCGTATTGGTCCGGAACCAATGCACCCGGTTGTAGGCCGCGGGTTCCGCGCGGCCCGGGACGTCCAGGTCGATGAGCCGCTGGTGCGCCGCCCGCAAACGCCGCAACTCCCCCCGTACCGAGTCCGTGACCGCCAGGAATGTCGGTGTGGTCAGCCTTTCAAAGCCGGAGGCCGCGTCGACCGCGGGAACACTCATGCTGATGCTGTCGGCTTCGTTTATCAGGAAGATGGTCGCGGCGGGGTAATAGGACGCCGCCCAGAAGCTGGAATAGAAATCGGCGAGAAACCCGCCCAGATCGGCCAGCCTGCGGCCGGCCGTGGGGCAATCGGAGGAATCCTCGCACGCCAGCGAGAACGGCATTTCCGCATTCGAACGCTGCCCTTCGAAAACCTGCATACCGTAGCGTTCCGGCACGGAGCCCGTCCGCAGGGCAACGTCTGACTGTTCGCTTTCGACGGGCAGGGCCGCGCTTTGCGCGCGAAGCCTGCCGAGGAACTGCTCCTGGGCGTGGATGTAGCCGACCAGGATGGAGAAATCCAGGTTCAGCCTTTCGCGCTCCTGCTCGACGATGCGGTTCAGCCCCCAGTAGAGCGCGCCCACCAGCACCACCGCAAAGGGGAAAATGCCGAACAAGGCAAAATTCAGCCAGCGCGACGTGCGCGTGATTCTGGCGAAGGGCGTATCCTGCTTGCGCATGGCCAACGTCTCAGGACTGAGGCGGATCCATGGCCTGCCGCTCCATGGCCAGCAATTGGCTGAACCCGTCCACGTCGACGGCAGCTGAAATCAGGAACCCCTGGGCGCAGTCGCACCCGATGCGCCGGAGGAATTCGAGGTCCTTGCTGGTTTCGACGCCCTCCGCCGTCACTTGCAGACCCAATTGGCGTCCAAGCTGCACCGACGACACAAGCGCCGCCGCGCGGCCTTCGTCGTTGGCGGCGCCGCTGACGAAAGCACGATCGATCTTCAGCTCGGTGAATGGCGTGGAAATCAGGCTGTACATGGAGCTGTATCCTCTGCCAAAGTCGTCTTGCGCCAGGCCGAAGCCCTTCAAGCGCAGCCGGCTCGCTCCCATATAGTATTGGCCTTGTATGGTGGTTGTCTCGTCTTCAAGCAGTTCGAAGGAGATTTCAGGCGGCGCAACGCCCTTGGACAGAACCATTTTCTCCAGGTCGTCGGGCAGGTCCGGGTCGTCCAGGAGCTGGGTGGGAAGGTTGACCGATACGGGCATCCGGTATCCCTGCTGGCGCCAGCGTAGATGCGCCTGCAGGGCGTCTTCGAGCATCTTGAAGAGCAGGGTCCTGTCCAGGCCGTGCCGACGCACGGCGGACAGGAACGAGCCCGGCAACATGAAGCCAAAATCAGGGTGTTGCCACCGGACCAGCGCCTCGGCGCTGACAATCCGTCCGCTTGCCAGGGCTTTTTTGGGCTGAAACCATGCCTGGAGGTGCCCTTGGCCGAGGGCGCGCTCAAGTGATCCGCGGTCGAATACGGTGCCGGCGTCAGTCCGGGGTACCGGTTTTGCAGGTTCGGGATGGCTTTGGCGAAGTTGGCTGGAGAGTTGCCGGACGTGATCGGAGGTCAGCGGCTTGGAGAACGTGCCGAGCACTGCCAAGCCCTTTTCCTTGGCCATCAGTGCGACGCTGTTCATGATCCGGCGTGGACACGCCGAGACGATCGCCAACATGGGGTTGTGATGCAGCTTGGCGAGACGGTCGATGAACTGAACGCCGTCCATGCCCGCCATGTTCAGGTCCATCAGGACCAGGTGGTAGGCCTGAAGCCCGATCTTATCCAGGGCCGCCTCGGCGGAAGGCGCAACGTCCGCCTCGGCAAACCCCGCCGACTGCAGCAAATCCGCCAAATGCACGCATTGGAACGGATGATCGTCCACGATCAGGATCCTGTAGTCGGACAACTTCTTCATCATATGACTTCCTTAAGGGCAATAAGGGCCTCGCGCAGGGCCGATAGCGGCAATGGCTTGAGCAGCACCGAGGTCATGCCGGCTTCGGTGCAGCGCCGCAAATCGTCCGTGAACGCGCTGGCGGTGATTCCCACGATAGGTCGCGTGTAACCTTGGGCGCGCAGGGCGCGGGCGAAGCCGTAGCCGTCCATTTCCGGCATCTGCAGATCGGTCAGGATCGCGTCGAAAGCCGGTATGTCCGGACGCATCAGCGCCGCCATTCCGTTTGCGGCCATGACCACCGTGCAGCCCAGGTGTTCGAGTTGTTCGCGCAGGATCTGCCGGCTGATCGGGTTGTCTTCCGCAACCAGCACATGCATGTCGAGCGCGTCGCGCGAAGTTTTGACTTCCAGGGTGACCTTGGCCGCGACGCCGTCCTGGGCCAGGCGCACGGCGGCAATGATGCTTGCCAGGCTGTGCGCATTGGCCATCCAGCTATTGCGTCCCCCCTCCAGCCGCGGATGCACTCCGTGCGGCTGGGCGATGACGCGGGCTCCGTTCCAGGCCGCCGGATGGGCATCGCGCGGCCAGGCCTCGACGAGCACGCCGTCCTGGAGCCGGCTATGGAGCGCAGACCGGTATGGCATCGCCACCGCACCCCGGTGGCGCAGCCACTGGCACAGGTTGTTGACCACGTCGTTGACGGCGCCGCGCACGAAGACCGGCTTCGGGTCCAGGCGTATCGCCATTTCCGGATGGGCTTCGATGGCCAGGGGCAGCGTCAGCTCCAGCGACATGCTCGTCCCCAGGCCCGGTTCGCTGACCGCCGAGAGCTTTCCTCCCATCATCTCGGACAGCCGGCGGCAGATCGCAAGTCCGAGGCCGGTGCCGGGAACCGTCTGGGACGGCCCGTTTTCAGCCCGGAAGTAGGGCTCGAAAAGCTGCGCGTGGAATTCCGGGGAAATGCCCATGCCCGTGTCCGCGACCTGGAATTTCAGGGTGGCGGCGCGAGCATCGCGCTGCATGACCTGCAAGCGCAGAACGATGTGGCCCGAACTGGTGAATTTGATCGCGTTGCTGACAAGGTTGTTGAGGATCTGGCGCACGCGTGTCACGTCGCCGACGACGGCGGCAGGCGAAGACACGTCGGACAGGGCATAAAGATGCAAGCCCTTGGCTTCAGCACGCGCGGCATAGCTGCTGACGGCGCTCTCCAGCACTTCAGCGGGCGAGAACTCGGCCACTTCGAGCTCCAGGTGACCAGCCTCGATGCGGGATAGATCCAGGGTGTCGTTGATGGTGCGAAGCAGCGTCGCCGAGGATTGCTGCATGGTTTCGAGGTATTGCTGCTGCTGGTTGTCCATCACCGTGAGGCTCAGCATTTCCAGCGTGCCGAGGATCCCGAACAGGGGCGTCCGGATTTCGTGGCTCATGGTGGCCAGGAACACGGTCTTTGCGTGGTTGGCCGCATCGGCATGCAGCTTGGCCTGCGTGATGGTGCGTTCCACCCGCTTGAAGGCCGTGATGTCGTTGATGCCGCACAGGACGGCCTCCACACCGTGATAGCTGATGGGGGCAAAGGTCAGATAGACGCAACGGCCGTCCTGAAGGACGTATTCGCGCCCGGCGGAACAGTCGTTCGGCGCCAGCAGGCGGGTGAGCAGGTCGGTATCGCCCAGGAGCCATTCCCGAGCCAGTTCATTCGAGAGCAGCGGCGTGCCATCGTTGCGCCGCAACAGGCATAGCCCCACCGGGGCAACTTCCACGAGCCTGCGGTTGAGGTCCACGCTGTCGGCCAGCGCCTCATACTGCTTGAGCGCGGGTGCAACGAGCTTTTTCTTGATATGGCGTATCCCGAGGATCACCGCCGCGAACAATAGCGCCGCACCCGCGAACGCCGCCTGGATGGCGTATGCGGTATCGCCAAGGATCCGGTTGATCGGGGTGAAGTACAGCAGGCGCCAGCCCGCGTCGCCCATCGATTTGTTCAGCACGACGAAGCTTGGCAGCAGGCCGTTGCCCCACCACCCGAAGGCGTCCTCCTTGCCCTCGCGCTGGCCGAGGCTCTGCAAAATGGTCGCGACGCCCGGGCTGTGCAGAACCGGCGCATCGTTCTGGTCGAACAGAGCGTAGCTTCCGCCGCGCAAGGAGGTCAGGTCGATGGCGGCATCGATATCGCCGAGCTTCAGTCCGATCCAGCCCGCGCCAGGGCTGGCGGGATCCACCGGCGTGTAGAGATAAAGCTGGTTCGCCGGGTCCATGGGGGGCTTGAGCCAGACGATCGGGCTGTGGCCGCCCGGCAGCAAGTTCGGATCCGCGGCAGCCAATGCGTGCGCGATCCAGGACTGCGTGGCCGAGTCGATGGGATGATCGAATTCAGGTGAGTGATGCCCGACGAATGCGGTGCGGCCGCTGCGCAACGAGGTGAACAGCAGTTGCGTGCGGGCGAGGGAAATATCGTTCAGGTCGCGCGGAGTGAGGATCAGTGCCCAGCCGTAGACGTTTGCTTCTTCCTGCAAAGGAAAGACCTGGATCTGTTGCGTGTTGCCGAAGTAGGGGGGCGTTTCCGAGGCGGGGGCGGCGTCGACATTGCGGACGGAGGACGACGCAAGAGAGCGCAGAAGGATCTCGCGTTGGTCAAAGAAAAGCTGGGCATTGTAAGCCGCGGCATTCATCTGCCGGCGATAGCTGGAGACGGTATCGCTGAAAGACCAGTACAGGAAAAAAACCGCACCTGCGACGATGCACGCCAACAGCGCTGCTGCGAACAAATGCAACAGCAGCGACGGGGCGCGGGGGACAGACTGGGCGTCTTGCGAGAGAGTCGGTGATTCCTTTACGGGCATGCGCCCATCGTAGGTATGGGCCTATCCACTGGATATAAGAAAGTTTTGAAAGTAGCTCCAGCGCGTGATCTATGAAACGGGGTCGGTGTGGCGCGCTGGGCCGCGTACTCGCCCATGTAAATCAGATTTTTATGATGGGACCGCGCAAACGCCATTTCTATACTGCGCAGCCATTGGTACGACATGGCCGTCGGCTCATTGGTTTCATCCCGCCGCCGCCCCCCCACATCCCGGTTTTCATATACCTGGGCGAGCCCATTTCAGAAGTCTATGAACGCTATCAATTTGGTCGAATCCGCCACGCTCCTCAGCGAGCCGCTAAGAATTCAACCAGTGCTGGATGCAACCGGGGCCGTGCGCGAGATGGCCCTGGTGGGGGGCTGGATGAGCCGGACTCCCACCGGCCTGACCTATGAGGCTTCGGCGGACGCCCTGCGCAGGGCGGGGCGCGTGTTTCGGGCTGCCGGCTGCATGGCGCCGCTGACGATGGACCATCCGCTCAACGTGTATTCCGACATCAGGCTTTCCGAGCAGCTTTGCCACGACCTGCGCATCGGAGCGGTAGCCGGCGATCTGCTGCACGAAATCAGCCAGGAACACGACCGCAAACTGCCCATCTATCCCTGCGCCAAAGTCATCTACAACGTGCCGCTCAGCGATCGGCTGGTCGAAGGCGCCAGCCTGTTCCATCTGTACCGCGAATTCGATCCGGCGCTGCGTATCCGCCTGTTGCCATGCTCGACGAGCGGCGAGGCCATGCAATTCGGGGCCATACGGGGAGTGGGCATCAGGGTCGCGCCGCCGGACGGGATCAGCAGGAGCCGCGTCTTGCAGGAGCGATTCTTCAGCCTGCTGGGGCAGGCCTCGCGCAAGGGTCTCAAGGTCCTGGCCTGCGGCATTACCGCCATCGAAGACTTCAATTGGTTGCGGGCGCAGCCCGATGTGATCTTCCAGGGCGAGGTCCTGTCCATTGCGCTCAGCCTTGAATATGTCCAGGACTGGATAACGGGGGCCGGATCGGAATGGCGAGCTTTCCACCTGGGCGCGTGATTCCGGCGACGTAAAACCGGGCAGACTACCGCAGCCAGCGTGAATGCCGGGAAAACGGCGGCTGGCCAGTTGGCGCACCGGCATGGCGGATCCGATTAAAATCCGCGCATGCTTCCCACTCAAGTCATTCTGGCGCTGCTCGTTCTGCAACTGGCGCTTGCCATCCCGCTGTTCGCCGTCGTCATCCAGCTTCTGCGCTGGCTACACTGGTGCTTTCTGGCCAAGCCGCAATCGCGCGGAGACCGGCCGCAGTTCACCGGCCCTGTGCTGGCACTAGTCTTCAGTGCGCTGGCGGCGACCGACTTCCTGTCGTTCGAGCCCTTCGTCACAATGTCGGCGTTGAATCCCATTCCGGAAAGCGGCCGTGCCTACTTTACCGTGGCCATGCTGGCCCTCGGGGTCTGGAGCTGGGCCTACGCAGGCACGATACGGAACCGCGTTCGCGCAATGCTGGCGTAGCCTGAGCGGCGCGCCGCCCAGGCACGGGCAACCTAGCGCCCGGGATACACGCCCTGGAAGGGTTCGTTGTCGGGTTCTCCAAAACTGGACTGGTGGTAGTTGGCCGGATCCGATCGCGTCGGACCGCCCGAGTGCTGCCTGTCCGCGCCCGAGATGCCCGTCTGGGCGCATCCGCCCAGCAGGAACGCCAGCATCAGGCCGGCAATAGTCAGTGTCCTCATGACACGCCTCCGTTGGTTGCGCACCTGGCGGAAAGGGCCAGACGCCGCGGCAAGCGGCGAGCAAGTAGTGTTCCCGCACAGCGGCTTTTCGGATACATTCGACGGGAGCGCAGTGGCGCACGGAGCGGGCGGCCAGCCGGACCTCATCCACCGCCACCCAGGGCGATAGTTTTGCCAGGAGCAGCGGGTGATCCCACGCCAGACAGTCGATATAGCCCGAGTGCTGCTTGTCATCGTCATGCTATTGGCGCTGATGATCGGCAGCCTGTACGTCCTTCGGCCATTTCTACCCGGCCTGATCTGGGCGACGACCATCGTGGTAGCCACCTGGCCGGTGCTGCTGGCCATTCAGCATCGATGCGGCGGACGGCGGTGGATCGCCACGATTGCCATGCTGCTCATCCTGCTTTTCGTGATCGTGTTGCCGCTGTACCAGGTCATCTCCACGCTGGCGCTGCATGGCGGGGCGATCATGACCGCCGTGAAAAGCCTGCCGGAATATGCCTTGCTGGCGCCGCCAGGATGGGTGAAGAGCATCCCACTGGTCGGGCCCAGAATCGCCCAGGAATGGCAGACGCTATCGGACGCCGGTGCGGGTGGGCTGCTGGCGCGCCTGGAACCCTACCTGACCACCGCCGCACAGTGGCTGCTGAGCCACGCCGCCATCGTGGGGGTGTTCGTGGTGCACATGGTGGTCACGGTCATCATTTCGGGCATTCTGTACAGCCAGGGCGACGTGGCCGCCGATTTCGCCAGAAGATTCTCGAACCGTCTGGCGGGCCCGCGCGGGGTAGCGGCCATCCGGCTGGCGGCGTCTGCAATCCGGGCCGTGGCGCTGGGAATCGTGGTCACAGCGGTAGTGCAGTCCGCGCTGGGCGGAATCGGGTTGTGGATCGCGGGCGTGCCCGCGGCCGGGATTCTCACCGCGCTCATGGTAATGCTGTGCCTGGCGCAGTTGGGCCCGTTTCTTCCCATGCTGGGCGGGGTGGCCTGGCTGTTCCAGAATGACATGAAGCTGGCCGCGGGTGTTTTACTGATCTGGGCCATCCTGGTCGCCATGCTGGACAACCTGCTTCGGCCCCTGTTGATCAAGCGCGGCGTGAATCTATCCATGCTGCTGATCCTGTCCGGGGTCCTGGGCGGAATGTTTGCGTTCGGTATCGTTGGCCTGTTCATCGGCCCGGTGATCCTGGCCGTCACGTCGACGTTGCTGAAAGCATGGATAGACGAAGTGCCCCCGCCGTCCGCGAATGCCGGCGCACGGGAGCTTTCGGGCGATTGAACGCGCCAAAAAGGCCGCAAGCAAAAAGGGCGTAACATCCGTCCCAAGGCGCGGGCGCTCCGGCCCGCTTGTTTGCAACACCCCGGCAATACCCATGACGATGCACCCGTTTTTGCTGCCCGACGGCGCAGCCCACCTTTCCGCTCCCGAGCTTCTGTCACTTCGGCCGGAGGCGGCCCGATGAGCGAAACCGTGCGCCTGGCCAAGCGGGTGGCTGCCGAGCAGTCGTGTTCCCGCACGGATGCCGAACGCTACATCGAAGGCGGCTGGGTGGCCGTCGACGGGAAGGTCCAGGAAGAGCCCGGCTTGCGCGTCGCGCCGGCGCAGGCGGTCAGCCTGCTTCCGGGCGCCCGGCTCGAAGACCTGCGGCCCGTCACGGTCCTGATCCACAAGCCCGCCGGCACCTATGCCGACGACCAGCCAGGATCGGCACGAGACCTTGTCCTGCCCGAAAACCTGATGCCGGGAGACCGTTCCGGACAGCGTTACCTGAAGCGGATGTTCAACGGCCTGAAGCTTGTGACGCCGCTGGAACGCGCGGCCAGCGGCCTGGTCGTGTACACGCAGGAATTCGCGGTGGCCCGCAAGCTGGTGGAAGAAGGCCGTCATGTCGAGCAGGAGTACATCGCCCGCGTGGACGGCCAGTTGACCGACGCTCAGCTTGCGCGCCTGCAGAGAGGGATGGCGTACGAAGGACGCGCCGCCACGCCGATGAAGGTCAGCTGGCAGAATGAAACCCACCTGCGCTTTGCATTGAAGACACCGCCGCCCGGATTCATCGAGTACGTGTGCGAGTCGGCCGGCCTGCGGCTGCAGGCCTTGCGCCGCCTGCGCATCGGACGCCTGCCCATGGCGGGCCTCGCAGAGGGGCAATGGCGCTACCGGCTGGAGTACGAGCGCTTCTGATGCAGGGCTGTACCCGGATCGATGATTCCAATCACAGGCGGACAATGGAACAAATACCTGGCGGCGACATCGCATCTCACAATGCCGGGCGTCGGCGCCTGTTGCTGAACGCGGGCGCGCTCTGCCTGTCGGGCTTGAGCCTGGCGGGTTGCGCGGCGCGCAGGCCCGACGTGCGCAAAGGAACGTCGCCCCCGAAACCCGTGCCCGCGCCATCGCACGCCAAGGCGGGCGCCACCCCGGTGCCCGCGCTCAGGCCCGGCGCGAAGGTCGCCATCGTGGCCCCGGCGTCCGCGGCGGCGGATGCAAGCGATCTGGCCGCGCAATGGCTGGAGGACCGGGGGTTCGTGCCTCAGGTCATGCCGGCCTCCCGCGTGCGGCTCGATGCCCCCTACGAATACCTTGCCGGGACGGACGAGCAGCGCCTGGAAGACCTGCACGCCGCGTTCGCCGCGCCGGACATCGGTGCGGTGTGGTGCCTGCAGGGCGGCTTTGGATCGTGGCGCCTGCTGGACCAGCTGGATTTCGGCTTGCTGCGCCAGCATCCCAAGCCGTTTATCGGCTACAGCGACATCACGGCGCTCCATCTGGCCATGCAACGGCATGCGGGCTTCGTGACGTTCCACGGGCCGATGCTGGCGCAGGACCTGCTGGCCGGCAAACGCGAACCCACGGAATCGCACCTGCTGGCCATGGTTGGCGGCCAGGTCGGGCAGGGCGCCTGGATCGAAGCGCCCCCGCAATCCCGTCCGGTCGAATTGGTGGCGGGCACCGCAAGCGGGCGTCTGGTGGGCGGCAATCTTGCCCTGATCGCCGCGTTGACCGGTACGCCCAACGAGATCGACACCCGCGATGCCATCCTGTTCTTCGAAGATGTCAACGAAGCGCTGCCCCGGGTGGACCGCCTGTTGAGCCAGCTTGCGGCCGCTGGCAAGTTCGACGGGGTGAAGGGCGTGCTCGTCGGGAATTTCACCCGCATACTTGGGACGCAAATGGACGATGCGCAGGCGCAAAGCCTGCTGTATCCGCTGGTGCTGGAGCAGTTCGGCGCGCGCGGCATTCCTGTCCTGGCGGGCTGGCCCAGTGGGCACGGGGATCCGAATCTGACGCTGCCGTTGGGCGCCAACGTCACGCTGGATACCGGGCGCGCCGCGCTGCGCCTGGATCAGCGGATCACCGTGGCGTGAAACGACCAGCTTCAATGTGCCTCATTAATGAGGCATAACACCACCTAGAGAATCATTAATAGATCATCGAAAGTTCCAATTTGTATTATTAATAGCGCATTTTCTGATTCAAAGCGCTATTATTGATTCATGAAAAAGAAGATCGAACCCAGTTTCGATGCGGCTGAAGCGCTCGCCCGACTTGGCGCCAACATCCGGACCGCGCGGTTGCGCCGAAGCGAAACCGAGACCACGCTTGCGAACCGCATGGGTGTATCCCGCGCTACCGTCACCCGGCTCGAACGCGGCGACGGCGGCGTGTCGCTTGCCCTTGCGATGGAAGCGCTGCTGCAGTACGGCTTTGGCGACCAGGTTTTCGCCCTGGGCGATCCCGACCTGGACGGCGTGGGCAAACGCATGGATGCGCAGCGGCGCCCCAGCCGGGGCAGCGGCCTGGCGCCGCATTCGCATCGCGCCGACCCCTCCAGCCTGTAGCGCCCCGGCGTCCGGAAACCGTGCCAGCAAAGAAACACAAATCCGTGGAGAGCGAGCTCTTCGTCTATGTGGACATCCGGGGCGAGGCCGTCCTGGCGGGCGTGCTTACGCTGGACGACTCGGACGAAAACCGCTTCTACGCGGAATTCACTTATGTGCAGTCTTATGTGGAGGATCCGCGCGCCTTTTCGCTGGATCCGCTGAACCTGCCGCTGACCGATTCGAAAACCACCTTCCGTACCGAAAGCCGCTACCAGACGCTGGGCGCCATTTTCGACGCCGCGCCGGACGCGTGGGGCCGCAACGTCATGCGGGTCGACAATGCCGGCGCGCGGGTGACCGAAAACGAGGTGCTGCTCAAGGGTAGGGGCATGGGCGTGGGCGCGCTGTTTTTCAGCGCCCGCCAACTGACGCCCAACATGCGCAAGACCTATCGCCTGCCCGAAGTCAGCCAGCTGGAATCGCTGGCCGGTCTGCTGGCGGATATCGACCAGGGCATCAAGCCCAAGGGGCTCTACCGCGACATCCTGGGCAGCTCCTGGGACATCGGCGGCGCGCGCCCGAAGACGATCGTGCGCGACGGGCAGGGGGAACTGTGGATCGCCAAGTTTCCGCGCAAGGGGGATTCGTACGACCGGCAGCGCGTGGAATTCGCCAATCTGCAGATGGCCAAGGCAATCGGCCTGACCGTGCCCGACATCAGCCTGGCGCAGACGCATCTGGGCGCGGTGCTGCTGACGCATCGCTTCGACCGGGAGCTGCTGCCGGTCGAACGCGGCGGCGGTCCAGTGATCGCGCGGCGCCACTTCCTGAGCGGCGCGTCGCTCATCAGCCCGTCGGTGCAGATCGGCAAGCGCGAACTCGACGGTCCGCGCGGCAAGGCCACGTACTCCTATGCCCGGCTGGCCGACGTGACGCGCCGCGTCTCGTCCAGGCCCGTGCAGGACCTGCTGGAGCTGTACGCGCGGATGATCCTGAACGTGGCGGTCCACAACACCGACGACCACCTGAAGAACGTCGGTTTCCTGAAGGACGACGGGGCGGAAACCTACCGGCTGTCGCCGCTGTTCGACGTGGTCACGCAGGAAGGATCGGCCCGGCACTACCTGCACATCGGGTCCGCCGGACGCGAAAGCTCCTTCGCCAACTGCCTGAGCGAATACCGCCGGTTCGGATTGCGCTCCGAAGCCGCTGCGAAAGCCGTTCTTGAGCGCGTTCTGGACGTGGTGCGCGACCGCCAGCGCTATTACAAGGCGGCGGGCATGACGCCCGATGAGATTGCCCACGTAGAGGCGTCATTGATGGCGTGGCGGCAACCCGGATTTCAGGCCTGATGCGCAGCCTGGACGTCGAATGCCTGACCGCGCGCGACCATGCGCGTATGGAAGTCGCGGCTAAGTTCGCCCAACGTGACCTTGCCGAAGCGGTCCAGCAGTAGCGCCTGAGCCTCCTGGAAAGCGCCGTCCAGCGACGCATTGACGGCTTCTTCCACCAGGCAGCCCGGCGATTCGCTGCGATTGCCCATGGCGAAGATCTCGGGCGAACCCAGGGCGTCGTAGATGTCGCGAAGCGTGACGCCGTTGAAGTCGCAGGAGATGGACCATCCGCCGCCATGGCCTTTTTCGGACCGGACCAGGCCCTGTTCGCGCAGGCCGGCCATGATCCGGCGGATGACGACGGGGTTGGTCTGCATCACCCGGCCCAGGTCTTCGGAGGTCATCGGGCCGGCGTGTTCGGCCATGTGCAGCAGCACGTGCAACACGCCGGAAAGCTTGCTGTCTCTTCTCATGCAACAGATGCTATTGCATGAGCATGGCGGCAGTCAACGCGCCCCGCGTTAGTTGCGCTTCGCGGTCCATTCTCCCTTGCCGGCCGCGCTGCCGCTCATGCTGCGGCCGTTGACCACGCCTGCGTACCGCACGCCGTCGGCGGTGAACGTAATGGCCGTGCCATCCAGGCGCGCCTCGGAGATCGGGCGGGATCCGAGCTTGCCCGAGATCATCTGGTAGTGCTGGTCCAGCTGCAGGGTCTGGCCGCCCAGGTCCCATTTGCCCTGGACCTTGGCCGGAACGATCCACAGCAGCGCCGTGCAATAGGTCTGGCAGTTCTCGGTCACGGTCTCGGAGGCGTCCGGCTCCCAGTCGCCCATGCGGAAGGTGTTCGATACGACGCGCGTGCCTGCCGGCAGCTCCAGGAGTCTGGGGCGCAGTTTTTCGTTGATCGTGGACAGCAGGAACATCGTGATCACGTCGGCCTGGGACAGATCGGTGGTGAAGAGGTCCGCCGCCACGAAGGTGGCGCGGTCCGCCACGCCGGCGCGCTTGGCGTTCTGGCGGGACAGTTCGACCAGATCGGGGTTGTACTCGATGCCCTGCGCGGTCAGGCCGCGCTGGGCGGCCGTGATGACCGTGCGCCCGTCGCCCGAGCCCAGGTCCATCAGCCTGTCCTTGGGCGTGACCTTGGCCATGTCGAGCATCTTGTCCACCAGGGCCTGGGGCGTCGGCACCCAGATGACATCCTTGCCGTCCTGTCCGACGTCGGGCACGTACTCCTTCTTGGCGTTCGCCTGCGCCGGGGCGGCCGTTGCGCCCTGGGCCATGGCGCCGGCCGCGTGGAACAGCGCGATCGCAATCGCCGAGGCCAGCATCGCGACTCGGATCCGCGAGCCGGTCACCGGCAGGCGGGCGGATTGGGAAATCAGGGTAGAGCGTTGCATGGTGGAATTCCTTGGACGGGGACGAGGGAGGAACCGGGGCTAGCCGTGCGTCTGCGCGGGCTTGAGCAGGCGCAGCAACGGGATGCCGGCCGCCAGGACGGCCAGGCCGATCAGGGCGCCCGCGCCGGCGTAGATCGCGCTGGAGACAACCAGTCCGGCGCAGGTCAGGGCGAGCAGCAGCGGGGGCAGGGGAAAGAGGGGCACGCGAAAGGGCCTGGGCCGATCCGGATCAAGCTGGCGAAGGCGCCACACCGACGCCGCCACCAGCATCATGAATAGCCAGAAGACGGGCGCGGTATAGGCCACCATGGTCTGCACGCTGTTTTCGCTGAATGCACCCAGCGCCACCAGCGCGAGCGTGATCAGGCCCTGGACAAGCAGCGCGCTGACCGGCGTTTCGTTGCGGGCGCTCCACCCCGACAGCGCATGCAGGCGCGGCACGTCGCGACCCAGCGCGTAATACACGCGCGCGCCGGTGATGATGGTGCCATTGATCGTGCTCAGGGCCGTGGCGCAGATCGTCAGGCTAAGGAAGGCTGCCGCGTAGGGGCCCGCGGCCAGCTGCATCACTTCGGCGCCCAGCGCGGGCGTATCGCGCAAGCCCTGAAGGCCGAAGATCTCCAGCAATGCGAGGTTCGTCAGCACGTAGGCGCCGGTCACCACTGCCGTGCCGATGAGCAGCACCCGGCTCATGTTGCGCGCCGGATCCCGCAGTTCGCCACTGAGATAGGCGGCCTCGTTCCAGCCGCCGTAGGTCAGCAGCACGAACACCATGCCCATGCCCAGCAGGCCGGCGGGATGACCCGTCAGCGGCATGGGTTCGGCGGTGTTCAGCGGGCCGCCCCCCGAGGCGGAGAGCGAGGCCACCAGCACCGCGCCCAGCGCAAACAAGGTCAGCACCGTGAATACCCACTGCAGGCGCTTGGAGTAGCGGGTCCCGATCACGTTCAACCCGGTCAACACCACGACCGAGATGGCTACGTGCGCCGCCGGTCCGTTCGCGCCCAGAGGGAGCAGGCGCTGGGCATAGTCGCCGTAAATGAAGGCGACAACAGCGATGGCTCCCGTCTGAATGACGGAGCAGCGGGCCCAGGCGAACATCAACCCAACTCGCCGGCCCCAGGCGCGTGTGAGGTACAGGTATTCGCCTCCCGCGCCGGGGTAGGCGGAGCCAAGCTCCGCGTAGCACAGCGCGCCCACCAGCATGACGAGTCCGCCCGCGCACCACAGGGCGATGTACATGCTTTCCGAGGCAGCGTGCTGCGCCACCAGGGGCGGAAAGCCGAAGATGCCGATGCCGATGACCACGCCGACCAGGACCATGGTCGCATCCATGACCGACAGGCCCGTGGTGGCGGGGCGCCCATCCAGGGTGTCCGGGACGCTGCTCATGGCTGCGCGCGCCCGAGGCATTGCGGGGCGTGTGCGGAAACTCCGTCGGGGATTGTTCTAGCGGGAGGGCGCGCGGTCGGGGTGGACACTTTCGCGGATGGACGCGGGTGGAGCAGGGACATGCGATTCTCCCGGGTGGACGCGCTGAGGGCGGTTCAGGACTTAAATGTCGGCATATGCTGACAATAGCCTGAACATAAAGCGACCTCGTGGGAGATGGGAAAGTTCCGCAGGGTTTTCCTGGGGGTGACTCGTGACCAGGCATGCGCAGAGGGACGTTACGTCCCAACAAATCTAATTGAACCTCTTAGAGTTCATCTGTATATGCTTGATTAATAAGCGATAATCATCAAAATAAAAAGGCCATACTTAAAGTAAAACTTTAAGTATGGCCTCTTGAAAAAAGCTCGCGAGACGTGGGTTTGGCTACCCCAGGTACTGCCTGACCCAGCGCGCCGAACCGGCGGGCAACGCAATATCCCTAGCCACCGCGCCTGCCGGCTTGCACAGGTAGACCGAGCACGTCGCATAGCTTCCGCCCGCCAGCGCCAGCAACAGGAGGGGACGCGAGAACTCCAGCGGGAACGCCTGCAACAACGGCGCAACGACGCGCTCGGCGTGCCCCATGGCGAAGGCGTCGCGCAGCAGCTTCAATGCCACGCCGTAGAGCCAGGACGCGATGGCGCCGCGTCCCTGCCCGCGGTAGGCGTCGGCGCAGCGGTGAAAGGCTTGGGCATGCAGCGGATCCGTCATCCGCATCTGCTCTCCCAGCAGCTGTTCCAGCCGCCCGGAATGCAGGTGCACCAGATCCCGCAGCTGCACGCTGTTATCGGTTTGCTCCGCGTGGGCCCGAGCCATGGCGGCGGCAGCGCAATCATTCGTCAACCTGATCATTTCCCCTGCAAGACCACATCGTTTGTCGGCCCGGAAGGCCGGGCAAGGCCGCTTCGCCATGGAGCGCCGGCATGGGAGGGATTAGATATTGCGCAGGTATCCGTTGGTATCACTGAAACTTGGTATTTCGCGCCCGCCACCCCGCCGATCCGGAACCATGGGCCATTTGCGCGTTACTCAGCGCGCGAACGGGTTCATCGGAACACCCGACGAGAGGCGACATCCATGGTGGGACTATCCAGCTTTCTATCCGCGGCGGCACAGGGCAATCATGTGCGGCTCGACGACACGGCATCCACCGCGCAGGGCCGCGGCGTGTTTGGACGCTTGAAGGATTGGGCCGTCAGCCTGCCCGGCGGCAAGGGGGCGCAAGCCGTCAAGCAGGACAACCTGAAAGCCACCAGCGTGTTCGCGCAGGCGCTGGCCAGCGAGTATGGCTTCAAGGCGGCCGCCGCCGCGGTTGACCGGGTCATCGGCCGGGACTTCAGCGCCACGCTGGACAAGGCGAAGATCGACAAGATGGTGTCCGTGGCGCAGGGGCTGTCCGGCCAGGGCAAGGCGCGGTCGCAGGCCCGCAACGTGTGCCTGAATTCCTGGCCGCGCGAATCTTCCGGCCTGAACATCAGGCGTTCCGGACATTCCGCCGTGGCGATATCCAATGGCCTGTCGCCAAACGCCTGGAGCCACGAAAAGCAGTATGTCAGCTGGTGGCCGTCCGCGAATGACGGTGTCCAGGTCAGCCGCAATCGGCTGCTCGAGAAGCTGCCCCTGGTGGGGGAGTACTTCCACGCCCGTCCGGCGATGAGCGCCCCGGACTACGACAGCGACCGCAGGGACGAGATATCCGAAAAGACCAATACGAACCTGCAGCGCGGCGTGGTGGCGCGCGATGTGCTGCGCACCGCGGCCCGGCTGGAGCGCGACGGCAGCGCGGATCCGCTGGCCGAAGCGGCGAGCGAGCACGCCAGACGCCTGGAGAAGCTGGGATTCGGCGCGGCACCGGCGCGCGCGGACCTGGAAACCGCCGCCAAGTTCTTCGCGCGCGACTCGCAGGAGCTGGTCACCGACCGGAAATGGGGCGCGGCCGCCGAAAAGGTCTTCTTTCCGCTGGCCGGCCGCAACGGCGAACACACCCCGGCGGGGCTCGTCCCTCAGACCACGCTGTTCGGACTGGTGGAGCATGACATGCTGGCCGACGCCAGGCAGCTCAAGGACGACGCCGCGCACGGCCGCATCGGCTATTCCATGTTCAGCACCACCCAGAACTGCGCGGCCATCGCGGCGCGGTCGCTGCAGGCCGGGGGATCGAACATTTACGTGCCGTTCGAGGCCAGCTGGATCACCGAAGACCCCAACAAGACCTATGACTACGCCCAGCAGCTGCAGGGCGCGATAGACCTGCTCAATGACCAGACGGACGACATCAGGCAGTTCTGCGCCGCCGCCTGGCCCGACGCGCCAGCCGACGCGGACGCCGTCCGCCAGTTGCGCGGCGCCCTGTACGAGAACGCCAATGACCAGGCGGCGTATGCGCAGACCAAGCAGCTGGCCTTGGGGATCGCCGCGGATCTGCGCGTCGACGCCCTGCGCGCCGATGTGGCGGATCGTACGAGCAGGATGGATCAGGTCAGGCGCCAGTTGCCATCATTGGACAAGAAGATCGAGACCGTGCAGAAGGCCGTGGACGGCATGAGCCGGAGTCTGAAAGCAGACAACCCGGGCGCGGTGGCCAATCTGGGGAAAAAGCAGGACGAACTGAAGGACCTCCAGGCGCAGAAGGCCCGGCTGGAGACCCGTATTCTGGCGATGAAGGACGAGCGCAGGGCCTTGAAGGACATGGTCGAGGAACGCCAGGCAAATCCGCTGGAGGCGGCGCGCCGCAAGCTTGGCGGCGAAGACGACTACTACGCCCAGCAGCGCGCCGGCCTGTCCGAGGGCGTCTCGGGCCTGGCCCAGGCCTTCAGCGACCGCGCGAACCGCCTGGACGCCGGGCAGCAGCGCCTGCTGGCGCCCCTGGGCGTCGCGGTGAACGCGCTGGAACAGGGCGTGCGCGAAGGATCCGACACCAAGACGCTGCTCTCCCACGCCAAACAGCTGGTGCAGGCCCTGCATGTCGCGATCAACCAGACACCCGCTCCGGACGCCGTCGCGGTGCTGGCGGCCGGCTCCCTGGTGGAGGCCTGCGAGTTCCTGGTCGCCCACGACCACGACCGGCACGCCTGAACCCTTTAACCCAAAGAGAACCCGAGAGAAATCCCATGCCCAGTCCTACCTGCCTTGCCCTGCTGCAAGCCCTGAGCCAAGCCATCGGCATCGACCTGTCCTTCGACGAGCGCCAGCATTGCATGCTGATGCTGGACGACGACATCCTGATCTCCCTGCGCTGCCTGGACGACGACACCCTCGGCCTGTATGGCCTGCTGGGCGAGTTTCCGCAGCCGCGGCCGGCGGCCGACCTGATGCAGCTGTTGTCCGTCAACTTCCTGCTCATGGAACGCTGCGGCATGTCGATCGGGCTGGACCGCGCCACCGACGCGGTGCTCCTGCTGGAGCGCCTGCCGGTGGCCGGCGTCACCGGGGAAGGCATCGCGGATCGGGTCGCGCAGTTTGCCGACCAGGTGCGCAAGCTGGTCGACTGGCTGCGCGAGCGCGACGAAGCCGGCAGCGACGCCGTGGGGGAACTGTCCGCGCTGTCGGTCCCGCACCCCATCGCCGCATTCGGCCAGATCGTGTAGCGGCGCATGGCGGCGTCGCCGGCCGGGCTGCTATGCTGTTTTCACCGGCGGCAATGACCGCCCGGGGACGGGAGCAGGGCGCAGGGCAACCGCAACTCCAGGAGCATCGACATGAAGCTTTCCAAACGCGCATTCCTCGCAGGTCTGGCGCTGGCCACGCTGGCCGGCGCTGCCCCCCCGGCCATGGCGCATCACGGGTGGTCATGGGCCGAGTCCGAACAAATGACCTTGCAGGGCACGGTCGAACAGGTGCAGATCGCGCCGCCGCACCCCATGCTGAAGGTGCGGGCCGCCGACGGCATGTGGACCGTGGAGCTCGGCAACCCCACCCAGACGAAAGAGGCCGGCTTTGTCGAGGGTTCCGCAAAGCCCGGCGACGCCATCACGGCGGTCGGCAACCGCGACCAGGACGCCGCCAACAAGCGCATGAAGGCGGTGCAGGTGCAGGTGGGCGGCAAGACCTACGACATCTATCCCAGCCGCATCAAGAAGCCCTGATCCGTCCGCGGAACAGACGCGATGCCCGAACTGCTTCGGCTCGCCCTCGAACAGCTCGAAGCCATGCCGCCGTCGACCTGGCTGCGGCGGTCGGGCACGCTGTACCTGCTGGTCAACGCCGCCCACATCGGGGCCATTGGCCTTTTGATCGGGTCCATCGTTCCGCTTGACCTGCGCCTGCTGGGCGTCATCCGCGCCGGCCCCCTGGCGGTCCTGGCGCCCGTCCTGGCCCGCACCGCCGCCGTCGGGCTGGGGCTGGCGGTGCTGACGGGCGCGCTGCTGTTTTCGGTCCGGCCCCAGGAGTACCTGCAGAATCCCGCATTCATCGTAAAGATGGCGCTGCTGATTGCCGGCGCGATCAACGCGTGGCTGGTGAACCGGGGCAGGGCATGGACGGGGGTGTTGGACGGCAGCCGCCCGGCGGGCGGATTGCGCCTCCAGGCCGGGGCGTCATTGCTGCTATGGCTGGGCTGCCTGGTGGCCGGGCGCTGGATCGGCTTCCTGTAGTTGGCCGACCGGCCCCATTCAGGGCCAGGCTGCGCCTTGGGCGTTCACGTACAGGGCAAACAGGCATTGACCCGTGACCATGAACAGCCGGTTGCGCCGCGTGCCGCCAAAGCACAGGTTGGCGCAGCGGTCGGGCAGCGCGATGCGGCCGATGGCCACGCCATCCGGCGCGAAGACCATGACGCCATTCAGCCCGGGTCCCGCGCCCCAGCCGGCCCAGACGTTGCCGTCGGTGTCGCAGCGTATGCCGTCCGGTATGGCCAGGTCGCTGGCTTCGACGAAAACGCGTCCCGGATCGAGGCCGCCGTCCTCGTCGACGCGATAGACCAGGATGCGGTTTGGCCGGGAGCCGTTGTCGACGACATACAGCAGGGTTTCGTCGGGGGAAAAGCACAGCCCGTTCGGGTTGCGCACGTTGTCGATGACGACCTGCGTCCGGCCGCTGGCGGGATCCAGCCGGTATACCTGCGTCGGCAACTCCGACTCGGCCTTGAACCCTTCGTAGTCGCTGAGGATGCCGAAGGTGGGGTCGGTGAACCAGACCGATCCGTCGCGCCGCACCACCACGTCGTTCGGCGAATTCAGGCGCTTGCCGCCAAAGCCGTCCGCCAGCACGGTGATCGTGCCGTCGTATTCGGTGCGCACCACGCGGCGTGCGCCGTGCTCGCAAGTGACCAGCCGGCCCTCGCGGTCCCGCGTATTGCCATTGGCGAACCCCGATGGCTTGCGGTAGACCGTCACCGCGCCGCTTTCCTCGTCCCAGCGCAGGATGCGGTTGTTGGGGATGTCGCTCCAGAGCAGGCATCTGCCATCGCCGAACCACACCGGGCCTTCGCCATAGCGGACGCCCGTCGCCAGGAGTTCGATGGCCGCATTGCTGAGCCGGTATGGCAGGAAACGGGAATCCAGCACCTCGATGGCGGGATCGGGATAGGTTTCGCTAGGCTCCCACATGGCATCTCCCTGGGCGGCAAGCGGCCAGCGTCGCCGGCCCCATGGGGACTGTCCATCGTTCTGGCGGGCGATGCCGCCGAGTCCCCGGTTCCTTATAACCCCGCCAGCGATGTTCCGGCAGGGGTGCAGAGCAGCACGAAAGCCGCCACGTTCACCCCGGCCGTCAGCCAGAACACCGCCCGAAAATCCGCCTTGACGGACTTGTGCCGCAGCCACTGCTGGCCGAGCAGCGCCCCGGACCAGCCGCCGGCCAGGGAAAGCAGGTGCAGCGTTCGCTCGCGGATGCGCCGGCGCCCGGCCCTGGCCGCGGCCTTGTCGATGGCGTACATGGCCAGCGTCAAGCCGCTCAGCGCCAGATAGGCCAGGCCCACCGGGCCGGGCGCGGCCCATTTGAACCAGGCCAGCACGTACAGGCAGACGAATGCGGGGATCGGCAGCAGCTGCGCGCCGAATCGCGCTTGGGCCATGGGATAGTCCGGAACGGGTTGCGAAGCCGCCATTGCAACACAGCCGGGCGGGGTGGGGCGGCGGCCTTGGCTGGGTTTCCACCAAGTGGCGCGCCGGGATCGCGGTCCCGATAATGAATTGCGTTGAAGGGCGCGGTCTGCCCGCGCCCGTGCTGCCGACAGGCATCCAACACCGCCGAGACGTCCGGAGGCCGCCATGTCATCCCGTCTACTCGTGTTCACGCTGTGCGCGGTTCTGCAGCTTTTCCAGGCGGGAATCTCGCTGGCCGCCGACACCCGCCCTCGGGGCGACCCGCTGGCCCTGGCCTATAACGTCAAGCCCTGGACAGGCGACCTGGACGGCATGATCCAGCGGCGCCAGGTGCGGGTGCTGGTCCCGTACAACAAGACGCTGTATTTCCTGGACAAGGGCGGAACCCAGCGCGGCATCATCGCGGACATGATGACGGCCTTCGAGAACGACCTGAACACCCAGCTGAAGAACAAGAACATCCGGGTGTATGTCGTGTTCCTGCCGACGTCGCGCGAGCGCCTGATCCCGGACCTGCTGGCGGGCAAGGGCGACATCGTCGCCGCCAACCTGACCGTCACCGAGGAACGCCGCAAGCAGGTCGATTTTTCCTCGCCGCTGGCGAGCGGCGTGCGGGAGCTGATCGTGGCGTCGCCAGGAGCGCCCGAACTGAAGTCGCTGGACGACCTGGCGGGCCAGGAACTCTTCATCAACCCGGCCACCAGCTACTACGCCAGCGTCAAGGCGCTGAACGCGAGCCTTCAGGCCAAGGGCCTGAAGCCTGCCGTCATCCGCGACGCGCCCGGCATCTTCGAGACCGACGACATCCTGGAAATGGCGAGCGCGGACTTGATCAAGTACACCGTGGCCGACCGCTACCTGGCGCTGTTCTGGAAGCAGATCTTTCCGCAGATCCGGGTCTACGAGAACCTGGAGGTGGATTCGGGCAGCGACATTGCGTTCGCCTTCCGGAAGGATTCTCCCAAACTGGCCGCCATGCTCAACCCCTTCATGGAAAAGAACCGGATCGGCACGTCGTTTGGCAACCAGCAGCTGACGAAATACCTGAAATCGGTGAAATGGGTCAAGAGCGCGACAGACCCTGGCGAGATCGACAAATTCCATCGGCTGGCGGAGTTCTTCCGCAAATACGGCGACCAGTACAACATCGACTGGCTGCTGATGATGGCCCAGGGCTACCAGGAATCGCGCCTGGACCAGAACGCCAAGAGCGCGGTGGGGGCGGTCGGCGTCATGCAGATCATGCCCGCCACCGGCAAGGACCTGAAGGTGGGCGACATCCGGCGCGAGGAATTCAACATCCATGGCGGCGTGAAGTACATCCGCTTCATGATCGACCAGTATTACGCCAACGAGCCCATGACGGATCTGGACAAGGGGCTGTTCGCGTTCGCCGCCTACAACGCCGGCCCCGGCCGGATCAGCCAGCTGCGCAAGGAAGCCGCGGCCAAGGGGCTGGATCCGAACATCTGGTTCAACAATGTCGAGCGCGTCGCGGCCGAGCGCATCGGACGCGAGACCGTCCAGTACGTCAGCAATATCTACAAGTATTACGTCGCCTATTCGCTGGTCCGGGCGCAAGGCGCCGCTGCCGCGCAATAGGGCCGTGTGTCCTTACGGCCGCCGCGCGCTGTCGGGCATGTAGATTTGGGCGTAGCCCTCGCGGATGGCCGAGGTGATCTGTTCCATCCGGCGGTCGATGTGACGCTCCAGGATGGCCACGCCTTCGGTTTCGTCGCGCGCCTGCAGCGCTTCGAGCAGGCGGTGGTGGTCGCGCTGGCTGGCCGGGCGGTCGCCGCGGTTCATGTCGATCCAGCGCACGAAGCGGATGCGGGCGTTGACGTTCTTGAGCACGCGCAGCATCTCGGCATTGCCCGACATCGCCACGATGCGCTCGTGGAAGCCTTCGTCCAACTGCACCATTTCCGCCACGCTGCGCTCGCCGGCCTCGGGGCCGGTGGAATCCAGGAAGGCCAGCGCATCGCGGATGTCGGTGTCGGAGGCCCGCTGGATGGCCAGGCGCAGCGCGGCGACCTCCAGCGATTTGCGCAGTTCGTACAGCGCAAAGATCTCCTGCACGTCGAGATCACGGCAGAAGAAGCCCTTGCCGGGCAGGAAGCGCAGCAGGCCTTCGATGCTGAGGCGGTTCAGGGCCTCGCGCAGCGGCGTGCGCGAGACGCCGAGCTCCTTGGACAGCGCCACCTCGTTGAGGCGCTCGCCGGGCTTGAATTCGAAGTCGATCGCCATATCGCGGATGCGCAAATAGACTTTCTCGACAATGCTGTCGCTGGCGGCGCTCAAGGGGTCTCCGGTACGAAAAGAAGCAGGGGCGGGTCCCGCCCCCACCGCTATTCGAATTGTCGGGGGCGCAGGCCAGCGTGGAACCAGGTGATCATGGAATAGATGTCATACACCGGCAGTCCCGTGGCCGCCTGCAGGGCGGCCGCGTAGGGGGGCATGTTAGTACATTCCAGCACGATGGCGCCAACCTCGGGATGACGGCGGATCAGGTCGGCGCCGGCATCCAGGATGTCCTGTTGCGCCAGATCCACATCCATATCGGTCTTCTCGGCCTTGATCAGCACGCGGAAGAACTCGCGGCCGTTTTCGGTGCCCGCCACCGGGATGTCGGCGGGCACATTGACCGCCGCCAGGTGCTCGGGCGACAGGCTGCCGCCGCTGACGGTGACGATGCCCACGCGCTTGCCCGGCGGCAGCGTGGCCTGCACCCACGGCACCTGCATCAGTGAGGACGTGGCGACCGGCACCTGCAGGCGCGCCGAGAATTCGCGCTGGAACAGCGCGAGAAAGCCGCAGTTGGTGGTGATGGCCTCGGCGCCCTGGTCGATCAGGTCCTGCGCGGCTTCGACAAAGGCGTCCAGGGTGCCGCTGGCGCCCTGCAGCACCACTTTCTCGGGGCTGGCGCCCTTGACCACGCGATACAGCACGGGGAAGGGCCAGGTGAGGCCGTTGCCCATGTCGCCCAGGATGCGCGGGAAGCGGGCGTCGAGCATCAGGACGCCCAGGGGCGCGCCGTAGAGCGATTTGCCGCCACGGGCAATGCGGGGAGTCGTCGGCATGAAGATTCCTTCGGGTCAGGCGAAGCGTTGGGGGGAAAAGGGACGCAGGTCGATGGCGGGCGCGGCGCCGGTCAGCAGCTGCGCCACCAGCTGGCCGGTGCGGGCCGAGCCGACCAGGCCGACGTGGCCGTGGCCGTAGGCGTGGATGATGTCCGCGCAGGCCGAGGCCGCGCCGATGCAGGGCAGGCCGTCGGGCATGCTGGGGCGGCAGCCCAGCCAGAAGTCCTGGGTGCCCTGCGCCTCGCCCTTGGGCAGCGCGGGAAAGATCGACAGCAGCTGGCGGCGCAGGATGCGGGCACGTTCCCAGTTGGCGGGTGCATCCGGCGCGGCGATCTCGACCTGGCCGGCGGCGCGCAGGCCCTGGTCGGTCCAGTTGACGACCATCTTGGCGTCGGCGAACTGCGTGGGGGTGCGCACGCCGACCGCGGCGTCGCGGATGACGGCGTGGTAGCCGCGCTCGGCGGCCAGCGGCACGCGGTCCCCTGCCAGCGCGGCCAACGCGCGGCCGTGCACGCCGGTGGCGATGACCGCCCGGTCGCACGCGATTTCGCCCGCGTCGGTGCGCACCGCCACGAGGCGGCCGGATTCGATGCGAAAGCCGGTGGCGCGCGCGGCGCGCAGTTCGGCGCCCCGGGCGCAAGCCTGACGCACCAGCGCGGCCACGTAGCCGCCGGGATCGCGGCAGCTGCCGGTTTCGGGCACCCACACGCCGAAGGTGTAGCGCGGGTCCAGGTCCGGCTCGCGCTCGCGCAGCGCCTTCGTGTCCAGTTCTTCCCAGGCGATGCCCTCGGCGCGGCGGATTTCCCAGGCGCGCGCGTCGGCGCGGAACTGCGCTTCGCTCAGGTAGGCGTGCAGCAGCCCGCGACGTTCGATCAGGTGGCCGACGCCGGCCCAGGCGGCCTGCTCGTCATGCAGCGCCGGCGCGTCGCGCAGCAGCGTGCGCAGGGCATGCGCGGTGCGCTCGACCTGCGGCCAGGTCCAGGCCGCCCGCAGATAGCGCCACAGCCAGGGCAGGGCGCGCGGCAGGTAGCCCCAGCGCACCGCCAGCGGGCCCAGCGGATCGGACAGCCATTTCGGCACGCGTTTCCAGACGCCGGGTTCCGCCGGCGGCAGGATGGAATGCGAAGACAGCCAGCCCGCGTTGCCGTAGCTGGCGGCCTGCGTGCCGCCGGGTTCCGACGGATCGACCAGGGTCACGCGCAGGCCGGCCTGCAGGGCGCGCATCGCCACGGCCGCGCCCACGGCGCCCGCGCCGATCACCACCACATGGCGGCTCATTGCTGCGGGCCGCTGTAGTCCCGCGCATGGGATTGCGCGCGCGGATCCAGGCGGCAGTGCAGGATGGCCGGCTTGCCGCTGGCCAGCGCGCGCTCGAAGGCGGCGGTGAATTGCTCGGTGGTGTCCACGCGTTCGCCATGGCCGCCGAACGCCACGGCCATCGCGGCGAAGTCCGGATTGGCAAGGCGCGTGGCGACCTGGCGGCCGGGGTAGTCGCGCTCCTGGTGCATGCGGATCGTGCCGTATTGGCCGTTGTCCAGCACGACCACGATGATGGGGGCGTCGTACTGCACGGCGGTGGCGAATTCCTGGCCGTTCATCAGGAAGCAGCCGTCGCCGGCGAAGGCCACCACCACGCGGTCCGGATGCTGGCGCTTGGCCATGACGGCCGCCGGCACGCCGTAGCCCATGGATCCGCTGGTGGGCGCCAGCTGCGTGCCATAGCGATGGAAGCGGTGGTGGCGGTGCAGCCAGCCGGCGTAGTTGCCCGCGCCGTTGCAGATGACCGCGTCGGCCGGCAGGCGGTCGCGCAGCCAGGCCAGGGCCTGGCCGTACTGGAAGTCGCCCGGCAGCGTGCGCGGCACGTCGGTCCAGGCGCGATATTCCGCGTGGGCCGCGGCGGCCGCGCCGTCCCAGGCGGGGCTGGCGGGCACGGCCAGGTCCTGCAGCGCGGCGGCGAAGGCCTTGGGGCTGGCCTGGATGGCGAGTTCGGGCTGATACACCCGGCCCAGCTCTTCGGCGCCCGGGTGGACGTGGACCAGACGCTGGCGCGGCACCGGGACGTCCAGCAGGGAGTAGGACGACGACGGCATTTCCGACAGGCGCCCGCCAATCAGCAGGATCAGGTCGGCCTGTTCCACACGGGCCTTGAGCTTGGCGTCCGGGCCGATGCCCAGGTCGCCCGCGTAGTTGGGGTGATCGGCATCGAACAGCGATGCGCGCCGGAAGGACGTGGCCACGGGCAGGCGGGCGCGTTCGGCAAAGCGCGCGAACGCGGCGCAGGCTGCTTCGTCCCAGCCCGATCCGCCCAGGACGGCCAGGGGACGCTTGGCGTCGGCCAGCAGCGCGGCCAGGCGGTCCATGTCGGCAGGCGCCGGCCACGCGACGGCGGGCTCGACGCGTGGGGCGTCGGGCACCTTGCAGGTCTCGACCAGCATGTCTTCGGGCAGGGCGATGACCACCGGGCCGGGACGGCCCTGCATGGCCACGCGGAAAGCGCGCGCCACCAGTTCGGGCACGCGCGCGGCGCTGTCGATTTCCACCACCCACTTGGCGATGCCGCCGAACATGGCGCGGTAGTCGATTTCCTGGAAGGCCTCGCGCTCGCGCATGGCGCGGTCCACCTGGCCGATGAAGAGAATCATCGGCGTCGAATCCTGCATCGCGATATGCACGCCATGGCTGGCGTTGGTGGCGCCGGGGCCGCGGGTGACGAAGCACACGCCGGGACGGCCGGTGAGCTTGCCGTAGGCCTCGGCCATGATGGCCGCGCCGCCCTCGTTGCGGCAGGAAATGACTTCGACGCCGGTGTCGTACAGCGCATCGAGCGCGGCGAGATAGCTTTCGCCGGGTACGCAGGTCAGGCGCTCGACGCCCTGGACGCGCAACTGGTCGATGAGCACCTGGCCGCCGGTGCGTTCAGGCCAGGAGGATGGGGCGGTAGTCATGGATATGCGTCTCGAAGTAAGGCGGACGCAACCCGCGTCCGCAAAGAATCGGTAGGGAGTCCCGTGGCGGAACCGGGTGAAAAAAGCATAACACTTGACTGCATGCACAACAAGCATCATGATCTGTATACAGACGCCAATACAGCAACAACTAAGGCGCCGCGCTACCCCCGCCGGATGCCCCGGCGGGCGGCATATACCGTGACTATTCAAGGGGTTACACGTAATGAAACGCAGAGAGTTGTTGAGCCGTACCGCCATGCTGGGCGCCGTTGCCGCGGGCGCCGCCAGTGTCCTGCCGCAGGCTGCGCTGGCGCAGGCCGCGCCGGCCGCCCCAGCCAACGGATCCACCCTGGACCGCGTCCGTTCCAGCGGCGTGCTGCGCATGGGCGTGGTGGTGGGGCAGGCGCCTTACTTCACCAAGAACCTGGCCGACGGCACCTGGACCGGCGCCTGCCTGAAAATGGCCGCGGATATCGCCTCCAAGCTCAATGCCAAGGTGCAGGTCGTGGAAACCACCTGGGGCAACCAGGTGCTGGACCTGCAATCGAACAAGATCGATCTGGCCTTCGCCGTCAATCCGACGCCGGAACGCGCCCTGATGGTGGACTTCGCCACGCCCATCCTGGTGCACTCGTTCACCGCGGTCACGCGCAAGGGCTATCCCAAGCCGGCCACCTGGGACGACCTGAACAAGCCCGAGGTCCGCATCGCCGTGGACATGGGCTCGTCGCATGAACTGATCGCGCGGCGCTATGCGCCCAAAGCCAACATCCTGGCCTTCAAGACCCGCGACGAAGCCGTGATGGCGGTGTCGACCGGCCGGGCCGACGTCAACGTGGTGCTGGCCATCCTGGCGCTGCCCATGCTCAAGAAGAACCCCAGCCTGGGCGAAATCGCGATTCCGCGCCCGGTCCTGACGATGCCCACCAACATCGCCGTGCGCCTGGAAAGCGACAAGCGCTGGCGCGACTTCCTGAGCGTCTGGGCCGACTACAACCGCGCCATGGGAACGACCCGCGAATGGTTCATCGAAGGCCTGGCCGAACTTGGGGTGCAACAGGCCGACATTCCGCCCGAAGTGCAATTCTGAGGCGGGCGGGGCATGGAATATTCCTGGGACTTCGGGGCGCTGACGCCCTACGCGGCCCTGATCGGCAAAGGCCTGTGGATCACGGTGGTCTACACCGTGACCACGGCCCTGGCCGGCCTGGCCATCGGCCTGGTGGCCGGGGTGCTGCGCACCACCGGCCCGCGCTGGGTTTCCATTCCGATCGTCGCCTACATCGAGATCTTCCGCTGCACGCCCTTGCTGGTGCAGCTGGTCTGGATGTATTACGCGCTGCCGGTGCTGGTGCAGATGGAAATGTCGCCCGGCATGGCCTGCTTCCTGACGCTGACGCTCTACGGCGGCGCGTTCTACGCCGAGATCTTCCGCGGCGGAATCGAAGCCGTCGACCGCGGCCAGTGGGAAGCGGGCAGGGCGCTGGGCATGCGGCGCGGCCGCATCTTTCGCCGCCTCATCCTGCCCCAGGCCGTGCGCGTGATGATTCCCTCGCTCATCAACCAGACCGTGCTGCAGCTCAAGAACACCTCGCTGGTTTCGACCGTCGCGGTGGGCGACCTGCTGTATCAGGGTTCGGTGATCACGGCCGCCATCTACCGGCCGCTGGAGGTCTACACCGTCGTGGCCGTGCTGTATTTCGTGGTGCTGTTCCCGCTGACGCTGGGCGCCACCCGTCTGGAAAAACGCCTGGGAGCCCACCGATGAACGCCAATCCCATCGATGGCGCGCCGATGCTGCGCGCCACCGCCATCCACAAGTCGTTCGGCGACAACCACGTGCTCAAGGGCGTGTCGCTGGACGTGGCTCGCGGAGAGGTCGTGACCCTGATCGGCGCCAGCGGCTCCGGCAAGTCCACCTTCCTGCGCTGCATGAACCTGCTCGAGATGCCCGAGTCCGGCCAGTTGGAAGCCGCCGGCCATGCCTTTGCCTTCGGACCGCGCCAGCCCGCCATCGGCGATGCCCAGGCGGCCGACCTGCGCCGGGACGTCGGCATGGTGTTCCAGCACTTCAACCTGTTCCCGCACATGACCGTCCTGGCCAACGTCACCGAGGCGCCGGTGCAGGTCAAGGGCATGGCGCGCGACGAGGCCGCCGAGCTTGCGCGCGCGCTGCTGGACAAGGTCGGGCTGGCGTCCAAGGTGGATGCCTTTCCCAGCCGCCTGTCGGGCGGCCAGAAGCAGCGCGTGGCGATCGCCCGGGCGCTGGCCATGCGGCCGGACATCATGCTGTTCGACGAAGTCACTTCGGCGCTGGACCCCGAACTGGTATCCGAGGTGCTGGCCGTGATGAAGGACCTGGCCGCCGACGGCATGACCATGGTGCTGGTCACGCACGAAATGGCCTTTGCCGCCGAGGTGTCCGACCGCGTGGGCTTCATGCTGGGCGGCGAAATGGCCGAGATCGGCTCTCCGTCCGACATCTTCCAGCGGCCCCGGCACGAGCGCCTCAAGGCGTTCCTTGAACGCTTCCACAAGCAGGCCGCCTTCTGAACCCAGCCGCAGACGCAATGACCGACACGCCGCCGGGCTCGCCGGCCTCCATCTACGAACGCATCAAGGCGATGGCGACCACGTTCCGCCTGCGCCCGGGCGAACGCATCAACGAGGTCGAGCTGGCGCGCCAGCTCGGCGTGTCGCGCACGCCGGTGCGCGAAGCCCTGGCGCGCGTCGCGGCGGAAGGGTTCCTGATCGCCACGCCGACGCGCGGCTTCACGATGCGCGCGCTGGACGCCCAGCAGTTGCTCTCGCTGTACGAGTATCGCGCCACGGTCGAACTGGGCGTGGTGCGGCTGGTCTGTGCGCGGGCCAGCGACGAGGCGCTGGCCGAACTGCTGGCCAGCGCGGAGCAAAACCGCGACGAGCCCGACACCGACGCCCAGGCGATCGGGCTGCTGTGGCGCGACGAGGCCTTCCACGAGCGCCTTGCGACGCTGGCGGACAACCCCGAGTTCCTGCGCTCGGTGCGGTCGCTCAACGAGCGGCTGCGCTTTGCGCGCTGGATGGACCTGCGCGCGCGGCGCTCGCACACCCGCAACGACCATCCGGACATCGTGCGCGCCCTGATGGCGCGCGACCTTGACCACGTGGAGGCGCTGATGCGCCACCACATCAACCATCACCTCGATCACCTGATCGAACTCACCCGGCTCGGCTATGCCGAGATCTACATGGGCAATGCGCTGGCCGATTACGCCGAAACCGCCCGCGCGCCCGGCGACTCTCTGAACAGGAAATCCGCATGAAAGCTGTCTTCATCGACGCCAATCCCACCCTGGCCGCCGTGGCCGAACGCCTGCACCTGGCCGCCGACCCCGCGCTGCGCATCAACCGCCAGCCGGACATCACGTCCGAACAGATTCCGGCCGCCCTGGGCGATGCCGAGATCATCATCGTCGACCATACCCACCTGCCCACGGCCATCGCCCGCCAGTGCACGGCCCTGAAACACGTGGTGTTCCTCGGCACCGGCGCACGCTCGTACATGAACCCCGAAGAACTGGCCGAACTGGGCATCGAAGTGCACATCATCAAGGGCTACGGCGACACCGCCGTGGCCGAATGCGCCTTCGCGCTGCTGTGGGCGGGCGCCAAGGGCTTTGCCAAGATGGACCGCGGCATGCGCGCCGGCAACTGGCTGCGCACCGATGCCGTCCAGCTGACGGGCAAGACGCTCGGCCTGGTCGGCTTCGGCGGCATCGCCGCCGAAATGGCGCGCCTGGCCCAGGGCGCCGGCATGAACGTGCTGGCCTGGAACCGCAGCCCCAAGTCGCATCCCGGCGTGACCTTCGTCGAGCTGGACGAGCTGCTGGCGCAGAGCCATGCAGTGTCGCTGCACCTGCTGCTCAACGACGAAACGCGCGGCATGATCTCGGCCGAGCGCATCGCCCGCATGCGCGACGGCGCCATCCTGGTGAACACGGCGCGCGGCGCCCTGGTCGACGAAGCCGCGATGATCGCCGCGCTGCGCAGCGGCAAGATCGGCCATGCCGGCCTGGACGTGTTCGACGTCGAACCCATGCCGGCCCAGCACCCCCTGTACGAGCTGGACAACGTGACGCTGTCCGCCCATTCCGCCTTCCGCACCCCCGAAGCCAGCGACAATCTCGTCCAGGCCGCGCTCAACCACTGCCGCCGCGTGTCGGGCCAGGGAGCGCAGCAATGAGCCAGCCCATCACCCGCCTGGACCAGAACACGCGCCGGTCGCGCGCCGTGATCCATGGCGACACGGTCTATCTGGCCGGCCACACGGCCGCCGACCGCAGCCAGGACATCGGCGGCCAGACCCGCCAGGTGCTGGCCGCGATCGACCAGATGCTGGCCGAGTCGGGCACGGACAAGTCCCGCCTGCTGAACGTCACCATCTGGCTGAGCAGCATGGCGCATTTCGCCGGCATGAATGCGGTCTATGATGCGTGGATCGTCCCGGGCCAGGCGCCCGCGCGCTGTTGCGGCGCGCTGGATCTGGCGGCGCCGGACATCCTCGTCGAGATCATGGTCACGGCGGCCCGCTGAGGGCCTTCCATCCGCAGGAAACAGATCAAATGTCCCATACCGAAGCATTTGCCCCCGCCGCGCCCCTGCGCCGGGCCCGGCGCATCGCCGCCATCGAGGTCTCCGAGATCCTGCGCATCGGCGCGCGCGCGGCCCAGCTCAAGCGGGAAGGGCGCGACGTCATCGTCCTGGGCGCGGGCGAGCCCGATTTCGACACGCCGGACAACGTCAAGGCCGCCGCCGTGCGCGCCATCGAGGCCGGCGAAACCAAGTACACGCTGCTCGACGGCACCCTGGCCCTGAAGCAGGCCATCGCCGCCAAGTTCCTGCGCGAAAACGGCCTGACCTACGGCCTGGACCAGATCACGGCCGGCGCCGGCGCCAAGCAGGTGATCCACAACGCGCTGATGGCCACGTTGGACGAGGGCGACGAAGTCATCGTCGTCACCCCGTACTGGACCTCGTACGCCGACATGATCACCATCGCCGGCGGCAAGACGGTGCAGGTGCCGGGCCGCGAGGAAAACGGTTTTCTGCTGGATCCGGCCGACCTGGAGGCCGCCATCACGCCGCGCACGCGCTGGCTGATGCTCAATTCGCCGTCCAACCCCTCGGGCGCGGCCTACGACGAAGCGCGCCTGCGCGCCATCGCCGACGTGCTGCTGCGCCATCCGCACGTGTGGGTGCTGGCCGACGACATCTACGAGCACCTGGTCTATGACGGCTTCGCCTTCAAGACCATGGCGCAGGTCGAGCCGCGGCTGCTGGACCGCACGCTGACGGTCAACGGCCTGTCCAAGGCCTATGCCATGACGGGCTGGCGCCTGGGCTACGCGGGCGGCCCCCGCGAACTGATCGCGGCGATGGCCGTGGTGCAGAGCCAGAGCACCTCCAACCCGTGCTCGGTGACCCAGGCCGCCGCCATCGAGGCGCTGAACGGCCCGCAAGACGTGCTGGCCGAAAGGTGCGCGTCCTTCCTGGAACGCCGCGACCTGGTGGTCAACGCCCTGAACGCCATCGAAGGCATCCGCTGCCGGCGTCCCGAAGGCGCGTTCTACACCTTCGCCAACTGCGCCGGCGTGCTGGGCAAGACGACGCCGCAGGGCAAGCGCCTGGAGACGGACGCCGACTTCTGCGCCTATCTGCTCGACCACGCCGACGTGGCCGTGGTGCCGGGCAGCATCTTCGGGCTGGCGCCGTATTTCCGGATCAGCTATGCGACCTCGCTGTCGCAGTTGAAGATCGCGATGGATCGCATCGCCAACGCCGTCCGCGCGCTGCGGTAGCCTCGAGGGGGCCGGCCCCAGCGCGCCGGCCCCTGTGCCTTCCTCCGCATTTTCCAGGATCCCGCCAGGGCACCCCCATTGGCGGCCTTTGGCATGGACGCCGGGCGCCGCCGCACCCCGAGGGGGCCCGTTTCAACCGCGCAACAGCCGTTGTCAGGGTGCCCGAATCCACTTATTGTTGTCCCGGACCATGCTGCATGGTCCCGCCGGCGGCGCCGGACGGCCTCGACACAAGCCTCAATCAAAGACTTGACTGGACATGCGGAGTTCACATGAACTATTCGTTTCTTCTGGCGGGCCTGGCGGTGCTGTTTTTCATCGGCCTTTTCCTGGCCATGGCGATCGGCAAGGCTTTCGGGCGGAATCTGGACGAAAAGGGCGGGGCAGGCGTTGCGGCCATCGAAGCCTCGGTTTTCGCGCTGCTGGGCCTGCTCGTGGCCTTCACGTTTTCCGGCGCGGCCCAGCGCATGGCCGAACGGCGCAATCTCCTGATCCAGGAAGTGAACGCAATCGGAACCGCGTGGCTGCGCATCGACCTGCTCAACGCGGACGACCAGCCCAGGCTCCGGGAGCAATTCAGGAACTACGTGGACCAGCGGATCCTGTATGACCGGGAGGTCGCGGATCTGGACCACCGGGGCGCCATCGCGGCCAAGGCCGGCGCGCTGCAGCAGGACATCTGGAGAACGTCCATCGCCGCCACGCGCAATGCCGTGCCGCCGTACGCGGCGTCGTACATTGCGGCGGTCAACGACATGTTCGACTCCGCCACCAGCCTTACCGCTGCCCAGAAAGTGCATCCGCCCTTGGCGACCTACGTTTTTCTCGGCTTCCTGGCGCTGGTTTGCGCCTGCCTGGTAGGCGTGAACCTGGCCGCGTCCAAGCGCAATGCCCTGCTGCACCAGGCCATCTATGCGGTCGTCATGACCGCCGCCCTGTACATCATCATCGATTTCGAGTTTCCCAGGATCGGCACCATCCGGATCGACCAGAGCGACGCCTTGTTGCTGGCGCAGCGACAGTCCATGGTGGACCCGCCCGGGCCGGCGCGCTGACCGGCGCCCTGGCCCCAGCGAAGGACGCGATCCGGTGCAGCCGCACTAGAGAAACTGCGTTTTGCCGCGCCGCGGCTTCCGTGCTTACATCAGCAGAGCCCGTCGCGGGGCGGAGCGTCACCCAGGGAGACCACCATGGCGCTGAGCGATGTGCGGGGAAATCCCGTTTCAACCGATGAACAGGCGTCCATGGACGCTTATGAACGGGCGCAGTCCCTGTTCCATGGCTATTACGGCGATCCACTGGGAATCATCGACCAGGCGCTGGCCGACGACCCGGTCTTCGTCATGGGCCATCTGCTGCGCGCGGGCATGATGATCACGGCCAGCGACAAATGCGTGGAGCCGCTGCTGCGCGACAGCGTGGAGGCCGCCGAAGGCCTGTACGACATCGCCAACGAACGCGAACGGCGTCACACCGCCGCCGCCCGCGCCTGGCTGAACGGCGAATTCTCCAACGCCTTGCGCCGCTATGCCGACATCCTCATCGACCATCCCCACGACACGCTGGCGCTGCAGGTGGGCCACATTGGCGATTTCCTGCTGGGCCGTTCGAGCATGCTGCGCGACCGCGTGGCCGGCATCCTTCCGGCCTGGGACCGCTCCATGCCGGACTATGGCTACGTGCTGGGCATGCACGCCTTCGGCCTGGAAGAGACCAATCTGTACGCCCAGGCCGAAGCGCAGGGCCGGCGCGCGCTGGAACTCAATGTCCGCGACCCCTGGGCGGTCCACGCGGTGGCCCACGTGCTGGAGATGCAGGGGCGGGTGGAGGAGGGCATTGCGTGGCTGGACGGACGCCGTGACGACTGGTCCGCCGACAACATGCTGGCGATCCACAACTGGTGGCATCTGGCCCTGTTCCGCCTGGACCGCGATGAAATCGACAAGGTGCTGGCCCTGTACGACGAACGGCTGCGCGAAGGTTCCACCGGGCAGGTCCTGGACCTGATCGACGCCTCCGCCATGCTGTGGCGCCTGCTGCTGCGCGGCGTGGACGTGGGACCGCGCTGGCGCCAGCTGGCCGACGTGTGGCGCGAACGCGGCGGCGCCGGGTATTACGCGTTCAATGACGTCCACGCCCTGATGGCCTACCTGGGCGCGGGCGACGGCGCGGCCGCGCAGGCATTGATCGAAGCGATGGAGGCCGCGGCCGAAGGCGGGGGCACCAATGCGATGATGACCCGCGACGTCGGCCTGCCCGTGGCGCACGCGCTGGTCGCCTTCGTGCGCGAGGACTACGCGCTGGCCGTGGACCTGCTGCGCGACGTGCGTCTCATCGCGCATCGCTTCGGCGGCAGCCATGCCCAGCGCGACGTGCTGGCGCTGACCCTCGTGGAAGCCGCGTTGCGGGACGGCGCGCGCGCGCTGGCCAAGGCGTTGACGGCGGAACGCATGGCGCTCAAGCCCGCCAGCGCAGGCAACCGCAAGCTGGCGTCACGGGCCGCCGCGCTGTAGACCGGCGCACGGCGCGAGGAGGCGCGGCGCGCAAGTGTCGCGCATTTGCCATGTCCGCGTCGGCGGCGCGAATTGGCGTTTCCCTTGGGATATCATGGGCAGCCCCGGGACGGTTCCGCTTCCCGGGCCGAGTTCTGTTTTCCTGTCGTGCCTGGTCAACACCGATTCCGCGCGGGGTATCAACATGAACGACTGGCTTCTCCTTGCCCCTGCGGCGCTGGTGTGCTTCGCGCCGCTGCGGGTTCCCCTGTGTCAATCCATGGCTGATCCCGATGACGCCGGGCAAAAGGGATGACGCGGGAAGGGCAGGCGCCCGACTGAGCCGGCTGGCGGCAGGGCGGGCCTGGGCCCTGGCGGCCTGCCTCTTCGCCGCCTCCACGCAGGCGCAGCAAGGGGTCCGCCTGAGCCAGGACGACCTGCAAAAGCGCGCCAACGGCGTGCTGGCGCTGATGTCTTTTTCCATCGTTCCCGACATCACGACAAGCTCGCTCAACATCGGCAGCGGCGCAGGCTCCACCTCCGGCTCGACCGAATTCTTCATGACGCAGCTGGGCGGCGGCGACACGATTTCAAAATCCGTTCCCATCTATCTGGAAGGCGTGCTGGCGGGCAGCCGCTACGACCCGACCTTCATCGCCACCCAGGGCGCCGAGCAGCGCAAGATTCCCACCAAATGGAACAGCGTGTCGGCCACGGGGGGCATCGGCTGGGACTTCAAGCTGACCGACGAGCTGAAGCTGCGGCCCATCTTCAACTTCGCCCTGGGCAACGTGACGAGCGACCTGCGCGCGGCGAGCTGGTACGTGGGGCAGGTGACGGGCCGCGACATCGACTTCCTGGACCGGGGCTCGCTGAACGCCTATGGCCTGGGCGGGTCGATCATGCTGGACTACGAGCACTACCGGCCGGGATACGAGGTGGACGTGGAGTTGCGCTATTCGGACATCCGCCTCAAGAGCTTCGACAGTTCGGCGGCGGTGCAGGGCAACGCGATCGCGCAATCCGCCAATCTCTGGGCCCGCTACCGCGCGCCCACCGGCATCACCATGCTGGACCGCCCGTTGCGCTACGTGCTGGAACTGACGCATTCCGAGTTCCTGGGCGACCAGAAGGGCATCCTGGGATTCGACCGGCTGACGTCGGTCGGCGCGGGCCTGGAACTGGACTCCAGCGCGTACGACATGATCATTACGCGGACCCGGGTGGTGGGGCGCTATGTCTTCGGCAACAACGTGCGGGGCTTTTCCGTGGGCCTGGCCGTCAGCTTCTGAGACGGGAGGCGGGGCCGGCTGCCAGACCAGCCCCGACACCGCTTACGGCGTCACGATGTTGAACCAGAACTCGAAGTTGTCCAGCGACGCGAACATCTCCGTGATCTTCTGCTGATCCCCGCTGACCTTCACGTCGCCCTTGTCGAGCGCCTCTTTGAGCGTCATTTCCTTGAGCATCATGCGATTGAGCGTCTCGCGGCTGAGCGCCATGCTGGCGGTGGGCTCCTTGGCCGGCTTGCCCTCGGTGTGATTCAGCACGCTGTTGACCATTTCCAGCGTGTATTTCTGGTTAGTGTCCGTGAAATCCAGGTTGAGCACGACGTGTTTGCCCGCGGACTTTTCGCGATTCAGCCGGACGGCGAAGTAGTCAAAGAGCATATCCAGCGTCATCGCGCGCACGGTGTCGGGGCTGGCTGTGTCCGGGACGGGCAGTTTCTGCACGCCTTCGCGCAGTTCCTTGGCGCCGGTCAGGTAGAAGTTGCGCCACGGGCCGCTTTCGGCCTGGTAGCCCATCTGCTCCAGCGCGTCCGCCTGCAGGTTCTTGGCCTCCTGGTTGTCGGGCTCGGCGAAGACCGCGTAGTTCACGACCTCCGCCACCCAGCGGTAGTCTCCCTTCTTGTAGTAGTCGCGGGCCTTCGCAAGAATGGCCGGCACGCCGCCCATCATGTCCACGTAGCGCCTGGAAGCCTCCTGGATCGGCAGCGTGTGCAGGGTGGCGGGGTTGCCGTTGAACCAGCCCAGGTACAGGACGTACGTGGCGCGCACGTTGTGGTTCACGGATCCGTAATAGCCACGGTTCGAGAACTTGGTGGCAATGGTGTCCGGCAGCTTGACCTGTTCGGCGATTTCTTCCTTGTTGTAGCCCATGTTGGCCAGGCGCAAGGTTTCGTCGTTGATGTAGCGGTACATGTCCCGCTGCAGGCTCAATTGCTCCTGGACCTCTTTCTTGCCCCACACCGGCCAGTGGTGCATGGCGTACATCACTTCGACGTCGTCGCCCCACAGCGCCAGCGCCTCGTTCAGGTACTTCGACCACGCCAGCGGATCCCGGATCTTGGCGCCGCGCAGCGAATAAGTGTTGTGCAGCGTGTGTGTGGAGTCCTCGGCGGTGTTCAGCGCCTTCTTTTCCTTGATGTAGTACAGCATTTCGGCGGGAGCCTCGCTGCCCGGCGCATACAGGAATTCGTAGGTCAGGCCGTCGATGGTGCGCTTTTCGCCGGTCTTTTCGATGATGTCGGTGGGCGGAATGAGAGTCACCGTTCCGGCCGACGTCGTGGTGCCCAGGCCCGCGCCAACCTGCCCGGTGGCGCTGGGCGGCAGCAGGTTGCCGTACATGTAGCTGGCGCGGCGGCTCATCGCAGTGCCGGCCATTACGTTTTCGGCCACGGCGTGTTCCAGGAAGCCCAGCGGCGCATAGATTTTGACCGAACCCGCCTTGACGTTCACCTCGTCCACCACCCCGCGCACGCCGCCGTAGTGGTCGACGTGGCTGTGCGTGTAGATCACCGCGACCACCGGCTTCTTGGGGCGATGCTGAAAATAGAGGTCCAGCGCGGCCTTGGCCGTTTCGGTGGAAATCAGCGGATCCATGATCGTCAGGCCTTCCTTGCCCTCGACGATGGTCATGTTGGACAGGTCGTAGTTGCGCACCTGATAGATGCCGTCCGTGACCTTGAAGAGTCCCGAGATGTTCAGCAACTGCGACTGCCGCCACAGGCTGGGGTTGACGGTGTCCGGCGCCGGCGCGCCTTCCTTGATGAAGTCGTACTTGGTGGGATCCCACACCAGGTTGCCCTCGGCGCCCTTGATCATGCCCGCCGGCAGCGGCGCGATAAAGCCCTTGTGCGCGAGGTCGAACGAGGTTTTGTCGGAGAAGGGCAGTTCCTTGAGCAGCGCCGCGTTGGCGTCTTTCGTGGCGGGTTCGGCGGGTTTGGGTGCGTCCGCAGCCCAGCCGGGGACAGACACCGCCAGGGCCAGCGCCAACGCCGTCAGGGCGGGCGCCAGGCGGCGCCGGTGAACGGGCGATGACGTGGAAGACGATACGGCGCGTGCGACTTGCATCATGGTGTCAACTCCAAAGGGAACAATCAGAACCAGCCGCGGGGAACGGTCTGGCCGCCAGAAAGTGGAAGAGCCTTGAGGATGGACAACGCCTTGGTTTCGAGCCTACTGGAATGTGTCGGTCAATCAACTACGGGTATCCCCGGATATGGCTGGGACGGTGCAGGTGGCGTCCCACCCGGAAGAGGCGTCGGCGCAACAGCCTTGGCAGTCGGCTCGATGTTGCGAACAATTCTTGGTATCATCTTCGCCATGTTGGCCGCCGGCCGCTCTTCCAGGCAGGCGGCTTTTCTGTGTCATCGCGCTGCTAGTCGGGGCGTTCGAGCATGTCCAACCCCCTCCAGCCGCTTCAGCTTCTCTGCGAAAACCACTACGAATGGCTTTGCCAGTGGTGGCGGCGCCAGCTTGGCCACGGCGACGAGGCCTCGGACTTTGCGCATGACACCTTTCTGCGCGTGCTGCGCAACCCCGAAGAAGTCCGCACGCTGCGCCAGCCCAGGGCGTATCTGACCACCATCGCCCGCGGGCTGCTCAATGACCACTGGCGCCGCCGTTCGCTCGAGCGCGCCTGGCTGGAGGCGATCGCCGCGCTGCCCCCCGAACTGGAAGCCTCGCCCGAGATGCTGCTGGGCGTGCGCCAGGCCCTGCAACAGCTGGACCGCATGCTCGGAAGTCTTGCGCCGCAGGCGCGCGAAGTGTTCGTCCTGTCGCAGCTGGAAGGCCTGACCTACGTCGAAATCGCCGCCCGCACCGGGTTGAGCGACCGCAGCGTGAAGCGCTACATGGCGCAAGGCTTCGAGATCTGCCTGGCCCTGATGGAGCACTGACCCAAGGTGAGCGCCGCCGAATCCAAGCCGCTGGACGCCACGGTCATCCGCGAGGCCGCCCGCTGGCTCGTTCGCCTGCACTCCGGCGACGCCGGCCCGGCCGACCACGCCGCCTTCGAACGCTGGCGCCACGGCAGCCCCGAGCGCGAGCTTGCCTGGCAGCGGGCGCAGCGCCTGACACAGCAGTTCAGTGCGGTGCCGCCCGCGCTGGGCGTGCCGCTGCTGACGCGCGAACCCGCCGTCAGCCGCCGGACGGTACTGCGGACGCTGGCGGTGTTTGGGCTGACCGTGCCGGCGGCCGCCTGGATGACCTACCGCCTGGGCGGCCAGGACGCCGGCGCCTACCGCACCGCGGTGGGCCAGGACCAGCGGCTGGCCCTGGCCGACGGCAGCCAGGTCCACCTGAACACCGACACCGGCCTGGACGTGCGCTATTCCGACGAAACGCGCCTGTTGCGCTTGCAGGCCGGCGAGGTTTACGTACGCACGGCCGCCGACCAGGCGGGCAGGGCGCGGCCATTCATCGTCGAGACGCCGCAGGGCCGGTTGCAGGCCCTGGGCACCCGTTTCGTGGTGCGGCGCCTGGACGATGGGCAGGCCATGACGGAACTGACGGTCCTGGAGCATCGCGTCGCGGTAACCCTGCGGAACGGCGACGCGGCGCGCATTTTCAACGCCGGGGAGACCGTGAGGTTCACCGCGAATGCCTTCTTGAAGGACGGTGCGGGCAGCGGGGCGGGCAGTGGTCTGGCCCGTGCCGGCGCCCCGGGCTGGACCCGCGGCGTGATCGAGGCCGACAACATGCGCCTGGACGCGCTGTTGGCGGAAGTGTCGCGCTACCGGCCCGGCCTGGTGCGCTGCGATCCCGCCGTCGCCGGCCTGCGGGTGTCCGGCGTATTCCGACTGGACGACACCGATGCGCTCCTGGCCGTCGTGGCCAATACGCTGGACCTGCGGGTGGTGGCGCGCACCTCCTATTGGGTCACGCTGGCGCGTTGACCCGCGGCGGCACTGGCTGCCATTGAGTTTCAAATATTTACATTTCTGCCGGCGTTTCCCTGTCCCTTTTGCGGGCGCTCATTCGGCATACCGCACATCGATGACCTGAAAGGGATGCAAACCCGTGGCACCTCAAGACAACTCCCAAACGCGCACCGCGACGCGCGTCCTGCGACTGGCCGGACTGACCCTGAGCCTGGCGGCCGCGTTTGCCGCGGCGCCGCCGGCGGTGGCCCAAGACGCGCGGCCAGTCGCCGCGCGGGACTATCGGATCCCGGCTGGCCCGCTGGACCAGGCGTTGTCGGCCTACGCCAAGGCGGGCGGCATCACGGTCTCGTTCAGGCCCGAGGACACGAACGGCCTGACCACGCAAGGGCTGGAGGGCAGCTACGACCCGGAAGCCGGACTGGCCAGGCTGCTGGCGGGCACCGGCCTGACCGCGGCAGCGGTGGGCGGGCAGGGCTACGTGGTGCGGGCGGCAACGCCGCCGGCAAAGGCCGCGCCGGCGGCCGCCGGAGCGCCGGCCGGCGCCAATACGCTGGAATCGATCCAGGTCAGCGGCGACTGGCTGGGCACGGGCCTGGAGAACAGCGTCCAGACCTTCGGCGGCGCGCGCACGCTGCTCAAGCGTGACGAAATCCAGAACAGCGGCGCCACCAGCGTCGCGGATGCGCTGCGCCGCGTGCCCGGCGTGCAGATCAGCGGCAGCACCAGCGCCAGCGGCAGTTCGGTCGGCCTGCACGTCGGCATCCGCGGCCTGAACCCGCGCAATTCCTTCCGCACGACGATGCTGCTGGACGGCATCCCGATGGCCATGGCGCCCTATGGCCAGCCGAACCTGGTGATGTCTCCCACCAGCCTGGGCAATATCGAGGCGATCGACGTGGTGCGTGGCGGCGGAGCAGTGCGCTACGGCCCGCAGAACGTGGGCGGCGTGATCAACTTCAAGACCCGGCCGATTCCGGCCGGGGGCGACGTCGTCGCCGACGCCTCGGCCCGCTACAACGTGTTCAGCCACGGCGGCGCCAACACCCAGTACACCGCCTTCCTGGGCAAGCAGTTCGACAGCGGCCTGGGCGTGGCGCTGATGTATTCCGGCATGGACGGCGAGCAATGGCGCGACGGCAGCGACGACCGCTACAACGACGTGGCACTCAAGTGGCGCTACGAGTTGACGCCGACGTCGGAAATCTACGGCAAGTTCGCGCATTACGACGTCAAGTCCATGACGCCGGGCGGCCTGACCGTGGCGCAGTACCGCGACGACCCCTTCCAGAACACCCATCCGACCGACTACTGGAAGGGCCAGCGCGACCAGATCGATGTCGGCTACCTGAATTCCATCTCGGACACGCAGGAGTTCGAGGCGCGCGTCTATCACTACGACAGCTCGCGCCAGAGTTCGCTGATCAACACCACCGCGCGCCGCAACGACTACCAGCCGCGCAACAACCAGGTCCTGGGCATCGAGCCGCGCTACACGCAGCGGCTGGAATGGGGGCCGACGACGCACGATGTCACCATCGGCTACCGGTACATTCACGAAACCGGCCAGGACAGGCGCTATTCGGTCTCCCTGGCCACGGGCCAGCGCGTCGGTGTCACGCAGGTGTTCGACAACGAAACCGAGGCGCACTCGATCTACCTGGATGACCGCATTGCCTATGGCAACTGGCGCGTCACGCCGGGCGTGCGCTACGAGCACATCGACACCAACCGCCAGCCCAGCGGCACCGCCAACGACACGCCGTTCGACCTGCGCAACAGCCGCGGCCTGCCGTCGCTGAACATCGCCTATCTGGTCAACGACGCCCTGACGCTCTACACCAACTACAACACCTCGTTCGGCGCGGTGCAGTACACCCAGCTCAACTCGATGTCGGCGAGCAACCCGCTCAGCCCCGAAGTGGCCAAGACGATGGAAGCCGGCCTGCGCTATTCGGGCGAGCAGACGCACACGGAATTCACCGTCTTCAACCTGCGCTTCGACAACCAGATCCTGTCGATTCCCGGCACCAATCCGGCCGTGTTCCGCAACCTGGGCGCCACCACCCACAATGGCGTCGAATTCGCCATCGACTACGACTTCGACAAGTCCGGGCCGCTGGCCGGCCTGAACGTCTACGCCAACTACACGTACGTGCGCGCCATCCAGAAGTCCGGCGAATTCGAAGGCAACGACGTGCCGTTCTATTCGCGCCAGACGGGCACGCTGGGCGGACGCTACACCCGCAACAACTGGACCTTCAACCTGTTCACCACGGCCCAGAGCGGCCAATACTCCGACACCGCCAACACCGAGGAAGAGAACGCGGACGCCACCACCGGCCGCGTACCCGGCTTCAGCGTCTGGAACACGCAGCTCAGCTACAAGTTCCCGCAATGGCGGGGCAGCGAACTGGCGGTCGGCGTGAACAACCTGTTTGACCGCCGCTACTACACCCGCAACGTCGACACCAACGGCGGCCGCATGGTCGGCGCGCCGCGCATGGTGTACCTGCAGGCGCGCCTGGCGTACTGATGCCGCGGCGCCTCTGGCTGACCTGCCACCGCTGGATCGCGCTGGGCCTGGGCGCGATCCTGATCCTGTCCGGGCTGACCGGCGCCTTGCTGGTGGTGGCGCGGCCGCTGGACAGGCTTGTGCATCCGGACTATTTCGTGGCCCGAGGCGGCCCGGCCGCCCAGCCGGCGTCGCTCGAAGCCTTGCGCGGCGACCTGGCCGCCGAGTTCGGCCCGCGCGCCGCCTTCACCTTCCGTCCGCCGCGCGAACCCGGCGAGACGATGCAAGTCAGGGTGAGGGCGCCAGGGGGCTGGCGCGGCACCGTCTACCTGGATCCGGCCAGCGGTCGGGAGCAGGGCAGGCGGGCCGAGGACGAAGGCATCGTCGCCATCGTCTACGCGCTGCACAGCGCCCTGATGCTGGAACAGACCGGCAAGGCCGTGCTGGCCTGGACGGCGCTGGCCTATCTGGTCCTGATGGTCTCGGGCCTGGTCATCTGGTGGCCGCGCAAATGGCCGCCGTCGCTGCGCATCGTGGTCAACAAAGGGGCGTTGCGCGCCTGGTTCGACATCCACCGCAATGGCGGCGCGATCCTCGCGCTGCTGCTGGCGGTCAGCATCGCCAGCGGCGCGTACCTGGCCTGGCGGCCCATCGGCAACTGGATCACGCTGGCCAGCGGCCAGCCAAGCGTCATGGCGCCCAAGCTGCCGGCGCGAGGCGCCGGCCCCACGCCGCCGATCCCGTCCCTGGACGACCTGGCGGCCGCCGCCCGGTCGGCATTTCCGGATGGCGCGATCGGCTATGTGCTCTACACCCCGCAGGCCGACCGGCCGCTGGCCATCCGCATGCGCGTGCCGGACGATCCGCATCCCAATGGCCGCTCGACCGTGTGGCTGGACCCTCGCGACGGCAAGGTCCTGGCGGCGCAGCGCTGGAATGAACTGGACCCGGGCACAAGGATCAACTCGGTGATCTATCCGCTGCACACCGGAGAACTGGGCGGCGTCGCCGGCGAGGCCATCGTGGGATTGCTGGGACTGGGCCTGGGCACGCTGGGAATCAGCGGAATCTGGCTGTGGTGGCGGCGGCGGTCGGTGAGGCGGCAGAAGGCGGGACCGGCAGGCTCATCCCATGCAAAGGGCTATTGATCGCCGCTGGCGGCCGCGCTATGGGCGGCGGACACTGAACCGCTCGGCCGCTTCCGCAATCCGTTGCGCCAGCAGTGCGGCAACCGGCTGCCGGCTGTCCGACGGCCGCTCGACCAGGCCGATCTCCCGGTAGAACGTCGCATCGCCCAGGTCCTTGATCACGACGCCCCGGGGCACCGACAGGGATTTGCTCAGGGGCAGCAGGGCAACCCCGACACCCCGGCGCACGAGCTGAGCGATCGCCTGCAGCTCATCCAGTTCGATCGCCTCGGTGACCGACAGCCGCGCGCGCCGCAGGAAGTGGTCGACCAGCCTTCCGCCGAAAGAGCCCCGGTCATAGCGAATGAACGGTTCGTTTTCCAGAAGCTCGCGCCATTCCCGATGCGCCAGCTTTTGCGGGGCCATCAGCACGAACGGTTCGTTGAACAGCACGCGCCAGCGCAAGTCGGCGGGCAGGGCGAAGGGGGGCTTGATCATGACGGCGATGTCCACTTCTCCCGAGTCCACCTGTCCCAGCAGATTGAGCGAGAGGCCGGGGACCAGCCGGATGCGATAGCCCGGATTGACGCTCCAGAATTCCGCCAGCGCATCCATCAGGAAGGTGGTCTGCGCCGAGGCGATCGATCCTATCCGGATCAGGCCCGTTTTTGGGGTGCTGGCATTGCCGCCGAACTTGGCGTAGACGGCCATCAACTCCTCGGCGATCGCCAAGGCTTCCCGGCCGTTGCCGTTGAGATGGGCGGCGCGTCCGGTCCGATCGAACAGGGGATAGCCGAGTTCTTCTTCCAGCCGCTGGATCTGCGCACTGACCGCCGACTGGGTCAAGCCGATATGCGCCGCCGCATTGGCGAAGGTGCCGTAGCGCACGACGGCCATGAATGTCTGGAGTTCTCGCAGCATGTGTTTGATCGAATTTATTGATGCTCAGATGGAAAATATATCGCTTTTCTTGTCCGAACTGCGCCCCTAGACTGGATCCGTTCATTGATCCTGCCCAACTTTCCATGCTTTCCAATCTTCTCAACGCAGTAAAGCCGTCGCCCACGCTGGCCATCACCAAACTGGCGGGGGACATGCGCCGCCGCGGCATCGACGTGATCGGCCTGTCGCAAGGCGAACCCGACTTTCCGACGCCGGAGCACATCTGCGCCGCCGCGAAGCAGGCGATCGATGCCGGCGCCACGCGCTACACCGACGTGGATGGCACCCGGGAACTGAAGGAGGCCATCGCCCGCAAATTCTGGCGCGACAACAGCATTTCCTACGACCCGTCGGAAATCAGCGTGGGCACGGGCGGCAAGCAGGTCATCTTCAATGCGCTGCTGGCCACCCTGAATCCGGGGGATGAAGTCATCATCCCCGCGCCGTACTGGGTCTCGTATCCCGACATGGTGCGGCTGGCGGGCGGCGTGCCCGTGGAAGTGGGCTGCCCGGCCTCGCAGGACTTCAAGATCCAGCCGGAACAACTGCGCCGCGCGATCACCCCGAGGACCAAATGGATCATCCTCAATTCGCCCAGCAATCCGACCGGGGCCGGCTATACACGCGCCGACCTGGCCGCGCTGGCCATCGAACTGCTCCGCCATCCGCAGGTGTGGGTCATGACGGACGACATGTACGAGCACATCCGCTACGACGGCTGGCAGTTCTCGACGATGGCGTCGGTCGAGCCTGATCTGCACGGTCGCACCCTGACCATCAACGGCGTCTCGAAAGCCTATGCCATGACCGGCTGGCGCATCGGCTATGCCGGCGGTCCGACGTCCTTGATCCAGGCAATGGCCACGATCCAGTCGCAAAGCACGAGCAACCCGTGCTCGGTTGCCCAGGCGGCCGCGGCGGCGGCGCTGGACGGGCCGATGGATTTCCTGGCGCCGCGCAACCAGGCCTTCAAGCGCCGGCGCGACGCCTGCCTGACGGCGCTCAACGCCATCGACGGCGTTCACTGCCGCACGCCCGAAGGCGCCTTTTACCTGTTTCCGTCCTGCGAAGGGCTGATCGGCCGCACGACGAAACAAGGCAAACTGCTGAAAACCGACGTGGACGTCGGCCAGTTCTTCCTGGAAGACGCCCATGTCGCGGTGGTGCCGGGCAGCGCCTTCGGCGCCGAAAACTACTTCCGCATTTCGTTCGCGACGTCGGACGAACGCCTGGCAGAGGCGTGCAAACGCCTGCGCGACGCCTGCAATACGCTCACTTGAACCCCGATCCCTGCGCGCATGGCGCCAGTTCTGATTTCACTACGGAGAGACACATGACGGTTTCCGACGAGGTTTATTTCAAGGCGCTGTCCGGCGTCACGACGGCAACGCTGACCACCATCCTCTTGAAGAAAGGGCTGCGCAACGTCTGGATCCGCGGCGCGTTCCCGCTGGCGCAAGGCTTGCCGCGCATCGTCGGGCGCGCGTTCACGGTCCGCTTCGTGCCGGCCCGCGAAGACCTGGCCACGCCCGAATCGTGGTCCTCGCCCAAGTCCAGCCGCGGCGCCATCGAGCAGATGCCCTCGGGCTGCATCGCGGTGGTGGACGCCATGGGCGTGAAGGACGCCGGCATCTGGGGCGATATCCTCTGCGCCCGCATGGCCAAGCGCGGCGTCGCCGGCCTGGTGACCGACGGCGTCGTGCGCGACCTGGCCGGCGTGCTGGGCACCCGGCTGCCTGTCTGGGCCAGCGGCGCGGCGGCGCCTCCGTCGGTCGCCGGGCTGACCTTCGTGGACTGGCAGCAGCCCGTGGCCTGCGGCGGGGTGGCGGTGTTCCCGGACGACGTCATCGTGGCCGACCAGGACGGCGCCGTCGTCATTCCGGCCGCGCTGGTGGCCGATGTGGTTGACGCCGCCGTCGAGCAGGAACGCTTCGAAGGCTGGATCATGGACGAAGTGAACAATGGCGCCATGCTGCCCGGCCTGTACCCGCCCAACGAGGCGAACAAGGCGAAGTACGAGGCTTCCAAGAAGAAGTAGCGCCACGCGGACGAGAAGAGGGCGATGCCGGCAGAACCGGCATCGCCCTTTTTTTCCATTCCTGGCGCCGTTCAGAAGCGCCAGTTCACCCGCAGCGTACCGGCATGCTGCTGGTTGCCGCCGCCATACTCGCCGTCATACGCCAGCGTGAAGGCCACGTTGCGCGACGCGCGCCATTGGCCCGCCAATTCCGTAACCAGGGCATTGCGGGCGATCGGCGCGCCCGCCACGGTGAAAGCGTCGCTGCCCGTGAAGGCCAGGGTCGACATCGGGTTCACGTCGCCGAAGGCATGGCGCCAGCCGGCGCCCGCCGTCAGCGCCAGCGCGTCCCACTGCGTCATGCCGCGCAGGCCCAGCGTGGTCGTCGTGGTCTGGTCGTGCTGGCGGTTGCCGGACAGGGCCGCGTCCCCGCCGGACTCGCTGAAGCCGCGCACGCGCTGGTCGCTGAACGCCACCCCGACATACGGTTCCAGCACGGCGCGTTCGCCCACGGGCAGCCCGTAGCCGATTTCGCCGAACAGTTGGCCGGTGCTGCCGCCGTAGTCGGCCTTGAGGTCCTCGTTGACGCCGGCAAAGGCGACGCTGCGCTTGCTGGAAATGTCGTGCCAGGTGTAGGCGGCGCCCAGCAGCAGGTTGACGTGGCCCGGCCCGGCGTCGAAGCGGCGCCCGCCGTACACGGTGGCGCTGTAGCTGTCGATGTCGCTCTGGCTGCTCAGGCCGTCCGCCTTGAGCTTGCTGTTCGTGACGCCGACCGCGCCGCCCAGGCGCCAGCCATTGCCGATGGCGCGGTCCGCGCCGGCATAGACGCCGCCGGTGTGCTGGCGCACGCGGGCGATGCCGTCCTCGCCGCCGCTGCGCTGCCACTGACCCACGACCTGAGCCCAGGCGGGCAGGGCGTCGGAGCCGGGCAGGGCGGAGGCGGAGAGGGGCGCGTCGCTCATGCCCGCGCTGGCGGTGGCCGCGCCGGGCTGCAGCGTCGCGCCCAGGCCGCGCCGCAGTTGCGCAAGCGGAATCGCGCGCGCGTTCGCGCCCAGGCCGGCGAGGGCGCTTGCCGTGCTGGCATGCGATTCCCCGGACAGCAGGGTCAGCGCTTGCGGCGGGCCGCCTGCGGGCAAGGTGAGCACCGCCCCGTAGAGCGGGTTGCTTTGCGGCAAGGATTCCAGCGCGACGCCGACGGCGTGCTGGTTCGGGGTCTCGGCCAGATCTTCAAACCGGATGGGACGCGACCCGGGCGTTTCACCATCGGTCGGCGGCGCGATCACGATGGGCGGGTTAACTACCGGGGGAATGACCACCGGCGGCGTGACATCGCGCCGCACCAGCTCCAGATTCACTGCCTTATCCGTGTAGTCCAGTTTCGCGGTCAGGTAGGCGTACTGTGAATTGACGCTGGAAAACTGGCCCTGCACGTAGCTGGCCGACACGATGGTGTACTTGGAATTGAGCGCGAAGCCGTCGCCCACGCCCACGTGCAGCAGGTTGCCGCCTTGCAGGATGGCCGCGCCGTCCACCACCAGGCGGCCAGGCGTCCCGTTCGGATCGGCGCGCACCGCAAAGATGGAGTCCGGCTGGAAGGTTGCGTTGCCCGTGACCTTGAAATCGCCGCCCGCCAGCGACAGGGTGCCGCCCGGCCGCACCTCCAACGAGGCCACCTTGCCGCTGCCGCCCAGCGTCGCCCCGTTGCTCACGCTGACGCTGCCCCCCAGGACTGCGCCGGACGCGAGGTTCAGCGTGCCTTGCTGCACAAACGCCGAACCGGTGAACGCTGTGCTGTCGCCGGTCAGCTCGAGCGCCGCGGCGCCGCGCTTGGCGAACGTTCCCATCCCGCTCAGCTTGTCCCGATAGCGACTGTCCACGGCCTCATCGAGTACGAAACTCGAGCCGGCCGCCATGTCCACGTTGCCTTGAAAGCGCTGGGCCGAGGCGGCAAGCCCGCCCGCTTCGACGCGCCAACCCAGATAGTTCTCGTCGGTCAGCGTCAGCGTGCCCGGGCCGTCCTTGGTCATCGTGCCAAACTGGCCGTTCAAGCCGTAAAGCCCGCCGCCATAGGTCAGGTCGCCGCGGGTCAGGATGGACACGTCGGCCGCACTGGCGATGAGTTGCGGCAACGCATCGTGGTTCAGGATCACCCGGCCGTTGGCCGCCAGCAGCCTGCCGTAGTCCGACGGGCCATTCAGGCGCAGGGTGCCCAAGCCTTCTTTTATCAGTGTCGTTGCCAAGCCATGCACGCCCTGGGTGACGTCGAGCACGGAGCGGTCGTTGACGTCGATCGTGCCGCTGCCGGCCGTCAGCGAGATGGCCGCGTTCACCGTGGCAAGGCCGCCGACCGGCGTATAGGCCAATCTGGCGGCGCCCAACGCGATCGTGGACGCCGAGTCGCCAAGCTGGGCGCCATCGACGAAGTTCAAGGTTCCCGATTTCACGGCCCAGTTCGGCCGCTCAGCGCTCAGGCCGGTCAGTTGCCAGGTTCCGCTTCCGGTCTTCTCCAGATTGGAGAATCCGATGAACCCGACGCCCAATTGCGTCATGTCGAAGCTGCCGGTCGCAGCGCCGCCCAGCGCCAGGACGTTGCCGGTGCCGGTGCTTCGGACGCCGCCCTGGAAGCTGTAGCCGTCGCGCAATTCCAGACGCGCATTGGTGCCCGACATGAGCACGGCGTCGGCGCGCGAGGAGCCCCCCAGCGTCCCGCCCTGGATGGTGCCGGCATTGATCAGCGTGCCGGAGCCCGCAATCACCACGCCGGCGCCGCCGGACTGGCCATCGCCGCCGCGTATGATCCCTTCATTCGTCAGGACCCCGTCTGTCACGGAGACGCCGGTCCCGCCGGCGCCGTTCATCGTCGTGAATCCAGCCTGGCTTCCGGCCGCGCCGCTATTGCCGCCCACGATGACGCCGGTCGCTTCGTTGTTCAGGATTGCGCTGCCCAGGACGACTCCTGCGCCTCCGGCCCCGGCCAGCGCGCCGGACGCGGAGGCGAAGCCCGCAATGCTATTGCCGCCGATGCCGCCGGTGATTGAGCCCAAATTGTTGATCGTGACCCCGGAGGCGGAGAGGGCGTAGATGCCATTGCCGCCGTCGCCGCCACCGCCCGCGACACCGCCGTCCACTGAAGACGTGCCTCCGCTGCCGCCCAGCCCCCCCACGACAACGCCATGGCTCGTAAACGTGAAATTCGTGCTGGAGTCGAGCCCCATCCCATCCCCACCACCGCCGCCGCCGCCCGAACCGGCACCCTTCGCCGCCGTGTCGGAGCCTGATATGCTGGCGCCGCCATTGCCGCCGCGTCCGCCGACGACGGTCCCCCTGCTGACGGTGCTGACGCCATTTGTATTGATAAACATCGCCCCGGTCCCGCCGCCGGCGCCGCCGCCAGCGACATAGGACGCACTCCCGGCGTCGCCAGCGCCTCCCAGGCCGCCGGTCAGGGTCGTGCCGCCCGTCAACAATCCGGCATTGATCGACTGGTAGGCCCAGGAGCCCCCGTGCGCCGGACTAAAGCCGCCTTGTCCATTCATTCCCTCACCGGACCAGAAACTGCCGGCGCCCGCCGCGCCCGCGTCGAAGCTCGAGGCGCCAGCTGCGCTAGACGCCTGAGCAGGCGCGCTGGCGCAAGCGAACAGGGCAGCCAGCGCGGCGGCCAACGGACGCAGGGCCAGAAGCGCGCCGTTCGGCAGGGCGGAATCGTGGCGGGCGGAGCGATGGGATGGCATAGGGACCTCGGTGCGAGGCAGGCGGAATGCCTGCCAGGATGTTGGTCCGTCGGTAACGCGATACGCCCGTAGGTTCCATTTTGAGATGTTGGACGGCGCAAAATACCAAGTTTCAGGGATGCCAGGGGCATCATCCGCGGCTTACTGGAGTGCAGCGCACGTCCCGCCAAGAATGCCGCCGACCGCCTAGATGGCGCTTTGCTTCATCCGGCTGGACAACGCCGCGGCGCTTTCCTTGCGCTCGCTGTAGCGGTCCACCAGATAGGGGCCCGCATCCCGCGTGAGCAGGGTGAACTTCATCAACTCCTCGACGACGTCGACGACGCGATCGTAGTAGGGGGAGGGCTTCATGCGCCCCGCCTCGTCGAATTCCTGGTAGGCGCGGGCTACCGATGACTGGTTCGGAATGGTCAGCATGCGCATCCAGCGTCCCAGGATCCGCATCTGGTTCACGGCGTTGAAAGACTGGGAGCCGCCAGAAACCTGCATGACCGCCAGCGTCTTGCCCTGGGTCGGGCGCACGGCCCCGACCGACAGCGGAATCCAGTCTATCTGCGTCTTCATCAAACCCGTCATCGCGCCGTGACGCTCCGGCGAACTCCAGACCATGCCTTCCGCCCATTGCGCCAGTTCGTGCAGTTCACGCACTTTGGGATGATCCTCGCTGGCGTCGTCGACCAGCGGGAGCCCGGAGGGATTGAACAGCCGGGTCTCGCCACCCAGCGCCCGGAGCAGCCGCGCCGCTTCCTCGGCGACCAGCCGGCTGTAGGAACGCTCGCGCAGCGATCCGTAGAGCAGCAGGAAGCGCGGTGCGTGCCGGGCCCGCACGGGCGGGAACAGCTTGGCCATGTCGGGCTGTTCGAACAATGACGGTTCCAGGCTGGGCAAATCGGCAAGGGCTTCAGACACGGTTGCCCTCCGCGTCGATCAGCGGCTCGCCGTCTTCCTTGTTGAAAGCGCCGCGCTGGCGCTGGGGCAGAATGTCCAGCACGGCCTCCGACGGCCGGCACAGGCGGGTGCCCAGTGGCGTGACCACGATCGGACGATTGATCAGAAGGGGATGCTGCAGCATGAAACCGATCAGCTGCTCCTCCGTCCATTTTGGATCCGACAGGCCCAGCTCGTCGTAGGGCGTGCCCTTTTGCCGGAGCACGTCGCGCGCCTGCATTCCCATGGCCGAAATCAACGACCTCAGCGTTGCGGCGTCGGGCGGCGTCTTCATGTACTCGATGATGGTCGGCTCTTCTCCGCTATTGCGGATCAACCCGAGCACATTGCGGGACGTGCCGCAGGCGGGGTTGTGATAGATCGTGATGGAACTCATGAAACACCTCTGTGGATACAAGACTAGAACTTCAAGGCGCCGACGGCCGCGCCCGCAATGCAAGCAGGGCGGCGCCGGCAGCCAGGCCGATGCTCCCGGACAGCCATAGCGCGTTGGCTCCCCAGGCATCGAGCGCCAGGCCGAAGAGATAGGGCGAAAGCGCTTGCGCAATCCGCGCCGGCATCATCAGCCATCCCTGGCGCGCGCCGTATCCTTGGGCGCCAAACAACGCCAGGGGCAACGTGCCTTTGGCAATGGTCAGAATGCCGTTGCCCGCCCCGTGCAGGATGGCGAACACCGGGGCCATCGCCGGTCCCCCGGTCAGCAGCACCGCGACGCCGGCGGGATGCGCGAGCGCCGCAAGGCGCGCCGACAACAAGGGATGCACACGGCCCAGGAAGCCGAACTCGAGCAGGCGGCCGGCCACCTGCGCGGGACCGATCAGCGCGCCCACGGCCACGGCCGCCGTGAGCGTGGCGCCCGTGGCTTCCAGCATCCGCGGCAGGTGCGTGGCCATTGCCGTGCTGATGAACCACGTGGCGGCAAACACGAAGGCGAGGAGGGCGGCGGCATGCCCCCCGGGTCCCGGATCGGGAGCAGGGGACAAATCGCCCTGCGCCGGGCCCGCGACATGCGGGCGTTCCGCCATCGAGACCGCTGGCGCCTTGGGAAGCCAGGCATTCAGCGGCAGGCCCGCCAATAGATGCAAGGCTGCCCAGCCCAGGCAGGCGCCGCGCCAACCGAATTGCGATTCCATCCAGGCCGACAGCGGCCATCCGACGGTGCTGGCAAACCCGGCGATCAGCGTGATCCCCGTGATCGCGCCCCGCGCATGATGGCCATACAGGCGCACCAGGCTGGAAAAGGCGGCCTCGTAAAGGCCAGAGCCCATCGCAACGCCGATGACGACCCAAGCCGCCACCATCGTCCAGAGACCCTGGGCGAACGCCAGCATCCCCAGCCCCAGCGCAAACAGCACACTCGTGCCCGCCAGGACGATCCGGCCGCCACGGCGGTCGATCGCTTGTCCTGCCCATGGGCCCGCCAGCGCCGAAGCGACCATGGCGCCGGAGAATGCCGCGTAGACCGTCGGCGCGGACACACCCAGATCCCGGGCCATGGGATCGGCCAACATCGCCGGCAGGTAGTAGGAAGAGGCCCAGGCCAGCGTCTGAGCCGTTCCCAGGGCGGCAATTACTCGAACAGGGGCGCCGGGCACGACTCAGTTCCGCCTGGCGCCGGCGTCGTACCAGCCCTTGCTCTGGTTGACGATGCGCACGACCAGCAGCATCACCGGCACTTCGATCAGCACGCCCACCACGGTGGCCAGGGCCGCGCCCGACTGGAACCCGAAGAGACTGATCGCGGCGGCGACGGCAAGCTCGAAGAAATTGGATGCCCCGATCAGCGCCGACGGGCACGCGATACTGTGCTGCTCGCCGACGCGGCGATTGAGCCAGTACGCCAGCCCCGAATTGAAGAACACCTGGATCAGGATGGGCACGGCCAGCATCGCGATCACCAACGGCTGGGCAATGATGGCTTCGCCCTGGAACGCAAACAGCAGCACCAGCGTCAGCAGCAAGGCCGTCATCGAAAACGGCCCGATGCGCGCCAGCGCCGCCTCGAAAGCCGCCTGGCCGCGGCGCAGCAGCGCGCGCCGCCAAAGCTGGGCAAGGATGACGGGAATCACGATGTACAGCCCCACGGACACCAGCAACGTGTCCCAGGGCACGGTGATGGCCGACAGGCCCAGCAGCAGCCCGACGACGGGCGCGAAGGCGAACACCATGATGGCGTCGTTCAGCGCGACCTGCGACAGCGTGAACGCCGGATCACCGCCTGTCAGCCGGCTCCAGACGAACACCATGGCGGTGCAGGGCGCAGCGGCCAGCAGGATCAGGCCCGCGATGTAGCTATCCAGCTGGTCGGCGGGCAGCCAGGGGGAAAACACCTGGCGGATGAACAGCCAGCCCAGGAAGGCCATCGAGAACGGCTTGACGGCCCAGTTGATGAAGAGCGTCACGCCGATGCCGCGCCAATGCTGCTTGACCTGGCCCAGTGCGCCAAAGTCCACCTTGAGCAGCATCGGGATGATCATCACCCAGATCAGGATTCCGACCGGCAGGTTGACCTGGGCGACTTCCAGGCGGCCAATCGTCTGGAACAACGCGGGCATAAGTTGGCCAAGCGTTACTCCCAAGACGATGCAGAGGAAAACCCACAACGTGAGGTAGCGCTCGAAAACACTCATCCCGGAGCGCTCGCGCGGGGCCGGTGCCGCCTGTGTACTCGACGACATTGGCTTACTCCCGGGACTGACCAATACCGCGCACCTCGGTCTGGAGCGACATGGCATCGAGGCGGTCAAGCGGCAAAGACAAGAAGAGTTCGATACGACGCTTGAGCATCCGCGCAGCATCGTGGAATGCCTTGAGACGTTCTTCTTCGCTGCCCTCATGCGCAGCAGGATCCGGCACGCCCCAATGCGCAGTCATCGGATGCCCTGGCCATACTGGGCAAACTTCACCGACCGCGTTGTCACACACCGTGATGATGAAGTCCATCTTGGGGGCATCCGGGGCAGCGAATTCGTCCCAACTTTTGCTCCGGTACCCATCCATGGGCAGCGAGTAGGATTTGAGGGTGGCGAGAGCTAGCGGGTGGACCTTGCCCTTAGGAGTGCTACCAGCCGAGTACGCCTGAAACCGGTCAGCCCCCAACCCCCTGAGCAGCCCTTCGGCCAGGATTGAACGCGCGGAATTACCGGTGCATAGAAAGAGCACATTGAAAGGGGAGTGCGACATGGGAATTCCTAGCAGCAACGAGTGGTGAAGTTTGCTTTTGGGGTGCAGCAACCGGTTGGCATCTCAGCTTTGATCGATGGCGAACAGCAGCCGGGCGCCGCCACCTGGTTGACCTGCGCGCTGTGCAACTCGCCATAGACGGGAATGGCGTCCAGCGTGTGGAAGTGTTCCCACGCCAATCCTTGTGGATCGGTGATCCAGTATTTCTCGCTGCGGGCGTAGCAGCAGGACGTTTCTCCCAGGTCATCGACGTGCAAATGGACGTGAAAGCGCTTCATGGAGAACTCCTGGTTAGCAGGTCGTGCAGGCCGCGGGGCCGGAAGCCTCACAGGGCGCTCCCTGGCAGCAATGCTCGGTGAGATAGGCGAGCAATCCATTCATCTTCGAGAAATCGGCGCGGTAGATCAGATTGCGCCCCTGTTGCTCGACGCTGACCAGGCCCGCATGCGCAAGCTCCTTCAGGTGAAAGGAAAGCGTGTTGCGCGCGACCCCGAGCTGGTCTGCCAGGACGCTAGGCATGAGTCCTGGCAAGCCGGCCACCACGAGTGCGCGGAAAGTCCGCAGTCGTTGAGGATGGGCAAGGGCGCCGAGCGCTGAGATAGCTTGATCTTCGTTCATGATTCGATCATACAACGATTATTGAACTATTGAGCCAGGAATTGCGCCAAGGTATATGTAGTTGTGTAATCTACATTTATGTAGCGTACGCGACTAGCCAGGAGTACGCTGTTTCCATGAACTGGCTCATCCTCGTCCTCTCCCTGCCCACCGAAAACGCCACCGCTCGCATGCGCGCCTGGCGAGCCCTGAAATCGTGTGGGGCCGCCGTGCTGCGAGACGGCGTCTACCTGCTGCCCGAAATAAAAGGCGATGGCCTCGCCTCCATCTCGCAAGACGTGCGCGAAAACGGGGGAAGCGCCTTTTTGCTGCGGGCTGCCGCCAGCACGGAAGACGACGAGCGCGACTTTCGCATTCTCTTCGACAGGTCGACGGACTACGCCGAGCTGATGAAGGAGGTGGCGCAGGCCCAGGCCTCGCTGACGCTCGCCGAGGCAATGGATATGCTCAAGCTCGCCCGCAAGCTGCGCAAACGGTACGCCCAGATTGCCTCCATCGACTTTTTCGCCGCCGAGGCCCAACGGCAGGCGGACGCCGCGTTGTTGGAACTGGAAGAGGGCGCCAATCGGGCCCTGTCGCCCGATGAGCCGCATGCGGCCGGCGCGGCGGTGTCCCGTCTGCGGATTGCCGATTTCCAGGGCCGCCGCTGGGCCACGCGGGCGCGGCCGTGGGTTGACCGTCTGGCCAGCGCCTGGTTGATCCGCAGGCATATCGATCCCGAAGCCCGTTTCATCTGGCTCCAGTCGCCAGCCGCTTGCCCGGGTGACGCGCTGGGCTTCGACTTTGACGGCGCCACGTTCTCGCATGCCGGTCCCAGGGTGACCTTCGAAACACTATTGACGGCCTTTGGCCTGCAAAGCGCGGCGTTGAAACGCCTGGGCGCCATCGTGCACTACCTGGATGTCGGGGGAGTGCAGCCCGCAGAGGCGGCGGGGGTGGAGCAGGTCCTGGCCGGACTGCGCGACACCATCGCCGACGACGATCAGTTGCTTGCCCTGGCCTGCGGCGTGTTCGACGGTTTGGCGGCCAGCTTTAGAAAAGAGAACGGCAAATGAACACCCGCATGCAAGAACGCGCCGCACCGCGTGCCGGTCCCGTCTCGGCGACGGCGGATGCTCCCCGGCAGGTCGCCTTTCGTCAGGCATTCTGGTTTTGGCTGAAGCTGGGTTTCATCAGCTTCGGCGGACCGGCGGGTCAGATCGCCATCATGCACACCGAATTGGTCGAACGCCGACGCTGGATAAGCGAACGGCGCTTCCTGCACGCGCTGAACTACTGCATGCTGCTGCCCGGACCGGAGGCCCAGCAACTGGCTACCTATATCGGTTGGCTGCTGCACCGGACCTCGGGAGGAATCATTGCCGGGGTGCTGTTCGTGCTGCCTTCGCTTTTTATCCTGATCGGATTGTCCTGGGTCTATGTGGCGCACGGCGACATCCCGGTCATCGCCGGGATCTTCAACGGCATCAAGCCGGCCGTCACGGCGATCGTGCTCCATGCGGCGCACCGGATCGGATCACGCGCGCTCAAGAGTCCCGTTCTATGGAGCATCGCAGGCGCAGCCTTTGTGGCCATCTTCGCGCTGCATGTGCCATTTCCGCTGATCGTTGCGGCCGCCGCGCTGATCGGCTTCGCCGGCGGAAAGAAATGGCCGGACCATTTTCGTACCAGCACACGACACGGCTCCGGCGCACAGGGAGCCGGTCCGGCGTTGATTGACGACGACACCCCCACGCCGGACCACGCCAGGTTTCGCTGGCCGCGACTGGCTGCGATTTTGGGAACAGGGGCTTTGCTTTGGGTCGCGCCCATGGCGGTGCTGGCGGCCCTATATGGCTGGCAGGGCGCGTACACGCAGATGGGATGGTTCTTCACGAAAGCGGCCTTTCTTACCTTTGGCGGCGCTTACGCGGTGCTGCCTTACCTCTATCAAGGAGCCGTCGATACCTATGCCTGGTTGACCCCGATCCAGATGATCGATGGACTGGCCCTGGGAGAAACCACGCCCGGCCCCCTCATCATGGTGGTTGCGTTCGTAGGCTTTGTCGGTGGCTACACCCAGGCGCTCCTGGGCCCAGAACCGTTGTTCCTGGCCGGCGTGCTGGCGGCAACGATCGTCACCTGGTTCACCTTCCTGCCGTCATTTTTGTTCATTCTGGCGGGCGGCCCGCTGGTCGAAGCGACCAAGGAAGACCTGAAGTTCACCGCGCCGCTTGTAGCCATCACCGCGGCGGTCGTTGGGGTCATCCTCAACCTGGCGCTCTTCTTCGGCTATCACGTCCTGTGGCCGGACGGCCTTGCAGGGCGGTTCGACATCGGTTCGGCGCTGATCGTACTCGGAGCCGCCATCGCGCTGTTCAAGTTCAAACGAGGTGTGATCGAGGTCATTGCGCTCTGCGCCGCCATTGGCCTCGTCTTGAAACTCACCCTTTGAGGCGGCGCCATGTATCGGATTCCCCCGCAAGGGGCCCAGTCAGCCATGCAACCGCGAGCGCCATGCAACACAGGAGAGCAATCATGGACGTGATGCCGAAACCGCTGCCCATCGATCCCGAACGCATCCCGGGGTTGAGCGGTAAGCTGCTGCGCAGCCATTACGACAACAACTATCTGGGCGCGGTCTCGAAATTGAATTTGATCCGCAAACGGCTGGAAAGCGCGGGTGGGCAAACTGTGCGCGGGTTTGCGCTCGTGGGAGCCAAGCGGGAAGAATTGCTGGCCGCCAATTCGGTATTCCTGCACGAAGCGTACTTTGACGCTTTGGGGGGGAATGGCGTCATTCCGCAAGGCGGGTTTTCCGTAGCCCTGGAACGTGATTTCGGATCCGTCGGCAATTGGCACTCCGAATTCAAGGCGCTGGCCGAGGCAATGGGCGGAGGGGCAGGCTGGGCGATCCTGGCCTGGTCGTCGCGTGAAGCCCGATTGATCAATCACTGGGCGGGCGATCATACCCAACTGCTCGCCGGATCATCGCTACTGCTCGCGCTCGACATGTATGAACACGCCTATCACCTCGACTTCGGAGCCAGGGCGTCCGCGTACGTCGACGCGTTCCTGGCGCAGATACGATGGGATGCAGTAGCTTGCGCGTACGCTCGAACCATGGATGCCGCCAGCACCATGTTGCGAATCCTGCCGTCCGAAGCGGCAGCCCAAAAGAGGGCAGTCGTTCTCGATGTGCGGCGCAGGCCTGTTTTCGAACTTGCGCACGACAGAATCCCGGGCGCCGAATGGAGGGATCCTTCCCTGGTTGCCCAGTGGCAGTGCGAGTTCGACCAAGCCCAAGACGTAATCGTGTATTGCGTCCATGGCCACGAAATCAGCCAGAGCATCGCACTGGTACTCAGGGCTCGAGGCATACACGCATGCTACATGGCGGGAGGAATTGAAGGTTGGAAGCATGCCGATTTGCCGGTCTGTTGAGTCCGAATCGCCCTTCGCATCGATGGCTGACCTCCCGTCTTACGGCTAGCGGCTCTCGGAGGGCTCATGGCTGCTGAAGATTGCCTACTACGCGACATTCCCCCGTCAGTGACAAAATCTACGGTCGCTTCGAGTGCCCAGGCGCGTGGCGATGCCGATGGTGAATATCCGGATAGTGCGGGTGCGTATGCGTCAGCACGTCATGCCGATGAGGGTGAGTGTGTGGCTCCATGCCGTTCCAAGCGAAGGGATGTGCATGCTGGTGGTGCTCGTCATGCACGTGCCTGTGGCTATGCTCCAAAACTTCATGAGTGTGCTCGTGCGCATGCCGTTCACGCACGTGCAACCATACGCCAAGCGCCATCAACGCGGCGGCAGGCCAGAAAAGCAGGCCGGGATCCTCGGGCCACAAGATAAAGGAGATGGCGACGCCGAAGAGTGGCGCAACTGAAAAGTAGGCGCCGGTCCTGGCGGTTCCCAGCGTCCGGAGCGCCAAGACGAACAGCGTCAGGCTTAGGCCATACCCAAGGAATCCCACCGCGAGACTGGCGCCCACCACGGCAATCGGCGGAAGCTCGGCGCCACCGAGCAGCGCCAGAGTCGTACTGACCGCTCCGGCGGCCAACCCCTTTATTCCCGCGATCAGCATGGCGTCATTGCTCGCGACTCGACGGGTAAGGTTGTTGTCCACCGCCCAGCAAAGACAGGCTCCCACGATCAGCAGCGCCCCAAGTGACAGGGCCGCGCCGCCCGGTTCCCAGGACAGGAGGACGCCACCGAGAACGATGGCAATCATGCCCAGCACGATCTGGCGGTCGGCGTTTTCCTTGAATACGCCCCAGGCAATGATTGCCGTGAGCACCCCTTCGACATTCAACAAGAGCGAAGCGGAGGCGCCGCTCGTCTGGGTCAATCCAAGCATCAGGAGAGCAGGGCCGAGAACGCCGCCCGCAATGATCGCGCCCGCCAGCCAGGGAAGATCTGACCGAGGAATGCGCAAGACAGGCGCATCCGCCGGATCTTTGGTGCGGACAATGTGGCGTAGCGCCAGCAGAATCCCTAGGCCCAAGCCGCTGCCCAGGTAGAGAAGTCCCGCCAGCAGCAGCGGCGCGACGCCTTCGACCAGGGTCTTGGCCAGTGGCGTGCTGGCGCCAAACAACAGCGCCGCTGCCAGTGCGGGAAATGCTGAACGGATCGACATGGAGGCACGGAGATCGCGTGAATGGTTGAGCGGCAAGGAATGCGCGGCATCGCTTGCGCTTGAAAAGTCCGAGGGACCAAGAAGAGGAACCGAGGGGCGGGTTCACACTCTGGATTCATAAATCGTACTTTACATAATACACATTATGCGCATAACTCGTATGGCTGAGGCCGTTGCGCTCGGCGGACACCCATGTCGATCTGTACCAGCTAGATTCAACCTGTCTGGGTGTCTACCAAAATTAGACCCCTACAGGGTCACAGCGGCCGCCTCGGCCGGCGCGCCCGCCGCGTGGCGATTGCGGTAGTCTTCCAGGAACGCCGCCACCCGGCCGATCGCGTCACGCAGATCGTGTTCGTACGGCAGGAACACCATGCGGAAGTGATCGGGCGCGTGCCAGTTGAAGCCGGTGCCCTGCACCAGCATCACGCGCGTGGCTTCCAGCAGCTGCAGGAAGAACTGGCGGTCGTCCTTGATGGGATAGACCTTGGGATCGAGGCGGGGGAACATGTAGAGCGCAGCCTGCGGCTTGACGCAGGTCACGCCCGGAATTGCGCTGATGAGTTCGTAGGCCAGGTCGCGCTGCTTGCGCAACCGGCCGCCCTCGCCCACCAGATCGTTGATGCTCTGGTAGCCGCCCAGCGCCGTCTGGATCGCCCACTGGCCGGGCACGTTGGCGCACAGCTTCATGTTGGCAAGCATGTCCAGGCCTTCGATGTAGTCCTCGGCAACGCTCTTGTCGCCCGAGACGATCAGCCAGCCGGCGCGATAACCGCAGGCGCGATAGCTCTTGGACAGCGAATTAAAGGTCAGCGTCAGCACGTCGGTCGACAGGCTGCCGATCGCGGTGTGCTTGACGTCGTCGTACAGAACCTTGTCGTACACCTCGTCGGCGAGGATCACGAGGCCGTGCTCGCGCGCGACCTCGACGATCTCCTTCAACACCGATTCCGGATACAGCACGCCGGTGGGGTTGTTGGGGTTGATCACCACGATGCCCTTCGTGCGCGGCGTGATCTTGCTGCGGATGTCGGCCATGTCGGGGATCCAGCCTTGGCTCGCGTCGCACAGATAGTGCACCGGCGTGCCGCCGGACAGGCTGGTGACGGCCGTCCAGAGGGGATAGTCGGGCATCGGCACCAGCAACTCGTCGCCATCGTCGAGCAACGCGTTGGTGGCCATTGATATCAGTTCGGAGGCACCGTTGCCGAGATAGATGTCTTCCAGCGTCACGCCCTTGATGCCCTGCTCCTGCGAGTAGTGCATCACCGCCTTTCGCGCCGCGAAATTGCCCTTGCTGTCCGAGTAACCCGCCGAATTCGGCAAGTTGCGGATCATGTCGAGCTGGACCTCTTCGGGGGCATCGAAACCGAACGCCGCCAGATTGCCGATATTCAGCTTGATGATCTTCTGGCCTTCGTCCTCCATTTGCTTGGCCCGATCCATGATCGGTCCGCGGATGTCGTACAGGACGTGAGCCAACTTGCTCGATTTGTTGATGATCTTCATAGACGGCGACTGGCGGGGCAGCAGAAGGAGTTGAGTCGAAGAATTGCGGTCGTCAGGGCGGGCAGGACCGGCATGGGTCAGAACTGCCGCGATCCTGGGCACGACCGCGCTGACGGCATCATAGCCGAGCGGGCCGATTGCGGCGGCCAGCTTGCCTGGCGTCAGCACTCCATGCAGCACTCCAACCGCATCCCCCCGCCTCAGATCACCGTACTCTCAGTTCACCGTAATGTTCGCGTCCTTGATCAGCTGTGCAAAGCGGGGTACATCGCGGGCAATAAGCGCCTGAAAAGCTGCCCCGCCCTGCTCTTTCTCGGCTGGCGCCTGCGCCGCCAGCTTGTCCAGCGATTCCCGCACACCCGGATTTTTCAGCGCCGCGGCCAGTGCCTGCTCCAGTCGGGCGATGACGGCAGGCGGCGTCCCGGCGGGCGCCGCGATGCCGTTCCAAACGCTCATGTTGAAGTCTGGCACGCCTGCCTCGGCAAATGTCGGCACGTCGGGGATTTGAGGCAGGCGGCTTGCGCTGGCCACCGCCAGTGCCGTGACCCGCTTGGCCTCGTGAAGCGGGATCATCGTGACTGTCTGGTCAATGACGGCATCCACGGTGCCGGCGATAAGGTCCGCGATGGCCGGTCCGGCACCCCGGTACGGGATCTGCATGCCTTGCGTCCTGGTGACATGCATGAAGTACGCAGCCGAGATATGACTGGTCGACCCGTTGCCTGCATTGCCGAAGTTCACGTCAGCGCCGTTCTTCTGCAGCCGTGCGACAAAGTCCGGCAATGTGGCGATGCCGCTTTTCTTACTGACCGACAACACCATCGGTACGGTCGCCACCAGCCCCACGGCGGTCATGTCCCGGCGAGGATCGAACTTGCTCTTGGGATACAACGACGGCGCGATCGCCAGCGACCCCATATTGCCGAAAGTGATCGTATAGCCATCGGGCTCCGCACGGGTCACGCGCTGGTTGCCGATCATGGTCCCGCCGCCGCCCAGGTTCTCGACCACGATCGTCTGCCCCAGATTCTCGCCCATCGCCTGGGCGACGATGCGGGCCAGGCCGTCGGTCGATCCGCCTGCGGCGTAAGGCACCACCATCGAGATGGCCCGCGTTGGATAGCCTTCAGCGGATGCGCTCCCGGCCAGGGCGATCAGGCCAGCCCCCAGTGTGGCTAGAAAAATCCTTTTCATGTCTTGCTCCTCGCTGTTTCTGTCGGCAATAGCCGATCCTCCGCCTTGTCCTGGCGGTTTTTGTGATGCAGGTTGAAAAGGCGGGGCGACGATTGCCGCGCCCGCGTCGAAATGAAGCTGGCTATTCCGGCTTGGCGGCCAGTTCTGCGCCCGCCAGCAGTTCGGACAAGCGGGCCACCGCCGTGTGATCCTGTCCGGGCCCCAGGGTCTTGCCCGCCGACGCCCAGAGTTCGCGGCACAAGGAGGCGAACGGCGTTGGCGTTCCGGTGTCGGTGGCGATTCCCAGCGCGATACCCAGATCCTTGACCATCAGGTCCAGGCCGAAACCCGAGTTGAACTGACGCGACAGGACGAACTGCTTGAACTTCTTCTGCGTTGAATTGTTCATGCCGGTGGAGGCATTCAGCACGTCCACAATCACGTTGGGGTCCAGACCGAACTGCTGGCCGATCAGCATGGCCTCGACGCCAATCAGGAAGCCGCCCGCCGACACCAGGTTGTTCAATGCCTTCATGGCATGGGCGCTGCCGACTTCGCCAACCGCGGTGATGGACGTCCCCATGGCGGCAAGCGCCGGACGCACGCGCTCAAGCGTGGCAGCGGGACCGCCGAACATGATGGCAAGTTCGCCGGTGCGCGCGCGCGGCACGCCGCCTGACACGGGCGCATCCACCATCTCGCCGCCCGCGGCTGCCACGGCCGCCGCCAGCCGTTGCGTATGGGCGGGCACGCCGGAACTCATGTCGACGACAACGCTGCCCGGGCGCAAGCCCGCCAGCACGCCTTCGGCGCCGTTCAACACCTTCTCGACGATTGCGCTGGTGGGCAGCATCGTAAAAATGATGTCGCTCTGTGCGGCCAGTGCGGCGCACGTTACGGCGGCCTGGCCCCCTACTTCCTCAGCGAATCTCGCGGCTTGCCCGGGCACGGCATCGAAAACCGTTACCGCATGGCCGGCCTGCACCAGGCGGGCCGCCATCGGCCAGCCCATGCTGCCGATCCCGATGAGGCCTACGCGTTCCCGCGGCGCGCTCATGGCTGCTGCTCCTTGAACGCTCCTTCCTCTTCCAGCACCTGGTTGGCGACCTTGAATGCATCCAGGCCCGCGGGGATGCCGCAGTAGACGGTGGCTTGCAGAAGGATTTCCTTGATCTCTTCCACGGTGACGCCGTTGTTCAGCGCGCCCTTGACGTGCAGCTTGATTTCCGCGGGTCGGTTCAGCGCCGTGAGCATCGCCAGGTTCAGCATGCTGCGCGTCTTTTTCTCCAGGCCCGGGCGACCCCAGGTGTAGCCCCAGCACCATTCCGTGGTGATGTGCTGAAAGGCCATCATGAAGTCATTGGCCCGGGCAAGGGACCCGTCGACGTACTCGGTGCCCAGCACTTCACGGCGCAGGTTCAGTCCTTGGTCGAACAAGGCTTGGGTTTCGGATTTGGTGTCTGCCATGGATTCCTCGTGGTTGAAGCGCCACGCAAAATGGGTTTGCTGCGTGTCGTTTGTCGGATTGTCCGGCAATCTTTGGCGTCGCGTCAACAGTCTGATTGTCCGACAATCTTCTTGACTGCTTAAAAAATGAGCACAATAATGCGCCAAAGCGCCGGGCTGGCTGCCGTGCGCCCACACCCACAAAAGCCAGGAGACAAGCATGGAAAAAGAAGCCAAGCAGGCCCTATCCCCCGGACGCCGGGAATTTGTTGCCGGACTGGGCGCGGCCGCCCTCGCCGCCGCCCTGCCCGGCCGCACGCTCGCGGCGCCGGCTGAAATCAACGTCGGCGTGATCCTTCCCTTGTCCGGCGCCAATGCGCAGTTCGGCATCAATTCCCGTCAGGGGCTGGAGCTGGCAGCCGACGAAATCAATGCGGCCGGCGGCATCAAGGCGCTGGGCGGGGCGAAACTGAAACTGATCATCGCGGACGCCACCTCGCAACCCACCACCGCGGCCACCGTCGCCCAGCGCCTGATCACGCAAAACCGTTGCGTGGCCATCATCGGCGCCTATGCCTCATCGCTGACGCTGGCCGTCTCCGAGGTCACCGAGCGCCGCGGCATTCCCCTGCTCACCATGTCGTTCTCGGATGTGCTGACTGAACGCGGTTTCACACACATCTTCCAGGTGGTGTCCAAGGGATCGGTGCTTGGCAAGGCGCAATACGACTACGCCGCGTCAGTGGTGGCCGGGGCATCCGACATCAAGAAAATCGCGCTGCTGTATGAGGACACCGCCTATGGAACATCCCAGGCCGTGGGCGTGCGCAACGCGGCCAAGGCGGCGGGCGCCCAGATTGTGCTGGACGAGGCCTATCCGCTGGGCATCACCGATGTCACGCCGCTCATCAGCAAGCTGCGCGGCTCGGACGCACAGATCGTGTTTCCGATCTCGTATCTGAACGACAGCCTGTTGATCATCCGGGTCATGCGCCAGCAGCGCCTGACCGTCCCCGTTGTTGGCGGGGCGGCCGGCTACGTGATTCCCGACTTTGCCAAGGCGCTGGGCCAGTACTCCCAGGCAGTGCTGTCGATTGCGCCAGCCAACTACGATCAGGCGCCGGAATACACCGAGCGCTACCGCAAGCGCTTCGGCACCTTCATGCCGCACGAGGCGCTGGAGCACGCCGTCTGCGCGGGCGTCCTGGCGCAGGCGCTTGAAGTGGCCGCGTCGGACAAGCCCGAGGCTGTGTCCAAAGCGCTTCGCGCGCAGAAATACGACCAGGGCTGGTCTGGCGTGATGTCCGGCGGCGGCGTGCATTTCGACGCCAATGGCCTGAACACCCTGGCCCAGCCCATCATGGTTCAGTGGCAGAACAACGAACTGGTGTCGGTCTGGCCGCAGGCGCTGGCCAAGGGCCGCGTCATCACCGCAAGCTGAACGCGTCCCGCGCAAACGGAGGACAGTCATGCAATTCTTGCAGGCGCTGGTGGACGGCATTCTGCTGGGCGGGGTGTACGCAGTCATATCGATCGGGCTCACGCTCGTTTTCGGGGTGGTCTCCATTGTCAACTTCGCCCAGGCGGAGTTCCTGATGGTGGGCATGTTCGTTGCGTACTTCGCCTGGAAACTGCTGGGTGTGGATCCGCTCCTGGGGTCGCTGCTGTCCTTCGCCGTGGCATTCGTGCTTGGCGTGCTGACGCAGAAGTTCCTGATAAACCGCGTGCTCAAAGCGCCCGCCGTGGCGCAGATCTTCCTGACCGTGGGGCTGCTCATCGTCATGGAGAACCTGGCGCTGATCCTGTTCGGATCGGAGTTCCGCTCGGTGCAGACGGCGTATCAGATGACAGCCCTGGCGGTCGGCCCGATCTTGCTGAGCGCGCCGTATCTGCTGGCTTTCGTGGTGGCGGCGGTGGCCGGGCTGACGCTGTGGTGGGTGCTGAAGAAGACGTGGTGGGGCATGGCGGTGCGAGCCACGGCGCAAGACCCCATGGCAGCCCGGCTGTCAGGCATATCCACCCATCGCGTGCACCAGCTGGCCTTCGGGCTTGGCGTGGGCCTGACCGCCCTGGGCGGCGGCATCATCCTGCCCTATCTCACGGCATCGACCACGGTTGGCGCGCAATTCAGCGTGCTGATGTTCACGGCGGTGGTGTTGGGCGGGCTGGGCAGCGTCATGGGCGCGGTCGTGGGCGGCGTCGCGGTTGGCGTAATCCAGTCGTTGTCCTCGCTGGTGCTGCCCATGCAGCTTCAAAACCTGGTGCTGTTCGCAATCTTCATTCTCGTCCTGGCGGTACGCCCGGAAGGTCTCTTGAAAAAGGCAACATGATGGCGCTCTATCGACAATTTCTGCCGTGGGCTGCGGCGCTGCTGATCGCCCTGGCCGCTCCATGGCTGATGGAAGATCAGGGCTATGGCATCCGCGTCCTGACGCTGGTGCTGCTGTTCGCCGCGATGGGCCAGTCCTGGAATATCGTGGGCGGCCTGGCCAACCAGATCTCGTTGGGGCACGCCGCCTTTTTTGGGCTGGGCGCCTACACCTCCACCCTTTTGCTGATGCGCTACGGCATTTCGCCCTGGCTGGGCATCGTGGCCGCCATGGCGGTGGCCGGGATCGCGGGCGCCCTGCTCAGCCTGCCCACCATGCGCCTGCGCGGTCACTACTTTGCGCTGGCCACGCTGGCGTTCGGCGAAGTGCTGCGCGCCATTGCCAATACGTGGGCGTCGGTGACGGGCGGGCCCGTCGGACTGTCCATCCCGTTCTCGGAAGGCTTCGCGCAGATGCAGTTTAAATCCAGCATCCCCTATTACTACCTGATGCTGGGCGCCGCGCTCATCACTTCCATCGTTTTCGCGCTGATCAGCCGATCGAGCCTGGGCTACCGCCTGCGCGCCGTGAAAGCCAATCCGCAGGCCGCGGAGGTCATCGGCGTGAACACCGCGCAAACGCGCATCCTGGCCGCCGTCATATCCGCGGCGCTGATGGGCGCGTGCGGCACGCTGTATGCGCAGTTCATTTACTTCTTCGACCCGGACACGGTGTTCTCCCTGGTAGGCATTTCGGTGCGCGTGGCGCTGATCTGCATCATTGGCGGCGTGGGCACGGTGGCGGGACCGCTGATCGGGGCGCTGGTCATCATTCCTTTGGAAGAGGTGTTCAACGACTGGCTGTCGGGCCATACCGCGGGCGTGTCCCAACTGGCGTTCGGCCTGATCCTGATTGCCATCATCCTGATCGAGCCGCGCGGATTGTCCGCATTGTGGGCGCGGCTGCGCAACCTGACACGGAGCCAGCATGCCTGACATCCTGAAGGTATCGAATATCCAGCGCCGCTTTGGCGGCCTGAAGGCGGTCGACGACGTCTCGTTCAGCGTGGCCCGCGGCGACATCCTGGGTCTCATCGGTCCGAATGGCGCCGGCAAGACGACCCTGTTCAACCTGCTGGTGGGCCTGTACCCCAGCCAGGGGGGGCGTATCGAACTGGAAGGCCGCGACGTGAGCGGGCTGCGTCCCCACCAGATCGCACGGCTGGGCATGACGAAGACCTTTCAGAACGTGGCGCTGTTTCCTGAAATGACGGTGCTGGACAACGTGCTGGTCGGCGGCCTGCTGCGCCACGACGTGGGCCGCGCACGGCAGGTCGCGCGCGACAACCTGGATCGCGTGGGCCTGTCGGCCATCGCGGCCAAGCCCGCCGGCGATCTGTCCTTTCCGGAGCAGGCTCGGGTGGAACTTGCCCGCGCACTCTGCACCGACCCGAAAGTCTTCCTGCTGGACGAGGTGATGGCAGCGTTGAACGAGTCCGAAATGGACGCCTTGCTGGATCTGATCCGCACATTGCGGGACGAATCGGGCATTACGTTCATCGTGGTCGAACACCACATGCGCGCCATCATGCGGTTATGCAACCGCATCCTGGTGTTGTCGTTTGGCCAGAAAATCGCCGAGGGCAGCCCGGCCGAGATCGCGGCCAATCCCACGGTGATCGAGGTGTATCTGGGAAAATCGATGGAACAGGTGGAGGTGGCCGCATGAGCCTGCTGCAGATCCGGGGGCTGACCGCCTCTTACGACCGCAGCCCGGTGCTGCATGATGTGTCGCTGGAAGTGCCGCAAGGCGGCTTTATCGCCGTCGTCGGCGCAAATACCGCAGGAAAAAGCACGCTGTTGCGCTGCATATCCGGCCTGCTGGACAGGGTCAGCGGCAACATCGTATTCGATGGCCAGGACATTTCGCGCCTGCCCCCCCACCGCATACCGGAAATGGGCATCGCCCACGTGCCTGAAGGCCGTCACGTCTTTCCGGAAATGACCGTGGAGGAAAACCTTTACCTGGGGGGATATACCCGCCGCAAGGACAGCGCGGGCCTCAGGAGCCGTTGCGAACAGGTCTATGCCCTTTTTCCGCGGCTGCTCGAACGCCGCCGCCAGCAGGCCGGCACGCTGTCTGGCGGGGAACAGCAGATGGTGGCGTTCGGCCGCGCGTTGATGCTCGATCCCCGCCTGCTCCTGCTGGACGAGCCCAGCCATGGCCTGGCGCCCAAGGTGGTCGAGGAAATGCACCAGGCCATGATCGACATCCATCGCAGCGGGTTGACCATTTTGCTGGTGGAACAGAACACCCGGCTGGCGCTGTCGGTGGCTGAACATGCCTACGTGCTGCAATCCGGTTCGATGGTGTTGTCGGGTCCAAGCAGCGCCCTGCTGGAAGACAACCGGGTGCGCGCAGCCTACCTCGGACTGTGAACATGGCTCGCCGGCGGGATATATTTCGTCTTTACGTTGAACCGGCAGCTCGCACCGGTCAGGCCACGCGCCTGGCCGGAAACCTGAGCCTGCCGCCAAGTTAAGCGAGAGACACCATGCCAAGTTCCACCGGCGCCGTTTTCGAGAAGCCATCCACCCTGCGCACCCGCGTCGAGGAATTCCTGCGCACGTCCATCATGGACGGCCGCATCAAGGGCGGCGAACGCCTTCGTGAAGTTGAACTCTGTGAGCAGCTGGGCATCAGCCGCAGCACGCTGCGCGAGGCGCTGCGCACGCTGGAAGCCGAACGATTGATTTCCATCGAACCGCACCGCGGCCCGACGGTGGTCCGCATCACCGAAAAAGCGGCCCGCGATCTGTATGCGCTGCGTGCGCTGCTCGAAGGCTTTGCCTCCCATGAATTCGCCCGATTGGCCAGCGACGCCGACGTCGAGCGGCTTCGAAAGGCCGTTCAGGCGCTGAATCGCCAAGCCAAAGGCAACAACAAGTCGCTGCTTCTGGCGGCCAAGCGAGACTTTTACGACGTGCTGCTGTCGGGCTGTGGAAACGATCTGGTTAAAGACATGTTGCCCGGCCTGCTGTCGCGCATCAATCTGCTGCGCGCCACGTCATTCGCCCGGCCCGAGCGCCTGCCCGAAAGCATGGCCGAAATCGATCACATTTTCGAGCGCATCCTGGCGCGGGATCCAGCTGGCGCTCAAGCGGCGGCCCAGAGCCACATCGTGAATGCGGAACGCACCGCGCTTGAGGTACTGAGGCGCCAACAAGAGGAGACAACCACAAGTGAAAATGATCGTTCAGGAACTGAGAGCCAGGGTGGACCTGGCGCATCAGGATAGCGAATTCCAGGCGGCCGCCAGGGGCCTGCAATGCGCCATCTGGCTGCAGTCCGGCTCCGATCAGGACGCAAGGATCATGGCCTGGAGCGGTCGGCCTGCCACGCCTGCGCAGTGCATCGTCATTACGGCGCCTCCCGACACATGGCGCAGGTTGCTGGAGTCCAGTCCCCCGGTCGGCTACCACTCTTTCACCGCAGCCCAACGTTACGCCCAAGGCATGCAGGTCAAGGGAGACACGTTAGCCGTTGCCCAAGCCTTGCACGCACTGGAACGGCTCTTTGAGATTTTCCGTGGCCAGGTGGCGCTCACGCCTTCTCCTTTGCTGGACCGCAGTGTTATCTCCGGCAATTACGCCACGCTCGACCTCCAGACTACGCAAGCGTCCATTTACTATGAAACCAGCGGCCCGGATGACGGCCCGCCGCTGCTCATGCTGCACACGGCAGGCGCCGACTCGCGCCAGTATCACGCCTTGATGGCGGATGCGGATTTGTGCCGGCAATGGCGCATGATCGCGTTTGACATGCCAGGCCACGGCCGCAGCATGCCCCTGCCCGGCCAGGCCTGGATTGACGCCGGTCTCAGCCGGGAAAGCTATCTCCGCATCTGCCTGGCCGTCATGCGCCAATTGGCGGGTGAACCCGCCGTTCTGCTCGGCTGTTCAATGGGCGCGGCAATGGCGTTGGTCATTGCCGCGCAACGTCCTTCGGAAGTTGCCGGCGTCGTGGCGCTTGAGGCGCCCTACAAAGCGACCGGCCGACGTTCTCCCATGCTGTGCCATCCCGAGGTCAACCAGGCCGCGCACAATCCCGCCTATGTACGCGGGCTGATGGGTCCCGCGTCTACGCTGGACGCCCGCCGCGAAGCGGCCTGGATATACGCGCAAGGCGGCTTTGGCGTCTACGCCAACGATCTCTGGTTCTACAGCGAGGACTTCGACGCCGCCGCGCACTTGAGCGGTCTGAATGCCAGCAAGTTCCAGGTATCGCTGCTGACAGGCGCCTACGATTACTCGGCAAGTCCCGATGACTCGCAACGCGTCGCGGCGCTCATTCCGGGCGCGCGCTTCAGCGCCATGCCCGATCTGGGGCACTTTCCGATGGTCGAGAACCCGCAGCGCCTCATGCACTACCTGAAGCCAGAACTCGAACTGATACGCAAAGACAGGGAAGCCACATGAACCTGCCCAACCACGAAGTCTACGCATTGCGTTATGCCACCGTGGCCAGACACCGTACGCAGAACTTCATCACCCCTCCGGACCCTCACGACGGTCCGATGCCGATGGATTATTTCGTGTGGGTCATCAGAAGCGGGCAACGCGTATGGCTCGTCGACACCGGATTCAACGCGGCCGCGGCGCAAGCTCGCGGGCGCGAATTCCTGCGCTGTCCGATCGAAGCGCTGAAGATGTTGAGCATCAATCCTGAAGACGTCCGGGACGTCATCGTCACGCACCTGCACTACGATCACGCCGGCAACATCCGAAAACTGCCCCAGGCGCGGCTGCATCTGCAGGAGAGCGAGTTGCAGTACGCCTGCGGCTGCAACATGCGTTTCGACATGCTGCGTCATGCCTACGCGGTTGAAGACGTGGTCGATGTCGTGCGTGGGGTGTACGACAAGCGTGTTGCGTTCTATCACGGGCACGATGAGATCGCGCCGGGCCTGCAATTACTGCACATCGGAGGCCACACGCAGGGGCTTCAGGCCGTGCGTGTGCATACTGAGCGCGGCTGGATCGTGCTGGCCTCCGACGCCAGCCACTATTACGACAACATGAGGCTGGACGCGCCATTTCCCATTGTTCTGAACGTGGCCGAGATGCTGGCAGGCTACGAAACCCTGCTGAAGTTTGCTGAGTCTCCGGACCATATCGTGCCGGGGCATGATCCTTTAGTGCGATTGCGCCATCCGGCATTCACCGATGGCAATACAGAGATTCTCGCCTTGCACAAGGGGTTCCCGCCAGGTACACAAGGAAAGCCTTCAGGACAGCCCTGAATGGCTTCGCCGTCAATCTTCGATTTCTCCTAGTTCGATCCGATGCTGGGTACGCTCCGCCTTGGCTCGCAGATAGGCCTTGTTGTGCGCGTTGGGAAAAACGCCGGTCAAACGGCAGCCGCTGACGCGGATGCCCATGCGCTCCAGTTGCGTCTGCTTGTCAGGATTGTTCGTCAGGAGTTCGAGGTCCTCGACGCCCAGCGCCCTGAGCATCTGGGCGGCCGGCGTGTAGTCGCGGTCGTCCAGGCCGTGGCCTAGCTCCAGATTGGCCGAATAGGTGTCGTGGCCCTGTTCCTGCAGCTGGTAGGCGTCCAGCTTGGGGTACAGGCCGATGCCGCGGCCCTCCTGGCGCAGGTACAGCAGATAGCCGCCCTCCTGGCTCATCAGGCGCAAGGCTTCCTCCAGCTGCGGGCCGCAGTCGCAGCGCAACGAACCGAAGACATCGCCGGTCAGGCACTCGGAATGCAGGCGCACCAGCGGCCTGGCGCCCGGCTGCCCGAACCGGAGCGCCAGGTGATCGCGGCCATCGGCCAGCCCGTGAAAGCTATAGGCGAGTGCTAGCGCCTCGGAACCGTCGACAAGGCGGATGGGCAGCCGGACGGTGGCGCGAATGGAGGCTTCTGGCAACTGGGCGGCAACGGGAGGAATTACGGGGTTCACGACAAACAGGCATCCGGTAGCGGTTCGGGTTGCCGGGAAGGCAACTGGCGTGGCGCTGGTACAAAATCCAGGCGCCCTGGTGAATATGGGGGCAATTCCGCGCAGCACAAGTTCGGCCGCGGCAAACCCATTCGCCAGTCCGACAAGATAACGCATCTGACGGCGGGCCGCCCGGGGACCGGCGCCCGCCGCCTGCCCAGGCGGCCCCCCTCTTCCCGGCGCCCCGCCTTACGCGCTGCCGGCACCGATCCGCCCGCAGGCGCTGGCGCGCCGCGGCGGCAGGCCTGCCCGCTTACATCACGCGCACGCTGTCGACGTCAAATTCCACGCCCTTGCGGTCGCGGTCGAGTTCGCCGCGCAGTTCGACCTGGGTCTTGTCGTCGACCTTCTGGCCGGCCGGAAAGTCGTCGTTGTCGATCTCGACGCGGATCTGGCCGGTGCCGTCGTCGAACGTGTAGTGGTCGTCGCCGTCGTGCGAGACGATGCGCCCGCGCAGGATGGCGTTCTGGTCGTCGCGCCCGTTGGCCAGCAGCTCCTTGACCGTCGTGACGGCGACCGTGCTGGGGCCGCTGTAGCCTTGCGACGCCGGTGCGCCGGTGCTGGGGCCGGTGTAGCCCTGGGCGTGGACGGCGCCCGCGGCCAGGGCGGCCGCTAGCGCGGCGCCGGCCAGGAAGGTGCGGGTGAAGGGGGAGCGACGCGAGATCTGGCTCATGAGGGGACTCCTTGCGCGGGATGCGCTTGATTGTTGAACACAGCCCTATTTGACGACCCGAACATGAAGAGGACCTTAGTCCTGCGGGCCAGGCTTTCGCAAGCGCAGTCAGCGCACGCCCTCGGCGGGCAGCAGCAGCGTCACGCCAAGCCCGCGGCCGTTCAGGCCCGGGCCGAAGCGCAGCTCGGCCCGGTGCACTTCGGCCACGCGCGCCACGATGGACAATCCCAGGCCGTTTCCGGGCACATCGCTTCCCAGCACCCGGAAGAAACGCTGCGTCAGGCGCTCGAGGTCAGCCGGACTCACCCCGTCGCCGTCGTCGCTCACGCTCAGCGCCACGTGCTGGCCGATCCGTTCCGCGGCCACGAGCACCTGCCCGTTCCTGCGGCCGTAGCTGATCGCGTTGTGGATCAGGTTGCGCAACGCCGTGAACAGCGCGTCGCGGTTGCCATACAGCTCGGGCTCGCGCACGTCCACCGTGATGGTCGCGCCCCGCGCCGCAGCGCCCTGCGCGCAGGCATCGGCGGCATCCTGCAGCAAGGCCTGCGCGGCAATGCGTTCGCGGGGCAAGGCGTCGGCGGACTGCGGATCCAGGCGCGCAAGCTGCAACAGGTTTTCGACCAGGGCGGTCGCGCGCATCATGTCGGCGCGCAGGCGCTGCAGCTGCGCCGCAAGCGCCGGCGCCTGCTCGGCCGGATGGCTGCGTTGCAGGACCTGTATGCGAGAGGCCAGCGCGGCAAGCGGCGTGCGCAGTTCGTGGGCGGCATCGGCGGTGAACCGGCGTTCGCCTTCGAGCGCGCGGTCCAGCCGCCCCAGCAACCGGTTCAGGGCCGCCACGACCGACCGGACCTCGTAAGCCTGGCTGTCGTCGGCCACCGGCGACAGGTCGGCGGGCGATTTGGCTTCGATGCCGCGCGCCATGCGTTCCAGCGGCTTGAGCAACCGCCAGATCAGGAGCCAGTTGATCAGTCCCAGCAGGACCCACAGGCCGACCAGCGGCCAGGCCAGCGATTCCAGCATGTCCCAGATCAGATCGGTGCGGTCGTCGAGTTCTTGCCCCACCTGCGCCGAAAAGCCCAGCGTGTCGTGATGGCGGACGTAGACGCGCCAGTCTTCGCCGTCGGCGCGCACGTCGTAATAGCGGTCGCCGCGGCGGTCCGGGTCGACGAAGGGCCGCTTGGGCGCGTCTTCGCCGCGCAGCAGCACTTGGCCGCTGCGCGAGACAAGCTGGTAATCCAGCCGTAGCGACGGCTGCGCATCGCCGGGCTTCCCCTCGCCCGAATCGCGGCCGATGCTGCCTTCGCCCAGGGCCAGCACAAGCCGGGCGCCCTCTTTCAGCCAGTCGTCGTAGGCGTCATTGACCTCTTTGCGGGCGATCGCCAGCACGATGAGGGTGCTGACCAGCCCCACCAGGATGCTGGAGCCCAGCGTGGTCGATACCAGGCGGCGGCGCAGCGAATAGCCATGTTGCGGCCGGGATTTCCTGCGCCAGCGCATGTCAGTCCGCCAGGCGGTAGCCCTGGCGCCGGACTGTCTTGATCAGGTCGGATGCCAGCTTGCGCCGCAGGTTGTAGATGTGCACTTCGATCGTGTTGCTTTCGACTTCGTCGCCCCAGCCGTAGAGCGCTTCTTCAAGCTGGGCGCGCGACACGATGTGGCCGGGCCGCCGGATCAGGGCATGCAGGATGGCGAATTCATGGGCGGTGAGTTCGACCGGCACGCCGTGGAAGCGAACCTGCTTGGCCGCCACGTCCAGCGTCACGCCGCCGTGGCTGAGCGCGGGTTCCGCATGGCCGTCGCGCCGGCGCACCGCGGCGCGTATGCGCGCCGAGAGCTCTTCAAGGTCGAACGGCTTGACCAGGTAGTCGTCGGCGCCCAGGTCCAGGCCTTCGATGCGGTCGGGCACGGCGTCGCGCGCGGTGATCATGATTGCCGGCACGTTGTCGCGCCGCGCTCGCAGCCGGCGCAGCAGCTCGTCGCCCGTGAGCCCGGGCAGGCCGCGGTCGATCAGGACGCAGTGGTAGTCGTGCGTGACAAGGGCCGTCTCGGCCAGGTCGCCGCGGGCGACGCGGTCGACGACGTAGCCGTCCAGCACCAGCCAGGACGCGATCGACTCGCCCAGGGATTCATCGTCTTCGGCCAACAGGATGCGCATGCGCAGACTATACGCGACAGGATGAAGCGAATCTTAAGAGACCCGTCCTGCATGGGGACATCGCAAGCGGCAGGCCCTGCCGCCCGCGGGCAGCCATCGACCGCACACTCTGGATCAGCAGACTCGCAAATTGACCGGAATCAATATTGGATGTCCATGGAGATCGATACTGGCTGCACGCCCCTCTTCCGGAGATCAGCATGTACAACCGAATCCTTGTTCCCATCGACGGTAGCGAAACCTCCCAAGTCGGACTGAAAGAGGCGATACGAATCGCCGGACTCACGCAAGGCCGGTTGCGCCTGATACACGTCATTGATGAGCTGTCGTTCGCGCTGACCGTGGACGCCTACAGCTATCACGCCGGCGAACTATTGGACCTGATGCGCGCCAATGGGAAAAAGTTGCTGGAATCCGCCCAGGAAACCGTCCGGGCAGCAGGCATCGAGGCGGACTACGCGCTGTACGAGAACCTGGATCGCACCGTGCAGCAGCGCGTGCTCGACGAGGCGGACGCCTGGAAAGCGGATCTGATCGTCATCGGCACGCATGGCCGACGGGGCGCGCGCCGGCTGGTCCTGGGTAGCAGCGCGGAGGGGATCATGCGCGGCGCATCCGTGCCCGTCCTGCTCGTGCGGTCCCCCAAAGGCACGTCCTAGCGTGCCGTCGCCTGGCGGCGGCGCGGGCTATGTATTCCCCGGTGCGTTATGCCTTGCTGATGGCTTTGGCAATACCGGGCGCCGCTCGGCCATGCGCCATTGTTTCAAGGAAGCAGGACGGCCGTCGCCTGTAGGCGGCCCTCGCGCAAGTCGTCCAGCGCGAGGTTCGCGTCTTCAAGGCGATATGTGCAGATATCGGTGTGCAGGTTCCAGGCTTGCGCGCTGCCCAGGAACTCCCTGCCATCTTCGCGCGTCAGGTTGGCGACTGAGGACAGCGATCGCTCGCCCCAGAGCAGGCGATACGGAAACGCCGGTATGTCCGACATGTGAATGCCGGCGCAGACCACCCTGCCTCCCCGGCGCACGGCCTGCAGCGCATTTGGAACCAACCCGCCGACGGGGGCAAAGATGACGGCGCCATCCAGCGGCTCGGGCGCGGGCTCATCACTATTGCCCGCCCAGATCGCGCCCAGCGCAAGGGCGTGGCGTTGTGCCGGACCGTCGCCGCGCCGCGTAAAGGCATAGACTTCCCTCTGCTGCCGCCGGCACACCTGGGTCACGAGTTGCGCCGCCGATCCGAAGCCGTAAATTCCCAGTCGCCGCGCGCTTCCCGCCGCGCGCAACGCCCGCCAGCCTATCAGGCCGGCGCAGAGCCACGGCGCCACCTGCGCCGCAGCCGCCTTTTGCGGCAACGCGAACAAATAGTCCGCGTCCGCAAGCATGTGGGACGCAAAGCCGCCATCCCGCGTGTATCCGTTGAACAGCGCGTCGCCGCACAGATTTTCACTGCCGGACAGGCAGAACTCGCAATGACCGCAGGTTCGCGCCAACCAGGCTGCTCCAGCACGGCGGCCGAGCCATGCTGCGTCGACCCCCGGTCCCACCGCCTGCACGATGCCCGCGACTTCATGGCCCGGAATGACGGGGCAGGCAAGGTTGGGCAGTTCGCCGTCGACAACATGCAGGTCGGTGCGGCAGACTGCGCAGGCCAGTACCCGCAACAGGACCTGCCCAGCGCCCGGCTCGGGCGTAGGGAGGGTTTCCAGTACCAGGGGCGAACCCGGCTCCCGCAGCACCATGGCTTTCATGGCGTTCGGACCAGCAATATGGGGACGGGAGCGCTCCGCACGACACCTTCGGCGCTGCTGCCCAGCATCGCCCGCTTGACGCCGTGATGCCCATGCGTGCCCATGACGATCAGATCCGCCTCCCAGTCCAGGGCCGACTGGACGATCCGCGCGGGAACCGGCAATGCCCCCTCGTCATGGAATAGGGTCTCCGCCTGAACGCCCGCGGCCGCTGCCCGGGCGCGGGCGCGCTCCAGCAATGTTGCGCCGGCCCGTTTCATATGCTCCCGCAGCCCCCGGACGTAATCGTCCGCATAGGGGTTGGCGGCAATGGCGCCCGGCACGTCCTCCAGTACATGCACGATGAGCAGCCTGGCGCCCGGAGCCCTGGCATTCTCAATGGCTTCGGCCAGTGCGCGGTCGGACGCGTGGCTGCTGTCGACGGCAACGAGGATGCGGTGATACATGCTCCCTCCCGGGCCCAGGGTGCCGAGCGCGCCTAATGAGAAAACAGGACCGGCACGGTCATGGCGGCAAGCAGCGAGCGCGTGGCGCCGCCCATGACCAGCTGGCGCATGCGGCTGTGCCCATAGGCCCCCATGACGATCAGGTCAGCCGCGAAATCCGCCGCCGATGTCAGGATCGCGTCGCCGATGTCGATATCGCGCGTGTCCCGGGCCTCATGCACGGGCAGCGGAAAGCCGTGGCAACTGCAATATGCGGCCAAGTCCTCGAAGGGAATCCCACAGTCGCCCTTCGCCTCCCGCCCCTCGTCCAGGCTCAGTACCCGCAGCGCGGCGGCATTGCGCAGCAGCGGCGCCGCGTCGGCGAGAGCGCGCGCGGATTCCCGCCCGCGATCCCAGCAGTACAGCACCCGGTCGCCAAGTGAATGAAAGGTGCCGGAGGTCGGCAGAACGATGACCGGGCGTCCGGTCGACAGCAGGACCTGCTCGACAAAATCGTTCCCTATGGCGGCCTGAGGATCGTGCCTGTTTTGCTGGCTGACGACGAGCACGTCCGAATGGCGCGCATACCCGGACGCGCATTCCGCGGGCGTGCCCTCCTCGCCCTGGCGCCAGGATGCAGCCACGCCGGCATCCTGAGCGGCCTGGCTGAATGCCGTCTGGACGGCGCTGCGGGCCTTCTCGTGAACCAGGACAGCCTTGTCCATGGCCTGGACCCAGAGCCCCGCCTCATCATGGAAGTACCCTGGCGAGACGTAACTCGCGAAAATCCCGGTCAGGTGGGCGTCATGCGCCTTGGCGATGCGCAGGCAGAAGTCGAGTCGGCGCTGGCAGTCGGCTCCATGGTCCAGGTGGACGGCGATTCGACGAAACATCGTGATCTCCCGAGGCCGCAGGTACGTGGGCGTGGCGGCGAGCGCGCCCTCGTTGCCATCTTGCGCGGTTGCGTCGCCCCGATATTGACCATAGTCAATCCAAAAACGGGGACGACGGCAGGCTGAACGCTTTGCGCTGCGCCTGGCACGGCGGGGGCCGAGTCTCTCCCTCAACGGACCTGCGAAATGCGCCCCGAAATTGACGGCGGTCAATTGCCGCGGGGGCGTCCGCGTCATGATGGAGTCCCGCCAGCCCTGGCTGTGCTATCCGGACATCCCAACCTGGAGACCATCGTGAAAAACGTGCTCATACCCATCGACGGATCTGCCAACGCCCTGCGCGCAGTGAACTACGTAATTGATCAGGTTCGGGAATCCGGTCCCTGCTCGATCCATCTCCTGAATGTGCAACTGCCCATTGTTTCAGGGACGGTGCATGCCTTTATCTCGAAGGAAATGATCCAGGATTACTACGAGGACGAGGCGAAGGCCGCCCTTGCGCAGGCCAGGATTGCGTTGGACAAGGCCGGCCTGACATACCAAACCGCGCTACGCGTGGGGCCTGTGGCGGCGACGTTGACTGCATATGCCGCCGAACAGAAGTTCGATCACATCGTCATGGGATCCCGGGGGCTCGGCGCGGCGGGCAGCCTGCTGCTCGGGTCCGTAGTCCTGAAAGTGCTGCAGACCGTCCACATTCCCGTCGTCGTCATCAACTAGCAAGCTGTCCCCCGGCGAGGCCGGCATGGCAAAACGTGCGGCTTGGGATCTGGGCCGGGCGCAAACCCCAGCGCGCGACGCCTGCGTTCAATCCAGATCCGCCGTCTCCGCCGGCTCCACCGCATGACAGCGCCAGCCAAGCTCGTCTTTGATGCGCAGGCGCAGGGCATCGGCCGCGCCAGGTTCTCCATGCACGATGAACGTCTGCCTGGGCGCCCTGGAGAAACCGCCCAGCCACCGCAGTATCTCGTCGGCGTCGGCGTGCGCCGACAACATGGACAGGTTATCCACCTCGGCGCGCACAGGGACGTATTCACCATGGATCTTGACCGCCCTGGCGCCGTCCAGCATCGCGGCGCCCCGGGTTCCCACCGCCTGGAACCCGGCGAACAGGACGGTGTTGCGCGGATCGGCGACGTAGTGCTTCAGATGGTGGATGACGCGCCCGCCCGTCGCCATTCCGCTCGCGGACAGGATGATCTTGGGCATGGGTGACCGGTCCAGCGCCTTGGACTGTTCCACGTCGCTCACGCAGGAGGCCACGCCATACGCGGCCTTCGCATCCGCGCCCGCAAGCCGCTGGTCGGCGCTGTGCCGCAGGTAGACCTCGACTGCGCCGCTGGCCATCGGGCTGTCCAGGTATATCGGCAGATCGCGGGAGATGCGCCCCGCCTGCTTGAGTCGCCAGAGGTGAAACAGCAGCAACTGCGCGCGGCCGACCGCAAATGAAGGGATGACGATGGTCCCGCCGCGCTTGACGGTGCGGCGGATGATGGCGGCCAGCGCGTCCAAAACGCTCTCCGTACTATGGCGACGGTTGCCGTAGGTGGATTCGACGATCAGGTAATCCGCATCCGCCACGGGCTCGGGCGGCGGCATCAGCGGGTCGTCGTAGCGGCCAAGATCACCCGAAAACACGAGGCGTCCCCCCTCGTGTTCCACCGCGATGATGGCGGCGCCCAAGATGTGCCCGGCTCGGACGAGCCGGAATCGCAAGCCTGCCGGCAGCTCGGTCGACGTTTCGAACGGGATCGGCCGCAAGGCGGCGATAGCCCGATGCGCATCGGCCACGGTGTAGAGCGGCAGCGCGGGCCGATGCCGCGACAGGCCGTGCCGGTTCATGTAGTCCGCGTCGGCTTCCTGAAGATGGGCGCTGTCCAGCAACAACAGCCGGCACAGGTCGGATGTGGCCTCGGAACAGTAGATCGGGCCCGTGAAACCTTCCCGGACGAGCCTGGGCAGATAGCCCGAATGGTCGAGGTGGGCATGCGACAGCACCACGGCCTCGATTTTCGAGGGCGCGACGGGAAATGGCGCCCAGTTGCGCAGCCTCAGCGCCTTCACGCCCTGGAACAGCCCGCAATCCAGCAGAATCAGCCGCCCGCCGGCTTCGAGCAGGTGGCGTGAGCCGGTGACCGTGCCGGCGGCGCCCAAAAAGTGAACTCGCAGCTTCGTTGCCATGGATTTTCTCCGCTGACTCTCATTGCCGGCAGGTTCGCACGCTCCGTCGGCGTTCGGCGCAGCCGCCGCGTTCTTGCTTGACCAAAATCAAGATCGCCATTGTCCGGGAGATCACCATAGGACGAACGAATACACACGCCGGGGTACGCCCCGCCACCCTGGAGAATTGCCATGAATGCGCGCGACCTCATGACCGCGGCTCCCTATTGCGTATCCGCCAGAACTCCGGTTTCCCAGATTATGCATGCCATGTTGAACCAGAACATCAGCGCGGTCATGGTGGCGGGTGACGACGGCGCACTGATCGGAGTGGTCAGCGAAGGGGATCTGGTGCGCCGCCAGGACAGCGCGCACCAGAAAAAAATGGATCATTGGCTGTCGCTGCTGGCCGAGGGCGAAGCGCTGAACCTGGAATTTCTCCATAGCCTGCAACTGGGCGAGCAGACGGCTGCGGCCGTGATGAGCAGTCCCGCGATCACGGTGGATGAATCGGCCGACCTGGCCGAAATCGCCGATGTGCTGCTCAAACGGAGCATCAAGCGCGTGCCTGTCACCCGCCAAGGCAAGCTGGTCGGCGTGGTCAGCAGGCGCGACATTCTGCGGGCCCTGCTCGCCCAGGAATCTTGAGGCTGCAGCCGCGGCCAGGAGGCATCGCCATGCGGATCGGCATTGTTTTCTATTCCCGCACCGGCACGGGGCGGACGGTGGCCCAGCGCCTGGCATCGATAAGCGGATGGCCGGTCCATGAAGTGCGGGATGCCGCGCCGCGGATCGGGCTGATCGGCGATCTTCGGTGCGTCGTCGACTGTCTATTCAAGCGCAACCCGGACTTCCGCTTTGATGGCCCTTCCCTGGACCAATTCGACCACCTCGTCCTGATCGCGCCAGTGTGGATGCGGTCGCTGGCCGCTCCCATGCGGTCATTCCTGCTTGCGCAGGGCCGGTTGATCAAGGCGTATTCGGTCATTTGCGTCATGTCGGGCTATGGCGGCTTTCGCGCTGTCGACGACGTTGCGGCCATCGCGGGCGCCAAGCCCAGATCGATCCTGCTGCTGAAGCAATACGATGTGCTGGCCGAAGAGTGCGACGCGTCCCTGTGCCGTTTCCGGGACCAGACCCTCGCTGCCGGGGGCATGGACGCAGCGAACGATCCCATGCTTTCCTCGATGGACTGACGCGCGCGCATCGGAAAAGCGGTGACGCACCGCCGAACGCACTAGTGCTTCTGACGCACCCCGGCACGCAGCGGTCGCCCGGTGCGGAAATGTGTGTTGCAATGGGCCGAGCACCTGTTCCGGCATAACGGGAAACACCCTGTCTCCTGCGATGAAGCACTCGCCCAGCGCGCCTCCGCTGCTCGATATCATCCAGTCCGCGACCGAGCCGATCATCACGATCAACGAGCTTCAGCGCATCGTGATGTTCAACGCCGCGGCGGAGCGCGTCTTCCTGTATGACGCCGGGCAGGCCATCGGGGCCAGCCTGGATATCCTTATCCCCGCGCGTTTCCGCGCGGTCCATGTGAAACACGTCAGGCGTTTCATGGAAACGGGCTTGTCCGATCGCCAGATGGGCATGGGCGCGCCGCTGTGGGGACTTCGCTCCAACGGAGAGGAGTTCCCGATGGAAGCCTCGATTTCGCAGGCGCGTACGGAATCGGGCGCGTTCCTGTCCGTCTTCCTGCGCGACATCACCGAACGCCAACGCATCGACCAGGCTCTGCGCGCCTCGCGCGATGAACTCACCCGACTGTCCAATGCCTTGCTGCATGTGCGCGAACAGGAAAAAAAACACATTGCCCGCGAACTGCACGATGACCTGGGCCAGAGCCTGACTGCATTGACGATGGAGCTGTCACAGCTGGATGCAGGCCTTGGGCCGAATGACGCCAATGCGCGGGATCGCGTGCGGGCGATGCGCCTTCTCATCAAGGGCACGTTTGCGTCCCTGCGTCGTATCGCTTCCGATCTGCGGCCAGTCATGCTCGACGACTTGGGCCTGGCCGCCGCCGTCGAGTGGCTGGTCGCCAACTTCGTGTCCCGATACGGCATCGACACCGATGCGGAGATAAAAATCGGGCCGGCCGAGCCGAACAAGCAGGTGGCCACCACCCTTTTTCGCGTCGTCCAGGAAGCGCTGACCAATATTGCCAAGCATGCCCAGGCGACGAAGGTTCACGTCCGGCTTGTCTGCGACGCGTCGCGCTGCCAGCTCACGGTGCAGGACAATGGCGTGGGCGCCACGCCGGAAAGCCTGGCCAAGAAGCTGCCCATGTCCCTCGGCCTTCAAGGGATACGCGAGCGGGTCAGGCTGCTTGGCGGCGAAGTGACAATCAATACCCGCAAGAAAGGCGGGTTCCGTCTGGACGTGGGGATGCCCGCCCAGCAATCCGCCTCGCAATGGGAGGCCTCATGATCACCGTCATGCTGGCGGATGACCACACGCTGCTGCGCGAAGGCCTGCGGCGCCTGCTCGAGCAGGCGGGGGACATTTCCGTTCAGGGCGAAGCGGGAAACGGCAGCGAAGCGCTGAAACTGCTGGGCGAACGGAATTGGGACCTCCTGGTGCTGGACATGTCCATGCCTGGCCGGGATGGCGTAGACCTGATCCGGCAGATAAAAGGCGCTTATCCGGCGGTGCCGATATTGGTCCTGACAATGCACGGCGAACAGCAATACGCCGTCCAGGCGATCAAAGCCGGCGCGGCGGGCTACCTGACCAAGGACAGCGCCGCCGAGGAACTGGTTCAGGCGGTACGCAAGGTCGCCGCCGGCGGGCGCTACCTGAGCCAATCGTTGGCGGAGAGCATCGCTTTCGAGCGCTATGGCGATGGGGCCGCGCTGCCCCACCTGCTTCTGTCGGATCGGGAACTGTCGGTCTTCCGGCATCTTGCCTCGGGCCTGAGCAATTCGGACATCGCGCGGCTGCTGTTCGTGAGCGTCAAAACCGTCAGCACCTACAAGAGCCGGATACTGGTCAAGTTGAATCTTCGAAACCAGGCCGATCTGGTGCGCTACGCAATCAGGCATCGCCTCATCGACGATCAGGACACATCCGGCCCTTGATGGAAGACGTAGGAATATTCCTACGCGCGTAAGCATCGGCCGGCAAAAACTGGCGATCCCTGCTGATAGCCATAGCCGCCGGCGCATCCGATACTACGCTTAACCCGGCAAGAGCGATACGCTCCCTGTCTGTGGCGTCTTTCCCGCATTTCCAATCCAGTGAGGCGCGGCCATGGACTCACCCATTGTCTTTTCCAATGCGCGGCCCCTGCCGGCGGCCCTGCCGCGCGACTGCGAACGGTGCATCCTCGCGCGCTTTTGCCATTCCACCGGCGATGGTTTTTCGTCTCCGGTTTCCAGCGCCGTCCGCTGTCGCCGGCGTATCCATCGGGGAGAATGCGTCTACCGCGCCGGCGACCCATTGCTGAACCTGTATGAGTTGCATTCCGGCTCCGTGAAGATACGGGTCACGAATCGCGCGGGGCTGGAGCAAATCATGGCGTTTCCCGCGGCCGGGGCGTTGCTGGGGCTGGATGCCATCGAAACCGGCACGCATCGCTGCGATGCCATCGCACTGGAAGATTCTATGGTCTGCATCCTGCCTTTCAGCGACATCATGCGTAAATGCCGTGACGACTTTGCCTGCGCCCAGCAGTTCAACAGGCTTATCGCGCACGATATCGACCAATACCGCCGGTTGTCGCTGATCCTGGGATGCATGAAAACCGAAGAGCGCGTCGCCGACTTCCTGATCGGGATTTCCGACCAGATGTCCGCGAATGGCTATTCCCCCGTGGTATTCACCCTGAAAATGACCCGAGAGGACATCGCCAACCACCTGGGAATGAAGGTGGAAACCGTCTGCCGGGTGCTCGCGCGCCTGCAAGGCGCGTCCTTGGTGAAGGTGAAACGCAGGCAGCTGGAGATCCGCAACGTGCAAGCCCTGCGGCAAATGAGCTGCGGGTGAAGGGGCGATCCGGCTACGCAACGGCCCGAACCGGGCAGCGACGTCGGCCAGCGTTGAATTTGACGTCTTGCGCGGTCGGGACGCTGGTCTACCTGGCCTTTTCCAGCAACGCCCGGGCTTCCGCCCGCCGGCCTTCGTCGGCAACTTCGCGTCCGGGACGCGGCGGCGCCTTCAAGGCCTTTTCAAGATACGGGACGGCCTCTGCCTTGCGATTCCGGTATACCAGGTAATCCGCGTAGAAAAAGTTGGGGTCGATGCCGTCCGGGTTCACCGCCAGAGCCTGCTGCAACAGCGCCTCGGCTTTCTTGTTGTCTCCAAATCCAACGGGCCAGCCCGGCACTTTGTAATACAGCACGCCCAGGCTGTTCAGGGCTGACCCGCCAAGCGCCTTGCTGTCGATTCCTATCGCCGTCTCGTACTCCGCCTTTGCCTGCTTGGCTAGGCCCAGCGCGCCCAAGCCCCCTTTGGCCCCCGCCCATGAGCTCAGGATGATGCCTTCCCATATATGCGGCTCCGCCCGGCCCGCATATCGCTCCGTCAGTTCATGCGCCTGCTGCGATAGCGCTTCGAATCGCGCGGCGCGCTTGTCGGCGGGCACCGTGTACTGGATGGTCGCCCAGTCATTCTGCAATGCGTGTATCCCCTGGTCGAGATCGGCCGCGGGCGCGGCGGCGACCGCGGAACTGGACAGCGCCATGCCTGCCAGCAGGCCGGCAACGGTTGCGCGGAAAAGCGTAGTCAGATTCATGAGGAGGCTCCTGAAGGAGATTTCAAGGATGTCAATGCGCGGCGGTGCTTGCCGAAGGCGCCGTCGAGCCACTCGGGGCACACGCCGTTAAGACGCGCCGCGATCGCTTCGACCCGGCCGGCGTGGCGTTGGCGCGACTTGCTTTGCAGCATGCGCGAAATGCAGTGCGCCACCGCTTCCGGCGAGTCGCTGGCCGAACCCGTCGCGCGGTTGAAGGCTTGCACCTGCTGCGAATTGAAAGGTGTGTCGATCGCCCTGGGCGCGTAGTACTGCACGCGAACGGTCGAGCCGGCAAGCTCCCGGCGCAGCGCTTCCGTATAGATCCGAAGCGCCGCCTTGCTCGCCCCGTACACCGAGAATCCGGGGACGCCCAGGCTGCCCAGCGTCGACCCGATGTTCAGGATCTGGGCGCGTTCCCGGGCATGAAGCAGCGGCAGCATCCCCGCAATCAACATCATGGGCGCCACGATATTGGTCTCCGCAACGCGGCGCGCCTCTTCCGACCGGAGATCCTGCGCCGGCCCGAACGCGGCGACTGCCGCATTGTTGATCAGTACATTGGCATTGCGGGCGGCGGCGGCGTCGACGATCGCGCGACGCCCCTCGTCCTTGGTCACATCCACGACCAGGGCGTCCACCCGCGAGCGGTCGCGCGCCGCACCGTTCAGGGATCTGGCCAGGGCCAGGAGCGGCCCGGAATTGCGGCCGACCAGCAGCAGGCAGGCACCTTCGTCAAACAGTCGGCGGGCGATCGCGCTGCCCAGGCCGCCCGCGGCGCCTGTCAATACGACGGATGCGTCTCTTGGGCTCATGCGTCCTCCGATTGCGCCGTCGCACGTGGCAAGGCGCGGAAAATCGCGCCATAGAGCCGGTAGAACATGTTCGCCGAATGAATCACCGCGGCCTGGTCATCGGCATTGTCGAGACGGTTCATCAGGTCGGCGAAATGCGCGGTGTGTTCCTGGTCCAGCGTGCCATGCGAACGTAGATAGCTGAATGCGGACGCCGGCAGTGCAAGAGCCCGCTGGATCTGGTCCGCCGCGTTCAAGGCGAGCGTGACGCTCGTGCCCTCAAGCACATGCACCATGCCGAAAAATCCCAGCGGATTGCGGCGGGCGATCGTGTCATAGGCGTAGGCCACCATGACCTCGGTCTCGGGGCCCGGTCCCGCCCGGCGGATGGCTTCCGGTTCCTGGCCAAGCGCGCGCAGGTCATTCAGTATCCAGCCGTCATGCCCCGTTTCCTCGTCGATGTACTCGTCGATCGCCTGCAGCATCCAGCCCAGGCGGGCGGGAATGCGCGCGCGACAGGCATGCATCAGGGGAACCGTGTGGCTGACATGGTGATATGCCTCGCGCAGAAAGGCGATGTAGGCGGGCAATGACACACTGCCGCGGAGGCATTCCTGGATGATGGGAATGGCCACCAGCGATTCGCGGCCTTGTCGCGTTTGGTCCAGCAATTGTTCGAAGAAAGTCATGATTGGTCTATGGCGTCGGTTGCGCGCAATTGCGCGGAAAGAGGTCGGCATGCATGGCGGCGACCGCGGCGCGGCGCGGACGGCCATTGGCGGTGGCAAGGCCGCTCGTCACCGTGAAGTCGGCCCGCGCGCGCATCCAGGGCCCTATGCGCGCATAGTCGGGCAGCGCGCGGTTCGCTTGATCAATGGCGGCGCGGATCGCGGCTTCGCTGGCCCCGGGCTGCGGCCAGATCACGGCGCCCAGTTCGCCCTGGCCCTCGCCCAGCACGACGGTATGTGCGATTGCCGGCTGGCTTGCCAGGCGGAGCTCTATCCATTCCGGCGACACGTTGCGCCCGAATCCGGTGATCAAGAGGTTCTTCTTGCGGCCTTGAACATGCAGGAACCCCCGGTCGTCCACACTGCCGAGGTCTCCCGTCGGCAGCCAGCGCTCGCGTGCGGGCTGCTGCCCGAGGTAGCCGAGGGCCAGGCTGCCGGCAATCTCGATTTCGCCGTCCGCGGCGATGCGCAACCGCGCGTGCGGCAGCGGGCGGCCGGCCGAACCCGGGCAATCCGCGCCGGGCAGATTCAGCGTCTGGACCGAACAGCCTTCCGACAGCCCGTACCCTTCGTAGACAGGCAGCCCGAGCGCCCGCGCGTCGGCAAGCAACTCGTTGCCCACGGCCGCGCCACCCACGGCCATCAGTCGCAGACTATCCGGCGCGTGCCCGCCCGTCGCCCTCAGCCATGACGAGTAGGCGCGCAGCATCTGCGGCAGCACGATGGCGCTCTGCGCCTGCGATCCGGAAAGCGCGGCACTGAATTTGCCGGGATCGAAACGGGATGATCCCTGCAGGCCGGTTTCCGCCAAGGGATGGGTCACCATTGTGGCGCCTTCCATCAAGGGCGCGTACATGCCCGCAATGTTCTCCAGCAGAACCGCCAGCGGCAAGGCGGTGAAATGCCGGCGTATGCCGAGCGGACTCGTGACCGAGGCCAGGCCGCGTGCTACCGCGAGCATTTCTCGCGCGCCGAGGCATACGCCCTTCGGCGCGCCCGTGGATCCGGACGTAAAAGTTATCTTTGATGTGCCCGCGGGCAATGGCAAGTCGGGGTCCGGCCGTCGGAACAGCGCCGGCATGCCGGGCGACACGTCCACAAGCTCAAATCCGGCCGGACGCAGCATGGGCAGCATGGAGGCGAGCCCCGCGACCACATTCACGCCCGCGGCTTCGATGGCGCCGCACCACTGCGCCGGCGTGAAGAACAGCGGCAGCGGCACGTGGACCACCCTGCCCTGCAGGCACGCCAGATCGTGGACGATCCAATCGGCGCCGTTATCGAGGACCGATGCGAATACCCGCGCCCCTTGGGCGGCCAGGCGTCCGGCGCACGCATCGACCCGTTCCATCAGGCCCGGGTAGTCCAATGACCCCGAAGCGCCCTGAACTGCAAGACTGCCCGCCCGCAGAGGATCCCGCAGCAGCGACATGAAATCATCGGTATTCATGCATCGAGCTCCCGAAACCGCTCAACGATGGTCTGGAGGCGGCCGGCGAAGACCTGTGGCGCATGGGCGTAATAGTTGCCCCAGGCCTGGCGCTCCTGCTCGTTCAGGTGTCGCGCCGTGGCGGCGGAAATGGGTTGGTGCGCCATGCCCATTCGGGCGAACATGTGATGCAGTTCGCGCGTCAGGGTGCTCACCGCCCAGCGGAATCCCAGCTGGTGCAAATGGCGGGCCAGCATGGGCACGAGCAGCCGTCCCGCCCCAGGCCGCACCGCCGCGAATTGCCCCGCCTCCACGATCAGGCTGCGCGCCACCGGCGCGCCCTGATCGTGGAGATACTGTTCGATGGGCGCGGCGAGATACCGCTCGAGATACAGGGGCGCTTCAGCGCCCCTGTATCCCGCGGCAGCAAGGATTTCTCCATTCTTGCGCACGCTTACCAGCGTGGGCAGCCATTCGTTCAGCTTTGCGCCGAAGCGCTGCTGATAGCGTTGCCGGATATAGGACTCCACTTCGGCGCGCAGGGGATCGTCCGACGAGTGGATATGCAGCGTCGAGGGCGTTGCCTGTAGCGGCGAAGGGATCGATTGCTTTGCTGCATCGAGCGAAAACTTGATAAACGCCATGCTGGCTTCCATCTCGGGACCGTCGGTTTCCAAATGATGGGGCGCAGATTAGGCAACGAACATTAATGACAAATTAATCGCCAGGCGGTGCTAATCTCCGTCGAGTGCAGTGCAAAGGCATCAAATGAGAATTCTCATCATTGAAGACGACCCGCTGATCGGCGATGGCCTGAAATCCGGCTTGCGGCTGCTGGGCTATGCGGTCGACTGGTTTTCAAATGGCGCGGACGGAGATCAGGCAATCGCCATGGTGCACTACGACGCGGTCGTGCTGGACCTGGGGCTGCCCGGAGAAGACGGCGTGGCGCTGCTGACGCGGTGGCGCAACGGTGGGCGAACCGTGCCCGTCGTCATACTGACGGCGCGCGAGGCCGTTGACAGCCGCATCGCCGGGTTGGACGCGGGCGCGGACGACTACCTGATCAAGCCGATCACACTGGACGAACTGGCAGCCCGCCTGCGTGCGGTGACTCGGCGTGTGGCGGGCAAGCCCGAACCAGTATGGAGCCACGGCGACCTCGACTACCAGCCCGCGCTGCACGAGGTGCGCTGGAAGGGACAAAAGGTGGACCTGACAACACGGGAAGCCTTGCTGCTGGAACTGTTCCTCACGCATCCCAATCGCGTCCTCACGCGCGATTTCATTCGCGACAAGCTCTACGATTGGGACGCGGATCTGGAAAGCAATGCGCTCGAAGTGTTCGTGCACCATTTGCGCAAGAAAATCCACCCCAAGATCGTCCGCACCGTGCGGGGATCCGGGTACGCACTGGGTCAGGTGGACGTCGATCCATGACCTTGCAACGCAGGCTGATCGTCGCCGTGCTTGTTGCCGCACCATTGGCGTGGCTGATCGCCATAGCCGGTACCTACTGGCGAGCCTCCCACGAGATCAACGAGCTCTACGACACCGACATGCTGCGGTTGGCCCAGCAGACAATTGCCATCGCGGGGCTGATACCGCCCTCGGCAACATCGGCGCCCATACCCGCCCGCGCGCCGGCCCCGGCCGACTCCGGCGACGTTGGCCTGGGTGACCTGTCCGTCGCGATCTGGCGCGGCGACGATCCGCCACTGGTGCTGGACCCGGAAGCGCAGCAGTTCCCGCGTGGCGACGGGCGCGAGGGATTCTCCGAAAGCACCGTCGATGGCCAGCCCTGGCGGCTGGTCTATCTGAACGATTCATCCGGCCAGACACGTATCGCCGTGGGACAGCGCATCGGTGAGCGCCATGACCTGGTCATCGCCTACATCGCGAGCCAGATCCTGCCCTGGCTGGTGGCGCTTCCAGTGCTGATCGGCCTGCTGATCTTTGCTGTTCGTCGGGCAATACGGCCGGTTCGCGACTTATCGCAGCAGCTGGAGCGACGCAAGCCGGACGACGCAACACTGTTGGAAATTTCGGAGGTGCCCGGTGAACTTCGCGTCCTCGTTGGAGCGATGAATGGCCTGCTGACGCGCGTCGCGGCGCTGATCGATCAGGAGCGCCGTCTCACCGCCGATGCGGCGCACGAACTGCGGACGCCGCTGGCGGCCCTGCAGGCCCAATGGGACGTGGTGCAGCGCACGGAAGACCTGGCTCAGCGGCGGGTTGCTCAGACAAGCGTCACGCGCAGCATGGAGCGACTGGACCGTCTGGTATCGCAGTTGCTGACGATGGCCCGCCTGGACAGCACGAACCACAGCGGTTTCGACAGGACCGTCGACTGGCGGACCGTGGCCGAGCAAGCGGTGGGCGATTGCGTCTGGATCGCGAACCGGCGGGATATAGACATCGCCGTCGAATGGCCCGGGCCGGGCGAATTGCCGCTGCCGATGGCAGGCGACGAAACGGCGCTGACCATCATGCTGAAGAACCTATTGGATAATGCAATCCGTTACGGTCCGCGCAACTCTCGCGTCCGCATCACGTTCACGGCCTCGCAGATCATCGTGGACGATGAGGGTCCGGGAATATCGCCCGAGATCCTGCCCAGACTCGGGGAAAGATTCGTGCGGGCAGCGGGCAACGAGGAGCCCGGCAGCGGCCTCGGGGTCTCCATTGCCCGCCGTATCGCGCACATTCACGGGTTGCGCATCCAGTTTTCCATGCGGGAACCCGCCGCCGATTTTGGCCCCGGCCTCCGCGTCGCGGTGAACCGGGGCGTCTAGGCCGGCCTGTCAGATGCCCACCACCCGGCTCACGCCGCCCTGCGTCACGATCTGCACACGCTGGCCCGTGGAAAGGGGCACGTCCGCTTCCTGCGTGATGACGCGCAGGTCCCCGCTGTCCAGGCGCACGGTGAGCTCCAGGCCCGCGCGGCGGGCGCTGGCGTTCTCGATCGCATTGCCGGCCATCGCGCCGCCCACCGCGCCGCCCACGGTCGTGATCCGACGGCCGGATCCGCCGCCGATGGCGCTGCCGGTAACCGCGCCCAGTGCGCCGCCGGCCATGACGCCCAGGCCCGAGGTCTGGGCGGCCTGGATGGTCACCGGCCGCACGCCGACGACATATCCCAGCGTCACCGTCTGCGCGCGCTGCGCCTGGTCAAAGGTGTAGACGCGCGATGAGGCCGACGGATTGGCGCAGCCCGCCAGGATGGTCGCCAGCCCAAGAATGGCGCCAGCGGCGGCTACGCTCAGGGGGCTTCGCTTTGCCTGTTGATGCTTGTGCATGATTCGTTCTCCGGTACGACAGAATGTGGATGAATCCGGGCTTAGCGGGGCTGCGCCGGCGTGGCCGCGGGCGCGGTCGAGGCCGGCGGCTGCGCGCCGCTGCGCATGAAATTCCCATTCCCGTCGAAGCCGCCGATCGCGCGGCCATTGAAGAACACGACGCGCCGCGCGGTCCACTGCGGCTGCCCGGGCCCGACCTGGTCGTAGCCGGCGACCTCGAAGGCGTAGATCCAGCCGGCCGCCGGCTTTCCGTCTTCACCGGTATAGGTTCCCTTCTTGACGGAGTCCGCATAGCCCTTGTCGCGGTAGCTGACATAGCGCGTGGGAGGCAAGGTGTCGCGCAGCGACGACATGTACTGGTAGAGGTCGTCCTCGCTGGGAGGCGTTCCGTAGGTTGCCAGGTCGTTCTTGGTGGCGACGGTCCCGGCGCAGCCGGCCAGCAGGCATGTGGTGAGAACTAGGGATAGCCTTTTCATTCGAGATTGCTCCTTGGTACGCGTCCGCGCCTGGAAGCGGCGCGAGCGGCGACTTGCTGGGTCGAATCTTTCGGGAATCGCTACGTGGCGCGATTGGCGGCGCCGCGGAATGCGGAACGCAACAGGCTGAGGAGGAATCCGCCCGTGAACATTCCCAGTATGTACACGCCGATGACCAGGACCGAGGCCGGCAATGTGACGGTGGAAGTCCAGAGCGACAGCGTGACGGAATCGAAGTTCTGGATCTTGAACGAAAGTACGACGGCCGTTAGCAACACAATCAATACGATGTACAGGTATCTCATGGGGCACCTTTCGTATAACTGTTGGCTGGATCGCCCCTGGAACCGCCGGGGCCGTATCGTGCGAAAAAACTATGCCACTCATCCGGCGGGAATACAAGGAAATCAGGGCCGCTTGCGGGCGGCCCCTCCCCGCCTCCCCGCCGTTTCACACGGAAATATTGTTTGGCTTGGCGAACAGGAACAGAATGTATGCGCCATAAATCAGTCGCACATGGCTGGCCCGGAACTGAACAGCCGCGCCCCGCGGTCTGTCTTTGTGGGCTGCATTTAGGGGACACTTCATGGAAGCGATCAAGGATTGTTGCATGGCAGGGCACCCTCATGATCCGGCGCGCCGGACGTGGTTGAAGGCTGGCGTGGGCGCGGGAACGGCCGCGGTGATGGCGGGCGTGGCGCTGGCGCCGCAAGACGCCACCGCTGCGTCGCTGACCCGGGCGCAGCGGGACGCAATGACCCCGGATCAGGTCATCGACATGATGAAGAAAGGCAACGCCCGCTTTCGCGCGGGCAAGCCGCAAAAGCACGACTACCTGGCGCAGAAGCGGTCCAGCGCGTCGGGGCAATTCCCCGCGGCCGTGATCCTGAGCTGCATCGATTCCCGCGCGCCGGCGGAGATCATCCTGGACACGGGCATCGGCGATACCTTCAACGGCCGGATCGCCGGAAACATTTCCAACAATGATCTGCTGGGCAGCATGGAGTTCGCCTGCGCCGCGGCGGGCGCCAAGGTGGTGCTCGTGATGGGCCACACCGCTTGCGGCGCGGTAGCCGGCGCGATCGACAACGTGCAGCTGGGTCACCTGACCGGCCTGCTGGACGTAATCAAGCCCGCGGTTGACGCCACCAAGTATTCGGGCGAACGCAGCGGCAAGAACGCGGCGTTCGTCGATGCCGTGGCCAGGACCAACGTCCTGCAGACGGTAGAGGCCATCCGCAAGAACAGCCCCATCCTTGCCGGCCTGGAAAAGGAAGGGAAAATCAAGATCGTCGGCTCGATGTACGACCTGAGCAACGGCATGCTCACCTTCCTGAGCTGACCGCGCGTTTGCCCAATGCGCCGGTGCCGGCAGGCCGCAAGCCTGCCGGTACCCGGACGAACCGCGGCGGGCTGCGCCGGTCAGCCCGCCCTGACGAAGCCCACGTTGTCGCCGATCACCGTGGTCGGTCCGATGGGCAGCGGCTCCGGATTGACGATATCCAGCTTCACGAATTCGATCTTGTCCTTCCACACCTTGCGCAGGAAATCCTCGATCGCATGGATGGTGAGCTGTTCGCCGGGGCAGCGCCGGTAGCCGAAACCGAACGGCGCGAACCCGGCATAGTCGCACACGGGCATGGGCTTGCCGTCCGCCACCCCGAACACCGTGCCGAAGGCGCTGTTGCGCATTTCGGCCTTGCGACCGTCCTTCACGGCAAAGGCGGTCGGATGGAAAGGACAGCTGGCCAGGCCGATTTTTTCGATATGGGCCTGGTCGACATTCTGGCTGGTCGGCGCGGTCTCGTAGCGGGAGGGATCGAAGGCTTCCGGGTTCTTCCACTGCACCGGGTCCTTGCTGGTCGACGTATGCGGGCTGACGATGTAGCCGTGCCGTTCAAAACGCGGCGGCCGGGTTTCCTCCAGCGCCGAGATGCTGCCGCCGTTGGGCGATATGGTGCGGAACAGCTCCATGACGAAGCGCTCCAGCGGCGTGAAGGCGGCGTCCTTGCCGTCGTCGTAATTGCCCTGCATGGTCTTCTTGAACCAGGCTTTGGTGTCGGCGTCCCCCGCGTCGCGGCTCAGCTTGAGCATGACGTTGTAGAGCGTATTGCCCCATTGGCTGAACGCGACGAAATTATGGAAGCACTCGAACACCACGTCCTTGTGGCTGAAATGCTCGCTCTCTTCGCCGTTCTTCATCCAGTACCAGGCAAACGTCTTTTCGGGATTCGGGATCTTGCCTGACGCAATGTCAGCCAGCTTCTGGTCGATCCAGGTCTTCAGGAAATCCAGGTGCGTACGCACCGTCATGTAGTTCTCGTAGACGATGCGCTGCGTCGGATCGCGGTACGCAAGCACCGTGTTGAACGCCTCTCCAATAACCCGCACCCGGTCGGGGATGCCCTCGTTCTTCACCCCGAGGTGCAGGTCCCAGTACAGGTCCCAATAGCCTTCCAGGTAGGGGCGCATCAAGGGCTTGCCCGCGTTTGCGTCGCCCAGCAGCTTGTCGAAGAAGGCCGTGATCTTGTCGCCGTACTGGCTCCGGTACAGGTCGGGCGTGACGGCGGACATGTAGATCCGCTTGCGCAGATTGTCGGGGCCGCGCTTTTCCAGCCCCTGCAGAAAGACGGTGACGCCATCCTGCGGGGCGGGCCGCCAGGTCTTGCTGAGCAAGCCCCACAGATCGTTCGGCAAGGCGTTTTCCTTGGTGAGGCTGACGTCGATCATGGGCAGCACGGGACGCTCGCCTTGGTAAACGCTGACCAGGAAATGGGGGATGATGACGTTCTCGATGTAGGCCGGGTCAAAATCCTTGAGGAACTGGGCGCGCACGCGCGCCGCGGCGGCCGCCAGGTCGACCGGGGCCAGGGGCTGCCCCGGCACGGGCGGAGACTGGGAAAACGCCGATTGGGTGGACAGGGCGGCGACCGCGCTGGCGCCGGTGGTCAGGAATGTTCTTCTCTTCACGATGCTCTCCGGAAATGGATGCAGCAAAACCTGAATCAGGAAAAACACACCCGCGGGCGCCGGCCCGGCTGACGCCGTATGCACGTGAGGAAATCGGATGGCCGGCGAACTGGAGGGATGCGGGAGCCGCGATGCGACGCCGGCGCGGCAGCGCGCAGATCTGATCGCGCTTGCACCAGGTGTCGCCTCGAAGGCCGCTTTTCATTCTGCGCGTGAACGGCCACGCCGGATTTGGCGGCAACAGATCCTTACCTTAATTCGCAGGCCGAGGCTGGCGCCCTGCCCGGCCATGTTCGCCGGCGCGGCTGCGCCAGGTCAGGGCTGGCGGCTTAGGCTGTAGACGGACGCGGGCGGCAGGTTGAGCGGGACGAAGCGCACACGCCGCGCAAACAGGCCGCAATCCTCGAGCACGCCCGCGGAAATGGGACAACGCACGCCGTACGTGAAGAAGTGCATGGATCCGCCCGGGCGCATGGCCTCGAACACGGCGGTGAGCAGCTTGTGGTGGTGCGCCCCGCTCATGTTCCTGAGGGGCAGCCCACAGATGGCGGCGTCGATGCCGTGCAGCTCGGGGTGGCTGTCGCGGGACAGGTCCTGCGCCGACACCTGCAGCACCGCCGCCTCTGGAAACTGGCTGCGCAGGCTGGAGCTCATCTCGGAATCCTGCTCGACCAGGACCAGGCTGGACGGCGCCACGCCCTTGCGCAGCATTTCGCGCGTGAAGACCCCGGTGCCGCAGCCCAATTCAAGGACTTTGCCCGACTTGGGCTCGATCGATTCGGTGATGGCGGCCGCCAGCGCCGCGCCCGAGGGCGCCACCGCCCCGATCGCGGCGGGGTTGGACAGCAGCGCCTTGACGAACTGCTTGCGCTCCTGCAGCCAGGTCAGCGAACGGTGTGAGCGGGATTGGGCCTGGGCAATCGTTTTGTAGGACGGCGAGGAATGCATTGATGCGTCTATCTCCGGGTTAGACATATCAAACAGACATTACCCAAGCCTTGCGGCAGGGACAGGCAACGGTGCGTAAGCACCCTTATCAATTCGACGCCCCGACGGGCGCTTCAAAGCAGATTACCGGGGCCGCATTGCCGCGCGCCGCACGCACGCTGCTGCGCTTCCACGCATTTTGCAACGGCGGCGTGCGCCCCGGGAACCCATCGAGGCAGTCCGCCGGATCCGCCTGCGGCGGACCCGGGGCGCGCCGATCCGGCGTTTACACGCCGACGACTGATACCGCCTTGGTGACGAGGTAGGCCTCGAGCGCCTCGGGGCCGCCTTCGGACCCGTAGCCGGAGTCCTTCACGCCGCCGAAGGGCAGCTCCGCCGACGGCGTGGCGGGCTGGTTGACCCACAGCATGCCCACTTCCAGGCGGCGCGTCAGTTCCTGCACCGTCTTGATCGAGCGGGTGAACGCATACGCGGCCAGCCCGAACGGCAGGCGGTTGGCTTCGCGGATGGCCTCGTCCAGCGTGTCGAAGCTGCGGATCGCGGCGATCGGGCCGAACGGTTCTTCGTTGAAGATGTCGGCTTCGAGCGGCACGTCGGTCAGGATGGTCGGGGCGAAGAAATTGCCCGCGCCGCCGATGCGCTTGCCGCCGGTGGCCAGGCGGGCGCCCTTTTCGCTGGCGTTCTTGACGATCTTGTCCATGGCCGCCAGGCGGCGGTCATTGGCCAGGGGGCCCAGCGTCGTGCCTTCGGTCAGGCCGTCGCCCAGCTTGAGCTTTTCCGCGTGGGCCACGAACGCCTGCTCGAAGGCGGCCTTGACGTTCTTGTGCACCAGGAAGCGCGTGGGCGAGATGCAGACCTGGCCCGCGTTGCGGAACTTGGCGCCGCCCGAGGCCTTGACAGCCAGTTCGACATCGGCGTCTTCGGCGATGATGACCGGGGCGTGGCCGCCCAGTTCCATCGTGACGCGCTTCATGTGGCGCCCGGCCAGCGCGGCCAGTTCCTTGCCCACCGGCGTGGAGCCCGTGAAGGTGACCTTGCGGATCACCGGATGCGGAATCAGGTAGCTGGAGATTTCGGCCGGCGAACCAAAGACCAGGCCCAGGACGCCCTTGGGGATGCCGGCGTCGACGAAGCAGTTGAGCAGCGCGGCGGGGGAAGCCGGGGTTTCCTCGGGCGCCTTCACCAGGAAGGAGCAGCCCGTGGCCAGGGCCGCGCCCAGCTTGCGCACGATCTGGTTGACCGGGAAGTTCCACGGCGTGAACGCCGCGACGGGGCCGACCGGCTCCTTGATGACCAGTTGCTGGGCGGCCGGATTGCGCGACGGCACGATGCGGCCGTAGACGCGCAGGGCTTCGTTGCCGAACCAGTCGATGATGTCGGCGCCGGCGAGGACTTCGCCGCGGGCTTCGAACAGCGGCTTGCCCTGTTCCTGCGTCAGCAGGCGCGCGACGGAGTCGGCGCGTTCGCGCAGCAGCGCGGCGGCCTTGCGCATGATGGCGCAGCGCTCATGGGCCGACACGTCGCGCCAGGTTTCGAAACCGCGTTGGGCCGCCGCCAGTGCAAGGTCCAGGTCCTCGCGGCTGGCGCTGGCCACCTGGCCGATCTTCTGGCCGGAGGCGGGGTTCACTACATCGATGCGAGCGCCGCCGCGGGCCTCGCGCCATTCGTTATCGATCAAAAGAAGAGTATCGGGGTAATCGCTCATGAATGCTCCGTGTTTGAATTGCGGCCGTCACGTTCCAGTCGATTCGGGCAAGCGCGGCGGAAACCGCTTGGCGCCTGCCGGTATCGTAAGTGTTTGACGGGATCAGGGGAAGCGGCGCCGCGCCCCCGCCTGGGCGAGTGTCCACGGCGCGGGCACGCGGCTTGCTGTGGCCATCTCGCCCTTTCCTTACGTAGTCCTCGATCGCGGAGGCTCGCCATGAGCTCGCCGGACCCCCTTCCCTCGCCGACCTCAGTCGGCAACATCATGGTGTCCTTCGGGGCGCCGCAGGCTACCGCCGGCAATCTCGCAAGCCGGGCCTTGCCCCCCTTCCCTTGCGCGGCCAACGAAGACCTGCTGCCCGGCGTGCGGGAACGGCCGCCCGCCCCCGGCCCGCAGGCGCCGGTTCCCCTGAGCGCCTGGCTGTCGCTGGCGTTCTGGGCGATAGGCACCGCCCTGCTGTTCATCCTGGGCCTGGCTTACCGGCTGTTGGCCTAGGCGCTCATGCAACCTGGGCAAGCGCCTCGCGCGCGACCTGCAGCAGTTTGCGGTCGGACAGCCTGTACGCCGTCAGCGGACCGCCTGTGACGCACCCCGTATCCAGGCAGACCGCGTCCGCCCGCACCAGCAGGCCCAATGTCGCCCAATGGCCGAACAGGATGGTCCTGTCGCCGGCCGTGCGGCGCGGCAGGTCGAACCAGGGCACCGTCTCGCGCGGCCAACGGCCCGGCACCGACTTGGCGCCGGGCGCCAGGGAGGCGCGGCGCGTGCACAGCCTCATCTGCGTGAACGCGCTGACGATGAAGCGCAGGCGTCTTTCTCTGTCCAGCTTTGCGCTCCATGCCAGCGGCGCCGGCCCCCACAGGGTTCGCATGTGACGTCGCCATTGGCTGCCCCGCAACAGGGCTTCCACCTCGCCGGCCCAGGCCAGTGCCGCCGGCACGTTCCAGCCGGGAAACACCCCCGCATGCACCAGGACGTGACGGCCGTGAACATGCATCAGCGGCCGGGTCCGCAGCCAGTCCAGGAGCTGGCCGGCGTCGGGCGCGTCGAACAGGTCGAGCATGGTGTCGTTCGGGCTCCGCCGCTGGCAGCCCGCAGCGATGGCCAGCGCGCGCAGGTCGTGGTTGCCGAGCACGACGGTGGCGCGGTCGCCCAGCGCCATGACGCGCCGCAGGGTGTCGGCCGACGACGGCCCCCGGTTGACCAGATCCCCCACGAACCACAGCCTGCAGTCAGGATCGTCCGCGATCTCGGCGCTGGCCAGCAGCGCGTCCAGCGACTGGCAGCAGCCATGCACGTCGCCGATCGCCCAGATGGCGTGACCCTCCCTGGCCTCGGCGGCCGGCCCCCCACCCTGAGGCAAGGACTGGGCGGCAAGGTCTGCGCCGGCGGCCAGCGCAGGCGCCTGGGAGGCCTCGTGCCTCCCGGTCGGCTTCCTTACCCGTCTGCGTAGCATGGCTGTCCTTCTGGCTGGCGATCCCTGGCGCGAAGCGTTCGCGCCTTGCGGGCGACTCAGCTGGCCGCAGCAAGCGCCGTACCCGCGTGGTCGGGCGGGCGCCTGGCGGCGCGCGCGATTTCCACCCTCGCTGGTAAATTTTTCCCGATGGCGCCGCCGCCGGGCACCCCGGACCGGCGCCAGGCTAGCCGTCTTTCTTGCGTCCGCCCCAGACCGCTTCCCGCCGATAGGCGTCGGCCTGGCACAGCGTCCGGTAGAACATGGCGCCCGCGCCGATGAAGTTGCCCAACTCCCTTTCGGACAGCTTGGACGCCACGCCCTCCAGGTAGCCGGCGTAGATCGACAGCACCCGGTCCCATTCGTCCAGCTTGGGAGCAGGCGCGGAAACCGAGATCATCATGGCCAAGAGTTCTTCCCGCTGCATGAGCCCCTCCAGTGCGGGCCGGCACGGCCGCCGGTCCGTCATTGTCCTTTGGTCATATAGGACAGGACGCGCTGTCCGTTCGGCTTGCGGTGCAGGAACGCCATACAGACATGGCCGGCCGCCAGCACGATCAGCGTCCATCCCAACAAGCCGTGCCACGAATTCGCCAGCTGGACCAGGCTGTCGATCTCCCGGTCCCTGGGAGCGAACAGCTCGATGCCGAATGGGGAGTAGCCGCGCCCCCTGCCGTACGCGCGCAACAGGCCCAGGGTCGGGATCGCCAGCATCAGCAGATAGAGCACCACATGGCCGCAACGCGCCGCCAGGCCGCTGTTCGGCCTTCGGCGCGCGTTGGCCAGCGCCCAGGCGCCGCGCACCAGCACCAGGATGAACAGCAGGAAACCCAGCGAGGTATGGGAGAACCAGAAGAAATCCTCGACCGGCGTGTCGGGCATGAACTGCCGGGCGGCCGCGCTGGCGAACTGCCACAGCAGCAGTGCGGCCATCAGCCAATGCAGGGTGCGGCTGACGATGCCGTAGCCTTCGGGGCTGTCCATGATTCCTGTGCGGGTGGCGTTGGCTGGCATCGGAAGCCTCCTGTGGGAAACCCTGCTGCGCCGTGGGGACATTCAAGGCATTTTGCCTACGCGCCGCTGCCCGGATGCAACAAAGTGCAATTGCCGCCCCGCCGCGCGCCGCGTTTCGCGGGCCTGTGCGCTTACGGCTCGAACTCCATCGCCGCCATCGCGCGGCCCGCCGCCTGCGGCGCATAGTCGTCCCAGGGCGTGTTGCCGGTATCCAGGCGCGCATGGATATCGCTGATCGTCCAATGCGCGCCGCCCTTGATCTTGTCCAGTTCGTCCCAGGCCACGGGCACCGACACGCCCAGCCCGGGACGGGCGCGCGCCGACCAGGCCGCCACGGTCGTGGCGCCGAACCCGTTGCGCAGGTAGTCGGCAAAGATCTTTCCGACCCGATTCTTCGGCCCGCTCTTGGCCACGAAGATCTGCGGCAGCGTGCGGGCCAGGTGCTGGACGATGGCGTGGGAAAATCCCTTCACCGCGTCCCAGCCGTATTGCCGGCGCAGCGGCACCACAACGTGCAGCCCTTTGCCGCCACTGGTCTTGAGCCAGGCCCGCAGGCCGATCTCCTGCAGCAGCACATGCAGCAGGTGCGCGGCCTGCTGCATGGTGGCCCAGTCCACGCCCTCGCCCGGGTCCAGGTCGAACAGCATGCGGTCCGGCTTGCCGATGGACGTCTTGACCGCGTTCCAGGTGTGGAATTCCACGACGTTCATCTGGACGGCGGACATGATGGCTTCCTGCGTGGGCACTTCCAGCAGCGGTGGATGGTCCGGGTCCAGCCTTGCGGGCAGCGCCTTCACGCCCGGCATGGCCGCCTCCAGGTGCTTCTGGAAGAAGAACTCGCCCTGGATGCCTGCCGGCGCCCGCAGGAATGACACGGGGCGGCCCTTCAGGTGCTCGAGCAGCAGAGGCGCGATCAGCCCGTAGTAACGGGCCAGGTCCAGTTTGGTGAGTTTCGTGGACGGATCGATGACGCGGTCCGGGTGGGTGAGCTTGCCGGTCTTGCCGGACCTGGCGCCCGCAGGCGATGCCCGCTTCGCCGCAGCGGGCTTGCTGGCGCTGTCGCCGCCTTCGATATCCTTTACCGGCACGGCCTTCTCCCGAGAAATCGCCCTTACCGGCTTGTCCTGCCGCAACCCGCGGAAGACCGAATGCCGGATATGGCCGCCGCCGGTCCATTCGCCGAACGAGACTTCGGCGATCAGTTCGGGCTTGACCCAATGCACCCCTGATCCCCCCGCCCCGCCGGCAACCGGCTTTTCATCCGTCTCGATGCGCGCCAGGCGCGCCTGCAGGGATATCAAGGTCTGGTCGTCGAATCCCGTGCCGACCTTGCCCGCATACCGCAGCGTGCCGTCCGGCTCGTTGACGGCCAGCAGCAGCGCGCCCAGGCCCGCGCGCGCGCCCTTGGGCGCGGTGTAACCGACGATGGCGAACTCCTGGCGCCGGGCGCATTTGACCTTGACCCAGGTATCCGCCCGGCGCGACACATAGGCCGAGGACAGGCGCTTGGCCATAATGCCTTCCAGGCCCATCTTGCAGGCGGACGCCACCAGGTCGCCCGGCGGCGCGTCGAGCGACTCGCTATAGCGCAGGTGATCGTCCTTCGACGTGTCCATCAATTGCTTGAGCAGCGCCCGGCGCACGCGCAGCGGTTCCTGCCGCAAATCCCTGCCGCCGATGAACGGCAGGTCGAACGCATAGAAGATGATGTCCTGGGTGCGCTGGCCGTCGAAGGCATTCTGCAGCGCCTGGAAATTGGGAATGCCGTCGCGGTCCAGCATGACGATTTCGCCGTCGACCCAGGCCCATTTCGCGGGCAGGCCGCGGAAGGCCTCGGCCAGGTGGGGCAGTTTCGCGCTCCAGTCGTGCCCATTGCGGGTGTAGACCCGCACGTCGGCGCCGTCGATGCGCACCATCAGCCGATAGCCGTCGAATTTCATCTCGTACAGCCAGTCCTCGGCGTGCCGCGGCCCGCCGGCCACCCGGGTGGCCAGCTGGGGCGTGAGCATGGCGGGCAGTTCCGCGGCCACGCCGGGCAGCGCGGCCTGGTCGGTGCCCGGTTGGGCCTTGCGCGCGCGTTGGGGCCTGGCTTTGCCCTTGCCTGCGCGCGTGCCCTCCCCCCGCAGCGGCACGACGCTGTCGGGCATTTCGTCCACCACGCTGAATTCGCGCTCGGCCCGGGCGTACTCGTCGCGGTCCTTGATCAGCAGCCACGGCGGCTGCTTTTCCGTTTCCTTGCCCTTGAGCCGGATCAGCGCCCACCTTCCCTGCATCTTCATCCCCTGCAGGTCGAATTTCAGGTGGCCGGCGCGATAGCCCTTGCGCGGATCGCCGACCGGCGCCCACCGGCCCTCGTCCCAGATGACGACCTTGCCCGCGCCGTACTGGCCTTCGGGTATCTGCCCCTCGAACTGGTTGTAGGCAATGGGGTGGTCCTCGACCTGGACGGCCATGCGCTTGACGGCGGGGTCGTAGCTGGGACCCTTGGGCACCGCCCAGCTCTTCATGGCGCCATCCAGTTCCAGACGGAAATCGTAATGGAGCCGGCTGGCCCAGTGCTTCTGGATGACGAACGTGCGGGCGTCCGCGTTGGCCTCGCCGCCGCCGGCCGGTTCCGACGTCACCTTGAAATCCCGCTTCTCGCGATATTTCTTCAGCGTATCGGCCATGGTCAGGCCGCCTTGCGAGCTTTCGCCGCTGCCTTGGCCGCTGTCTTGCCCGCCGGCCTGGCCCCGGACTTCGCCGCCTTCGCGGGCGCCTTGCTGCCCGGGGCCTTGCGGGCAGCTGTCTTCCTGGCGGCGGAAGCCGTCGACTTGGGCGCCGCGGCCGACCTGCCGCCCTTCAGGCTGCGCTGCAGCAATTCGGTCAGGTCGATGACGTTGTCGGCGTACGCGGGAGATTCCTCTTGCGGCTCGATGACGGTCTCGGTCTTGCCGGCGCGGGCCTTTTTCTCCACCAGACTCATCACGGCGGCCTTGAACTCGTCCTTGTACTGTTCGGGATCCCATTCGCCGGACATGTCTTCGACGAGCATCTTCGCCATCTTCAATTCGCTGGCGCTGGGGCTCATGCCCTTGGCTCCCGCCTTGGGCAGGTCCAGGCCCTCCAGCGACTTGACCTCGTCGCCCCAGCGCATCAGGTTCAGCACCAGCACGTCGCCCGACGGAATCAGCGCCGCCAGGTGCTGCTTGGTCTGGATCACCACCTTGGCGATGCCGATCTTGCCCGTCTTGGCCAACGTGTCGCGCAACAAGGCGTACACCTTCTGGCCTTTGTTGATGGGCGCCACGTAGTACGGACGCTCCAGGTACACGAACGACACGCCCGCCGCATCGACGAACTGCTGGATTTCGATGGTCTGCGTCGTCCTCGGGTAGGCGTCGGCAATCTCTTCGGGGGAAATGATGACGTACTGGCCGTCTTCATATTCCACGCCCTTGACGATGTTGTCCTTGTCGATTTCCTTGCCGGTGCGCTTGTTGATGCGCTTGTAGCCCACCGGATCCATCGACCGCTTGTCCAGCCAGTCGAAGTCCACGCCCGACTCCGTCGTGGCCGTGTGCAGGCCTACCGGAATGTGGACGAGGCCGAACGAAATCGCGCCTTTCCAGATGGTTCTCGATGCCATGGCAGGCTCCTGTGCACGCCGTCAACCCAGCCGCTTGACGACGCGCGCGACTTTGGCAATGCCGCCGGTGCCGCTGGCGGCGCGGCCCACCAGCGCGGTGCCGGCGGCCGTGATGAGCGTCCGGCGCAGCACGGTGCGGCTGCGCATGCCGGCCAGCATGAGCAGCACGCCCACGCCGAATACGATGATGTGCTCGCCGGGGAAATCGGGACGGCGGTCGTCGATGTCCTTGAGCTGGCGCGCCAGCGACGGGGAGCGGGATCCGGAACGGGGCAAGTCATCATCCTTCTTCATACGGGCTCCTGCAAGGTGGGGCCGATTTGGGGCGCGTCGCCGTCGGGCTACTTCATGTACTTGAATTCCGGCAGCGCCTTGAGCGTGTCCTTGGTCGCGTCGGGCAGGACGAATTGGTCGCCAGCGACCTGAATCTTCGACAACGGCACGGTCACAAGATGGTTGCCCACGCCCAGCAAGCCGCCCACCGACAGGACGGCATAGGGCACCCAGTCCGGCGGACCCAGGATCAGGTCGTCGACCGTGCCGATCTTTTCTTTCTTGCCGTTGTAGACCGTCGCGCCGCTGATCTTCGACGCGCGATACCCCGCGTCCACCTTCGCGACGTCGACACGGACTTCGGTCACGGACTGCGGCGCCCCCTGGGCGGACACCGAGGATACGTTCGACAGGACGCCCAGCAGGACGGCCCAGCCCAGTGTTGCGGTCTTTTCCATCATGGTTCTCTCCCGTGGCGGTTCAGGAATGGCGCCCGGCGCTGTCCGAGTCGTTGTCTTCATCGGTGGCGTCGGTGGGCTCCAGGTCTTCGTCGTGGACCTCGTTGCCCTGCGTGTTGTCACTGGCGTCCGACGGCTTGACGGGCGCGGACCCGTCCTTGGCCGGCAGGGGCCGGGCGGTGTCGGGCGGCGATCCGGGCGCTGACCCGGGCTCCCCGGAAGTCGCGGGCGGATTGGGAGAGGAAGGTTGCATGGCTGTCACCCTGAGTTCGCTGGCGGTCTGCGGGACCGCGGCCGTCGACGCGTTCAGCAAGCGTCGTGCCCGCCCATCTTGCATTTCGGTATTTCCGCTATGGCGCAGCGCGGTACGTCCCCGTAATTCCACACGTAACGGGTCTACCCGGCGGCGCGAATCGGCAATATATTCAAACGAACCGCATCATGATGCGTTTCACTCGTGCAACACCTTCGGGAGCGCGACGATGGCCAAAAAGAAGCAGGACAAGGATCAACCCGAACCGACGGCGCAGGCCGGCCCTTCCAGGAAAGATTACGAAGAAGAGCTGGCTCAACTGCACGTGGAACTGGTCAAGCTGCAGCAGTGGGTCGTTCATACGGGCGCCAAGGTCTGCATCGTCTTCGAAGGCCGCGACGGCGCCGGCAAAGGCGGCACCATCAAGGCGATCACCGAACGCGTCAGCCCGCGGATTTTCCGGGTGGTGGCCCTGCCCGCTCCCACCGAGCGCGAAAAGTCCCAGATGTACCTGCAGCGCTACATGCCGCACCTGCCGGCGGCGGGCGAAGTCGTCATCTTCGACCGCAGCTGGTACAACCGCGCCGGCGTGGAGCGGGTCATGGGCTTTTGCACCGACGAGCAGGTGGAAACCTTCCTGAGAGGCGTGCCCCTCTTCGAACGGGTCATGATCGATTCCGGCATCCTGCTGTTCAAGTATTGGCTGGAAGTCAGCGAACAGGAGCAGACCCGCCGCCTGCAGGCGCGCATCAACGACGAGCGCAAGATCTGGAAGCTGACGAAGATGGACCTGGATTCGTACAGCCGCTGGTACGACTATTCGCGCGCGCGGGACGACATGTTCAAGGCGTCGGACACGGCGGCGGCGCCCTGGTTCGTCGCGCGTTCGGACAACAAACGGCGCGTGCGGCTCAATATCATCAGCCACTTGCTCGAGCGCATTCCCTACACCGACTTGCCCCACGACAAGATCAAGCTGCCCAAGCGGCAGAAACCCAAGGGCTACGTCGAGCCGGACCACCCGTTCAGGTACGTGCCCGAGAAATTCTGACTTGCGGAGACCGGCAATGGCTGCCCTGCTGATCAATCATGTGGAAGACAGCACGTCCGACGACGATATCCGGATGTTCCTGCACAAGTACGGCTTTCCGGAACTGGACGCCATCCGGCGCGTGCCCAGCGAAGGCGCGCGGCCGGCGGTGCTGGTGACGTTCAACGCCGTGACCGAATCCGAATTGCAGGCGCTGCTGCCCCGGATACACCAGATGTTCTGGAAGAACCACACGATCACCGCCCTGGTGATGCGGGCGCCGATCGAATAAACCGCGGGAATGAACCGCGGACGGGGCCGCCCTTTGTGCCGCAGGCGCCCCGTTCCCGTCAGTCCGCGCAGCGCCTACCAGGCGGCGCGCGGCCGATAGGCTTGCTTGACGTAGCTGACAAGCTCGGCCTCCACCGACGACATGGACACGGGCGTCGCCCTTTCCGGGTGCAGCAGTTGCTCGGCCGCCGCCAGGGTGCGCTGCGCCCGGCGTTCCGCGCTGCTCAGGACGGTGGTGGTGCCGGGGACGAACGTGTATTTGAAGTCTTCCATGACGCTTCTCCAGAGGACAATGAAAGGCGATGCGCCATGGACTGAGCAAGTAGCGTGCCCGATGTGCTTTCCCATGGGCGGACGGCTCCATGGGCGGCACACTGGGCGGGTCGCGTCAGTATTTGATGCTGACGCGAGCCCACACGCTGCGCCCCGGTTCGTTGACGGCCGTATTCGCGGGATAGCCGAACCCGGCGTTGCCGGCCAGGTTCAGGTGTTCGCTGTAGGTCTTGTCGAACAGGTTGTCCACGCCCAGCGACAGCTTGACCTGCTGGCTCACGGCATAGCCCGCGTTGACGGAAAAGACCCCGAACCCCGCGCTGGGGCCGAAGTCCTTGCCGACGACGTTGCCTTCGTTCAGCGCATAGCGCTTTTGCGGCGCGACGATCCGCCACAAGGCCCCCGCTGACCAGGTGCCGTCGTCATAGGCCGCGCTGAGCTTGGCTTCCAGCGGCGGGATCTGCGGCAACGCGCGGCCGTCGCTGCGGTTCTGACCCCAGGCGTACGCCAGCGTGGCGCCCAGCTTCCAGTTCCGCGCCACGGCGTAGGACGCGCCCAGTTCGCCGCCGAATATGCGGGCGTCGACGTTGGTGGCCTGCGACGACGGGCCCATCATTCCACCCGACGTGTAGCTGAACAGGATGAAGTCGTTCACGTAGCCCGCGTAGCCCGAGAACCACGCGTCCAGGGTTTCCGTCTTGTACTGCGCCCCGAAGTCGAGCTGCGTGGTCTTTTCCGGCTTGACCCCCTGAAAGGCGTTGACCGATCCGGCGGGTCCGCTGTCGGGCGAGAACAGTTCCCAGTAGTCCGGAAAGCGCTCGACGTGGCCCAGGCCGATGTAGACCGTGGCGGGCAGCGAATCCAGGTCCTTCTCGTAGCGCAGGAAACCGCTGGGCAGCGTATCGCTACGGCGCTCGTTGGCGGTGGGATTGGGCATGGGCATCATCATGCCGCTGGTGGTCTGGCGGAAATCCTTGGCCGAAGCCCAATCCACGCGTGCTCCGCCGATGACGCGGCTGTCGGCCGCGGCGCGCCAGGTCAGCTCGCCGAAGACGCCGGTATTGGAGAAGTCGGCGTCCTTGACCCAGGGCTCGCTGCGATACGACATGGTGTCCGTTCCGCTGCGCGAACGGTGGCGGCTCTGCTGGAAGTCCAGCCCCGTGACCAGGCTGAGGTCCTGCGACAGCGTCCAGGTGCCGGCGACGCGACCGCCCCAGGTGGCGCGGTCCACGTCGGCGGCCATGGCCATCGACATGGCGCTGGACGGATCCGGCGCGCGCAGCGTGTAGTTGTCCATGACGTGATCGGCATAGTTGTAGTAGAGCTGAGCCTCCACCCTGTCCAGTACCGTGCCGATGTTGCGCTTTTCAAAGCGCAGGCCGAAGCTTTCGCGTTTGAACTGCGAGCCGTCCATGCCGCGGCCGGCATAGCGGGCCTCGCCGTCGCCGGTGCCGGCGGTCAGTTCGTACAGCGTGTCCGCGTCGGGCGTGAAGCCCAGCGTCACGTCCGCGTTCCATTTGTCCCAGCGCGAGGGCACGGTGTTGCCGTCGCCGTCCTTGTAGTCCTGCGAATGGGAGTGGTTGGCCGTGACCCGCGTATAGACCTTTTCGTTGCCCACGGTCAGGTCCGCCGTCTGGTCGTTGCGTCCGAACGAGCCGCCGACCAGGCTGCCGTCAAAACGCACGCCGGCCTCGGTGAACTGGGGGGTGTCGCGGTCGAAGCGGATCGTGCCGGCCGACGCGCCGGGCCCCCACAGCACGGTCTGCGGTCCCTTGATGACGGTGAGCTGGTCGAAATTCTCCGGCGAAATATAGGAGCTGGGCGCGTCCATGCGCGCCGGGCAGGCGCCGGGCATGGACGTGCCGTTGGTCAGGATGTTCAGGCGCGAGCCGAACATGCCGCGCAGCACCGGATCGCCGTTGGTGCCGCCGTTGCGTATCGCCGAGAAGCCCGGGATGGTCTTCAGGTAGTCGGTGCCGTCGCTGGCCGGCAGCGGCTGGCGCGGCAGCTTCGGATCGGTCGTGAAGGTCAGCGGCGCGCTGGGCGCGACGCCCGTGATCACCACGGGGTCCAGCGTGGCGACGCCGTCAGGCGCGGACTGCGCCCAGGCGGAGAACGAGGCGGCCATGGCGGCGGCCAGGCAGGACATGCGTAGGAATTCGTGTTGCTTGCACATGGGGAATCTCGACCATCTTGGATCGTTGGATAGAAAGATCCGGCGTCCCGCGCGGGCGCGGCCTGGCGCCCGACGCCCATGCCG